>CAIYRS010000106.1 GCA_903928685.1 uncultured Methylococcaceae bacterium
CTTGTCGAAGCATGAATGGTTTAAGTCTTTGCTCAGGGATTTTTCCGTTCATCCTTCGACAAGCTCAGGACGAACGGAAAAATCCCTGAGCAAAATAGGATGTGCTGAGGAACGAAGCGCATCTGTCGAGTTTTACGCGATTGATGCGCCTCCTGTCGTCGGCACATCCTATATTTATCCTATTGAAAAACAATAATAATTCCTTAACTTAATGGCAGTGACGCAGAGCGTGGGAACGATAACCCCCCGTTTTTAAACCCCTCTAAGACAACGCAGAAAACTGGATGATTTCCATTTTTATCGCCCAGCGGAACAGCGCTATATCATTAACAACACCCAATTTACGTTTGATAAGGTAATGGCAATTGGCGACGGTTTTCGGGCTGATATTTAAAGCATCAGCAATCGCTTCAGTAGATTGTGCGGCGACCAGCAACCGTAAAATTTCAAACTCGCGTACCGTTAACGATTCCAAGGCGGCGCGGTCACCATTGAGTTTTTCTAAGGCTAAAGCTTGGGCAATATCGGCGCTTAGCGTGCGTTGTCCCTGATGAACTTGATAAATCGCTTGCACCAACACCTCCGGTGCACTGCTTTTGGTGACATACCCTAAAGCCCCTGCCCGCGTGGCTTGTATGGCATAAATCGGGTCTTGGTGCATGGTGAACACCAACACTTTGGCATCGGCACGGCGTTGCCGCATACGCGCCAGCACCTCCAAACCGCTCTGCCCCGGCAATGACAAATCCATAATCACCACATCAGGCTCAGTTTCTTTAAACTGCGCGTAAGCATCAATACCATCGGCAGCTTCGCCGACAATCACCAAACCCGGCTGTTTTGCCAACAAACTACGGTAACCCGCGCGGACTATAGCGTGGTCATCAACCAACAATAATCGGATCATAGCAACCATCAACTTTCCCCAGCTATTCGCGGTAAAAGCACCGACACCTGTAATCCCTGTGGCGGTAGGATTGCCAAGTGTAATTGCCCATCCAACGCCGCAACCCGCTCGTAAATGCCCAATAGCCCAAAACCCTTGCCGTTTATGGTCGGTACAGTTGTAGCGATACCATTGTCGGCGATGCTTAGGCTTACGGTTGTATCGGTAATCGCTAAGCTCAGCGTGGCTTCAGTTGCAGAAGCGTGTTTGGCGATATTGGTCAGGCATTCTTGGCTAATGCGAAAAATGGCGATTGCCACAGCTTCCGGCAATTGGCTGCCGTCACCGTCAATAAGCAGTTGGTAACGGCAATTACCCCGACTATCCCAGGCCGCCACTAAGCTATCCAAACTGGCGACCAAGCCCAATTCCTCAATATCCGCAGGTCGCAAACGTTGCAACAAACCGCGCACGCTGTCCATCATGTGCGCGGCGATAGCTTGTACTTGCTGCACTTCATCCATAATTGCCGGACAATCACGCTCGGCGGTTTGTTCGATGGCAGCGGTGATGGCATTGATTGCCGCCAAACATTGCCCAAACTCATCATGCAGCTCCCTTGCCAGATAGCGGCGTTCTTGCTCTTGCACCGCCAGCAATTGCACAATCAACGCCCGCCGTTGCGCCAATAATTGTTGCTGTTCGCTTGCCAAAGCATTAATCGCCGCGCCAGTTTGTTGCCATTCACGCAATTCAAATGGCGGCAAACGATAAGCCAGATTGCCTTGCTGTAAAGTCGCCAAGCCTGCAACCACTTGTTTAACAGGCTGAAAACTGCGGGCAATAACGACATAAACCATCAGACAAACTGCCGACAGCAACATGGCAGTCAACGCCGCCATACCAATGACATGCTCCCAAGCCTTGGCGGTTTGCATCGCCGCACTGGGGATAACACTGATGCTGCCATAAGCTTGCCCGTTAAAATTCACCGGGCGAATAATTTCTTCACCCGCTGAAAACAGCCAGCGATAGCCATTGGCAAACCATGCAGGTGGTACGGAAGCGAGACTTTGTTCGCCCGCGCAAAAGCTACGGACAGGCTGTTTTTGTAAGGACAAAAACCGGATGCAGGTGCCGGGGGCAATGGTAAATTCGCGCCAGACATCCAAATCCGGAAAATGCTTGCTATCGCCAAATCCCGCCTTACCCCATAACAACTGCAAAGCCAATTGCTTGCTTATCGCCTCAGCCGTTTGTTGCCCTTGTTGCTGACTTTGCTGATGGACGCTACGCAATTCGTAAGCTGTCGCCGCAATAAAACACAGCACGGCAATGCCGATAATCCGCAAAATTAAATGGATTTTTAAATTCATTGCCCACCTATGTTGAACTGGAGCGGGCAAGATGCCCGCGCTCCTTGGCATTAAAAACCTGTCGCCCGCATTCTACGGACGATTGTCGGCAAAACCTATCATCCCCAAAACGTCGGGCAAATTTCCCGTGTTTTGCGGGCAAATATCGGCTTATTTCCTGCGCTTGGCTGGTTAAGCTAATGGCTCAACACCTCAATTCTAGGAGAAACCCATGTTAGCAACCATTACCGTTACCGAATCCCTGCCCGCTTCAGCCGAACTCGCTTGGGCTGCCATCCGTGCCATCGGCGGCCTAGACCGCTGGTTTCCGATTATCGACCAGTGTCTTGTTGATGGCGAAGGTATCGGCGCGACCCGCAAACTGGTACTTGCTGAAGGCGGCTATATGCTGGACGTGGTTGAATTGCTTGATGATGCTGCCAAACGTTTCGGTTATCACCGCGTTGAATTGCCATTTCCGGTGACCGATTATCACGGCACGGTTGCGATAACCGCAATCGACCAGCACCGCAGCCAAATCATTTGGACTGTAGTTTTTATCATGGCAACCAGCGACGATGCCTTACAGAATTTCATCCGGCAGGCGTTAACAGACGGCATACAAGGTTTGGCGAAGGAGTTTCAAGCGGCAAATCAAGGTGGGCAATCATGAAAACGCTGGTTTTGGCAGGCTTATGCTTAATATCAGCACCATTATTCGCCGCACCACGGCTAGCAATCACCGAGTTTGAGCTAAACGACATTACCTCACTGCCGAATACCAAAGCCGAATTGGTACGGACGGGTTCTATGAAGGCATTGCTGGAAGAAAATCTCCGCCAAAGTGGCGATTTTACTGTGGTGGCGGTCGATACCACGGCCTTGTTGGCAAGCAAACCTGAATTCAATTATTTGTTCAAATCCGCTGAAGCCGCCGCCGCGCTAGGCAAACAAGCGGGCGCAGATTGGATTGTTGTTAACCAGCACAGCAAACCGAGTTTTTTGTTTTCTTACTTGATGGTGCATTTAATCCATGTGCCATCCGGCAAACAAATAGCGGCGTTTGATGTGGAGTTAAAAGGCAACCACGAAAAAGTCACCCACCGGGCAATCGCCAGTTTAGCCAAGAAGATTGTCGCGGTGATTGACGCTTATGGGCAAAAGCCGCTGGCGGGGAAGATGGAATGAGTTGCTGGGGGAATCGGTTGTAGTGCGGGGAAACAGCAGACGTTTCAGATTTCGCTGGTTACCAAGCTCCTGCTTGGTAACCCACGTTGGCGAAGCTCTAGCTTCGCGGAGGCTGGGAAGCTAGAGCTTCCTGCCCTGCATTCCCAAGCTGGAGCTTGGGAACGAGTGACGGACGTAAAAAGAACTTAATTCAACTTTTGGCTTTTTTGCGAATAATTCAAGCAAATAAACAGAAAAAACTGCATCCCGAAAATTAGGTTCGCCATTAGTAAATGGATGGGCTGGGCGATTGGCGGCATACCTAATCTATCCAAACTCACACCTGCGAGTATCGCGGTTATCACTAACCCCGCTAAGCCGAAACCTATCCGCATCAACAAGCCATCTCTGGCGACTGCCCGGTACAATTGCCATACCAGCCACAAGTTGGTGAATAAAATCAGTGACGAAAACGAGCGGTGGACGTAAAAAATCACCGGAAAATCATCGCGCCAGTATTGGCGGTCAATATAGCTGTGTTCATTGGCGATAAAATCCACGGCTTCGCGGACTTGGGTGCCCATCGCCACTTGCAATAAAGTCATCGCCATTGCCACCATCAATACGGTTTTAAATTTGCCCGGCAATAAGCGGCTATCTAGTTGCCCTAAATAGGTTTTTTGCGAGCGGGCGATGGTGTAAATCAGCAAGGCGACTATCAACAAGGCCACCAACATGTGCATGGTTATCCGCAAAGGCTTGAGGTTGCTGGCTACTACGGTAGCGCCTAACCAACCTTGAAAGCCAATCAATAAAAAGCCCGCCACTGCCAGATAAAAGATGGTTTTATCGGTTTTACGGAATACCCGTGATGACCACGCGGTCAGTAACACCAACAAACCCGTGCTGGCTCCTACTAAACGGTTGACGTATTCCGTCCAGGTTTTCAGTGGGTTGAATTCGGTATTTTGGTAGCCGCGCTGGGCGTAAATCTCATGGTAATCGGCAGGCAATTGCGACACGTCTGTTGGCGGTATCCATTGCCCAAAGCAGGTCGGCCAATCCGGGCAACCCATGCCCGCACCGGAGGCACGGACAATGCCGCCCGCCAAAATGACGATGTAAATGGCGATGATGGTTAGCAAGCCTAAACGACGGAAACGCAATACAGCGGGATTATCCATGGGCATTATTTACGGTAAGTGTGTGGTTTGGGTATTCGGGCAGGTTGAGCTGGCTTTTCTCGGCCTCTATCGGCAATACGCATAACAGTATGGTTGCCGTTTGCTGGGCGACGGCATTTACCACCCTGCCGATAACTTGTCCGCTGTCATCAGCAATGGCGGCATAATCTTCTACCGCTATAGGCGGCTCGGCAGCCAGCAAAAACAACGCCCGCTTGGCTTTGCCTAAATAATGGGTACGGGCGACGATTTCTTGCCCGGTATAGCAGCCTTTGGTCAGACTGATGCCGCCGCGTTTATCGACATCCAACATTTGCGGAATAAATTGCTCGGTGGTTGCTACGCTTAACCAAGCAATGCCCGCCAGCATATCGCTATAACGCCAAACTTGGGAATTGCCAAACGTGTGGCCTTGTTGTTGGCGTTCAGTGGCAATGCTGATGGCTAGGTCAGTTGCCAACACCAGCAATTGGCGATCACCGCAGTTGATGCGGATGCCGTCTGCTTGGTTGGTACAGGCAAACCACAGCGTATCAGCGGCTGGTGGGCTTGCTTCGCCGATCAGGCAGTAATCGGCACTGCTATCCAGCAATTGCACATCCGCGCGTAGCACATATTTTTGCAGACGGGTTTTTACGGTCGCCAATAATTCTGTTGGCAATATCAGCCAATAGCCGCTGGTGGTTTTTACCAGTACAAAAGTGCTGATGACTTTGCCTTGGGCGCTGCAAATTGCCCCAAAGCTGGCTTGCTGTTCGCTGACATCGTCAACATTGCAGGTGATTTGGCCTTGCAGGAATTTCGCCGCTTGGCTGCCCGTCACCGATAACACTGCCAGGTGTTTTAGGGCGTACCAAGGGCTTTGGCTAGGCTCGGCAATTGTCGGGAAAGTAATATCGGTTTCAGTAACCGTGGCGGCAAAATTTGCCTGTAAAAAAGCGTTCCAAGTGGGATTCATATTTACGTCGGTTGGGGTGAAAGTAGCCTGCGATTATATCGCCGAATAACGGTGGGCAACAGCCAATCAGGCGTGGCAAGGGAATTGATACAGATTTTTAGCGACGTAACTATTGGCTTTAATCAAGATTTCGCTTTAGAAAACCATTTTGCAAAGCGCATTTTTGCAGCGAGCTGGAAGTTTTTAAGTTGTTGGTAAAAAGCGGTATCAACAACTTTACGATGCGCCCATTGCATCCAGCCAGTGATGGTGGTGTAAATAATCCGCAGGAAAGTAAAGCTTAAAAGTTGCGGCTTGGTTAAGGCAAACACTCTGGCAATCAAAACCGTACCCAATAATTTCGCCAACAACTCCAAGAGAATGCCTTGGATCAGTAAGCCGTGGGTTAACATCCAAATTGCTGTCAAATTCAGCGGGGTGACAATCAGCAAAGGAATAGTGATAGCCAACAGCGCCACATTGGGGGATGTTTGGCTCAACCAACGCTCAACCGCGCCTAGATTTAGCCAGCGAACCAGTAAATGCCCAAAAGTCGTCAGACTATCCCACAGCCATTCTTCAAAAATAAGAAAAATAGCCAACAACGACAGCAGTAATTTTTTCATAAGGGCATCCTTTAGAGGTTATGACATTGAATTTGGCAGGGGAAATACAGATTCAAGAAACGTGAGGAATCGCTGAACAAAGCCTTCGACAAGCTCGGGCCGAACGGTAACTAATTGATTCCGTTTGTGCTGAGCCTGTCGAAGCATGATCGGAATCGATTAGTTCAGCACTTCCTTGACTGGCGTTTGCCACTTGCTAGCGGCAAATAAAAAGATACGGTGGCGATAACATTACAATCGCCACCTAGATGTTATCCCAAGGTTTTATCGGGATAACTTTGCAGTTAGAGCGTTAATGCGTGTTGTTAGCGGTTAACAATGATATGCCCACGTTGGCGCATACAGCTTTTAAATGCCCGCTTAAATTCTTCATTGGCTTGATAGCCTTCCCACAAGCCCGCAGGAATCGCCAAAATAGCACCTGCTGCTGCACCAGTTGCCGCACTGCCCGCTACCGCACCAACAGCTGCACCGCCAGCGGCACCAGTAACCGCGCCAACACCAGCGCCCATAGCGACTTCTTTGGTAATGTCGGACGCTTGTTCCGCTAGCGATTTACACTCCACCATATCGCGTTGCACGGTTTCAGGATGTTGATCCATGCGCGGATCAACAATCGGTCGCCAACCACTTTGGGAAGCACAACCAGTGGCTAAAGCCGTAAATACCAGCAAAGTTGATAATTTGTAATTGTTCAAGTTCATCTCCAAAAAAACGTCATAGTTTAGTCGTTATCAATAGCTTATTCAAAACCATCACGGTATTTTTGAACCAGGTCTCATAGTAAATGGAAATACCGAAAAGCGCGAATAAATGCTTGTCATGTGTCGATTTGACCGACTTCTGACTGGGAAATGGTGGGTTAATTCAAATTAGCCAATTTATAAGGGTATTGGAGTGAAAAACATGTTTTTCATTCCGACTCACCACACTCACCACTCCCGCAGCAACCGAAACCCCAAATTAGCCTGCCGCGACCAAGAAGTTCCCCAATTGCGGTGTGCGGCGCGGACTCTGGCTTCGTCGACATTCCACCCGCCGCCGCGCAAGGCGATTAAGGTATCAAAGCTGGGTTTGCCGCTGAGGCATTGCTGTTCGCTGCCCGTGTAATTTTCGTCGTAGCGGGAACACGTCCATTCCCAGACATTACCCAGCATATCGTGTAAGCCGAAGGCATTGGCGTGGTAGTTACCGACGACGGCGGCGAGTATATAACCATCTTGGCAATGCAGATGCTGCGCCCACGGTTTTTGCGGGGTGGCGATGTCATCAGCAACATTGGCGTAACTACAGGCGATGTCGGCGTTATTACCCCAATATCGCGCGGTTACCGTGCCTGCCCTTGCCGCATATTCCCATTCGGCTTCGGTAGGCAGGCGGTAATGGTGTCCGGTTTCTTTATTTAGCCAAGTTATGTAGGCGTTGACATCATCAAAACTCAGGCAACTGACGGGCTTGTCGTCATTGATCGCCATATTCTGCACGGGGTTTTGCCAGGTTGCCCAAGGCCACCAATCCCACGGCGGCATGGCATCCGGCTGGTAACTCCAACAGCCTTGTTGCTCTACATTGCGTTCGGCATCCGTGCGGTAGCCTGTGGCAGTTATAAATAGTTTGAATTCAGCTAGGGTGATTTCGTATTTGCCGAGCTTAAAGCTGTTGATACACAGGCGGTGCAAGGTTTCGTTGCTGTCGCGTCCGTTTTCGGTTTCCGGGCTGCCCATTTGAAAACAGCCGGAGGGGATGGTGACCATCGTTGGCACTAGCGCCGCGCCGATGCGTTGTTGGGGCGGTTTAGCGGTGCGATAAGGCTTAATGGTTTCAGCGGCGGCGGTTGTAGCAAATAAACCTAGCAGTATGGCTAGCCAACGGATTTTAATGATGGAAACGTAGGCTAGTGGCAACATGTTAACGATGTTTTTAAGCTAGGTGAATGGCTGCTATGCAGTGCAATGTGGGCTATGGCACTCACCAAACCCGTGGACTAAAGTTTTCGCCATTACGGATCAGCAAATGATCGCCGCTTTGCGCGATCACATAAAAGCCTTGCTTATAAGCATAAGCAGCGACATTGTCGGGGATAACCATGCCCGTTACCGCACCCATTACCCTGCTGTCAGCAAAGCGGGGCAACAGGCGTTTAAGTTTTTCCAAGCGGATGACATGTTCATTGACATCATCAATGCTTAAAGTGCTTTTACACTCAATCGCTACGACGTCATTATCGTTAACCACCAACAAATCCACTTCAATGCCTTCGCCGTTACGCTTGGAAGACACACCGCGATGCACCTCATGGACATCAATACCTTGCTCGCGGAACAAACGCACCGCTGCCGGACGTACCATTTCCTCGACAAAATCGCCGAGCTTATTGCCCAAACGCCCGATGCTGGCAGTCATTTCCTTGATTTTTTGGTCGGTTTCCTGCATTTTCCTGTCAGTTTCCTGCATTTTTCGGTCGGTCTCTTTCATTTTTAAATCTGTTTCTTTCTGCGATTGCGCCACCTCGCGCAAAATCGCCCAGATTTCTTCTGCGGCGGCATTCATAACAAACTCCTAAACAATAAGAATTAACAAGGGTTATTAGCAGGGCTACCTGTTATTTTGACTGCGCTTGGCTAGCCAAATAATCGTCATAATTACCCGTAAAATCAACAATACCTTGCGGGGTGAGTTCAATAATCCGGGTTGCCAACGAAGATACAAACTCGCGGTCATGGCTGACAAAAATTAAAGTGCCGGGGTAGTTTTCTAAGGCCAAGTTTAAGGATTCTATCGATTCCATATCCAAATGGTTGGTTGGTTCGTCCATCACCATGATGTTGTTTTTTTGCAAGATCAATTTGCCAAACAACATGCGGCCTTTTTCACCACCAGATAGCACTTGTACGGGTTTATTGATTTCGTCGTGCGAAAACAATAACCGCCCCAAGGTGCCGCGTATGGCTTGGTCGTCATCGGATTCTTTGCGCCATTGGCTCATCCATTCCAACAGGCTCAGATTTTCGGCGAAATCGTGGGCATGGTCTTGGGCAAAATAACCGACATCGGCATTTTCTGACCATTTTACCGTTCCCACATCTGGCTCTAATTCGCCCACTAAGGTTTTCAGCAAGGTGGATTTACCGATACCGTTAGGGCCAATTACCGCAACGCGCTCGCCGACTGGCACCATTAAATTCAGGTTTTGAAACAATGGCTCGCCGCCGTAACCTTTGCTGATGCCTTCCACTTCCAAGGCCAAGCGGTGCAGTTTTTTGGTTTGGTCAAAACGGATAAAGGGATTAACGCGGCTAGATGGTTTGATTTCATCCAGTTTGATTTTTTCAATTTGTTTAGCGCGCGAAGTGGCCTGACGGGCTTTAGAGGCGTTGGCAGAAAAGCGGCTGACGAAGGTTTGCAACTCGGCAATCTGGGCTTTCTTTTTGGCGTTGTCGGCTTGCAAGCGTTCCCGCGCTTGGGTGGCGGCGATCATGTATTCATCGTAGTTGCCTGGATAAACGCGCAATTCGCCGTAATCCAAATCCGCCATGTGGGTGCAGACGCTATTTAAAAAATGGCGGTCATGGGAAATGATGACCATGGTGGAGTTGCGCTGGTTGAGCACGTCTTCTAGCCAACGGATGGTGTTGATGTCCAAGTTGTTGGTGGGCTCATCCAGCAACATGATGTCTGGGTTGGCGAATAACGATTGCGCCAGCAACACCCGTAATTTCCAGCCCGGCGCGACCGCGCTCATCAAGCCAAAATGCTGTTCTAAGGGGATGTCCAGCCCTAGTAGGATTTCTCCGGCGCGGGATTCTGAGGTATAGCCATCTAATTCAGCAAATTCCACTTCCAAATCCGCCACCCGCATACCTTCTTCTTCGGTCATGTCTGGCAGGCTATAGATGCGGTCGCGCTCTTGTTTGATTTGCCATAGATCTTTATGGCCCATGATGACCGTGTCGATAACGGTGTATTCTTCAAAGGCGAATTGGTCTTGGCGTAAGGTGCCTAGGCGTTCGTCTGGAGACACGGAAACGTTGCCCGCTGTGGGTTCTAAATCGCCGCTTAAGATTTTCATTAAGGTGGATTTGCCACAGCCATTGGCACCAATCAAACCGTAACGGTTGCCGTCGCCAAATTTAACGGAGATATTTTCAAACAGGGGTTTTGCCCCAAACTGCATGGTGATATTAGCTGTGGAAATCAAGCGGTTATTCCTAAAGTAAGGTTAAAGCAAAAAATGCTGGTCTATGGGGATAAACTGGTCGCTGGCGTTTACCAGTGAGGGTGCGGTTAATGCGGGTACGCCATAAACTTGGGTACTTACGCCGTATATTCTGCGAATTTTTTCCAGCAGCAAGTCAAAATCGCCATCGCCGGACAACAAAATGACCACATCCACTTGCGGCGCAAATTCCACAACATCCAAGGTAATACCAACATCCCAGTCGCCTTTTGCCGAGCCGTCGCTGCGTTGGATATAGGGCTTGAGTTTAACCTCAAAACCGATGTTGCGGAGGATTTGCTGGAAACCCTGCTGTTTGCTGTCGCCTTTGTCTATCGCATAAGCAAAGGCCGCCACCACTTGGCGGTTAGCGGTGGCTGCCATCCAAAAGCTATTGTAGTTGAAATGCCGCTGATAAATTTGCCGGGTGGTGTAATAAATGTTTTGCACATCGACAAAGATGGCGATTTTTTCCATAGGGTTAGCTAAGGAATGAACAACAATAATCGGTCGGCGCGTTAACTTTTACCGTGAATTGGGCGTTGGCAGGCACGTTAAATGCGCCTTCGCCTTTGATGCTTTGCCATTCTGAATCCGGCAGTAAAAATTCCAGATCGCCGTCGAGTATGTCCATAATTTCCGCAGCCGCCGTATTAAAGGTGTATTCGCCGGGTAACATAAAACCTAAGGTTTTTTTGGTGCCATCAGCAAAAACGATGGTGCGGCTGGAAACATTACCATTGAAATAGACATTGGCTTTTTTAACGACGGTGACATTGCTGAATTCTGACATGTTGCTCCCTGTATAGCGGCTTTGGTGATTATAAAAAGGTCGCCATGATAACAGATTGTTTTCAATGCGCTAAGTGTTGCCAAGCAATTGACTTTGTTTTCTTTTTAAATGATAATTATTCGCAACAACTAACTATGTTTATGTTTTATAATTTAATTTGGATTTCATCAATGTCTATAAAAACCGTGGTACTCGTTTTTTTGTATGGCGTGAGCTTAACTAGCTTTGCCCAAAACACCCTGACTTATGAACAACAATTGGGCAAATTATTATTTAATGACCGCAACTTATCGGCAAACCGTAACCAATCCTGCGCCACTTGCCACAGCTTAAGCCCTGTAAAGGACGGTAATGGCAACAAAATTGCCCCTGCGTTTGTGGATTTACAAAACCTGCTGAATGGCACACCTGTTTCAGAAGGTTCAATCGAATTTGCCACAGGCAGCCTGAACGCCCCCAGCGTTGCTTATGCAAGCTTTAGCCCCAACTTTCATTGGGATGACACCGAAGGCTTGTATGTCGGCGGACAATTTTGGAATGGTCGCGCCAGCAACCTTAGCGAACAAGCCAAAAAACCGTTTTTAAACCCTGTAGAAATGGCGATGCCTAATGAATGGGCTGTTATAAGTCGGCTAAAAGAAAACCAAACTTACCGGGATTTATTTTGGCGGGTTTATCAAATTAACCTAAACAACGTGCCGCATATCAAAAACAACTTATTCAAATCGGCAACGCCTGAGCAAATCCCCACGATTTACTCACAGCTTTCACAGGCAATTGCAGCATTTGAAAAAAGCCCGGTGTTCAATAAATTCAATGCCAAATATGACTATGTATTGGCAAAGAAAACCCGCTTGAAACCGATAGAGCAACTCGGCTTAAACCTATTTAACGGCAAAGCCAAGTGTTCTGCCTGCCATATCAGTACGCTAAGCAGTGATGATAAAGGCCAGCTGTTACCGCCGTTATTCACCGATTTTACTTATGACAACATCGGCTTGCCGCGCAATCTGGACATCCCCAGCCAACCAGCGCCCAATCAAGGTTTAGGTGGTCGGGGCGATATAAAAAAGCGCGATGTTAACGGTGATGAAGTAGGCAAACACAAAGTCATGGGCTTAAGGAATATCGCTTTAACCGCCCCCTATGGGCATAACGGCGTACTGAAAACGCTGGAACAAGTCGTGCATTTTTACAATACCCGCGACACCTTAGGGCAAGTTGCTAATAATAAAAGCGCTGGCTTTGGCGTAACTGGCTGGCCTGCTCCTGAAATCAGCAAAAACGTAAACCATGATGAATTGGGCAATCTAGGCCTGACCGCCAATGAAGAAAAAGCCGTGGTGGCGTTTATGAAAACCTTAACCGACGATTATCCGCAATGGGGTAATGATCCATTAGTACCGCCAGGGAGTGCGCCACCGTTTGAATAAATGGCGGCTTGTAACTGGTTAGGCTTTCGTTGTTTGGAGCGCGGGCATCCTGCCCGCAACTAGCGGGCAAGATGCCCGCGCTCCTTCTCGCTAAAAACTGAAATAGCAGCCAATTAACGAGCGAACAAAGTCGGCTTTATACTGTCACAGCATCGGCCTTAAGTATTGCAGCCGATAAGGTCGTTACAACCGCCTCTTTCCCTATAGGTAAATATATGAACAAACAACTCATCAGCTTATTAATCGCTTTAGCAATGCCCTTAGCCGTCAACGCCGAACAGCCGCCGCCTCCACCACCGCCAGTAGCAGACCAAGCGCCACCACCTCCACCATCTGAAATGGGCCCAGACCATGGCAAGCAACATGGTAGACATATGGAAATGGTCGCTAAAGAATTGGGTCTAAATAGCGAGCAAAAAGGCCGTATGAAGGACATCTTTGAAGAACAACGGGTAAAAATGAAGGCTATCCACGAAGAAACCCGTTCCCGTTTGCGTGCGGTGTTAACACCAGAACAATTGACTAAATTTGAAAGCCTGCACCAAGGCGCTCATCCACCTAGACCGGAATAATAAACGGCTGCGGTTAAACACAAAAAAGGCGGGCAAGTTACTTGTCCGCCTTTTTTTTGCCTTCTCGCCAGACTTTTCCGGCTGCTAAAACCTGAAAGCTGGCATTACGCAGTAACGCGCTTTTCTCCCGTTTACCGCGTCGAGCACCGCAGCATTTGTCGGGAACAGCCCGAAGGGGTGCGGCAGTGAAGCCGCACGGCGGCAGATGGGCAGGAAGCCCATTCTGCCGTCCCCCGACAAATGCGAGGAGCGCAAGACATGAACGGTAACTGGGCCGCCTTTTCTTTGGCTACTTTCTTTTGGCGGCGCAAAAGAAAGTAGCTCGCCTTCGGGTGCGAGTACCCGATTAGAAAAACTGTCGCGATAGCGACTCAGCATAATTAACTTCAAACCACAGAAATTGTCTGCGAATCATCAAATACTAAGGATACAAAGCCACAATCCTTAAACCCGTATTTTCCGGCAAAGCAAACATCAGGTTCATCACCTGTACCGCCTGCCCCGACGCGCCTTTTACTAAATTATCAATCACCGACAACACCACAATGGTGCGACCGCCTTGTGGTTGATGGATAGCCATCTGGCAATTATTGCTGCCACGGACATGGCGGGTATCAGGGTGCGTACCTTGCGCTAGCACATCAACAAACACCTCGTCAGCGTAACGGCTTTGGTATAAGGCTTGGATGTCTTCCAAGGAAGTATCGCCCAACAATTGCCCGTATAACGTCGCATGAATGCCGCGTATCATCGGTGTCAAATGCGGTACGAAGGTTAAGCCCACCGATTTGCCCGCAACCTGCGCTAAACCTTGGCGAATTTCTGGCAAATGCCGATGACCACCGACGGCATAAGCTTTAAAGCTCTCTCCGGTTTCGCTCATCAAAGTCGCCAATTCCGCTTTCCGGCCTGCACCGCTGACACCGGATTTCACATCGGCGATCAAATGTCCGGCATCAATCAAATTGTTTTCAATTAATGGCAAAAAGCCCAGTTGCACCGCTGTTGGATAACATCCAGGACAAGCCACTAAACGCGCGGATTTTATCGCCTCGCGGTTAACTTCCGGCAGGCCATACACCGCTTCTTTAATCAACTCAGCACAAGCGTGTTCCATGCCATACCAACGCTGCCATTCTTGGGCATCTTGCAAACGGAAATCGGCAGATAAATCAATAACCTTTACGCCTTTTTCCAGCAATTGCGCCGCCATTAACATTGCCGTGCCGTTAGGGGTGGCAAAAAACACCACATCACAACTGGCAAGATTATCCAGCTCCGGCAAACTGAACACGGCGTTACACAGACCGCGCAGGTTTGGGTAGACCGCATCCACGCGCGTCCCGGCATCGGCACGAGATGTGACCACGGAAACGGTAACGTCCGGGTGCAAACTTAAAATCCGTAATAATTCAACGCCTGTGTAGCCAGTACCGCCGACTATGCCTGCTTTTATCATTGTTAATCCTGTTTAATCTTGTATTCGATAAATTCTGTAACATCTGTGCCAATCCCGTTGGGTTGCAAAAAGCGCAACCCAACCTACCATTACTAACGTCGGCACATCCTACAGCTAAGCTTCATCCGCCATCAACGCCAACAACTCTTCGGTTTTCGCCAACATCAAAGCATCATCACCGCGCGATTCCACATTCAAACGCACTAAAGGCTCGGTGTTTGAACAACGCAGATTAAATCGCCATGTGCCGAATTCCATACTTAAGCCATCGGTGAATTCCACCCGTTCTGCTTCAGCTTGATAGCGCTGTTGCACCCGCTCAAGCACTGCCGCCGGATTGGCAATAACCCGATTAATCTCGCCGCTGGCAGGAAACATTTGCATACGTTCATCCACCAATTGCGAAAGCGTTTTGCCGCTGCGGGTCATCAACGCCAACACCAACAACCACGGGATCATGCCGCTGTCGCAGTAAGAAAAATCGCGGAAATAATGATGGGCGCTCATTTCGCCGCCATACACCGCATCTTCGCTACGCATGAGTTCTTTAATAAACGCGTGTCCGGTTTTGCTGAGTATCGCCTGCCCGGACATACCTGTGACAATATCAATGGTGTTCCAAGTCAAACGCGGATCATGGACAATTTTTGCACCGGGATTCAACACCAAGAAGGCCGCCGCCAACAAGCCGACAATGTAATAGCCTTCAATAAACCGTCCGCTTTCATCAAACAAAAAACAGCGGTCAAAATCGCCATCCCAAGCAATGCCGACATCAGCGCCGTGCGCGTGGATGGCATCAATAGTGGCTTGGCGGTTGTCCGGCAATAACGGATTGGGGATACCATGCGGAAAATGCCCATCCGGCTCATGGTGGATTTTGATAAATTCAATCGACGGCAATGACGCTTCCAGCCAATCAATCACATGACCCGCCGCGCCATTACCCGCATTCGCCACCACTTTAAACGTCGCCAGCGGTTCGCCTTTTAAATAACCCAACAAATGCTCGATATACGCATCGGCAATAGAAACCGATTTCAGCGTGCCGCGTTCGGCGACAGGCGCGGCAAATTGGTTGGCTTCCGCCAGTTGTTTGATTGCCAATAAACCGGTATCGCCACTCACTGGTTTGCTTTGCTCGCGCACCAACTTCATGCCGTTATAATCTTTGGGATTATGGCTGGCAGTCACCATAATGCCGCCGTCCATTATTTTGCCGTCATCTTGATACGCAAAGGTGGCGAAATACACCTCTTCCGTGCCGCACAGGCCAATGTCATAAACATCCACCCCGGCATCCTGCAAACCACGCGTTACCGCCGCCGCTATTTCATCGCTGGATAAGCGGATGTCACGCCCGACCACCACCGATTTCGGCTGGATATGTTCGGCATACGCCCGACCAATTCGGTAAGCAATATCAGCATTGAGTTCATCAGGCAGACGCCCACGAATGTCGTAGGCTTTAAAACAAGTTAAGGACGTAGTCATGGGCTTTAGTCGATGTGGTTAAAAGCCAGCTAGTATAATGGGCGAGGGTTTTGCGACCAACACAAAAACAACCTTCACTTTCAATAAAGGATTATTACCACGATGGCCAATTTTAAAACCCATGTTGGCGTTGCCACTGCCGTCTGCACTGGCGCGGCATTCATCATGGCGAATAACGCGCATTTGATTAGCTATACACAAATGCCGTGGCTGATATTTTTAGGGATTATTGGCGGCATGTTGCCGGATATTGATGCCCATAACTCAAGGCCTGTCAGATTACTGTTTAACCTATTGGGCTTGCTGGCGGCAGCCGCTATGGCACAGATACTCAAACCGCACAGCTTAGCGTCTTACTACCAATTAGTGCTTGCGGCAGCGGCTTATTTACTCGTCCGTTACGGCACGTTTGCCTTGTTTAACCAGTTAACCGTGCATCGTGGCGTGTTCCATTCCCTGCTGGCTTGTGGATTTTTTGTCTTTATTACTACTGGCATCAGCCATTATTTACTGCACTGGCAGGTTTTGTATGCTTGGTTAAACGGGGTGTTTATCGGTGTTGGTTTTATCGTGCATTTACTTTTGGACGAATGTTTCAGCGTTAACCTCAGCAATGCCCGAATGAAAAAATCCTTTGGCACGGCGTTTAAGCTTTATAGCTATAAAGACCTAACAGCAAGCGTCTTGATGCTGACTTGCACGGTTGCTGCTTATTGGTGGACGCCGTCGGCTTTACCGTTGCTTAAGGTGATAAAGGCTAGTGGCTTGTTGGTTTTAGAATGATGAAAGAGTCCAAAACTTGTTTTGGACTCCAACGTAACGGAACGGTATTAAAGGATAGTAAGCCCGCATGAAGCGAAAGCGGAATGCGGGCTACGCGCTTACCCGTTAAGGATTAATGACCGCGCACTTCATGCACATAAACCGTCGCGCCAATAACCGCCGCTGGTGCAACGACGATATTGATTATCGGCAAGGTTAAACCCGCCATAGTGAGGCCGCCGAAGCTTAACGCGCCAAAGCGTATGGATTTTGCCAAGAGTTTTTGTTCGGCAAATAACACGCCTTGGTTTTCCAGGGGGTAAGCGAAATATTCCAAAGCCATGCCCCACGCGCCAAACAACGCCCATAAAAATGGTGCTGCGACATTAAGCCCAGGAATCAAAAACAGCACCAGCAACGGCAAGCCCCGCGAGGCCAAATAGGCAACGCGTTTAAGCTCCGCTGCCATCACTTTGGCGATGGGCTGTTCGGCAACCGCTTCGGCTTGCCCGCCTATCAGCAACAAGGTTTTTGCCGCCAATTTGCCGTAAAACGGCGCGGCAATCAGGTTTGCCAATACCGTGAAGGTAAAAAATCCGGCGATAAAAAAGCACACAAAAAACAAAGGCCACAACAACCAACGCAACCAGTGCAGCCATTCGGGGATGGCTTGGTTAATCAAATCGGTCATGTAGTGATAGCCCAGCAACAAGGCGATGCTATACAAAACCAGGTTAATCAAAATAGGTATCAGCAGAAAACTACGCAGCTCTGGGCTGAGCAACATCCGCAAACCTTTAAAGAAATAGCCGACAGCAACTAAGGGATTATTGGCTTGTTTTTCAAAAATCATAATAGACCTCGCACACCGTGTTGGGATGGATTTAAGACGATGCCGCGCTCAGTAACAATCACGCTAATGAGTTCGGCTGGGGTGACATCAAACACTGGATTCCACGCGGAAACCAAGGCGTTATCTTGATAGCAATCGGGCAATAATTCTTGCGGGGCGCGTTGCTCAATGGCAATGCCACTGCCATCCGCCAAATCCCAATCGATAGTGGTCGTGGGCGCAACCACCATCACGTTAACGCCGTGATGTTTTGCCAGCACCGCCAACGAATATGTACCGATTTTATTGGCAGTATCGCCATTGGCGGCAATTCGGTCAGCACCAACAATCAGCCAATCTATCGCCCCCGATTTCATTAACCAGGCAGCAGCGGAATCGGCAATTAAGGTGGCGGGAATGCCGTCTTGCGACAATTCCCAAACCGTTAACCGCGCACCTTGCAGCCAAGGCCGGGTTTCACCTGCGTAGACAGCAATCGGCTGGCGTTGGTAACGGCTACGGATAACCCCCAAAGCCGTACCGTATCCACCCGTTGCCAACGCGCCAGTATTGCAATGCGTCAAGATACCTTTGGCATCGGCTAACAGCGCTGCGCCCAATTCGCCCATACGGCAATTGGCGGCAATATCGTCGGCGTGGATTTTTTGCGCGCACGCCAATAAGCTTGCTGGATCGCTATCTGCCGCCGCCAACGCCGCCTGCATTTGCGCCAAAGCGGTAAACAAATTCACCGCCGTCGGTCTGGAAGCCGCCAACACCGCCATATCCGCAGCAACCAACTCCCGCCATGTGCTGGCATTGTCAGCAAAATGTTTCAACGCAGACAGCACCACACCATAAGCGGCAGCAATGCCGATAGCTGGCGCACCGCGCACCCGCATACTGGTAATAGCTTCCGCCACGCCAGCCGCATCAAGGTATTCATCGTATAAAACTTGCGCGGGCAAATGCCGCTGATCCAGCACTTTTAAAGCACCCCCCGTCCATTGCAGGGCTTGCACGCTGAGATTATTGGTTAACGCCATGACTACATCCTCGTTTGTTTGGTTTTTAGTTTAAGAGCTGCTTACTGTAGGGGTAAGTTATCACCGCACAGATGCGCCAAGATATTGGCCTGGCTCTGCAAAATAGTTGGGCTTTATCGTCGGAGTCAAAAACAGATTTTTATCGTTCCCACGCTCCGCGTGGTAACGCCTCCTACAACGCTCCGGCGTTGCGGAATGCGACGCTGAAGCGTCATTGGCATCATTCCCACGCGGAGCATGGGAATGATATAAATCAAAAATAATTGGCATCCGGCATTTTAACACGGTCTGCAAGCATAGGATTCCGTAGGGTACGCTGTGCATACCTTTAGATCGCAATGATAGGCATAGCGTACCCTACAAACAATCGTCAACAACCTTAATAGTTTAGATTTCATTAGCCACAACAATCATCATCGCTTAGAATCCAATCAATAATTCAGTAATACATTGGCTATCAACGATTTTATCAATTTGGCGAGGCAAACCATGGCAACGTATAACGGCACGGCAAATAACGACACTTACAACGGTACTAACGGTAATGACACCATCAATGGCTTAGGCGGTAACGACACGCTTTCAGGCTTTGCTGGTGACGATATAATTGACGGCGGTAGTGGCAACGATACCTATATTTACGGCATCGGTTATGGCAACGACACCATTACGGAAACCGACTTTATACCTAGCTCCGGCAACGTCGACCAAGTCATCTTTACCGGACTTTCCCAAAGTGCCGTCAAATTTCAGAAGGCCAATAATGGGAGAGACGTACGGGTAACTATCAACGCTACCAATGAATCCCTGACTATCTACGACGGTTTCTATCTGGTTGATGATATTTTTCATGTGGAAGCGTTCGTGTTCACCGACGGCACACTGACACTCGACCAAATCAACACGCTATCCAACCTCGGCGGCTCAGGCAATGACACGCTTTTGGGGTGGGCAGGTGGCGACACCTTGGACGGCAAAGGCGGCAACGACGAGCTGTATGGAGGCTCTGGTAACGATACTTACGTATTCAGCACAGGCTATGGCAACGATACTATTACCGAACATCACAGTGACTTTGATTACGGCGATACCGACCAAGTCATCTTCACCGGACTTTCCCAAAGTGATGTCAAATTCCATAAAACCAACAATGGCATGGATTTACAGGCGACCATTATCGCAACTAACGAAACATTGACTATCAACAGCGGTTTCAATTTGGACTTTCTTGGACGTCAAGTGGAATCATTCGTATTCGCTGATGGTACAGTCACACTTGCCCAAGCCAGCGCTCTAGCCAATGTCGGTGACGAAAGCAACCAAATGCTGTGGGGGACTGACGGCAACGATATTTTGGATGGCAAGGGTGGCGACGATACCCTCTATGGTGGAAACGGCGACGACACTTACCTTTTCGGTATCGGTTATGGCAACGACACTATTGAAGAGTACTCAGTTTTCCCCGGATTTAACGCTAGCGACCAAGTCATCTTCACTGGACTTGCCAAAAATGCCGTCAAATTTCAGAAAACCACCAATGGGGCTGACTTATTGGTAACCATCAAGGCGACCAATGAGTCCTTAACTGTCAGTAATGCTTTCTTTTTTGGCACTGGCTGGGAAGTGGAAGCTCTTAAATTCACGGATGGCACACTAACATCCACCCAACTCAACACTCAGCTCAATATCGGCGGCACGGGCAACGACACCCTTTGGGGCACAATGGGCAACGACACATTGAATGGCAAAGGCGGCACTGACACCCTGTATGGCGGCGCTGGTAATGACAATTATGTGTTCGGCATGGGTTACGGCAACGACACTATCGCTGAATATGATAGCAATGCCCCACTCCCAGTGTTTTGGTCTGGTGGTAACGACAAAGTCACCTTCACCGGACTTGCCAAAAATGCCATCAAATTCCAAAAAGCCAGTAATGGTTTAGATTTGCAGGCAACCATCATCGCTAGCAACGAAACCCTAACCATCATTAATGGCCTGAATTCATACATTGGTTTCTACGTAGAATCGTTCGTATTCACCGACGGTATCTTGTCACTTACCGAAATCAAAAACCCATTCAATATCGGTAGCGCAAACAGTGAAACGCTTTGGGGGACAGCAGGTAATGACGCGTTGGACGGCAAAGGTGGCGACGATACACTTTATGGCAACGATGGTAATGATACTTATATTTTTGGCATTGGTTACGGCAACGACATCGTCTCAGAATTTGACATCCACGCCGCTGATTTTCCTACTGGCGGTAACGATCAAATAATTTTTACCGGACTTTCCCAAAGTGCCGTCAAATTTCAAAAAATTAACAACGGCTTTGATTTGAAGGTAACCATCATAGCCACCAAAGAAACACTAACCATCAATGATGGTTTTTATCCGGATAACAAATTCCAAATAGAAACCTTCGTATTCAATGACGGCACGTTGACGATTGACCAAATCAACGCGCTAACCAACATCGGTGGCTCAGGCAATGATACCCTTTGGGGTTCAATGGGTAACGATACCTTAAAAGGCAATGGCGGCAATGACAAGCTGTATGGCAATGCAGGCAATGACTTGATATACGGCGGCAATGGCAATGACATTATTAATGGCGGCACAGGTGATGATGGTGTATTTGATTTTTTCAATCCCGACACTACACTCTTTCTTCAAGGCAATAACGGAAACGATACATATGAGTTCGCAGTAGGTGATGGAAATGACGCCATTTACAACTACGATACCGACAATAGCGTGGATATTATTAAGTTCGCCAACGTCTCATCCACAGCAGTCGTAATAAGCCGTAGTGATTACTTACCTCGTTTTTCTATTAGTTTTAACTATTTATATATTTCCTATGGCAGCGGCGACTCTATCACTATTTTCAATGCATTTACCTATTTGAATGGTACTTTTGGATCTAATATTGACTATCGTATCGATCAAATCCAGTTTAGCGACGGCGTTACTTGGACATGGCAAGACATTAAAGCCAAAGTCCTACAAGGTACTGAGAATACTGATGTTTTACGTGGCTACGATAATGAATCAAATACTATCAATGGCTTAGATGGAAATGACTTTATTTATGGCGGCAACCTGAATGACACAATTAGCGGTGGCTTTGGTGACGATTACTTATATGGCCTAAACGGCAATGATATTCTCCAAGGCGGGGATGGTGCTGATGCCATATCAGGCGGATGGGATGATGACCTGATTATTGGCGGCAAGGGCAATGACAATCTTTCGTTTGGTAATAGTGTGTTTATTTATTACGGTCTTACAGGTGACCAAGGTAACGACATCTATCAATTCTCAAAAGGTGACGGTCACGATATTGTCGATAACAACGGCGATGATTTAAGTTTTGATATTGTTAAATTCACGGATGTGGCTTTGGTAGATTTGACAGGCCTTCAATTTGCTAAAGGTATTAACTATTTAGACCCTGTCGATTTACTAATAAGTTACGGAAACGATTCCATACAGCTTGCAAATTATGTTACCAATGATCGTTCTACCAGAGTCGACCAATGGCAGTTTAGCGATGGTGCAACATTAGATAATTTTATCATTGGCACAGCAGCCAACGATGCTTTACTAGGTACAGATAAGAACGATGCCATCAATGGCTTAGCGGGGGCTGACTTACTATCAGGCGGAATGGGCGACGACTTATATTTCGTCGATAACGCAGGGGATGCCATCACTGAAACTGCGAATGCGGGCAAAGATACGGTGCTAAGCAGCATCAATTACACCCTTGCCGATAACGTAGAAAATCTTAAATTGCTGGCTGGTGGCGTATCTGCAACAGGCAACAGCTTGGATAACCATCTCACAGGTAATAAAGGCAACAACAACCTATACGGCAAAGCGGGTGCGGATGTGATGGTCGGTGGTAAGGGCAATGACACTTATTCCGTGGAAAACATCGGCGATAGCATTATCGAACTCAGTAATGAAGGTACGGATAAAGTCACCAGCAGCATCACTTGGACACTGGGGGCAAATCTGGAAAACCTTACTTTATCGGGCACACAAGCCATCAATGGTATTGGCAATGGCTTAAACAACATTATCAACGGCAATACAGCGGCGAATGCCTTGTTTGGCGATGCAGGTACAGATTCTTTAACAGGCGGTAATGGCAGGGATACCCTGGTGGGAGGTATAGGCAAAGATATGATCTATCTTGCCGAAACCGTTGCCGTAACCGATACCGTCAAAATTGCCACAGGCGATAGCGCAGCGAGTGGCTATGATGTGGTCGCCAATTTTGCTTTGGGCAAAGGTATAACCAACACCTCCGCCGATAAATTGGATTTAGTTACCACCACCATTGCCGCCAATACCGTAGCAGTAAACGGCGTGGATAAAGGCATCATCAAAAGTCACAGTATCAGCAACGGCCTAATTAGTTTTGATGATGTTGATAGCTTTGCCGCCAATTTGGTGTTGTCCGCAATTAACCTGACTGATGTTTTGGGCTATCTGCAAAACAACATCAACTCCGGAAATACCGTGGCTTTCAATGCGATTGGCAATACTTATGTGTTCCAAGATGGCGGTTTGATTGATACCGTGGTGCAGTTGACGGGTGTGACTGCCAACAATATCAACACCACTGGTTTGGTGGCTGATGGGGTTTGGTTGGTGTAATTGCGTTTTTTGGAGTCCAAAACATGTTTTGGATTCCGAATTGTATCGTTCCCATGCTCCGCGTAGGAACGCCTCCTGCAACGCTCCAGCGTTGCGACATGCGACGCTGGAGCGTCATTAGCAAATTCCCACGCAGAGCATGGGAATGATGTATACCTAAAACAATCCCCTCAAATAACGCCTTTCTCAACAACAGGCGTTACCCAATATTGAATCCCCGCCCCTGCCAGTTCTTGCTTTAATTGATTGAGTAATTTCGCTAAACCTGTGGCGTCCACATACATCTGGAAGCGGATTTTTTTTTGGCTGCCGCTGACTTGTTCCGCCAGTGATAAGCCTTGGTTTTGATGGTGATGGGCATTGACTGGCAAACTGCTGAAACCGTGTTCCGATTCCAACATCAACAGACAATCCACCACCGCCTCTTCCAAGCTGGGCGGCACATTCAGGGTCAGCAGGTATTCTTGATGGGTACTCATAGCGATACTCCCGCAGCACTGCTTGCACTGTCCTTAGCTTGTCCAAATAGTTTGTACAAAATCGGCAGTAAAAACAGTGTTAAAAATGTCGATGACACCAAACCGCCAATCACCACTATCGCTAAAGGCCGTTGGATTTCCGAGCCGGGGCCGGTGGCGAACAGCAGCGGGATAAGGCCAAACGCGGCGATGCTGGCGGTCATCATCACTGGACGCAAGCGCCGTGAAGAGCCGACCAACACCACCCGCGCCATGTCCATACCGGAGGCGATCAGTTGGTTGAAATAACTGACCATCACCACGCCATTCAGTACGGCAATGCCCAATAAGGCGATAAAGCCCACCGATGCTGGCACGGACAGATATTCGCCCGATGCCCACAGCGCAAACACGCCACCAACCATCGCCAAAGGAATATTAGACAACACCAAAGCGGCCTGCCGGATAGAACCAAAAGTGGAAAACAGCAGCAAGAAAATCAACCCCAAAGACACAGGCACGACCACCGATAAGGTTGCCGCCGCGCGTTGTTGGTTTTCAAACTGACCGCCAAATTCCACCAAATAACCTGTCGGCAACTGGATTTTTTCGGCGACCGCTTGCCGCGCTTCTTCGACAAAACTGACTAAATCACGGCCCTGTACATTGCTACGTACTACCACAAACCGTTGCCCGTGTTCGCGCTGTACCGACACCACGCCTTCCACTTTTGCCAATCTCGCCACCGCCGTTACCGGGACATGCCCGCCGTTGGCTAAGGTGATTTGCAGGTTGTCAAAATTAGCGGTATTGCTGTTGCCGCGCAAAATCAACGGCGTACGTTTGATGCCTTCTTGGACGATGCCCAAATTCAAGCCTTCAATTTGGGTACGCAATAAGGTTTCAATGCCATCGCTATCCAATCCCAAACGCCCTGCCGCCGTGCGGTCTATGGTCAGTTGCAGAAATTGCATACCGTTATTTTGTTTGGCAAACACATCGCTAGAGCCGTTGATATGCCGCAATATTTCGGCAATTTCATTAGCTTTTTGGTTAAGCACCGCTAAATCGGGGCCAAACAGTTTGACGGCAACATCGCCGCGCGTACCCGTGAGCATTTCCGAAACCCGCATTTCTATCGGCTGGGTAAAACCAAAGGCAATGCCTGGAGTTTGTTCCATCACTTTGCGGATGTCTTCAATCAGATGGTCTTTATCTGGCGTGTGCCATTGGTCTTTCGGTTTTAGCACCAGAAAGGTATCGGTTTCATTCAAACCCATCGGGTCTAAGCCCAACTCATCCGAACCCACGCGGGAGACAATGGTGTTAATTTCCGGCACGTTTTTCAGCAAGTTTTTCTGTACTTGCCCGTCTAAAGCCACCGATTGCGCCAAGGTAATCGACGGCAATTTTTCCAACTGCACGATGATGTCGCCTTCATCCATGGTCGGCATAAAAGTGCTGCCGATACGGGTGAATACCAGCACCGTCAACACCATTAATACGCCCGCGCCGATAAACACGATTTTGCTGTTTTCAAGACACCACGCCAAAGTCGGTTGATAGGCTTGTTGCAGTTTACGCGGTAACCACGGTTCTTCGTGCGAGACCTCTTTGAGTAAGTACGAGGCAATCACCGGAATAACGGTTAGCGATAAAATCAACGAGCCGCTTAGCGCAAACACGATAGTCAACGCCACGGGCGTGAACAATTTGCCTTCCAAACCCTGCAAGGTCAGCAACGGCAAAAACACGATGATGATAATCAAAATCCCCGAAGTTACAGGCGCGGCGACTTCTTTGGTGGCGCGGTAAATCACATGCAGCCGTGGTAAGCGTTGTGCGGTTTTGGTATGCGCCAAATGGGTGATGAGATTTTCCGTGACCACCACGGCAGCATCGACCAACATGCCGATAGCAATCGCCAAACCGCCTAAGCTCATCAAATTGGCGGACATGCCGATTTGTTCCATCAAAATAAAGGTAAACAACGCCGCCAACGGCAAGGCCAAAGCCACGACTATCGCGGCGCGGATATTACCCAAAAACAGCAGCAACAAAACCACCACCAAAACCACGGCTTCGCCTAAGGCATGGATAACGGTTTCCACGGCTTTATCGACCAAATCGCCACGGTTATAAAACACCTTGGCTTCCACGCCTTTGGGAAAGCTTTTGCTGAGTTCTGCCAGTTTGGCTTCAATGCCGACAATGGTTTGCCGGGCATTGGCACCGCGTAAGCTCAAAACCAAGCCAGTGACCGATTCGCCTTCGCCGTTTTTGCTGACCGCGCCGTAACGGGTTAACGCGCCAATCTTGATTTCAGCAATATCGCCGACCGTTACGGCAATGCCGTTTTTGTTATCGACAACAATACTCCGCACATCCGCCAAGGTTTTAATGCGGCCTTCGGCGCGGACGATTAACGCTTCTTCGCCATCACTTAAGCGCCCTGCGCCGTCATTGCTGTTATTGCGCTGCAAAGCTTGTACGACTTTATCCATACTGATGCCACGCGCCGATAAACGGGTGTTATCAGGAATAACTTCAAAACTCCTGACCATGCCGCCCAAAGAATTGACATCGGCAACACCGGAGACGGTACGCAAAGCTGGTCGGATGACCCAATCCAACAAATCCCGCCGTTCCATCAGGCTTAGGCCGCCGCCTTCAATACTGAACATAAACATCTCGCCCAGCGGCGTGGTCATCGGCGCAATCCCGCCTTGTACGCCCACAGGCAAATTGCCCCATAAGGTGTTCAAGCGTTCGGCAATTTGCTGACGCGCCCAGTAAATATCAGTGCCTTCAGAAAAATCGACAGTGATGTCGGTGAGTGCGTATTTGGCAATCGAGCGCAACATGGTTTGGTGCGGTATGCCCAGCAATTCCACTTCAATTGGCGCGGTGATGCGGGCTTCGACTTCTTCTGGCGTCATCCCAGGCGCTTTAACAATGATTTTTACTTGCGTGGGCGAAACTTCGGGAAAGGCATCGATAGGAATAATAGTAAACGCCCGATAACCTGCGCCCGCCAATAGCACCACCACAATCAGCATTAATAGCCGTTGGCTTAAGGCAAAACGAATTAACTGCCCCATTACTCGCTCCCCAAGCCCAGCCAGTTGGCTTTCAACGCCACTGCGCCAGTTATAGCGATGTTTTCGTTGCCGGAAAGTGCGCTGCTAATGGTGGCGTCTTCGCCTTGTTTGCCGATAACAGTGACTTCTTGGGCGATAAAGCCCTCGTTGTTACGGACAAAAATATACGATTTGCCTGCTTGCTGGGCGATAGCAGTATTGGGTACGGTAAACGCCACGCCGCTGTTGGGTTGGATGATTTGGATATTAATGCGCTGCCCTGGGCGCACGTCGCTTTGTTCGCCATGAATGACGGCACGCGCCAAGATAGTTTGGTTTTCAGGATTGACGTTTTGCCCTAGCAAACTGATTTCGGCACTAATCGGCATAGTCACCGGAGTTTGCCGCTGCTCCAACTGTTGGGCATCAGCAGCGGGTTGTTCCAACAACACCTTGTCGCCCAATTTGATTTGCCCTAAACGTTCTTGCGGGATATTAATCTCCAGCCACAATTCATCCAGATTAGCGATGCGGTATAGCGGCGCCAAGCTATCCACTTTTGCACCCGCCACTGCCAAGCGCTCCATAACCACGCCATTAATCGGCGAACGGATGCTGAGCAAGCCGGATAAATGGCGGCTTTGAATCAATTGGTTAATTTCGCTGTCGCTCATGCCTGCAATCGCCAGCAATTGCCGATGTTCGCTAGCGGCGGAAGCGGCGGCATTGTAAACACTACGGGTTTCCAGCCAACGGCGTTCGGCAATCACGCCTTCATCTACTAATTTTTTATCGCGCTTATAAGCAAATTGCTGCAATTCCAAATCGCTATTGGCTTGCAAATACAATTGCTGGGTAGACAGTAAATCAGAGCTGTTCAGCGTTGCCAGCACTTGGCCTTGTTTAACCTTATCGCCAATGGCGGCGTTTAAGTTGACCACCAAGCCCGCTTGCGAAGCGCTAACGATGAACTCTTTGGCAGGCGGCACCACCACTTTGGCAGGCGCATACAACATCGGCACATGAGTGACGGCAATGGCTTTGCCTAGGGTGACCCCCAAATTGCTGATGTGGTCAGCAGCCAATTTTATGGTGTTGCCAGCCGCCCAACTGCTAAGCGGCGAAAGGGCTAACATCATGCCGAGAACAGTCGCTGGCAGTGCCATCCTCATGGCAATATCCCAACTGCTTGGTTATAAAAGGCTTGGTCGCGCTCCAGTATCAACGCCCGCTCTTTGGCGTTCAAAATCGCTTGATGGGTACGCGCTTGTACTTTCAACAAATCCATCAAATCAATTTCCCCAACCGAAAAAGCCACTTGCATCATAGATAAATGCTGTTCCGCGACTTGTTTTAATTGGTTGGATATATCCAGCTCGACGCGGTTAACTTCCAGATTGTGTTCGGCTTCGTGATGGGCTTGCTCCAAGTTGCGGAATAATTGCTCGCGCTCAGAAATCAGGCGGTTAAGCTCGACATTCACAGCAGCAATATGCGGGGCGCGGTGGGCGCTGCCGCCAAACGGCACGTTGACACCAATATTAAAACTTTCGGTATGGTTACTGCGTGGATCGTTATTGCCACGGTCACTGTTTACGCCGACGGTAAGATTGGTTTGTCCATCGCCTGTTAACTTCAAGGCTTCCAGTTCCGCTTGCTTGCGGCTAATTTGGCTGTTTAAAGCTGCTAAGGCTGGATGGTTTTGTTGGATTTCTTTCAGGCTAACCACTTGTTCTTGAAACTTCGCAGGGGCTTTGGTGATTTGGGTGATGCTTTGATAGCGTTTACGGGAGTGCATCAATTCTGCTTCTGCCAACGTCATTGTTGAGCGTTTTTGTAGCAACTCAGTTTCCGCCAATAAGGCATCGGCGCGAGGCAAATCACCCAATTCCACCCGTCGCATGATGTTTTTCAGCAATTGCCCAAACACTTCGGTTTCTGAAGTGGCTTGTTCAAAACGGATTTTTTGCAGCTCCATATCCCATAAAGCTTGCCTTACTAAGCCAGCAACGCGCAGTTTAATCGCCGCTGCTTGGTTTACTTGGCTGTCTTCCGCTTGGCTAGCCAATTTTTGTTCGGCTTCGCGTTGGCCTAAATTCCACAACGGTACTTGCACCGTGCCATCAACATAATGCAGCGTACCACTGGTGGCTTCTTGGAAACGCAAACCCGCTTGCGGCGCACCAGCTACCCAGCTTTGTCCACGTTGGTAAATGGCCTTGGCTTCTTCTTCTAAAGAATCCAACCAATGGCTATCAGGGTATTTTTCTAAAGTTAAATCAACCAGTTTTGCCAGCGACAGGCTGCTATCAAAATCGATTAAATCATGGTGGGTAACCGTTGGTAGGCTTGGAACGTCCACGGGAGCAACGGTGAGAGGTTTTGGAAGCGTTTGTGCCAATCCGTTAGTGGCGACGGTTAATCCGGCAACCACGCATATTAAAGGTAAGCGGGAATAAGTACGCTGTTTTGCATAGGAGTTTAATGCCAACATAAAAGCTCGATGCGGTATCTGCCGCGACTATATAAAAGGGAGGGTAAATCGGTTATGCCAACGCACTCAGCAAAGCGTAGCTCTGCCGGAATGATGATTTGCTAGCGAAAAATCAATCTGCGGGGATTAAAGCGTGGGCGGCGCTCTGGGAATATGCGCCGATTTAAGCATTTGCCCCTGCGGAATATCAGCGGCTGCATGGATAAAGTAAGTTGATTCTGGCGAAGCAGTCGCTTGCGGCAGTAAGAAGGCAGTTGCCAGATAAACGGCATTGGCATGATGGCAATCAGCATGATTGTGCTTAATGCCGCTATGGATACCGACCGCGAAGCCTTCTGCAGAAGGGGCGACAGCCGCAAAACAGGACGATTGTGCAGATGTATCTGCGCTGAGATAAATTTCTAAACCAGGAACATGTAAACCGCCGGAAACATCCGAATCGGCACCGCGAAAACCGCCAGTATGGGCATGTACCAACGGCGCGATGCTTTGCAGCAACACCAGCAATACCAGTAACGATGTTCGGATTATTGAAACCATGCAGGATAACAACAAATATAGGAAGTTGATTGATTATACAACGCTTATCAGCTGTAGCGTCCGCTTATCGGCTTTTTGTACCGGGATTTGATAAACAGCACGGCAAGGCTAAACAAGCTACAGCAACCGATGGCGGTAAACAATTCGGAGAGATTGCTGGAAAAGACAAAAATAAAACCTTGGCCTTTAATTAACGAGGAAAAGCTGGATACGCAAAACGGCATCAAAAACAACCGGAAAGTCTGCCAAGCATCCGCAGTACTGCCGTTGACGCTTAACAACAAACCACAACCAATTACCGCGCTAATGCCAGCGGAATTAATCCAGATTTTAAGGGAAGGATCAAAATGGTGATAGATAGTCACCAAATACCAGATTAAATAACACCATAAAACGATTTTTCCCGGTTTTATGGCAACGAAATAAGGGATGATTTGCATAGCGTTGTGGTTGGTTGTGGCGTAAAAAACAGGTTGTTAACGCCAATTCAAAAGCATTTGTCATCTGCGGGTGATGGGCTTCCTGGCGTCAGCCCATCCAAAATTAAACATCTTCCAATAAAGTCAGATCTTCAACACCAGCCATGTCTGCAAGCATTCTTGTGTAATTTCGTAAATTTCCCTGGAGAACAGCTAATTCATTCCTAAAAACTTGGCATTGTTGAGGATTATCAAAGGCATTTTCTAGGCTTAATCGATGCCATTTTGCAGTAAATGGACGAATAACTTGGTTAAGGACGATAACCGCAATTTTTGTAAACTCTATACAACCTCTGGTATTGGCTTTTAGAATTTCACGAGTAATGGGAAATAATTGATGGATGCTATCAAGTGCCGTTTTTTCATCACCATGTGTTGAATTCAAAGGTTGGGTTGTAATTCTTGTAAGTAATTCAATATAAAGCTGCCAAGCGGCTGTTTTATCTTCATCCTTTGGCTTCCATTCCATTTCTAAGAAAGGTGCGGTTACCTTTAAAGAAGACATGCTCCACTTTTCTAACCATTCGCTCCATTTCATTTTTGCCACTCCGCGCCAGAACGATTGTTAACAAAATTTGGAAAAGAATTGTCTGGAATTATCGTGTTGCGTCGTTTGAATGCATAGGAAAACAAATTTTCAAATTTATCCCGATGATTTTGGTCATTTGCATGATGATAACTAACGAAGACTTTGTGGCGTTGTGTCATTTTGATTCCTTTGTTTTATTTATATTGCAACCAGTATAGTTTAGTTATGACACAAACGATGGGCTTCCTATCGTCAGCCCATCCTACCACTTCATCCAACGCAAACGATTGGCATTACTCACCACCGTCAATGACGACATCGCCATCGCCGCGCCAGCAATCATCGGATTCAGCAAGATACCCGCAATTGGGTATAACAAGCCTGCCGCTACCGGAATGCTGAGGGTGTTGTAAAAAAACGCGCCGATCAGGTTTTGCTTGATATTAATTACCGTAGCTTTCGACAAGCTAATCACTTCCGGCACTTTCAGCAGCGAGCCTTGCAAAATCACCACATCGGCACTGGCGATTGCCACGTCCGTGCCTGTGCCTATCGCCATGCCGACATCGGCTTGCGCCAACGCGGGCGCATCGTTAATGCCGTCACCAACCATGCCAACCACTTCGCCTTGTTGCTGCAAAGACTGCACCACGCCCGCTTTGTCTTGCGGCAACACTTGGGCAATCACTTCGGCAATGCCGCTTTGTTTGGCGATGGCATGGGCGGTGATTTGGTTATCGCCAGTCACCATGATGATGCGTAAGCCTAAGCTTTGCAGCTTGGCGACGGCAGCGGCGGAGTCTTTTTTAATCGGGTCGGCGACCGCGATAATGCCGACAATGCTATCGCCCAGCGCCAGTAACATCGGCGTTTGCCCTAAGGCAGATAGCTTTTCCAGTTTGTTGTTAAAGCGGCTGAATTTCACCTGCTCTCTATCCATCAAGGCTTTGTTGCCGAACAACACCCGCTGGCCTTTATAGTCCGCACTCACGCCAAAGCCCGCAATGGCGGCAAATCCGGTCATTTTTTCCAGCGTTAATTGTTTTTCCGCCGCTGCCGCCAAAATCGCCGCCGCCAATGGATGTTCAGAGCCTGACTCAATACTGGCTGCCAATTGCAGCACCGCATCTTTATCAATCTCGCCCAAGGTTTCTACGCTGACCACCACGGGTTTGCCTTCGGTAATCGTGCCTGTTTTATCCAAAACCAAACACGTCAACTTCCCTGCCGATTGCAGGGCATCGCCGTTGCGTATCAGAATGCCCGCTTGCGCCGCCCTGCCGACTGCCACCATCACCGAAATCGGCGTTGCCAATCCTAAGGCGCAAGGGCAAGCAATCACCAGCACGGTCATGGAAGTCACGAACGCGTACGCCAATGACGGTTCTGGGCCAAAAATGTACCAGATAAAAAAAGTCAGCACGGCAATGGCAACCACCACGGGCACAAACACCGCCGCGATTTTATCGGCTAATTTGGCAATATCCGGTTTGCTGCTTTGCGCTTGGCGCACGCTGCTGATGATTTGCGCCAGCGCGGTGTCGCGGCCTATGCGGGTTGCGGTAAATAAAAAACTGCCTGTTTGGTTCATCGTGCCTGCCGCCACTTGGCTATTGGCGGATTTTTCTACAGGCATCGGCTCGCCAGTCAACATGGCTTCATCGACAGTGGAATGGCCTTCGACGACCACGCCATCCACGGGGATTTTTTCACCCGGCCTAACCCGCAAAGTTTCGCCCAAACCGACTTCCACTATCGGCACGTCGCGTTCTTCGCCATTGCGGATCACACGGGCAGTGCGCGGTTGCAATCCCAACAATTCGCGGATTGCGCTGGAGGTTTTGCCTCTGGCGCGGGTTTCCAAGGCGGTACCTAAATTGATGAACGCCAAAATCACCACAGCGGCTTCAAAATAAGCGTGTGTTGCCAAGCTGGGCAGACTGCCGTAGTAATCGATGACAATGCACGAATACAACCACGCCGAGCCTGTACCCAAGGCAATCAAAGTATCCATAGTGGCTTGCCCAACACGTAACGATTGCACCGCGCCACTATAAAAATGCCAGCCAGAATAAATCATGATGGCTAAGCTGATAACCGCAGTTTGCGGCCAAAACCAACGGCCTGCCGCCGAACCCATCGCAGGCAACCAGCCGAGATGTTCGAGCAGCATCAATAACAGCCCGAAACCACCAGCCACTATGGCTTTGGACATTAACTGCCGATAGCGTTGCGCTTCCAACGCTTCTTCCGCTGCCGGGTCTTCCAGCGCTTCCATCACAGCGGCATCGTAACCCGCCAATTTTGTCGCCTGTATCAACGCCGCCGCATCAGCATGGCCTTGCACCATTGCCGAATGGTCGGCAAAACTGACATTGACCGCCGTCACCCCAGCCACCGCCGCCAAAGCCGTCTCCACCGAACTGACGCAGCCAGCACAGCGCATACCTAAAATGGATAAGCGTAAGGGTTCCAAACCTGCTTGATTAGCCGCCATCGGTAAGAATTAAGCAGCGGATACGGTGTAACCCGCATCAGTAATGGCAGCGCTGATAGCCGCTAATGTCACCACGCTGTTATCAAATTCAACGCTGACTTCATTGCTTTTGCTGGAAGCCGTCACCTGGCTAATGCCAGCCATAGCCGATAACTTGCTGATAACGTTATTTTCACAACCGCCACATTTCATACCATTGACGTTTAAAGTAATTGTTTCATTCATGGGGAATTCCTATTGTTTGGGGGATTGGTAACTTAGCGTGCAGACATCGGTTTGCTAAATACAGGATGGAGTTTGCGACCAATACCATTAAGTTAAGCAACACAAGCCGTTCGTGCTGAGCTTGTCGAAGCATAAACGGCTTGTGTTGCGAGGGTCGGATTTTTCCGTTCATCCTTCGACAAGCTCAGGACGAACGGAAAAATCCTTAATTTACGGCATTGGTTGCAACCCCATCCTTAAGGCTTTGCTATCTAGTAGATTCCAACTCGCGCAAGCCAATTAATGCTTAACCACAGGAATTTGATATTGCATATAACCCCGCAACACCGGAGCGGTCGGCGACTCACAACTTTGCACAAACTCCGCCGCCAAAGCCATCACCTTACCTGCTTCATCAACCTGCAACTGACTGATACTGAAATTGCCATAAACTTCATTACATTCATTGCCATTGCTTATCACCTTCAGCAGCGGCAACTTGCCAGTGCCCGCTGCCGTGGCGGTGATTTTGTCATAGCGCCCCAGATGCAATTTTTCACCATTAGGCGCTTGTAGGCGGATTGACCAATAACCGCTATCGGTTTTTACCGAAAACTCCACCGCCGCCAAATCGCCTGTTAACGACAACTGGCTATTGGTTTTACTGTAATTTTGGCTATCGCCACCGCCGACATGCTCGCCCAGTTCACTGGTATAACTAAAAGTGCTGGTAGTCTCGGCAGGCAATAAAGCCAATAAATACGGCGCAGCAACCACGCCCGCACCCAGCAACACCGCGAGCGCCACAGCTGTTGTTATCAAATTTCGTTTAGTCATTTTTACGCCTATTACCAACTAACATACCGATTATATAACTTTGGGCAACACTATATTGCCTAGTTGGCATTATATACGTTGAATAGTTTTTTGGTGTGCCGTCGTCTTGATTGCAAAGGCGGGCAAGATGCCCGCGCTCCTTAAAAATCAGAGCCTAAAAACCCATTAATTTTTTAAATTTTGAGTCTCATGAACATGGAATTTATTGAGTAGATATTTTTAGCTAACAAAAATTTTGATACTGACAAAATAATTTGCTACTTTACTAGCCGAAATTGGCAATAGTTAGCCAGATTTTAAAAATCTAAATACTATCCAAATAACATTAAATCATTCGAGTTTCGGCTTTAATGTTTTAAATACATCTAATTTTTAGTTAGCACTCCCACATATAAAGCTGGTATGGAAAAAAAAATAAAACATTTAGAGTTAACACAAGGTGTAATTAATCGAATGGCAAACAATTCGTTCTTGCTCAAAGGCTGGAGCGTAACTCTATCTTCCGCATTATTTGCTTTAGCAGCAAAGGACACAAATCCATTTTTTGTTTATATTGCATATTTTCCTTGCCTTACTTTTTGGTCTCTGGATGGATATTTTTTAAGACAAGAAAGATTGTTTAGAAAACAATATCAAGCAATCGCAATAAAAGAAGATTCAGCAATTGATTTCTCTATGAATACTAATAGCTACATGGCGGATGTGAATTCGTGGTTTTCAACCTGCTTTTCTGAAACTTTGCGAATTTTCCATGGAACAATATTTGGAGTGATTTTTTTAATTATGTGCATCATGACAGCCAAAGGATGAAAATAAATCACAAGATGTGTACCAGTGAGAAATTTTGATTTGGATTTACTCCAATAAATAATCGGTGTCATGTATGAAAGTATTTATTGCTAGCTCAAAAGAAGCCTTGCCTTCTGCTAAAACAGTAGCTGCTTGGTTAGAAGAAAATAAATTGAATCCTATCATTTGGAATGATCCAGATGTATTTCATGTAGGAGAATTCAATTATCAATCACTTCTTAGAATTAGTACGGAAGTTCAAGCTGCAGTTATTTTAATGACGGATGACGATAAAGTTTGGTATAGGGATAAGGAAAAAACTCAACCTAGAGATAACGTGCTTATTGAGTTTGGGTTGTTTTCGTCACGTCTTGGCCTATCTAAAGCGATTATCATTACTAAAGGCGCTAAAGTTATGTCAAGCATTTCAGATTTAGCGGGTATTGTCTGCATTGATATGGGCAACCCAAGAAATGCCCAAAATCAATTAAATAAATGGTCTGAGCGTCTGTTAACAGATGAAAATCGCCAAATAATTGAAGTAATAATAGACCACACTCCATGCCAAGCAGATTGGCAAATTTCACAAAGAAGCGCAAAAACAATTGGTATTGATATAGATTCAAAAGACGCATCAAATCTTTTTTTTGTACTACTAGGTGTTAGAAGTTGCGAACAAAGCCGAACTATAATTCTAGATTTAGAAGCTGAATCAGCTGATGGTATAGTTATCGAAGCACTCTATGATCTAATGGGGGCATGGGATTTATTAATAAAATTCCGTGCAAAATCAGACACTATCGCCAAGAATTTTTTTGATTTAATTTTTAAGGCTCTCAAAGCAAAAGTACAGATGGTTGAATCAGAAACTGAATCATTTGGAAAAAAACAGTTAATTAATGTATTAACACAATCTAAAACTGTAAATAACTTAATCAATTTAAAAGACGGTGAATTAATTACATACACTTTGCTTCCTAACAATTCAGACTACGATAATTTTCGAGCAAGCAGGTCATTTGTCTTTATTGAAGCAAAAGGAAGCAAGGGAAGTAAGCAGAGAATAGCTTTTTTAAGAAATCTTAATAATGCAATTACAAGAGGCACAGGGAAAACCATCATTGAATCAGTCTGTGAAGGAGAGAATGAACTTATAATTGAAACCCTTTCAACTTGTTCGCAATCAACCCTAATCAATCACCTGAATCGTGAAATAGAGCAGGTATTGAATACTTACAACCTCCAAAAATATACCTTGTCGTGTTATTACTACGATGAGACTGGACTTCTAAACAATGCAAAAGGAGTCGAAGAGTTTTAATATGAATACATTATTCAAATATTCGGAAAGATCGGCATATGGGATTCCTTTTTATACTTGGTCTGAGTTTTGGGTTAGAAAACTTTCTTTGCTGAATGAAGAATTATCTAACTTAGAAACAACTGTAATTAATATTGATCCTAATGAACCTTATGGGTATACATATGCTGTAGTAAGCGACGCCACACTTAGCTCAAGCCTGCTTGATACAGTAGATATAATTACTGATATGTTAATCAAATTGAACCCTTCTCAAGGAATTATACTGTTTGAAAAACTATTATTTGATAAATTTACACATCAATCCTTACATAATTTATTTTCATTACTATCAAGGAGTTTGACGAATAGGCAAAATTTAACTAATTCCATATCTTTTCATTCACCCATTAAAACTGAAGCATTGGATAAAGGCTTTCCTGTACATGCAGATCTCTTTAAAGCAAGAGCTATACTGAATGTTATATCCCGGACTGATAGCTTTGTAGGTGGAGATATACTTCTACTTTCTTTTAAAAAGCTTTCAGATGCAATGGATGCAACAGATTCTATGCCAATAGAAATAAAAACATACATAAAAGAGGCTCTTCAAACACGAATGTTTAATGATGCCTTTGATTCTATTTACAACTTGATACACGGAGAACACCCGTGGGTGAATGACTTAAGAATTGCAATTGAATCTAACCAATTTCGTATTCCAGGATTGTATGGCACGGGATATTTTATTATTGACGGACATTGGTTACACGGTAGAACAAAAATCCAAGGATCAGTATCTGAAACTAGATTGCAACGATTAATATTCGATACTAAATATACTATTTCCTTAAGAACCAAGTCGTTAGCTATAAAACCAGAGGATAGTTGGCTTAAAGCCCACACTAATAACAACGCAATATTTAAATCACAAAAAAGCTTGTCAAATACCCCATCCAAAGTAACGTTGGTCAATTGAACGGACACCTTTCTAGGCAATTCAACAAAATTTCCGAATGACGCGATCATAACTCCTCAGTTAAAAAACTTAATTCAGCCAATTTCCCGCTGCAATCCCGCGCGTATGCAACGCAACATATCGTAACTGTAACTGCCGTCAAAACTTTCGTAGACGGGTTTCAGGGCGTTTTTTTGTTCTGGCGGCAAGGCCAAAATGACGGCTTCAATTTCTTTGATGACATGTTCCGGTAATTCCACCACTGCCGTTGCCGCTACTTGGCCTTGGGCGATGCTGTGCGCTAAATGCCCGTAGACGGTGGTTTCTTTTAAGCCGCGTTGCTGGGCGATTTTGCTGACGCTATAGCCTAAAACGAACAAGTTGAGGGTTTCGGTGATGGTTTCGGAAACTTCGTTATCGGTGTCGGCGGCATCGGCAAATTGGCGGATCACGCTTAAGAATTGCTCACCATATTGTTCTAGTTTACGTTCGCCGATACCGGAAATCAGTGCCATTTGCTGGCGGCTTTTGGGTCTGGCTTCTACCATTGCCATTAAGGTGGCATCGTGGAAAATCACATACGGCGGCACGTCTTGTAGGTCGGCAATTTCTCGGCGTTTGGCACGTAAGGCATCCCATAAAGTTTCGCTGTCGGCTTGTTGGCTGCTACGGCTGTAGTCGCTTTTGCTGCGCTTGAGTTTTTCTGGCTGGGTGTCTTTGCGTAACATTAAGGCTTGTTCGCCGCGTAAGATGGGGCGGCAGGCATCGGTGAGCCGCAACGCGCCAAAGCGTTCGAAATCGACCGCTACCAAGCCACGCGCCACCAGTTGCCGGAATACCGAATACCATTGTTTTTCGTCCAATTGTTTGCCAATGGCGAAGGTGGATAAGCGGTCGTGTCCGGCGGCTTTGATGCGTTCGGTGGCTTTGCCCAGTAATACGTCAATTAAATAAGCCACGCCAAAGCGTTGTTCGGTGCGGTATATGCAGGATAACGCTTGTTGCGCGGCGAGTGTGCCATCCCAGGTGGCTACTGGGGTTAAACAGGTGTCGCAATTGCCGCAGGGTTGTTCCAAGCTATCGCCAAAGTAATTGAGCAAGCCTTGCCGACGGCAGTGGACTTGTTCGCATAACGCCAACATGGCATCGAGCTTGTGGAATTCCACGCGTTTGTGGGCTTCGTCGGCGTTGGATTCGCCCAGCATTTGCCGCAAGGTAATGACATCTTGCAAACCGTAAGCCATCCAGGCATTGGCGGGTAAGCCGTCGCGCCCTGCCCTACCTGTCTCTTGATAGTAGGCTTCGACACTTTTTGGCAAATCCAAATGGGCGACGAAGCGGACGTTGGGTTTGTCTATGCCCATGCCGAAAGCGATGGTGGCGACCATCACTAAGCTGTCCGCCATTAAAAATCGGTGTTGGTGTTGTTGGCGTAAGTCGTTGCTCATGCCCGCGTGGTAAGGCAAGGCGTTAACGCCGTTACTGCACAGCCATTCTGCGGTGGCTTCAACTTTTTTGCGCGACAGGCAATAGACGATGCCAGCATCACCGTCATGTTCGGCGCGGATGAAGGCCAGCAGTTGTTGGCGGGCGTTTTGTTTTTGGATGATGCGGTAGCGGATGTTGGGGCGATCAAAGCCGCTTTGGAATAATTGTGCGTGCGCCAAACCTAGTCGCAGGATGATTTCCTCACGGGTTTTTTCATCGGCGGTAGCGGTCAGGGCAATGCGGGGAATGGTCGGATATTGTTCATGCAAGACCGACAATTGCAGGTAATCGGCGCGGAAATCATGCCCCCATTGGGAAACGCAGTGGGCTTCATCGATGGCGAACAAGGCGATCTTGATTCTGGCGAACAAGCCTGCGGTGCGTGCCGCCGATAAGCGTTCCGGGGCGATATACAGCAAATCCAACTCGCCGTTGAGCAATTGCTGCTCTACTTGCCGGGCTTGCTCTAAGTTTAAGGTGGAGTTTAAAAACGCGGCTTTTACGCCCAATTGCAGCAGGGCGTTGACTTGGTCTTGCATCAGCGCGATCAATGGCGAAATAACAATGCCCACACCGTCCCGAAGCAAGGACGGAATTTGGTAGCACAGGGATTTGCCGCCACCTGTCGGCATCAATACCAAAGCATCTTGGCCTGCCAAGACATGGTCAATAACGGTTTGCTGGTGGCCTCTAAAACTGTCGTAACCGAATACCGTTTTTAGAATTTGTCGCGGGGTATTGGGGGTGCTGGTTGCCATATTGCCGTTTGAGTGACTGATTGCCTAAAGCAGGGATTCTAGCACAGGCATTTGGGTACAATAGCAAGTGCCCCGTATGCAGCTTGCGAAATACGGGCTTTCGTGGCTTCGATGCCCCGCATTCCGATGCTCTTCATGCGAGCTACCAACTGACATGTTTGAACCAGGACAAGGTTATAGCGCCAAACTGAAAACTATCTTCTGACTTCCAGTGAAAGCAGGCGTTGCGGTTGATAAGGGCAAACCAATTCGGTATATTGATCAAAAATTCTTAAAATTAAATCTAATGAACAAACACTTACAAAACTGGTTGGATGGTTTAAGCCAAGCCTTGGTGTTATATCCTGAGCAAGATTATCTGCGTCCGCAACGTGGCGATTTCCGCAAAGATAGCGCCGTATTGCGCGGCGATGCCGCTAAAATCACTAAAGCATTGGGAAAAAATGTAGCTAAAGATGCCAAAATCAACCCACGCCTCCGTTAAAAGCCGACACGGCGATTTAACCGTCCAGCAACACGAAACGGATAGCCCGATTATTCCGGTTCATCAAATCGAGCAGCTCCACCAATTCCGTCCTGACCGCGTCGATTGGATATTTGAACAAACCCAAGCCGAAGCAGAATACCGCCGTACTGAAACCCATCGGGTAAACACCTTTGTATTTATCGAAAGGCTGATTGGGCAAATTTGTGCATTGCTGATTGGCTTATCTGGCATTGGTGGTGGCGTTTACACCGCCGTAAATGGACAACCTGAAGCAGGCGGCACAATTGCCGGGCTTGCCATTACTGGCTTGGCAGCAGTATTTTTAACTGGACGCGCCAAGAAATCAGACAATGGCAATCAGTAACTGACGTTAAAGAGTAACGCGCTTTTCTCCCGTTTGCCGCGTCGAGCACAGGAGTATTTGTCGGGAACAGCCCGTTAGGGGTGCGGCAGGGATGCCGCACGGCGGCAAAGGGGCAGGAAGCCCCTTTTGCCGTCCCCCGACAAATGCGAGGAGCGCAAGACATGAGCGGTAACCGGGCCGCCTTTTCTTTGGCTACTTTCTTTTGGCGGCGCAAAAGAAAGTAGCTCGCCTTCGGGTGCGAGAACCCGTTTTAAATAACATCGCGGTAGCGATTCATTATTATTTATTTTCGTCTCACAAAAAGTGAGTGCGTAACATCAGCTAGCAATCATCACCACTAATTTTAAAGTCATCAAAATTTAATAACGTGATGTTATAACATCTCTAATTAACCACCAACAAACACAAACCCATTATGAAAAATCGCATTACTTGGTTCTTTGTTGCTTCTAGCTTTGTTGCCAGCAACGCAATGGCGAAGGACGCCGTACAAACCTTGGAAACCGTTGAAGTTATTGCCACTTTACCGACGAAAACCAACGCCCTCACTACTCCCGTCACCGTCCTCAGCGAAGACGAACTACGCCTAAAAGTCGGGCACAGCATTGGCGAAACCCTAAAAAACGAACTCGGCATCACCAGCCAATCGTTCGGCCCAGGTGTGGGCACGCCTGTGATACGCGGGCAAAGCGGGCCAAGGGTGCGAGTGTTAAATAACGGCATAGGCGGTAACGATGCTTCCGCCATCAGCCCCGACCACGCCAGCAGCGTCGAGCCATTACTCGCCGAACGCATTGAAGTATTACGCGGCCCCGCGACGCTGTTATATGGCAGTGGCGCAATCGGCGGCGTAGTCAACGTCATCGACAACCGAATCCCTGAAAAACTGCCGGAAAAACTCTTAGGCGGCGCATTAGAACAACGATTCGATTCCGTCTCCAACGAAACCGCCACCACCATGAAAGCCGAAGGCGGCAAAGACCACATCGCCTACCATATCGACGGTTTTTTCCGCGACCGAGGCAATGTTGATATTGGCGGTAACGCCATCGACATTAACGCCGCACGCCAAGTTGACCCGACCTTGCCCGATGTTTTGCAAAACAGCAAAGGCTTCATCAATAACAGCAGCAGCGATGCCATCAGCGGCTCGGCAGGCTTGTCGTTAATTGGCGATCCTGGTTTTGCGGGCATATCCATCAACCGCCTAGAAAACAACTACGGCATCGCCCCCGACGGCACAGGCGGTGAAATCACCCGCATCGACCTGAAACAAAGCAAATACGATTTTAAAAGTGAGCTGAAAAACCCGTTCGCGTTTGCTGAATCATTACGCATGAAATTAGGCTACACCGACTACCAACACACCGAAGTGCCGAATGGCGTGGCAGCAGCGTTTTTCACCAACAAAACCTACGAAAGCCGCTTGGAACTCACCCACAAACCCATTGCTGGCTTGCACGGCGCATTAGGTTTCCAAGCCATTGCCAGCGACTTTGCCGCCATTGATAAAGAAACTGGCGACCACATCGTTCCGCGATCCTTAACCAACAGCTACGGCGTATTCCAAGTCGAATCCTTTAACTTAGGCGCATTCAACAACCAACTCGGCTGGCGCGTCGAAGACACCACCATCGCCCCCGAAGGCGTCAACAACCTGAACTACCTGCCCGTCAGCGCGTCCGCATCCAGCCTGTGGAAAATCAACGACCAGAACAGCGTCAACCTCGCCATGACCCGCTCGCAACGCGCCCCGCAAGTGCAGGAATTGCTCGCCAATGGCTACCACGATGCCACTCGCAGCTTTGAAGTCGGCAACATCAACCTGCACGAAGAAACCTCGTACAACCTCGACCTAGGCTACAAATTCAACGCCAACGGCTTTCGCGCCGAACTCGACCTGTTCCACAACTGGGCCAACGACTACATCTACCAACAACGCAACGGCGTATTCGTCACCGAAGACGGCGACGTTTGCCCCGCCCACACGCCCTGCTCGCCCGTGGTCGAAAGCCGCCAAGCCAACGCCACCTTCATGGGCTATGAAAGCAAACTGATTTTCCCGCTGATGGAAAACCACTACGGCCTAGTCGATTTAACCCTGTTCAGCGACTACACCCGTGGGCAATTCGTCAACGGCGGCGACGTACCAAGAATGCCACCCCTACGCTTTGGCTTCCAACTCGACCACAACAAAGGCGACTGGAACAGCAACCTACGCCTAACCCGTGGTGAAGCCCAAGACCACCCCGGCAATTTCGACACCGCCACCGCAGGCTATGTGCAGCTAAACCTCAGCACCCAATACCTCATCAAACAAATCAAAGACGTAGACGTGCTGGTGTTCGCCAAAGCCAACAACTTGCTGGATGAAAATATCCGCAACTCGACCTCGTACTTACGGAATTTTGCGCCAGAGCCTGGGAGAGGCGGGGAAATTGGGGTTAGGGTGAATTATTAAATCTAAGCTTAAGCGAGTCGCTATTTTTGCGTAAAGATTTTCTGGGCGTCCTGCCCGAAAATCCGCAAAAACTACGCGACGGTTAGATTGCTTCGCAAGCCCAGGGCGTCCTGTCACAATATCGTCCCGACCCAACAAGGGGATCGGGA
>CAIYRS010000107.1 GCA_903928685.1 uncultured Methylococcaceae bacterium
GCCTTGCCGGGTAAAAAATCTTTTATACGTTCCCATTGGTCATCCCTTAAAACAGTTCGATCCATGATTTTCCAAGGCAAATGGCTATTAAAACACGCCAATGGGCTTATTTGTTTAGAATTGGTTGAGAACGCCCCCTAGGTTTTCTGTCAAATAATCAACGGATAATCCGGTAATTCGTTCGCCTTATCCGCCGTTGCAGGAAAATGCTCAACCAGCAAATCACTAATGGCGGCAATACCATACAGTGCTCCGGTTTTAAAATCCTTCTGGGCAAATGCGCTTTGCATGGTGGCGGCGATGGCATCCCACTGTGCTTGCCCGACCTGTTTGGCAATGCCACGGTCAGCAATAATATGCACTTCCCTATCCGCCAACAACAAATAAATCAACACACCGCTGTTGGCTTCGGTATCCCATACGCCTAGCTGGGCAAACAGTTCTATGCCCCGCTGCCTTGCGCTTATCCCTTGCCAAATTTTGCCGGATGCCAGGGTATTTTCCACCACAAAACGCAATTCCCCGCCGTGTTGGCACTCGCTTTGTTGGATGGCGAGGCTGATTTTATTGAGAGTGTCTTTTGAAAAAGCCACGCGCCAGCGCCACGGTGGCGTTAAGGCATGTCGTAACCAGCGATTAATTTTTACCATGACCCTGATGCGCCTCCGCCGCCAAAATTGCCACCGCCACCACCGCCCCAATGGCTACCGTATGAGTTACTTTGCCGATAGCGATTGCTATTACCGCCAAAACCGCCGCCATACGGCGGCCCGCCTTGGCTGTTGCGCGGAAAGCCGACGATGATAAAGACAAAAAAAGCCTCCAAAATGGCAATTAAGCCTAAGCCCAAAAATAGCCCGACCGCAGCTGTACCGATGCCAGCAAACAATCCGCCCAACAAGCGCCCAAACACTAAAGATAATAGATAACCTGCCGCCAGCCCTAGGCCGAAAATAATGACGAAGGCGGTTTCGCTAAATTGATTTACCGAAAATTTCGCAGGGGCTGGCAGGCTTTCGCCATCGATCAGTTTGATGAGTTGGTCAACGCCGACATCAATGCCGCCAGCAAAGTCGCCGGATTTAAAACGCGGGGTGATGATTTCGCTAATCACCCGTTTGGCGATAGCATCGGGGATGGCGCCTTCTAAGCCATAGCCTACTTCAATACGTAATTTATGGTCATCTTTGGCGATCAGTAAAATAACACCATCATCAATCCCTTCCCGACCAATTTGCCATTTTTCCGCCAACCGGATGCTGTATTGCTCGATGCTTTCCGGCTGGGTTCTGGGCAAAATCAGCACAACAATTTGGCTGCCTTTGCGAGTTTCAAAATCGGCTAATTTGCGTTGTAGACTGTCAAGCTGTTGCTTGCTTAAGCTGCCCGTGGTGTCGGTTACCCGACTGAGCGACAAGGGAATATCAACCAGCGCAAAAACATTGCTGGAAAACAGCAACCAGCAAGCCAATAAACCGAAACGGATGTTTATCAACATGGGCTTAAGGGGCAGTTGTCGGCGCGGGAGCAGAAAAATCCACCTTAGGCGCAACCGAGATGGCTTGTTCATTTTCCACGGTAAAGCTGGGCTTGGTTTTCATGCCCAACACCATCGCAGTAAGGTTGCTGGGTAGGGTACGCACGGTAATGTTGTAGTCTTTAACGGCATCAATATAACGGTTTCGGGCTACAGTAATGCGGTTTTCAGTGCCTTCCAATTGCGCCTGTAAGTCGCGAAACAAGCCATCGGCTTTCAGTTGCGGATAGTTTTCAGCCACTGCCAGCAAACGGGAAATGGCGCTGGTCATCTGCCCTTGTGCGGCAATAAACTTTTTAAACGCGGCCTCATCATTGACCAGTTCCGGCGTGGCTTTTATGCCGCCGACTTTAGCGCGCGCTTCCGCCACTTGCGTGAGTACGTCTTTTTCGTGGACGGCATAGCCTTTTACCACATTGACTAAGTTGGGGATTAAATCGGCACGGCGCTGGTATTGGTTCAGCACTTCCGCCCAGCTGGCGGTGATGGTTTCATCAGCCGTTTGCAAGCTGTTGTAGCCGCAGGCGGAAAGCTGGGTGAGCAGGAATATAAAACTTAACCATTTAAGCATTGCAATCTCCAAAGTGAGTGATGGTGGTATGTTAAGCCCTAATCTGGGCGAACGGTAACTAATTGATTCCAGTTGTACCGAGCTAATTGAATGGCGTCAAAATCCAGCACCGTTTTTCATCTTACAGTCTGACGTTACGCAGTAACGCGCTGTTTCCCCGTTTGCCGCGTCGAGCACCGGAGCATTTGTCGGGAACAGCCCGAAGCACCCAAGGGCATAAAGGGTGCGGCATGGATGCCGCACGGCGGCAAAGGGGCAGGAAGCCCCTTTTGCCGTCCCCCGACAAATACCCCACAGGGCACAAGTGCGAGGAGCGCAAGACATGAGCGGTAATCGGGCCACCTTTTCTTTGGTTACTTGCTTTTGACCGAAAAATGCTCCTGCATTTTCGGCATTCGCCACATCCTTGTGGCTTGCGGCGCAAAAGAAAGTAACTCGCCTTCGGGTGCGAGAACCCGATTTAAATAACATCGCGATAGCGATTCATTATTAATTATGTTCGTCCCAAAAAATGTGAGTGCGTAACATCAGTTACAGTGAAGCAATCGCCGCCTTAGCGTTACATTGGGCGATGGCTTCTGCCAATTGCGCGTCATCCAATTTATGCTTGATAGCGTCCACGCCATTGAATTCAAAAAGCTGATAATCTTTTTTGGCAAAAGTAATAATCTGGCATTTCTTAAATGGCTGATTTGCAAATGGCATTTTTGTCTGCTGAGTTACCGCAGCCGTCCCTTCCAAACTAGGCGCATAAATCAGAAAGTCGCCTTGCATCGCCAGTACCGCGCGATATTGCTTAGCACTGGTTAAATACAAGTAGCCGACTTCAATATCTTTTTCTTTTAATTTCATAATATTATTTATTTTAAGCGGAAACGGTTTGGCAGATGCCGAAGCGAATTTTAAGCTATTGTCTGATGTTATGCAGGTGCGTGCCAATAATCTAGCAAGTAGAGATAAACAGCCTTCAAATCATCAGCGTCTTAGTTCCCCCCGCGTCCAGACAATCGGGTATAATTGCCAGCCTTTGTAACCCCCATCACAGATACCTTTGAGCAGCCCTAATCCAAAAATCAGCGTTATTGCCCCTGCCCGTTTGCACATGGGATTTATCGATTTAAGCGGTTCTTTAGGCCGTGATTTCGGTAGTATCGGCGTTGCTTTAAATGAAATTAGCACGCGCTTGACGATTACTTCCGCTGAGCAAAGTCGCGTTACCGGGCCTTCCGCGCAACGGGGCGAAGTCTGCTTGAAGTTGCTTTGCCTAGCCTTGAAGGTGTCCGATCAGGTACATATTGCGATTGAGTCGGCTATTCCGGAGCATGTTGGCTTGGGTTCAGGCACGCAAATGTCGTTGGCTATCGGTTCAGCGTTGAATGCTTTTTATGGCTTAGGTTTAAGTGTTCGGGAGATTGCGGCGGTGACTGAACGGGGTTTGCGTTCTGGTATCGGCATCGGCATTTTTGAGCGTGGTGGTTTGGTGGTTGATGGCGGCAGGGGCGAAAAAACCATTACTCCGCCGGTTTTGGCGCAATTGGCAATCCCTGAAGATTGGCGCTTTATCCTGGTGTTTGATAGCCGTGGACAGGGTTTGCACGGACAGCAGGAAATCCAAGCCTTCAAAACCTTGCCACCTTTTCCGGCGACAGAAGCGGCTAAGTTGTGTTATTTGTTGCTGATGCAAGGTTTGCCTGCGGTAGCTGAGCAGGATTTGGACAAGTTTGGCGATGTCATCAGCCAGTTGCAACGTTCGGTGGGCGAGCATTTTGCGGCAGCGCAAGGCGGCGTATTCACTAGCCAAGAAGTGGCTACGGCGATTAATTGGTTTGCCGACCAAGGTGCGGTGGCGATAGGACAAACATCGTGGGGACCAACGGGATTTTGTGCGGTGGCAAGCAAGGATGCAGCGGAAAGCTTGGTGTCTGAGGCGCGGCAACGGTTTGCGGCGATGGATAAACTGAGTTTTGTTGTCGCCAGTGTCCGCAACAATGGTGGTGAAGTGCTGGTTTTAGATTGACGGTAATGTCGGTATCGTAAACCCAATGCCGTTAAGTTAAGGATTTTTCCGTTCTACCCGAACTTGTCGAAGGATGAACAGAAAAATCCATCCCTCGCACAAGAGCCGCTCATGCTTCGACAGGCTCAGCACGAACGGCTCTTGTTGTTTAACTTTAACGGCATTGACAGCTAGCTGATTATCTTTCCAACAATTCCAGCTTGCCTGGTTTGCCGTTCCATTCTTCCGCATCTGGCAACGGTTTTTGCACATCAGTAATACTAGGCCATGCTTTGGCTAATTCAGCATTTAATTTAATAAACACTTCTTGGCCTTCTGGCACTTCATCTTCAGCAAAAATGGCATTGGCTGGGCATTCTGGCTCGCACAATGTGCAATCAATACATTCTTCTGGATCAATAACCAAGAAATTAGGGCCTACATGGAAGCAATCGACAGGGCAAACATCGACGCAGTCAGTAAATTTACATTTAATACAGTTTTCAGTGACTACAAAAGCCATAATTTTTACCAAGAAGTTTTAAAAAAGGGGATTTAACTAAGCCGCGTATATTAGCAGAAAGGCTTTATTTAATGAATACTGGATATAGCCGAATACGCATTCAACAACGCTTAAGAACCAAATAATGATGAAAAAATACTATTGGAATCATTGCTTTTGCCTTTTTTTGCATTTTCCAACGCCGCTTTCGCTTCTTTTTTTAATTCGTTGTCCACATAGGTTTGGTTGGGTCTGACTGGCGCGGCAATGGCGTTATTGAGAAACAGTTCGGCAGCTTTATGCTGGCCTTTTGACATTAAAAAATCACCGTAATAAAAATTACTATCGATGCCTTTGGGATTAATTTTCAGCGCTTCTTTTAATTTTTCTTCCGCTTCATCGTTATCGCCAAAGGCAATAGGCCAAGCTGGCGTCATGTAATACAAAGTCCCTAAGACGACATAAGCGGAACCATCCATCGCTTTGGGATTAATTTCGATGGATTTTTCTAACAAAGCCTTCACATCTTGAATGCTGTTAAGTGCGTCTACACCGCCTTCATGCTCGGCATTATTGGCTTTGATAACCGCCTGCCAATAAATCGGCTCAGCGGCTTTGGGGTATTCTTTGGCTAAATCATCGGTTTTTTGCAATAGCAATTTGTAAGCTGCGGATTGTTTGTCCTTAGGCATACCGTAATGGATTTTCGCCCATTCAGATTCAATGGCATCAACCGATTCAACCAAGCTAGCAGCGATTGCTGATTGGGATAACAGTAAAAGTAAAGCTGCGAATATTTTCATGATAACCACCTTTATTATTAAATTGTGTTAGCCAGCAGCATTTTCACGCCATTGGCTATAGGGATTGTTCACTAAATTATTGTTGTAATAGCGTAAATCATCCGTCACTTCTTGCCCCAGCCAATCCGGCTTGGCAAATGCTTGCCCGACAGCATCTAGCTCAATTTCCGCAACCACCAAGCCTTGGTTATCGCCATAAAACTCGTCAATTTCCCAAGTGTTACCGTCATGAATGACAAAATGCCGGGTTTTTTCAATTAACGGTTTACGGCACAAGTTATTGATAATCTCATCGGCATCCGCCAGTGGGATTTCATACTCATACTCTTGCCGAGAACTGCCCAAGGTAGCGCTTTTTATATTCAACCACGCTTGCTGGTCGCTGATACGCACGCGGATAGAGCTAGTGGCTAGTGCGCTTAAATAGCCCTGCCGATAGCGCACCGAATGGCTAACTTGGGCGCGCCAACCCTCATTAGCCAACAAAAATTTGTGTTCTATTTCAATAGCCATATGCCAGCCAAACTAAAAATTAACAATTAATGTTACGCAGACAGTTATCTACGACAATCATCTAAATGAGTCGCTATCGCGACGGTGTGTTGATCGGGTTCTCGCACCCGAAGGCGAGCTACTTTCTTTTGCGCCGCAAGCCACAAGGATGTGGCGAATGCCGAAAATGCAGGAGCATTTTTCGGCCAAAAGAAAGTAGCCAAAGAAAAGGCGGCCCGGTTGCCGCTCATGTCTTACGCTCCTCACATTTGTCGGGGGACGGCAGAATGGGCTTCCTGCCCTTTATGCCCTTTGGGTAATCTGCCGCCGTGCGGCATCCATGCCGCACCCTTTATGCCCTTGGGTGCTTCGGGCTGTTCCCGACAAATGCTGCGGTGCTCGACGCGGCAAACGGGAGAAACGCGCGTTACTGCGTAACGTCAATTAACAAATAGGAGAATCCTGTAACCGCGTTATCCAAGCATCTTTGGCGCGAGGATCAACATGGAACGCCAAATTATCGGCTTTGTGCAACAAGCCTTCTTCCCCCGACGCATTCGGATTCAACAGCCGTTTTTCAATAAAATCCACAAACCGACGGGTATTGTAAATCAGCAAGATGCGGTAGCTATTGTTGCTGTAATAAATTTGATAGGCAACATTGGTTTCCACAAAACTGGGATTGCGGTCAATTAATCCATTAATAATCGCTGGCTTGCCACCTGCCAACAGCTTTAAAACCGAACAGCTATTCCTGCCAATCAGTGCCAATAAATGCTCTTGCAACGATCCGGCAAGTTGATGGCGTTGTAACGCCCGAACTGCTTCATCATTACAGACAAAACTTTCTGCCACCAAATAATGGCGATCGCGTTCGCCATCGTTGGCAAACAAAGAAAGCTTATCCAACGCCCGATGTTGGAAGGCCGCCAAAAACGAGGCTGGCGCACGGATATGTTTATCAACCGTCACCACCCACGGTAATGCGCGCCCGGTTTGTTTGAATCGGGTTTTAACGCTGTTGATAACCGCCGAACGCGGCAACTCATCTTCCCTGCCCTCCGGTTTTACCAAGAAGGCATCCACTGCGGTAATTTGGGTGTAAAACCCAGCGGCTTTAAATTGCTCGACAATATCGGCGTAACGCGGTTTATACGGGATGCCCGTGCCGTCGTAGAGAATATTAATCCGCAACTCCCTGGCGTGGGTGGCTACCAAACCACGCAAACGGTTGGCGAAAGGTTCGACAAACACATAGTCGTCACTGTGATGGCTGGCGGCTGTTAACACACAGTACAAATCGCTGAGCTTGCGGAATTCATCCAAAGACGCGACCACGAAATTATCACCGCATTGGGCGGCGGCGATTTCTTCAACAGCGGTTTTACCCGAACCCGCACCGCCCATAGACATAAATAATTTTGGAGACGCTACTGGCTGCTTGCCTTGAAAAATACTGCGTTTGGCATTGTCGAGTTTGCGGGTGATGCGGTTGAGGCGTTGGTAGGCGATTTCCACGCCGCGTTGCAAGCGTTCATCACCTTCGGCAGCTTGTAGCAAACGCTGTTTTACCGCCTCGTTATGTGCCAAGGTAAAAATGGTGACGCTATCGCCTTCGCATTGTTTAAGCAGCTCCACCAGTTCGGTATGGCTGGGCGCGCGTAAACCCGTGAGGATATTGACATCCAAGCAAAACAGCGGTGCTAAGCCATTGTCGCCCAAATAAATGCCGTCAATATCGCGCTTAATCACCCGCCTTAAGCCCTCTGTGCCGGGTAAATAACCAATGATGTGTGCCGCCATCGCTAAGGGATAATCGGCGAAGTGTTTGCCGGGAATAAAATAACCAATATCAATGGATTGCAATGGCACCAAACCGCCCGCTACCGTCACCAGGCAATCAATGCCGACTTCAGTGCGATGGGAGAGAAAGGGAATGCCTTGCACAAATTTTTTGTTTTCCGGCCATTTGCCATAACTGTTGGCAAGGTTTGTTAAGCTTCGGCAACGGCTGGCGGTGAGTGCGTGTTGGAATGCCGCAGTCACTTGTTGGTGGTTGCTATCGAGCTGGTGCAAAACCGCTGCATCGTCGGCAGCTAAGCGGCGAAAATCAATACCTTGTTCGTAAACGCTTTTAAAGGCAGGCAGATTGCCTAAAGCAATCATAAAAAAATCTAAGGTAATCCAATTGCCGTAGCCAAACGGTTTAATCGAGCGCATCCGCAGGTAAAAACGACTTAATCGTTCGGCAATATCTTGACTATGGATAACAAAACCATTGCTATCAAATAGCGTAGTGTCATTGATGTCGTTATCGTCCCAAACCAAACATTCGATGGCTTCGCGGAAGAGCTTACGTTTATCAGCTTCGGGCATGGTACCGGGGCGATGGCTGGCGGAAGCTTGTTCTTTCCAATCGTAAAACAAGTCCCGATGGATGCGTAAGAACAATTCCGTCAGATAGGTGACGCGCTTGGCTTGGTCATGGGAAACCGTGCTTTCCGCTTCCCGTTGCAAAGCGCTTAAAATAACGCTACCCCTAGCAATAGCCAAGGCTGTCCGCAAGCGTTTCAGTTGCTTATATCCAGGGATACCAGCAGCAATTTGTCCATCCATAATTCCCCTCCCCCTGCTTAACGGTAAGTTAAGTGGCTGTTTTTATTTTTATAGTTACTGACTGATGTTACGCATTTGTCCACGAACCACACGAAAAGACACGAAAAAATTAACGCCGGACGAGATTTTTTATAAGGTATTGGTAAAAATCAACGTGGTATTGTTTTGCAAAAATGGCAGCAAAAAACATGTTTTTTGACTCCTCTCTTTCGAGTAATCACTTAATTTTTTACCATTACCGATTAAGGAATCGCTGAACAACGCCTTCGACAGGCTCTCGGCAACTGCTCCATGCGTTGCTAAGCCACAGGGATGTGGCGAATGCAGAAAACGCAGGAGCGGTTTTCTGTCTACCTCCTGCATGACCCACAGGGATGTGGGAAATGCAGATAGTGCAGGAGCAACTATCTGTCCATGCAGTCGAGGCCGAACGGTAACTAATTGATTCCGTTCGTGCTGAGCTTGTCGAAGCATGAATGGAATCAATTAGCTCAGCGATTCCTTAAGTTATGTTCGTGTTTTTTCGTGCCGTTCGTGGACAATAAAAACAAACGTCACGACTGTTGTTAAATCTCAGCCTGCAAACAATCATTATTGACGGCAACTAACCGCGCCATAACCGTTTGGTTTTCTAAGCTATCGTGCTGGTTAACCAAGGTACTGACGCGCAAGTAATTTGGCGTATAACCAAACACCCTGCGTTGGTTTTCATTATAGGGTTCGCTATACGCTTCCCACAAAACCGGAAACGTTTCGCCTAGATTGGCCTGCATAAACTGCTGTTTCATCTGGCTTGCTAAATCGTGCAAAACTTGGCTGCGCTGCTTTTTGACGGCTTCATTGATTTGGTCGGGAAGCGTGGCGGCTTTTGTGCCTTCACGTTTTGAATAGGTAAAAATGTGGATATGCCCAAAGCCGATTTTTTCAATAAAATCAAAACTGTCTTGCCATTCTTGTTCGGTCTCACCAGGAAAGCCGACGATAATATCGGTGGTGATATTAAAGTTGGGGATGGCTGCCCGAAGGCGTTGCACGATGGCGGCGAATTCTTCGGTTTTGCAGCGCCTAGCCATGCGCCGCAGTACCGTGTCCGATCCGCTTTGCAATGGCAAATGCAGATGCGGCATCACCCGTGGATTTTTGAATAAATCAAAAAAACCGTCGGTAAATTCCCATGGCTCTAATGAACCCAACCGGATACGCGGCACTGTGGTTTGTTCAAGAATGGCGGTGACTAAGGCGCACAAATTGCTGTCCAAATCGCTGCCGTAACCACCCAAATGTACGCCAGTCAAAATCACTTCATTGATACCTTGCTGATGTAAGGCGTTTATTTCTTCAATAACTGCGGCGATAGGCCGGCTACTTTCTTCGCCTCTGGCAACGGTGACTATACAAAATGTGCAGCGGTAGCGGCAGCCATCTTGCACTTTTACAAACGCGCGTTGCCTGCCACGGGTGAATAAGGAAGTTTCGCCAGGTTCGGTGGACATCATTGGCATGGTTGCCATATCCAATTCCGCCAGGGTTTTTTCAACCAACAAATGCTTATCTTGATTGCTGACCACCAAATCTACGCCCATAGCGGCGGCGACTTCATCGTGGTTTAGGGTGGCATAACAACCGCTGACCACTAATTTGGCTTGCGGGTTATCGCGATGGATACGGCGAATTAACTGGCGGGATTTACGCGCGGCATCTTGGGTAACGGCGCAGGAATTGAGGACGATAACTTGGGCGGCATCGGCTTCGCGGGTAACTTGGTGTCCGGATTTTTGGAAGCCTTGAGCCCAGGTTTCCAATTCCGCTTCATTTAGGCGACAACCGAGAGTTTTAAGATGGACTAACATGATGAATAAACCAACTGAACAGCAATTAATATAAAAATGTCGGCTATTATCACATACTTGGCGAGGCTATTTGCTATTGCCAAGAGGCTTTAAGTGAATAAAAAAGCAGTTCGCGGGAGATTTTCGGGAATTGTTGACTACAAAGACTGGTTTTTACCGAAATGTACTGCCAACCACACGGTATCTTCATAAGCTGATGTTGATAACACCCGATGCACGGTATGCGCGGGTATTAATAAATAATCGCCTTTATCTAAAACAATGGTCGCTTGCTGATGTTGGTAGGCAATTTCTGCACAGCCTTGCAATACCAGCACCCATTCATCCCAAGCCTGATCGTACCAATCGCCTTCGGCAGTGACATGCTGGCGGGAAACTATGCGCTCAATGCGTAATTGTTGGTTACTTACCAGTGTTTCAAACAATTCATCCGGTAATTCTTGGGGGATATTGGCAAACATGTTGCCTTGAGGGTGGTTTTTATTCATAGATGAGCTGGCCTGCTCAATTAAAAGGGGCAGCAATTAAAAGTAGGATGGGCTGACGATAGGAAGCCCATCATGGCATTACCTACTTTGATGGGCTTCCTATCGTCAACCCATCCTACATATTACGTTTGACTCGCTCCCAAGCCGTGGCTTGGTAACCAGCTCAGCAATTCCTTAACTTAATGGCAGTGATGCCGAAACGTTGCAACGACAATCACTTAGCAATACCGAGCTTAAATATTGCCCCAAAATAAAGTAAAAAACATAATGGTGACGAATAAGATTCCGATAAATCCATAGAAATCAACTTCATCAAAGGTATATTTAAATATTTTCATTACACTCACCCCAAAATAATAGATTTTATAAAGTGGCAAGCCGAGTAAATCGTTTAACTAGCTGTCATCATCAATTGTCAGTACCGTGGCTTTTGACTGTTCATCCGTTACACCGTTTTCTTCCGGTTTGCCATTTGCTTGCTTTTCAATATCTGGCTTATCGTTATCTTCGAGCAACATCCGTGTTAAAGCATTCAACTTATCAATATCAACCCGCTTGGCCTTATACTCATGTTTCAACAACTTAACGAATGGATACAAAAAGTCGTTGATTTTTATGGTAGGTTGCGGCGGCTTTTTTTGCTCCGGTGGCAATGCTTTGCGCCCACGCTTTTCTTTTTTCTTAGACATAATTTATATTCATTATTAAAAAGTAACTTAAGTATACTCGCTTTATTTCCGCACGCAATTAATTAAAAGTAACTTTTTTAAAAATTTTGGGCGCTGTAAAAAAATTAAGCGCTTGTATGAAATCGCAGTCAAAAAAAGGTTTTTTGATGCTATCTTTGAAAAACAATATCACGTTGATTTTTACCATTACCAAAATTTTTATGGCATGGCTAAACTGGAAAAATGCGGCAGCCAAAATGGCTTTTATGAAAGGATAATAGGACTAATTATTTTCTACAGGCAATAAAAAAGGCCTACACAAAAAATGTGTAAGCCTTTGTTATCTTTGGTACCGAGGGCCGGAATCGAACCGGCACGATGTCACCATCACCGGATTTTGAATCCGGCGCGTCTACCAGTTCCGCCACCCCGGCAAAGAAGCGATATTATAGGCAGACTGAATTAAAAATGGAAGCCTTTTTAACAGAATTATGACAAAAATATTTATCATCGCTTGAAAACGGACACCGTAGGCTGCTACCATCGTCGGATATGAAAAAATCAGACTTCAATTATTTGCTGCCGGAACATTTGATTGCCCAGCAACCCTTACCCGAACGTGATGCTAGCCGCTTACTTTGTGTCAACAAACAGAGCGGCGCGTTAGTCGACCGACAATTCACCGACTTCATCGATTTGGTGAATGCCAATGACTTACTGGTATTTAACGACACCAAAGTGATTCCCGCGCGGCTTTACGGACAAAAAGCCAGCGGCGGCAAAGTGGAAATACTCATCGAGCGCATATACGATGACCACCATGCAATCGCCCACGTCAAAGCCAGCAAAACGCCCCGCGCCGATGCCATCATTACCTTAGACCAAGGATTCGCTTGTACCGTACTAGGCCGCTCAGGCAGCTTATTCCAACTTGCGTTTCACGGCGATTGCAGCATCTGGGAAATTTTGGAACAAATCGGCCATATTCCATTACCGCCCTATATTACCCGCGAAGACGAAGCCGCCGACCAAGACCGCTACCAAACCGTTTTTGCCAAACAACTCGGCGCCGTTGCCGCACCCACCGCAGGCTTGCATTTTAATAACGCGATGATGGCAAAATTGGAGGCCAAAGCCATCGCCAAAGCCTTTGTTACCTTGCATGTCGGCAGCGGCACCTTCCAACCTGTGCGAACCGAAAACCTCGGCGACCACATTATGCACAAAGAATATTACGCCGTACCGCCAGAAACCGTCGCCGCCATACAGCAAACCCGTGCCAACGGCGGACGAGTGATTGCCATCGGCACAACGGCGGTAAGAGCCTTGGAATCAGCAGCCCGCAGCGGTGAACTACAAGCCGGATTTGGCGACACCGACCTATTCATCACCCCTGGCTACACATTTAAAGCCGTAGATGCCCTACTGACCAACTTCCACTTGCCGGAATCGACCTTATTGATGCTGGTATCCGCATTTGCAGGCTACCAGCCGATAATGGCGGCTTACCAACATGCCATTGCCCAAAGCTATCGGTTTTTTAGCTACGGCGATGCCATGTTCTTAAGCGACAACCAAGCAACTGATTAGCCCAGATTTAGGAGGCCAAAACATGTTTTGGCCTCCTAAACCCAAAAAACCAAACTCACTCCGCCAAACGCACATCCATAAAGCCATGCAAACCGCGTTTGGACTTGACTGCCAACCAGTCTTTCAACAACAACAATTCCTCAGTTTCTGGCAAACCATCCAATGGCTGCTTATTGCGTAACAACCGGAACGCAGATTCCAAAACTTTATAGCGGTCGCCAGTAATACCCGCCCGCCGTAAGCCGATGGTATTCAACTTATAGTGTTTGGCAGGACGACCGCCAATCAAAGTAAACGGAATCACATCCATATTCAGCCCTGTCGTTCCTTGGACGATTGCATAAGAACCAATCCGGCAAAATTGATGGGCAACGACCGCGCCGCCCAAAAATACCCGATCGCCGACAACCACATGACCACCTATCGCCACATTATTGGCAAAAATACTGTGGTTACCCACCTGGCAATCATGCGCTACATGGCTATTGTTCATAAAAAAACACCCCGAACCGATACGGGTTTCGCCGTGTTCTTTTGCCGAGCGGTGCGCGGTGAAGCCTTCCCTAAAAACATTATTATCCCCGCAAAGCAACCAAGAAACCGTTGCCGCTTTAAATCCGGTATCTTGCGGCAAACCGCCCAAAACCGCATGGGGATGCAAAATATTACCGTTGCCCATTTTTACATGGCTATGGATTACCGCATGTGCGCCGACTTGGCAATCATCGCCAAGCACCGCGCCGCTTTCAATAACAGCAAACGGGCCAACAACCACATTAGCCCCTAAAGTGGCATCATCAGCAATACAAGCAGTCGGGTGAATTTTTTGGGTCATCGTTATCCTCTGGGATGAAATTTAGTATGCAATTCTTTTAAACGCTCTTGGGCAATATGGGTATAAATCTGCGTGGTCGATAAATCCGCATGGCCTAGCAGCAATTGTACTACACGCAAATCCGCCCCGTGGTTCAACAAATGCGTAGCAAAAGCGTGGCGTAAGGTATGCGGCGACAAACTTTGGTAAATTTCCGCCTTTTTCGCGTAACGCTTGATGATGTACCAAAACGATTGCCGCGTCATATTACTGGCTCGGCTGGTGACAAACAGATAATCACATTGCCGACCACCCAACAGACTTTTGCGCGGCACTTCGATATACGCCTCCAGCCAACGCATCGCTTCTTCACCGACTGGCACCAACCGCTCCTTATTACCTTTGCCGACAATCCGCACCACGCCTTGGCGAAAACCAACTTGTTCAAACTTCAGATCAACCAACTCCGACACCCTAAGGCCAGTGGCATACAACATTTCCAACATCGCCTTATCGCGGAAACCCAATGGATTGGTGATTTCCGGCGCAGCCAGCAATTGCTCCACATGATATTCCGATAACGACGTCGGCAGCGGCTTACCAATATGCGGCGAAGCAATCAACGCCGTCGGATCATGGCTGATTTTATTTTCGCGCAAATAATAGCCATAAAAGCGCCGCAAACACGACAACACCCGCGCCGTCGTGCGGCTACTGACACCATCACGGAAACGCGCGGCAAAAAACTGGCTCAACACGCCATTATCAACCGCCAACAACTCCGACGATTCGCTTTGCAGCCAAGTGGCAAAAATCATCAAATCACTACGATAAGCGGATAAGGTATTGTTACTTAAACCTTCCTCCACCCAAATCGCATCTAAAAACTGGTCTATCAATGACTCTGCTTGCATTTATGCTACTACTTAGAAGTTGATTTTATTCACGATGAGAAATTACGGCTGGAGTCCAAAACATGTTTTGGAATCCCGATTGTGAATTGATTGCATACCTTGCGATTTTTTCGTGCGCTGACGGCACAGGGAACTTCGAACCGAATCGGGAGAAGTTAGTACCTTTAGTCCCGCGAAACCCTTATTGCAACCAGCGTTTTTCGAGCATGCTTTTCGCGAAGAAGGGACGATATTGTGCCAAGACGGCACGGGCTTGCGAAGCAATCTAACCGTCGCTTAGTTTTTGTGGATTTTCGGACAGGACACCCAGAAAATCCGCAAAAATTGCAACTCGCTTATTATGTTCTTGGGCGTTTAATAGTTGTTGCATCTCCTGTCGCTTGAGATAAATGGCTATTATCTAGCGTCACTCCAATACCATACTTTGTCAACAAACTTCCGGCAACAGGATTCATTTGAAATCAAATGTGTAGCACCATGCAAATACTCTGGCGATTTCATTTGCAACCTCAGGGTGGATTCGTTTGAAGTGTTCCGTTGCAAGTTTTCCCATCTCATCTAGGTTGCTCGCTATAAACCGAGCATCCGAAGAATAAAAATCTTCCTCCAGTTTTTTTATGATGGGCAAAAGCCTTACTGTATTTGTTGCTCCAAATTGCTGCATCAACCTGGAGCCATCTCGATTAGGGGGCTATACCCAAACCAAACCCTGCCCAAACAAGGACAGCATGAATCAATATTGGCGAATCCATAAATATCACTCCAACCATAGAAGCATATCGATTCCAGTGCTTGCATTTATTGAACGGCCGGACATTATGCTCGAACTTCCTTTCAATGCAGCAAATTCATCACGCCAAATGCCCATTGGTTATTAAACCTTGCGACCTTGGCAATCCAAAATATGTTTTTGACTCCAGCACCAACGCTAATATTTTTGCCTAGCAATTACTTTCTAGCTTCAATAAGCTTAATCAAATCGCCGCTGTGCTTATCAATATGTACCCATTGAAAACCACAGGCTTTGACATTTCTGATGGTGTTGCGGTTGATATTTGCACCGAACATTTTGAGGACTAACGGGTTTAGGCGGTTCATTACCCACGCAATTGGCGGTTTTGAACTGATGACATGCTCTAACAACAGTACTTGACCGCCTGGCTTGCAAACCCGATACACTTCTTTTAAACCTTTTAAGGGCATGGGCACAGAGCAAAAGACAAAGCTGGCGATAACTGTATCAAAACTGTTGTCAGCAAAGCACAAGGCTTCCACATCCATTAAATCTAAGGCCACGGCGATGGCTTTATCGGCTTGCTTGCGTTGCGCTTGCTTAAGCATTTCCGGGCTAAAATCCACCGCCGTTACCCGGGCATTTTCTGGATAAAACGCAAAGTTTTTGCCCGTACCTACACCCACTTCCAAAATATGATAGCCCTCTACCCGTTCCCATAAACGCTGGCGGTGACGTTTAAAAAAAAAGCCCTCCATCATCGCTTCCAATATTTCAAAATACGGAGCGATGCGGTCGTAGCGTTTTCTGATAACGGCGCTAGCAATTTTCATGGGTCGGCAACTATTTCATCATTTGCTTTCTGAAAATGGTGTCGATTTTTTGATTGGTTTGTTGTGGGGTGGCGGCTTGTACTGGCGGTAATCTGGGGGCAACCACTACCGCAGGAGTGGCGACGGCTGGCACTTCCATGCTGTCACTTTCTACATCCACGGCTTCGCAATTATCAAACGCCAAAAGATCGTTATAGCTGGTGTCCATCTGATAGTTATCCCAAACATACAGCGGATTGGCGATTGGCTTAGTCGGCAGCCATGCGGTGGCTAAATCAAAGGTGCCGACTGACAAGCGACCAACACCATTAAAAAAGCCTTTTAACAAACCGCCTGTCAGACCGAAAAAGATATTACTGTCGTTTGAGGTTTTGGCGATGCTCTTAGGGACTTCTAAAATCCCTGTGGTCATATTGGCAAAAGCCAACCCGGTTTTGCTACCCACTTTTTGCATATAACTGCATGAGGGCGCATGATTTTCAGCCTGCCCTGCCATTGGATAAATAAAACATCCAGCCAACAAAAAAGTAACAAAAAAATGCTTGAATGAAGTCATGACAAGTCCTGTGAATTGATTAATAACGGCTTTAGTATAACAGAGGCTTTCTAATTTACTTTCCTAAAGCTTTGGCAAAGGCATTTGCCATTGTCCCTTGCTGCGGCGCTGGTTTAGCTTGTTTGGCAACGGGCTTGTTTTTGGCTGATGGTGCGGTGAATTTTTCTTTGGCAACCACCACTTCAGCATCCGACTTCATGCTCAAGGCAATGCGTTTACGCGCGGCATCCACTTCCAGCACTTTCACCCGCACCACATCCCCGGCTTTTACCGCATCCCGTGGGTCTTTAATAAAGGTATCTGACAAATGCGAGATATGCACCAAGCCATCTTGGTGTACGCCAATATCGACAAACGCGCCAAAATTGGCGACATTGGTGACCACGCCAGACAGCATCATACCCGGAACAAGGTCGGTGATTTTTTCAATACCCGCCATAAATTCCACGCTTTTGAATTCTGGCCTGGGATCGCGACCGGGTTTTTCCAGCTCTTGTAAAATATCCGTCACCGTCGGCACACCAAACTGCCCACTGGCATATTTGCTGGGATTAAGGCCGCGTAAAAATTGGCTTTGCCCAATTAAATCGCGGATCGACTTGCCAGTATCTTTAATGATAGCTTCCACCACCGGATAGGCTTCAGGATGTACGGAAGAGCCGTCCAGCGGGTTATCGCCATTGCTGATGCGTAAAAATCCGGCTGCTTGTTCGAAAGCCTTATCACCCAAACGTGGTACTTTTTTCAACTGCAAGCGGTTTTTAAACGGGCCATTTTCGTTACGGAACTGGACGATGTTTTCACTAACACTGGTCGATAAGCCAGACACCTGTTTTAACAACGCCACCGAAGCAGTGTTGACATCCACGCCGACCGCGTTTACGCAATCCTCGACCACGCTATCCAAGCCGCGCGCCAATTGCACTTGGTTAACGTCATGCTGATACTGCCCTACGCCTATGGCTTTCGGTTCAATTTTCACCAACTCCGCCAACGGGTCTTGCAAGCGTCTGGCGATGGATACCGCACCGCGCAAGGACACGTCCAATTGGGGAAATTCTTTCGAGGCCAATTCCGAAGCCGAATACACCGACGCACCTGCTTCTGAAACCGTGACCTTACTAAAGCTCAATTCACTATGGCGCTTCATTATGTCGGCGACTAGCTGATCGGTTTCCCGTGACGCAGTGCCGTTGCCGATACTCACCAAATTCACCTGATGGGTGGCAATCAATTTTGCCAAAGTAGCAATAGACTCATCCCACTGTTTGCGCGGCGGATGCGGATAAATGGTATCGGTTGCCAATAATTTGCCCGTGGCATCAACAACCGCAACCTTCACCCCAGTGCGGATACCCGGATCCAAGCCCATGGTGTTTTTTGAACCCGCAGGCGCTGCCAACAGCAAATCCCGCAAATTACTGGCAAACACGCGGATGGCTTCTTGTTCCGCCGCTTCCCGCAGCCGTTGTTTTAAATCCAGATCAATACGGGTAAATAATTTAATCTTCCACGCCAAACGCGCCGTTTCCGCCAACCAGGCATCCGCAGGCAAAGCGAGATTAGTCACCGCCAATTGTTTGGCAACCCGTTGGCTGCAAAAATCATGACCGACTTGCTCATCTTGTTCGGGTTTTAAGCGCAAATCCAAGGCATCTTCATTACGTCCACGGAATAAAGCCAACGCCCGGTGCGACGGGATTTTGTGGATGGCTTCTTGATAATCAAAATAATCCTTAAACTTCTCCGCCGCTTGCTCCTTACCGGCAATCACCGTGGCATTCAGAATACCTTGTTGCCAAACCCGATCACGTAAATCCGCCAATAAACCCGCATCTTCCGCCAGATTTTCCATCACGATTTGCCGTGCGCCATCCAACGCTGCCGCCACATCGGCAACACCTTTTTCGGCATCTATATAAGTCGCAGCGACTTGTTCGGGAATCAGGCTGCGGTCAGCCAACAACGCCTCAGCCAATGGCTCAAGCCCAGCTTCGCGGGCAATCTGGGCTTTGGTGCGACGCTTAGGTTTATAGGGCAGATACAAATCTTCCAACAAGGTTTTGCTATCTGCTTCGTTGATGGCTAAGGCCAATTCGTCAGTGAGTTTGCCTTGGTTGCGGATGCTATCGAGGATGGTGTCGCGGCGGGCGTTAAGCTCACGCAGATAAGTTAAGCGCTCTTCCAGAAACCGTAACTGGCTATCATCTAGCCCACCCGTGGCTTCTTTGCGGTAACGGGAAATAAACGGCACAGTCGCGCCTTCATCTAACAACGCCACCGCAGCGGCAACTTGTTTGTGGTTTACAGCGAGTTCTTCGGCAATGCGTTGGATGACGTCCATTTAGAGAGTTCTTGTGCTAAAAAGGTGGCATTCTAACAAATCAGCAGCAACAAAACAGAAACCAAGTACAGAATAGTGTCAACGTAGTTTTCGACTCAGGTGTTAAACATTGGGCCACTTTTTTGTTCCGTATAGATTTGCCTTGAGCCTAAGCCAGATTAAGACTTGGGTGAAATGACAGCTAAATGCAGATATTAACTTCGTTAATAGCATAATGCGGCCACTTGGTGGCATTCCTTTCTAACTTCCCAATTTGTTATTTTTTTTATATAATTGAAATAAAATCAAGAATTCCTTGGCCATTAGGCATCCGACTGCTTTGTCGAGCCAAATAAGCTTTTCTTATTCATTGAAATACATCAAGACATATTATGCGACTATTAAAAATCAGCACGATAATACTAGCTTTAACAGCTATTGCTTTTACAGCAACGAATGCACAAGCCGAAACGATAATCCTTAGAAGCGGCAATGGCTCTGTCGGTGGCACTGACAGCCAAGTTAATATGCTAGTCGGCCCTACAAATGGCCCATTTACTTCAGCTTTCACAAATGCTGATTTCAACACTGCCAAAAATGGCAGTGACGCTTACATCATCAACCGCAATGGTGCTTGGGGAAATGGCTTAGCAGGTGATAGCGCCAGCAAATGGATTGCCACCAACAGTGGCGGCGCTGGTGAAGGTAGTACAGCCCTTTACGCCATCAGCTTCGTATTATCCTCGCTCGTAACTAGCGCAACATTTGATCTGCGTTTTATGGCGGATGACCTATTAGGTACGGGCGTAAACCAAGGTGTTTACATTAACGGCACTGCCATTTCAGGCAATTCCATAGGCGGTGGTTACACCACTGAATCAACGTTTACCCGTAGCAATATTGCGTCCTTATTAGTCGTCGGCACCAACACCCTTTACCTCAATGTCAACGATACTGGCGCAGGCCCAAGTGGTTTAATTTTCCGGGCAACCATCGTCACAACAAACGTCGCTGAACCTAGTATGCTTGCCTTATTAAGCATTGGTTTGTTTGGCTTAGGAAGACGTTTCAGAAACAACTAATCTGATACCAAAAGGGAGGGCAAGAATCCTTGGCCTCCCCCTGCACAAAATCCCCAATCCCCAAAACAGCTACTTTAAATACCCACCATCAAGAACCGCTACGCACATGGGCGGTGGCTAAATAAATTTCACAGATAAAATTTAGCAAAGCCAAACATAGCGACAGCATGGCGGCAATAAATAAGGCCGCAACCAGCCCTTCCAAATTAACCGCAACAAACGACCCCAAAAACAAGACGGCAACCACCAAACAAATCAGTAACAAACTGGTGGTACATAAGCCAATTGCCCAATGAATTAATCGCCCCCTGCGCTTTAAAGAAGCTAATTCCAGTTGGATAACAGTAATGTTTTCCACCGACGTGGCTGCCCTAGCATGCAAAATTCTTGAGCGATCAATAATCCTTCCCAATCGGGTAGTTAACACAGATAACACCGCAGAAATCCCAGTCAATAAAAAAACCGGGGCAACCGCAAGCTGGATGGCATGGACAATGACACTCACGGGTGGTTCTGGCAGCATAAAACCCCAGTTGATAATTGACGGATAAATGAAATTAACACCCCTATTCCTGCACCGACAAATTGTATTTCCGTACCCGATAGCGCAAAGTTTCGCGGGTTGCACCCAGCACTCTGGCGGCAGCGGCGAGGTTATAGTCAGTTTTTTCTAATGCCGATTTGATGATATAGCGATCCATATCATCCAAAGCCATACTGCCGTCTAGCGGCAAGAAAATCCCTTCCGAGGTTAATGCCATATCACTACTTTGCTGTTTGTTGGGCAATTGCAGCCATTGCACCGGAAAATTCACCCCGTCCGAAAACAATACGCACCGCTCAATCACATTGCGTAACTCACGGACATTGCCAGGCCAATGATGGGCTTTGAGTTTTTGCCAGACTTCAGCGGGGATATGCTTCACTTGTTTGCCTGCTTTGGCGTTATATTCAGCGACAAACAACGGCACTAGCTCATCAAGATCATCCAATGCCGCGCGTAACGGCGGCAAAATAACGCGGAACACACTCAGGCGATGATACAAATCGGCACGAAAATCCCCAGTTTCAATCATTTTTTCCAGATCGCGATTGCTGGCGGCGACAATTTGCACATCAACGCTGATTTCTTTTTCCCCACCCAAACGCCGCACCTTGTGGTCTTCTAATACTTTCAGCAACTTAGCTTGTAAATCCAAAGGCATCTCGCCGATTTCATCCATAAACAAGGTGCCGCCGTTAGCCTGTTCCAACAAGCCGCGATGCCGACCCGATGCGCCAGTAAACGCACCAGGTTCATGACCAAACAATTCCGACTCCAGCAACTCCCGTGGCAATGCCGCGCAATTGACTTCAATCATCGGTTGCTGCGCGCGCGGCCCGCCATAATGCAAGATACGCGCAGCCAAACCCTTGCCTGTGCCGCTTTCGCCGCCGATGATTAAGGCACTAAATGGCACGTTGGTGAGTTTAGCCAATAACTCCCGCACACCTTGGGCTTGACTGCTTTGCCCGACATAGGCATCTGGCGAATAGCGCCGATGGCCTTGCTTGGTTTGCTCAACCACCCGCCGCTGAATAGATGCGCTTCTGGCGGCGCTAGTAACCACCAAATCCAAGCGTTCTAAATCGCAAGGTTTTTCCAAGAAATCATACGCACCCAAGCGCAACGCCCGCACCGAATCTGGCACACTGCCGTAACCTGTCAAAAACAGCCATTCGGCGTAAGCAGTCGGTTTTTTTACCGCTTCCATGAAATCTAAGGCATTACCATCAGGTAAATTCATGTCCGACAGTATCAGCAGTGGTTCTAAGTTTTTATTCAGCATCAAACTTTTAGCTTCCGCCAAGGTACTTACCAGCACCACATCCCAGCCTAATTGGCGGTAATGTCTGGAGAGTTCAGAACCCAGTAATTTTTCGTCTTCAATGATGAGCAAGGTTTCTATCATAGTTTTTATTGGTCTCAATATGCTTTAAGGCATGAAAAGGGTTGGTTATATTTTTGTATTGGCACTTGCCTATTTGGAGCGCGGGCATCCTGCCCGCACTGGCGGGCAAGATACCCGCGCTCCTTCTTATTTAACTGACGTTACGTACTCACTTTTTATGAGACGAAAATAAACAATAATGAATCGCTATCGCGATGTTTTTTAAATCGGGTTCTCGCACCCGAAGGCGAGCTACTTTCTTTTGCGCCGCCAAAAGCAAGTAGCCAACGAAAATGCGGCCCGATTGCCGCTCATGTCTTGCGCTCCTCGCATTTGTCGGGGGACGGCAAAAGGGGCTTCCTGCCCCTTTGCCGCCTTGCGGCTTCCCTGCCGCACCC
>CAIYRS010000108.1 GCA_903928685.1 uncultured Methylococcaceae bacterium
TCATGCTTCGACAAGCTCAGCACGAACGGTTTAAGTCTCTGGTTCATATAATTTTTTCCTTAACTTAATGGCAGTGACGCTCTGCGTGGGAATGCCGCCCGCGACGCTCCAGCGTCGCCTTACGCAACGCTGGAGCGTTGCAGGATGCGTTACCACGCGGAGCGTGGGAACGATAAAAGATTACAGCCCATGGCAGGCGGTGGTTATTTAAATCTGCTCTGCGGCTTGCTCACTCAAAAACGCCGCCACATCTTGGTTTTGCACACGTCGATAAATGTCTTCGACTGGCAGGGTTAAGGCTATCGATTCAAAGGTGATGTCATCGCCCAAAAAATAATGCTTGGGCATCCAGCCTTCGCGTCTTCTCAACACGGTGACATCAGCAATATCTTGTTCAATAAGGACATATTCCTGCAAACTGGGGAGATTGATGTAAGCCATGAATTTTAGCGTCTCATCTTTTTTCCGGGTTGAGCGTGACAAGACTTCGACAATCAGCACGGGCGTTTCGGTGTAATAAGGCTCGGATTCATCAAACTGGCAATCGACCATCACATCGGGATAGAAAAAGTTGTCTTTGACGCGCAATTTCATGTTCGAACCGAATGGCTCGCACGGGGCGTTTTCTAAATGATTACCAAATTTCCTATATACATTCTCTGCAATCCGTTCATGGTTAGCACTAACATCCGCCATAGCATAAACATAGCCGTCAATCAGCTCATGTTTGATTTGCCTTTCTAGCTCCTCTGCTAAATAGTCTTCCACGCTGATGAATTCGCTGGGTTTTAATACGGCTGACATGATTTTGCTCCAAGGCTGGGATGAAGCCATAAAATACAGGGATTTTATAGTGTCCCTGAAGTCCTTACCTATCTCATCCAAGCAAATCTATAACTACGTCAAACGCTGGTTAGTTTCATCAAAAAAACGGGCGACAATTCGTGTCATGGGATAAGTAGGCCGTTTTAACAGACTTAAGCAATGCCAATGTTCGTCGGTTTTTTGGGCTAGGATTACAGCGTTCAAGCAACGCTTCCAATAGGCAGGCAAACGCCCGCATTTCTAGTTGCTGTAGTGCTTACGTCCTACTTCGCTAAGTTTTCAATATGATGGCTTTGTGATTTTTCTTTTAGCTGTCAAGGCAAATCTGAAAAAAAATAGTAAATGTAAAGGTTCTGTCACAATTTTTATAGATAGTGGCGGCTTTTTGTTGTGCCTTCCAAAGTCGCAGCAATGAAGTCGCTAGGATTTTTGAGTAGCGATAACCGTTATTGCGCTTATTTTTAAATCTGTATTTCACTAACTATAAACAGGAGAAAAGTTATGACTCAAACCACTGTCGATTTATCAACGTATGTCCGCGTAGGCCGTTACGATTTGCCAGAACCTACCCGTACAGCCCATCCAGCTAACAGCTTGTTGGCGCAAGAAGTTTCAGCAGTCACTTACAATAAAGACACCGACACTTTGTTTGTGGTTGGCGACGGCGGTACATCTATCGTGCAAGTCAGTAAAACTGGCGAGTTGATCGATTCCATGACTTTATCTCCAGGTTCAAGCCCACAAGGCACAGAGTTTTATGATCCAGAAGGCTTAACTTATGTTGGTGGCGGCAAGTTTGTCATGACTGAAGAACGCGATCGCCAAGTGGTTTCATTCACTTACACGCCAAACACTGTATTGACACGCGCTGATGCCCAAACTGTTGATCTCGGCACGTTTGTGCAAAATATCGGCCTTGAAGGCATTACTTATGATCCGCAAACAGGCGGATTTATTTTAGTTAAAGAAAAACAACCCGAAGGTATTTTCCAAACAGGCGTTGATTTTAATGCAGGCACAGCAACTAACGGTTCGGCAACAACAGTAAACTCAGTTGACTTGTTTGATCCAACGTTGACTAACTTGCTGGATTTTGCCGATGTTTTCGCCTTATCAAATTTGTCATTCTTAGCAGGACAAACAGATTCCAGCCATTTGTTAATTCTTAGCCAAGAATCCGGCAAAATCATCAATGTTGACCGTTCAGGTAATGTTTACAGCTCATTAAGCATTCAAACCGATGCTGGCAATCCATTAGATGTTCCTGCCCAGCAGCATGAAGGCGTAACCATGGATAACAATGGTTATTTGTATGTGGTCAGCGAAAATGGCGGCGGCGATTTTGACCATCCACAACTGTGGGTTTACGCACCATCAGCTTCTTTAAACCAAGCCCCCACTGCATTAGCATTAAACAACCAAACCGCTGCGATTTTGGAAAATACCAGCACCACCGTCCGTATTAAAGTAGCGGATGTTGCTGTGACTGACGACGGTTTGGGTACTAACAACCTGACGTTGGCGGGTGCAGATGCTGCCTTCTTTGAAGTGGACAGCACTGGCTTGTACATCAAAGCAGGTACTGCGCTGGATTTCGAAACTAAGAGCAGCTACAGCGTTACCGTGAATGTCGACGACACTTCTGTGGGCAGCACGCCAGATGCCAGCGTTAACTTCACAATCTCTGTCACTGACATCATCAATGAAAACCCTGCTAAACCTGTTTTGTATATTTCTGAAGTCGCGCCTTGGGCTAGCGGCAACAGCACATTAGGTGCCGATTGGTTCGAAGTCACCAACTCCAGCTCATCAGCCATCAACATTACTGGCTGGAAAATGGATGACAACTCCAACTCTTTCGGTTCTTCTGTTGCATTGAATGGCATCACTTCGATTGCTGCTGGCGAATCGGTGATCTTTATCGAAAAAAGCAGCACGTCGACTGCGGACTTTGCCACACTCTTTAAAACCCTTTGGTTTGGCGGTAACCCACCAGCTGGTTTACAAATCGGTACTTATACCGGTTCAGGCGTTGGCTTAAGCACTGGCGGCGATGCCGTTAACTTGTATAACAGTAGCGGTTTATTACAAGCCAATGTTACTTTTGGTGCTTCACCTGCAGGCCCAACTTTCCAAACTTTCAACAATGCTGCAGGCATTAATAATGGTGCGATCAGCCAATTGAGTGCTGTCGGTGTTAATGGTGGCAATGCTGCAGTAAATTCTGCTAGCGAAATTGGCTCACCTGGTACAGTCGGTAAATTGTTTATCTCTGAAGTTGCGCCGTGGTCTAGCAGCAACAGCCCAGTCGGTGCGGATTGGTTTGAAGTGACCAATTCAACTACCAGTGCGATAGACATTACTGGCTGGAAAATGGATGACAACTCCGGTTCTTTTGCCGCTTCTGTCGCCCTTAGCGGTATCGCCAGCATTGCAGCAGGCGAGTCGGTAATCTTTATTGAAACTGCCAACTTAACAGCAGCTAAAGAAGCTTTCTTAAACAACTGGTTCGGCGCAAACCGTCCTGCTGGCTTGCAAATTGGCAGCTACAACGGTTCAGGCGTTGGTTTGAGCACTAGTGGTGATGCGGTCAACTTGTACAACGGTGCGGGCATATTGCAAGCCAGTGTCATTTTTGGTACTTCCCCTACAGGCACTTTCCCAACCTTTGACAATACCGGTGCATTGAACAACACCACCATCTCAAACTTGAGTTCTGCGGGTGTTAATGATGCTTTCAATGCTGTCAACGATACCAAAGAAATTGGCTCACCTGGTGCAATCGCTGCAGTCAACAAAGCGCCTGTGGCTGGTGATGACAGCTTGACTAGCGTTGCTGAAAACTCTGGCGCACGCACCATTAGTTTTGCCAGCTTGCTTGCTAACGATTCTAAAGGCCCTGCTAACGAAAATGGCCAAACTTTGACCATCACCAGTGTAAGCAATGCTGTCGGCGGTGTAGTAACCATTGTCGGTACTGATGTGATCTTCACACCAGCTGCCAACTATTTCGGCCCAGCCAGCTTCGATTACACTGTGCGTGATAACGGTGTGACAAATGGTGTCAACAACTTCCTGAGCGATGTTGGTACCGTTAGCTTCACCATTACCCAAGTCAACTACGCACCAACAGTAGCAGTGACACAAGTGACTTCTTCACTTGCTGAAAATGCAGATACCAGCAGCGCCATTAAAGTCGCTGATATTGTGATTTCAGATGATTCACTGGGCACAAACGTACTGAGCTTAAGCGGTGCCGATGCAGGCCAATTTGAAATTATCGGCAACGAGCTTTTCTTGAAAGCGGGTACAGTGTTGGATTATGAAACATTAACTAGCTTGAATGTGAGTGTGAACGTTGACGACGCAACTATCGGCACATCACCTGATAATTCGAAATCAGTGACTGTCGCCATCACCAATGTGGTCGGTATTTCGCCAGGTCTCTTGAGTGTAGCTATTCAAAACGGTACTGGTGAAGAAGACATACTAACTGGTAGTGGTCTCGCCAATACCTTGAATGGTCTGGGCGGTAACGATACTCTGATAGGTTGCAAAGGAAACGACACCCTAAATGGTGGCAGTGGAAATGATACCTTCATTTATCAATTCAACGATGGTGCAGATACCATCGATGGCGGAGATGGTTTTGATACACTGAAAATTTTCGGTAATAACAATGCCAATAAATTGGATGTTATTTTCAGTGGTAAATATCTTGCCATTACAAATATCCAAGGTAGTGCGCTTGTCAACGTTGAAGCAATTACAGCTGATCTTTCTGGTGGCGTGGACACTTTAAGTTATGCGGGTAGCAACAACGCTGACGTTACAGTAAACCTTTCAACTGGACAAGCATCTGGATTTACTTCAATTACTGATATTCAGAATGTTATCGGCGGTTCTGGTAACGATACCTTTACCGGCGATAGTTTTGTGAATAGATTTACAGGCGGTTTTGGTAATGATTACTACTTTGTTAACAATAACGACGTTATCGTTGAAGGTGTTGGTTCTGGTATAGATTATGTATTTACTGACAGCAATAGTTTCTCATTGGCTAATAATGTTGAAAACCTTATCTTTACTGGTACCGGGGATTTTGTTGTTACAGGTAATAATATCGCCAATATAATCAACGGCGGCAGCGGTAATGATACTATCAATACACTTCGTGGAAACGATGTTATCAATGGCGGCGCTGGTAATGACGTTATGGATGGCGGTTTAGGAAATGATACCTTTGGTTTTTATCAAGATGCCCTAGGTTTTGGCAATGATATTATCAAAGGTTTCGATGCCAACGCCGCTGGTGGACAGGATATGTTAGATATTACAGGTCTTCAGATATACGCTGATACTTTTGCATCTTCTGTCAGTATCACTAATAACGGTGTTGATACCTTGGTAACAATAGGTACAGATACTATCCAACTTATTGGCGTTAATGGTATTGGTGCAAATGCTATTACCCAGCAAGATTTCTTGTTGGCCACATACGGATAACAATTCTCAATTTTCCAGAGTAATCAGGCCTAGCTTGATTGCTTTGGGATATTAGGGGTGTTTATTTTGGATATATTTAGCTACGGATTGTTAAGTGGCTAATACCGTATTTAACCTATCGATGTTCTTCAAATCACGCCAACTAATTCCCAAGCCTAAAGTTTGGGAATTAGTTGGCGTATCTTTTTTGGGGGAGTGGGTTTTATTTGTAAGTTACCTTTAAAAAAGGTTATGACTTATTGCCAAAAGACTGTCACATCAAAATAGCTAATTTAGCGCGTTCGATGGGATAGTATTTGCTCACACTATCCTACAAAGTGAAGTGCATTGTTCGCGACTGCGCCCGCCCATTCTGTTAGTTGTTAAACAAGGTATTTCTATATACCGTTTGTAGCATATTCGGTAAACAGAAAATATTATCCGCATTGCCTCGGCTCGATTAACCCAATCCTCATCCAAGCAAATCCAAAACCGCCAGCAACCACTGGTTGATTTCATCAAAAAGCGGGCGGCAGGTTGTGTCATCGGACAAACAGGCTGTTTTTAGCGTATTAAGCAACGCCAGTGCTTGTGGGTTTTCAGGGCTAGGATTGCAGTGTTCAAGTAACTCTTCTAATAAGCAGGCAAACGCCCGCACTTCTAGCTGTTGCAGTGCTTCTGCTATGGCTTTGTCTTCGCTTGGGTAAAACGATGCAGCGCCGAAATCTCCTAATAGGGCGTGGCCTTGGTGGTCGCACAAAATATTATGTCCGTAGAGATCGCCGTGCATGATGCCTTGCTTATGCAGGTGTTGGGCGACGGCGGCAATACCTTGAGCTATTTGCAGCACGACGGCTAAATCAAAATAGGTGTTTTCAGGGTAAGTATCGCGAGTGCAAGTGGCAAAGCTTGGCGGCCCGGCAAGGTTTTTCAGTTCTGGGTTAACCAATGCCATCACCAAGCCATTGGCGGCGGTTGGGTGTTCGCTTAGTTTGCCGAGTACGGCGATGAGGTTGGGGTGTTGTCCGGCTGCGATAGCGGCTGCCATTTCGCAATGCGGTAAGCCATCGCTAGTTACCGCGCCTTTGAATAATTTCACCGCCACGTCAGCCGTGCTGTTATCGGCTTGCCGATAGCTGGCACGATGGATAATCCCCGACGCGCCTTCGCCTAAAGTCTGCTCAAGCGCTAAGCGTTGCCAAGCAATTTCGGCAATGGGCGTGGTGGTCAGTTTTTGGCGTTCTAATGCTGCCGAAAACGGATTGCCGGAATACGCCAGCCACGATAAGCGCGGCAATGACAACAGCCACGCGGGCAAGTGGTCGAGTTGGTTGGCGGCTATGCGGAGTAATTCCAGTTGTTTGCAGTTGCTGAGGGTTTCCGGCAATGTTTTCAGTTGGTTGCCCGCCAGTAGGAGTTTTTGCAGCTGGGTGCAAGCGCCGATTGCTTCGGGTACGGCTTCGATGGCATTGTCGGTCAGCGTCAGCCAGCGTAACTTTTTTGGTAGCGATTTAGCGGGAATTGTGCGGATGCGGTTGGCTTTGAAGCCGATCATACTTAGCTCAGGACAGCCGCCTAAAACCTCTGGCAATTCGGTGAAGTTATTATCTGAGCAAAACAAGATACGCAGCTTTGTGAGTTGGGCGAAATCATCGGGGAGTTCTGACAGTTGATTGCCGGATAGGTCGAGAATTTCTAGGCTATCCGCTAATTGCATAATTTCAGAAGGAAATTGTGTTAATTGGCATGATAGTTTTAGCTGGCGAATGCCGATGAGTTCACCGGAACGGAGCTGGGCGAGTGTTTGCATGGGGAATGGGTTTGCGGCAGGCGTTGTGGCGATTGGGCTATAGTAAAGCGAATTGGGATTATTTCCCAAGCGGCTTAGTTTTTTTGTGTTTATAAGTTTTGTAGTTGGATAGTTTTTGGGGATTGGGTCATAGCGTTGCTAAACTGCGATGCTAGGAAGTTGATGGTTATAACAACACGAACTGGAGGCAATCTTGAGAATGAAAACAAACGACCCCGTATCATTAGTGGGTGAAGCTATACGGCGTAATGTCCTGTGGTTATTGGGTCTTGCTGCTTTAATGGTTTTTTTTACAGTTGAAGCTAACGATTCCTTCTTAAATGCAATCGCTAGTGGCGTTGGAATAAATATTAAACAATTTTTAAACACAGAATTAGGCATTGAATCTAAAAATAATGTTACAGGTAGAGCGATTCGCAAATTTCCTGTGAATAAAAGCATTGCCTCCCCCATTGCTCTTGACCTCAATGGCGACGGCTTGCAAACCAGCTCGTTGGGTGAAGGTGTTTTCTTTGATTATGACCATAATGGCTTTGCTGAGTATACGGGCTGGCTCAACCCCGAAGATGGGTTTTTGGTGCGCGATTTGAACAACAACGGCAAGATCGATAGTGGCCTGGAGTTATTCGGTTCAAATACCTTGCTTGCCAATGGGTACGCAGCTAACGGTTATATTGCCTTGGCAGCACTGGATAGCAATGGCGACGGGCAAGTCAACGCCCAAGACAATGCCTACTCTAGTCTGCGTATCTGGAAAGACATTTATGAAGACGGTGAAAGTAGAGCCGATGAGCTGTTTTCCTTAAGTGCTGTAGGCGTGCAAAGTTTGTCAACGGCCTACACTAATATTAGCCTGTCCGACCACGGCAACAACCTGTTACAGGCAGGTACGTTTACCCATACCGACGGCAGCATAGGTAACAGTGCTGACATTTGGTTTCAAACCGATGACACTTTCAGCAACCCCACCAACCCCCTGCCAGAAACCGCCGCTGTCGCCGCACTTCCAAATGCGCGCGGCTACCGCAATGTTTACGACCTGCACCAAGCCATGCTCCATGATGCCAGTGGGCATTTACAAGCTGTGGTACAGCAGTTTGCCGACTCGCCAGCTTTAGAGCGCCGCACTTTGGTTGACGCAGTTATTTATGCGTGGGTGGGGGTGGATAATCTAGCGGTTGACAGCCGAGGGCCTAATATTGATGCGCGAAAATTGGCGACGTTTGAGGTTTTCACTGGGGGAGGTTTTCAACAGGCTTATGGTGCTGATGGCGATAGTATTGGTAACCTCGGTCCGAATGCCGCGCAATACATTACAGGTTTGTTTGACGAGCTTGCTACAGAAACCTACCAAAAACTGATGGACAGTTATTTTACGCGCTTATTGGACACGGTAGATTTAGAATGGAATGACGCATCCAATCGGTTTGAAGGGGAGGTTGGTCAAACGGACATCGGATTGCAGCAGCTTTATAACCAAGGCAACAATGGCGTGGCAGAAATCATAGAGTTTGCCAATGTGCTTAAATTGAAAGATAGCTTAGACCAACAAATTCTGGGTAGCTTGCGTACTCATGGGGATTTAGGCAGTGGTTTTGCCGGGTTGCTGGGCAGGCTGGGTAGTAATTTATACATGTTTACCCGTAATGATGGCGAGAAAGTCATTTACGGTAACGATAACGAGTTCATCAACCAAGATATGCTGATTTTTGGCACAGGGATTGTCCCGTCAGATATTGCTTTTGTCCGTCGCGGTTACGATCTCATTTTGGAAGTTAATGGTACAAACGGGCAAGTCGTTTTGCAGTCTTTTGGTTTGGAAGATAAAAACCGCATTGAGGCGGTTATGTTTGCGGATGGCACATTATGGGACAGTACGTATTTGAACAATAAAGTGCCTGATGTGCCCGCTATTGGCGGTGAAGATAATGATTCGCTCTCAGCTTGGGTTGGTTTTGACAGCGTTCTTGTTGGTATGGGCGGTAATGATACGCTGATTGGTAAGGCAGGAAACGATACCTTGGATGGTGGTGAGGGTAATGACATTTTGCAGGGTGGTTTGGGTAATGATACGTACCTGTACAATTTAGGGGATGGTTTTGATGTTATTTCTGATTTTGGCAATAACGCCAATAATTTAGATACGATTATGTTTGGTGCAGGAATAACGGTGGCAGATATTGTTATTGCACGGGTCAATTCTGATTTAGTCTTAAAAGTAAAGGGTACGAACGGGCAAATTATTTTGCAATCCTTTGAATGGGATGTCACTAAGCTTAATGATGCGATTAAATTTTCAGATGGTAATTAATTAGCTATAGAGCTGTGGGCAAGAGCATGAAAACCAATGTGGCGACAAACCTTAGGTTTGCTCACCACATCGGTCAATTGGTGATTACAGCGCGTTATTTACAGACGCCATCCGTACCATGTACGCAAGCGGGTACTGTTAATTTCACCGTGGCGCTGCGGTTGTTGGCGGATTTTGCGTAGAAAGTGTAAACCCCGCCGTTGTCTGGAAACTGATAGTTCGCTGCGTAGATGGGCTGGCCATTACCATTTGTCCAAGTGTATCTCAAAGGCAGTGTGCTGCCATCCGGCCAGCGGATTGACATGGAGGCCACGCTTGGGTCTAGTGCGGTTACTTCAACCCACCATGTGCCGAGTCTGGCGACTGAGAAGCTGGGTGTCCAAGGAGTGTTGGCAATGTTAGCTTTAATTGTGGCTTTTTTGGTTGGGTCTGCATGGCTGGTGGCGTTAATTGTGCAAGTTTGTTCGCTACTGGGGGCGATGTAGTTACCGTTGCTGTCGATGGTTCCGCAATTCAGCTCGGTGATTGACCAGGTTACCGCTTTGTTGAGGCTGCCTGTGACTAAGGCATTAAATTGGATTTTGGCATCGGTTTTCAGCCAAGTATCGCCCTGCGTGATGGAGATGCCGACGGTTTGTTTTTTGCCGGGTGTCAGGAAGCCATTGGCTAATGCTTCCAAAAGAAAATTGGGTTGGCTGTGGGTTTTGACATAGCCTTGGTTGATGGTCCAAATGATGATGCCACCATAACCGTTGTCGCGTGAGAATTTGCCTTTTGCCAAAATGGATTGTTCGTCTTCAAAGGTGACGTACTTGCATTGATGCTGTTCGGCTTTAGGCAAAGATAGGTAAGGTTGTGCTGCGGCATTGTCCCAGTGGCGATAGCGTTGGGCATAGCTGCCGCCAGTACCAAACAAGTCTGAGAGCATAAAGTTATTGTCGCCGCCTTCAATAGTAACGCCGTTTTCGGTGCTTTGGTTGGGGCCGGTAATGCCGCCTGTGTAGCAAGTGGCGTAAAAGCTGATGCCCATTGCCAATTTGCTTTTGGGTACGCCTGCGTCGGCAAAGCGGTTGAAGGAGTCTTCAATGGATACTGGGGTAGTGGGTTTTGCGCCTTTCAATGGCGAGTTGTACCAAGAGAACCAGCCAGAACCTGCCCACGAGGTTGCTGGGTAATATGACATCAGCGTCAATCGGTCAATTTGTTGGGCAATCAGTGGGAAATGTGGGTCAACAGTGTCGGTATTCAGATTGATCGGGCCTGTCGGTACAGTCAAAATGGCATTTGGGGCGGCTAACCGCAATTCGGTGACGAAGCTGACGAACAGGTCCCAGTCGATATTATTTTCCCAGTCCAAATCTAGGCCGTCGTAACCATAATCGTTCATGGCGGCTAATAAATTGGCGATAAATTCAGCGCGATGATTGGCGACGGCATTTTTTATTTCTACGCCGTTGTCGTCGCCACCTAACATTAAAATAGCTTTTTTGCCTGCGGCATGGGCGCGGGCGGCAATATCTCTGGCTAGCAATGGGCCGTTGGTGGTATCCCAATCAAAAGCCGTGTTTAAAGAGCCATCTGCATTGGCTTTAACGCGGCCCATGATGATGTGGGTTAAGCCGTTCCAATCAATCTTGTTGGCGGGATACAGGCTTTGTTGATAGGCAACGTAATAACCCATTACCCATTGGGTGGCAATGGTCGGTTTGATGTAAATGTTGACAGCGTCTGAGGCGAAAGCGCCTTGGTTGTCTGTTACCGTCAGCTTAAAACTTAGCTTGCTTGATACACCTACCATCGGTGCGGTGAAACTGGCCTGAGCTTTGTTGGCATTGGTCAGCGTGACCGCTAGGCCAGCAGTTTGTAGCCACTGGTAGGCGACGACAGTGCCATCGTTATCTTGGCCTTTGCCTTGTAAAGCAACTAAGGCAGATTCGTTTACGGTATTATCTGCCCCTGCGTTAGCAGTTGGTGGTTGATTGGCGTAGGCGTTTGGTAAATAACTGAATAAACTGAATGCCAGTGCGTAGATGGCAGTTTTATTTATGAATTTCATGGCGTTAATCCTCTGTAATTATGGGCGACGGTGAAAATATATGACTTTTTTTAAAGCCCGTCTCAGCCGCCGCAGAGAATTAAGAACCAGACCACACTATTAGTTAGGTAATGATAAATAGGCTAACGATAATACTGGATTACAAACCAAACAGGCTTTGAAGGTATTGGGACTGGCGTAAAAAACATGTTTTTTACTACATTTATGCCATTCAAAACGCCGATTGTATGCAATTTATCTATTGGCACGTCAGCCTAGGCGAAAAACGGGGTTGTCATTCTTGGTCGCCAGCAAGTCAAAGCAATAAATTATTGTTTGTTATGGATTTGCATTTATTGCATCCTAATTCGGCATTTAAACCCATTTTATAGCTTTGCGATTTTAGCCAAGCACTGCAAAATACGCTGTTTACTTCTATTATCAGGCGCAATCGTCGTTTAAGTTGTCGAATAGGCCTTTCACTTCAGTATTTCATGATCTTACAAAACGAATTTGTTCATTGGTTTCGGGCTTCTTCGCCTTACATTCACGCGCATCGTAATAAAACCTTTGTGGTGTGTTTTGGTGGCGAGGCGGTGTTGGCTGAGGATTTCGACCATCATGTCCATGATTTTGCGCTATTAAATAGCTTGGGTATCCGTTTGGTGTTGGTGCATGGTATCCGCCCGCAAATCGACCAGCGTTTGCAGTTGCTGGGTTCTGAGCCGCGTTTTCATCACAATCTCCGCATTACCGATGGGCAAGCCTTGCAGTGTGTTAAAGAGGCGGCGGGTTTGGTGCGGGTGGAGATTGAGGCTTTGCTGTCTTTAGGCTTGGCAAATTCGCCGATGGCAGGGGCAAAAATGAAAGTGGCCTCAGGCAATTTCGTCACTGCTAAGCCTTTAGGGGTGATTGATGGCGTCGATTATGGCTATACCGGGGAGGTGCGGCGTATTGATAGCGTTGCCATCCATCAGCAATTGGATCAAGACAATGTGGTGTTGATTTCGCCGATTGGGTATTCGCCTAGCGGTGAGGTGTTTAATTTGTCGGCAGAGCAGGTCGCTACCGCTGTGGCTATCGCCTTAAAAGCGGAGAAGTTGGTGTTGTTGACTGAGCAAGATTGCTTTAATCCGGACGGCGGCGGGCAAATTCAGCAAATGACCACGGCGGAGGTGACGGCGTTATTGCAGCAGCATCCTGATATGGATAACAGTATTAGCCAGCCGTTAAAAGCCGCTATCCAAAGTTGTGAGGCGGGCATCAGCCGGGTGCATTTGATTAACCGTGCCTTGGATGGCGCGTTGTTGTTGGAGTTGTTTTCCCGCGATGGCATCGGGACATTGATAAGTTCCGCGCCTTATGAGGAATTGCGTCCGGCGACCTTGAACGATATTGGCGGCATTTTGGAATTGATTAAACCTTTGGAGCAGCAAGGCAAGTTGGCAAAACGCTCGCGGGAAAAAATCGAGATGGAAATTGCCGATTATATTGTCATTGAGCGCGATGGTTTGATTATTGGTTGCACGGCCTTACATGCCAATTTGCAGCGGCAATTCGGGGTGATTGCCTGCCTTGCCGTGCATGGCGATTATCAACGTTCGGCGCGGGGCAATCGCTTGCTGGAGTTTATCTACCGTAAAGCCAAGCAACAAAATTTGAAGACGCTGTATGTTTTATCCACGCAAACCATGCACTGGTTTATCGAGCGGGGGTTTGTGCCAAGCTCGGCTGAGCAGCTGCCGGATACCATTAAGGCACTTTATAATCCAGAAAGAAAATCGAAAGTTCTTTATCAAAACATTTAGCGAGTGCCGATAATGACTGTAAGCAATGATTGCCTAACGATACTGCAATTGACCGATTTGCATTTGATGTCCCAGCCAGAAGGCACTTTGTTAGGGGTAAATACCGCCCGCTATTTTCAGGCGGTGCTGGCTAAGGCATTAAGCGATCATCCGCAGGTGGATGTGCTGTTGCTAACGGGAGATTTGGTGCAAGACATCACCGCAGATAGTTATCGCTATCTGCTAGCCTGTCTTGAGCCACTGGGCATTGCTTGCCTGTGTTTGCCGGGTAATCATGATGATGTCGGCTTAATGACGGCGATATTGGCGGGTGGCAAGATCCGTTCCGATAAGCAGGCGCTGTTCGATAAATGGCAGTTGATTTGCTTGAATAGCCAGATTATCGGTGCCAATGGCGGGCATTTGGACGCGCAAGAGTTGGCTTGGTTGGATCATTGTTTACAAAGCCATCCGCAACATCATGCTTTGATAGCGGTGCATCACCATTGCGTACCTGCGCGGAGTGCTTGGATGGATACGATGATGATCGACAATAGCGATGCTTTTCTGGCGATAGTTGGGCAGCATGCCAAAACCAAGCTGATTGTGAATGGGCACGTCCACCAAGTGATGGATGAAATGCGCGGTTATATTCGGATACTGGCAACGCCATCGACTTGCTTTCAATTTACGCCACTGAGCGCGGCATTTGGTGTTGATGACACAGCGCCGGGTTATCGGGTCATCAAATTATTTGCTGATGGCAATATAGATACAGCGGTTGTCCGTTTGCCGGGAAGTATTGAAGGCTTGGATTTGAGTGATAAAGGTTATTGATTTTTTTAGGTGTCCACGAACGACACGAAAAGGCACGAACGTTTTTGTAAAATATTGGGTTTTAATCGGAATCGGAGTAAAAAAACATGTTTTTTTACTCCAATCCAATTTAGCAGGATAAAAAAGCTATTTTTTCGTGGCTTTCGTGTTTTTCGTGGACAAAATGCTTGTAGCAATTACTAAGCTTTTTTGGACGGATTTTTGTTCTGCTTATCCAAATAGCCAGAAACATCAATCGGTATTCCGCGCGATGCCAACACCACACTCAATTCGCTCATCGCTTTTAGATACACTTTGCGTTTGAAATAGACAACATTATCTAACGGCTCCCAATAATCCACCCAACGCCAGCTATCAAATTCTGGTTTTGGGCAATGGTCAAAGCGCACGTTAGCTTCTTTTGTTAGTAAGCGCAAAATATACCAAATTTGTTTTTGGCCTATGCACAACGGTAGGGAATTCTTGCGTATATAACGCTCAGGCAAACGGTAGCGTAACCAATATCGGGTGCGGCCTAGGACTTCCACATGTTGTTGCAGTAGTCCAGTTTCTTCCCACAACTCCCTAAACATTGCCGCTTCGGGGTCTTCATCTTGATTGATCCCGCCTTGCGGAAACTGCCAAGCGTCCACGCCCATCCGTTTTGCCCAAAATACACGACCCTCGTCATTACAAAGGATGATGCCGACATTTGGTCGGTATCCTTTAGAGTCTATCATCTTAAAACCTGTATTTTTAGTTCGCCTGCCGCTCATGGATGACTGTGATAAAATTCAGGCACTGTCGGCAGATAATATGCCGACATTGTTCCATAAATACAGCACATAAGCCATAGTGGCTAAGCCTTTTAATAACTTAAGACAGGATTAACGTGAGTTTAGCAATTTTTGATTTGGACAACACTTTAATAGGTGATGACAGCGATTATTTATGGGGGCAATTTTTGGTTGACCAAGGCATTGTTGACCAAGCCTATTACGAAGCCGCCAATGCCAAATTTTATGACGATTACCGCCAAGGCACCTTGGACATCAACGAGTTCTTGCGTTTTTCCTTAAAGCCGTTGGCAGATCATTCTTTTGATAAGCTTCAGCAATGGCGGGCGCAATTTGTCGAAACCATTATCAAACCAAAATTGCTGAAACCGGCACAACAACTGGTTGATAAACATCGGGAGCGTGGCGATACCTTGCTGGTGATTACCGCAACCAACCGTTTTGTTACCGAGCCAATTGTTAATCTTTACGGCATCAGCCAATTATTGGCGACCACGCCAGAATTTATCGATGGACGCTATACAGGCAATGTCAGCGGCATCCCGTGTTTTCAGCAAGGCAAAGTCACGCAATTGGAAGCTTGGTTGCAAAACTCCACAGAGACTTTGGTAGATAGCTGGTTTTATAGCGATTCCCACAATGATCTGCCATTACTGCAACGCGTCACTTATCCAGTTGCTGTTAATCCCGATGAAAAACTGGCGAGCTTTGCCGAAAATGTAGGCTGGCCGATTATTAGCTTGCGCGGCGAGGAATGCCCTAGCCATCATTTTAAGTAGGGTGTTTGTCCACGAAAAACACGAAAAGACACGAAAAAAGGTAGTTTTTTTATTCAGCATGTTCAGTGATTCCCTAGGCAACAATCAAGTGTCGGCAAAGCTGAGTTCGTCACTTACTATTAACTGATGTTACGCAGTGACGCGCTTTTCTCCCGTTTGCCGCGTCGAGCACCGGAGTATTTGTCGGGAACAGCCCGAAGGGGTGCGGCATGGATGCCGCACGGCGGCAGATGGGCAGGAAGCCCATTCTGCCGTCCCCCGACAAATGCGAGGAGCGCAAGACATGAGCGGCGATCGGGCCGCCTTTTCTTTGGCTACTTGCTTTTGGCGGCGCAAAAGAAAGTAGCTCGCCTTCGGGTGCGAGTACCCGATTAGAAAAACTGTCGCGATAGCGACTCAGCATAATTAATTTCAAACCGCAGTAATCGTCTGCGTAACATCAGCTATTAATATGTGCTTACCTTGAATGTTCGTGTCTTTTCGTGTTTTTCGTGGACAATACAAAAAACGTAACGTCATTACTGGCGTTCTGTGACGATAATTGACTGGATACACAAAGCAAATTTCAGTTAGTATCGGCGGCTTGTCTTAACAGTGCCTGCGCTGTGGTTGCCCAGAAACCAAGCGTGCGGCATAAATAACTATAAAACTAGGCTTTAGTAAATAAAGCCACCAACTAGGGGAGGTTTGCATGGACATTATTATTGCCATTATTGAAGACTATTTGAGCGGTTCAGGCATCAGCATCGCCCAACTTGCGCTAGGTATTACAGGGTTTTCTCTATTAATAACACTGTTGACCTTGTTAAGTTCGGGACGAAAAGCCAGCAAATTGGCGAAAATCTTAGCGAAAAGCCGTGTTGACCACGAACAGCTGCAAGCGCAATCGGCTGAGCAGCTTCTGCTTGCCCAAGCGCAAGTTGAACAAATGACTGCCGAGTTACAGCAAAAAGATGACGACTTGGCGCAACAACAGCAAAGCCTGCAAACCCAAATCACCCTGGCACAAGCTTTACAAGAGCAAATAGATCAGCATTACCAAAACCAACGGCAATTTTTGCTGAGTGCGGCAAATGATTTTCTTTTGCAAGCCATTAGCGGCAGTGATGCTGTCAATGCCTTAGAAAATGCCGCCTTGTGGCCTATGCAAATCGCCGTTATTGAAGAATTGGCAGGCCAAGTGCAAACCTACAATGCCGCCATCGCCAAATTAACAGCAAAAACCCGCAGCGATAAAGCGCGTATTGATAAGTTGGAATTGGCGAAGCTTACTGTCGTTAATGGCTTAAACCAAGCTGCCTTACAAAATCGCCAAAAGGCCGACGCATTAACAGCGGAATTGGCGCAACAACAAGCGCAAATCGCCGCCGTAACGACCGAAAATCTTGGCTATAAAGCCACAATTACTAGCTTGGAAATGCAACGCTTGTCGGTTTTTGATGAATTAAATCAAGCCAAAATACAACGCAGCCAATTGCAAACGGAACTTGCCGATAAACAACAACAGTTGAGTGAATCCGCGCAAGCTGTCGCTAAATTGCAAGCAGAAAGCCAAGCCGATAAAAATGCAATGGCGCAAGAACGCGAAAAAAATGCCCAAGCTTTGGCTGATGCTAATCAAAAATCGGCGCAAGTTGTTGCTGTCGCTGCCAAGGTGGAAAGCCAACCGCTAGTCGAGGCAGTGATTTCTGAACCCGAAGATGACAGCAAAAAACCACAAAATAGATTCGGCAAATTCATGCACACTGCTGATTCCGCTAAGCCTAAAGAAAGCCCAGCAGAGGTAGCGACACCGACAGAAGTGGTGGTAACGGCACAGCCAGAAGTTAAAGATGAGCCGCCTGTTGTTGACGCGCCAAAAGCACCAAGCCTGTTTGCCAGAATGAAGGCTTCAGCAAAACAAGTTGGCGATTTAGGCAAGCCCAAAGGAAGCGAAGTAGTGACAGCAGCTGCGCCTGAAACAGACATTCTCCCTGAGATAGTGTTTGACGATGAGTTGCCTGCTATCGAGCCACCAAAATCGCAAAACCTGTTTGCCAAATTGAAGGAATCGGCAAAACACGTCGGTGATTTAACTAAGCCCAAAGAAAGCGCTGTTGAAGCTTCTAGCGTAAATGAAGCGCCAGCAACACCAGAGCAAGATGATAAAGTTTTGGTGCTGCCAACAACGCCAGAACCAGAAAAGCCGCAAAATTTGTTTGCTAAATATATGGCATCAAACAAATCCCCAGATGTAGCTGTAGCCAGTGTAGCCGAAGAAAAATCGACAACGGCTACGCCGCAAGAAACAGCAGTAGACGTGCCTGCGAAAAAATCCGGCTCGCTATTTGGTAAGCTGATGGGTTCGGTAAAACCTGATGTGCAGGAGAAAAAAGCCGATCAAGTTAGCGAAGTGTCAGCACCATCATCATCACCCGTGGAAGCTTCGTTAATCATTATTGAGCCCGAGCCGCTTGAAACTGAAAATAAAAAAGATTTGAAAGCGTGGTATAAAAAATTTACGGGTAATAAGTAACGGAGCAGGGGACGCTTTAAGGTCTGTCTAATTCCAGCCAGACGGATGACGCTGGTTACCAAGCTCTAGCTTGGTAACCTTAGTTCGAGAAGCTCTCTTCGAGAATTGCAACTTAGCTAGCAGATACAACGAAGGTATTTGGTTTTGGAGTAAAAAACATGTTTTTTACTCCGTAGTTAGGTTCTCGCGCGATTGATGCGTCTCCTGCCGTCGGCACATCCTATTAAAAAACAATGTTTTATTGATTTAATGGCAGGATATAAAGGTTAACTTAAAACAAATCACTATCTACGTTTTATCCGTAAGCACCAAGTGCGACAGCCTTAACCCGGTCGCTACCAACACCACCGCATAACTAGCCATCGCCGCAGTAATCCACAGTAACAAGCCCAGTATCCGGTTGGTCGCTGATTGGTTATGCCACCAACTGACATCCACGCAGTAATACAGCAATCCAGCCATAACGAGGCTGGCAATGCTGATCCGCAACAAAAACCACCACCAACCGGATTCGGGTTTGTACACCTTGTCGCGACGAAGTTTATTTAAAAGCAGCAAGGCGTTAAGCAATGCGCCTAATGAGGTCGCTAAGGCTAAACCCGCGTGTGCCAAGGGGATTGCCAATACATTCAGGGCTAAGCTGGTCAGCATGGCGTAAATGCCATAACGCACTGGGGTTTTCATGTCATGCCGGGCGGTAAAGCCGGAAACCAGTACTTTTATCAGCAAATAGCCGATTAATCCTAGCGCATAAGCTTTTAGGCTTTGCCCTGCCAAATGCACGTCGGTAGCGGTGAATTCATGGTATTGGAATAAGGTCGACAGCATCGGCTCAGCCAGTAAAACCAAGCCGATGGTGGCCGGTATGCCCATTAATACCAATAGGCGGATGCCCCAATCCAATGCCGAAGAAAAGGCTTCTGGCGATTGCGCGGCATGGCATTTGGCTAGTTTTGGCAAGATAACAGTTGCTAATCCCATGCCCAAAATTCCTAAGGGAAATTCAACCAGTCGATCGGAATAATACAGCCAAGAAACGCTACCAGCCGCCAGTAATGAGGCGATTAAGGTATCTAATAGCAAATTGACTTGGGTGATGGAGACGCTCAATACGGCGGGCAACAACTGTTTAAACAAGCGCTTGACGCCAGCATGGTTGAAGTCTATACGTAGCCGTGGCAGCAATCCTAGTCGCTGTAATGCGGGCAGTTGCAGGGCGATTTGGGCAATGCCTGCGATAACCACGCCCCAAGCCAAGGCGCTAACGGGATCTGCCAGTAAAGGCGCTAAAAAAATCGCGGCGGCTATCATCGCGATATTTAATAAAGCGGGGGTTAGGGCAGGGATTATAAATTGTCCGTAAGCATTCAAAATGCCGCCAGCAAACGCCACTAGCCCGATAAATAGCAAATATGGTAGGCAAATTTGCAGCAATTGTGCTGCTAGGGCATGTTCTGGACTGTGCCAAGCATAGCCGGGTGCTAAGATGCTAATCAGTATTGGCGCGGCGATGATGCCTAAGATGCTGATAACCAGCAGCACTAAGGCCAAGCTGCCCGCGCTGCGGTCTATAAAGCCTTTGGTGGCGTGTTGGTCGCCACTGGCTTGGTAATCTTCAAGGATGGGCAAAAAGGCGTGGCTGAACGCGCCTTCGGTAAACAAGCGCCGTAAAAAATTGGGAATTTTAAAGGCGACAAAAAACGCATCTGTGGCTAAATCTACGCCAAAAATCCTGGCAATCAGCATGTCACGGACAAAGCCAAGTATTCGGGAAAGCAAGGTGATGATGCTAACGGACAAAGTCGATTTATAAAGTCGGCTGCTCAAGTTTATTCCTAAAAACCTATTAAAAACATTGACAATGGTAGCATTTAAAAAGAAAATACGCGGCTATTTAACTCAACTCAAAGACTCGAGACATTATGGCTAATACAGCACAAGCTAAAAAACGTGCGAAACAAGCGGAAAAAAGCCGTATTCGCAATGCAGGACAACGCAGCAACTTACGCACCTTTATTAAAAAAATTATTGCCGCTGTAAGAGCTGGTGATAAAGAACAAGCGCAAGCAGCTTTCAAAACTGCTATGCCAATCATCGACTCAGCTGTTAACAAAGGCATTATCCATAAAAATAAAGCCGCACGTAGCAAAAGCCGATTGAATGCCAAATTGAAAGCAATGAGCTAATTGCTGTTAATTGAACATGTCTGATAAAAAGGCCGCATTTGCGGCCTTTTTATTTTGTGCGGCATCATCAGTTAATAATTAAATAACTGACGTTACGCGGTAATGTGTTTTTCTCCCGTTTGCCGCGTCGAGCACCGCAGCATTTGTCGGGAACAGCCCGAAGGGGTGCGGCATGGATGCCGCACGGCGGCAAAGGGGCAGGAAGCCCCTTTTGCCGTCCCCCGACAAATGCGAGGAGCGCAAGACATGAGCGGCAATCGGGCCGCCTTTTCTTTGGCTACTTGCTTTTGGCGGCGCAAAAGAAAGTAGCTCGCTTTCGGGGGCGAGTACCCGATTAGAAAAACTATCGCGATAGCGACTCGGTATAATTAATTTCAAATCGCAGAAGTCGTCTGAGTAGCATCGGTTAAATAAGCACCATGTTGTCCCGGTGCAATATTTCCGCATCATCTGCATAGCCGAGTATTTTTTCAAACTCTTGGCTGCTTTTGCCTGCTATCAGCCGGGCATCAACATTGCCGTAGTTTACTAAGCCGCGTGCTACTTCTAAGCCTTGTTCGTCGACGCAAGATACCAACTCACCGCGTTCAAATTGTCCGGTAATGGCTTTTACACCAACGGCAAGTAAGCTTTTGCCGTCATTACGAAGCGCTCTGACTGCGCCAGCATCAAGCACTAATTGTCCTTTAACCTGCAATTGTCCGGCTAGCCATTGTTTTCTGGCGGCTAAGGGTTCAATGTCTGATATAAAGTAAGTGCCGACATCTTCACCTTGTAAAACTAAGTTGATGATGTTGTCGGTAACGCCTGCGGCGATGACGGTTGCTGCGCCTGAGCGGGCGGCTAAGCGGGCAGCACGGACTTTGGTGGACATGCCGCCACGCCCTAAGCCACTACGGCTATCGCCAGCCATCGATTCTAAGCGGCTATCGTTGGCGCTGATTTCGGAGATTAAAGTTGCGTCTGGATTGATGCTGGGGTCAGCGGTGTATAGGCCTTGCTGGTCGGTCAGGATCACCAGTAAGTCGGCCTCTACCAGATTGGCGACCAACGCCCCTAAGGTGTCGTTATCGCCAAAGCGGATTTCTTCGGTAGCAACGGTATCGTTTTCATTGATAACCGGGATTACCCCGAATTCCAGCAGGGTTAGCAAGGTGCTGCGGGCGTTGAGGTAACGCTGCCTATCTGACAGATCTTCATGAGTGAGCAACACCTGTGCGGCGTGTAAGCGGTGCTGTTGGAAGTTGTCGTCAAATACCCGCACCAAGCCCATTTGCCCAACTGCCGCCGCTGCTTGCAGTTCGTGCAAGGTTTTTGGGCGGCTTTTTAGGCCTAAGCGGCTCATGCCTTCGGCGACCGAACCTGATGATACCAAAATGACGTCAATGCCGCTGTGCCGCAAGCCAGCCATTTGGGCAACCCAGGTGGCGATGGCTTGTTTATCTAGCCCTTGTCCGCCTTTGGTTAATAAGGCGCTGCCAATTTTGATGACAACGCGTTTTGCGGAAGAGAAATCACTCCGGCTCATCTTCGTCCCGTTGCTGTTCCAAGAAATTCATGATGGCGTACATTAACGCTTGTGTGCCTAAGCCGTTAATTGCGGCAATTTTAAATACGGGGCCAGTCCATTCCAGTGCATCAACGATGGCTTGGCAATGGGCGTCTAGTTCTTCGTCAAGCACGCGGTCAACTTTGTTTAAAACCAGCCAGCGTGGCTTGGCAACCAGTTGGTCGCTCCATTGTGCCAATTCGCGGATGATTTTTTTCGCGGCATCTACGGGTGGCTCGCTGCTTTCGTAAGGTTCTATATCGATGATGTGTAGTAACAGCCGGGTACGCATCAAATGCTTCAAGAATTGCAAGCCTAAGCCAGCACCTTCGGATGCGCCTTCTATTACCCCTGGAATATCGGCAATGACAAAACTACGCATGTCGTCAATTCGTACCACACCCAGGTTGGGGTAGAGTGTGGTAAATGGATAGTCGGCGACTTTCGGGGTAGCGGAGGAGACCGAGCGGATTAAGCTGGATTTGCCTGCATTCGGCATTCCCAATAAGCCGACGTCAGCGATCAATGTCAACTCTAAATGCAGCATGCGATGCTCGCCCGGCGTGCCTTTGCTGGCTTTTTGTGGGGCGCGGTTGATGCTGCTCTTGAAGCGGGTGTTGCCTAGTCCGTGAAAACCGCCTTGTGCCACTAGCAGGGTTTCGCCAATTTTGGTCAAATCGCCAATGACTTCATTGGTGTCGGCATCGGAAACTTGTGTGCCTAAGGGTACGGAGACGTAATAATCTTCGCCTTTGCGTCCAGTGCAATTGTTGCCCATGCCTTTTTGCCCGTGTTCAGCGCGAAACACGGTGTGGTAGCGAAAATCCGCCAGCGTGTTGACGTTTTCGGCGGCAATTAGGTATACGCAGCCGCCATCGCCGCCGTCACCACCATCAGGGCCGCCTAAAGGGATGTATTTTTCACGCCGAAAACCGACTGCGCCATTGCCGCCGTCACCCGCTTCGACCCGAACTTCTGCTTCATCAACAAATTTCATAGATTAAGTACTGCCATTATCCGCTCGATAGAAACAAAAAAAGCCCCACCGAAAGGCGGAGCTTTTTAGCGGCAGCTGCCGAAGCAGTCTGCCTAAATGGGCATGCAATAGCTATTTAAGCTGCAACAATGCTTACAAATTTACGGTTGTTAGGGCCTTTGACCTGAAACAACACTTTGCCTTCTGCTGTGGCGAACAAGGTGTGGTCTTTGCCACAGCCTACATTGCTGCCTGCATGAAAATGCGTGCCACGTTGACGGACAATAATGCTGCCCGCAGTAACCAATTCACCACCGAAGCGTTTTACACCTAAGCGTTTCGCGTTTGAGTCGCGACCGTTGCGGGTACTACCGCCAGCTTTCTTATGAGCCATTGTTAACTCCTGATATTAAGCAGAAATGCCAGTAATCTGGACTTCTGTGTAGTATTGACGATGCCCCATGTGTTTCATGTGGTGCTTACGTCTTCTGAATTTGATGATTTTGATTTTGTCGTGACGGCCTTGAGACAAAACAGTTGCTGTCACTTTGCCGCCTTCAACCAGAGGTGCGCCAATTTTGATGCCGTCTTCTGATTGGATCATCAGTACGTTATCAAACTCAACGCTGTCGCCAACGCCCAGCTCCAGTTTTTCTATTTTTAAGTAAGTACCTTCCTGAACGCGGTACTGTTTACCACCTGTTTGAATTACCGCATACATCTGCGTAAGCTCCGTCAAGCATGAATCTGTTATAAAGTGAACAGACAATTTTAGTTTTAAAATAAAATTGAGTCAACCAATAAGTTGAATCAACTACATAGAATTGCCAACGATGACATCCCAAGCAAGCATAAAAGCTTCGTGCATTGGCATGGCAGTTGGTTGTTAATGCGTTATAATAATATATTAAATCCGTATTTCATAGACATAGCATGAAATGCCTCAAAAACTTTTACTCGAAAGCGACCAAATAATGGCATCACACGCATTGCAAAGCGCGACAGCAACCGCACCTATAGACTTTGAATCGATCAAAAGCTTAACTGAATCTGAGGCTAAGGCGGTAGATCAGCTCATCATTGATGAGTTAAGTTCCGATGTGATTTTAATCAATCAAATGGCGCATTACATCGTTGGCAACGGCGGCAAACGCCTACGTCCAATGCTGTTATTGCTGGCGGCAAAAGCCTTGGGTACTGTCAGTGACAAGCATTTGATATTAGCGGCAGTCATTGAATTTATCCACACAGCAACCTTATTGCATGATGACGTGGTTGATGAATCTGATTTACGGCGCGGCAAAGAATCCGCCAATGCCGTCTGGGGTAATGCTGCTAGCGTCTTAGTTGGCGATTACTTGTACTCCAGCGCTTTTGAAATGATGGTACGGACTGGCAATATGCGGGTAATGGAAATCTTATCCAAAACCACCACAGCGATTGCCGAAGGCGAAGTATTGCAATTGTTAAACTGCAACAATCCCGAAACCACCGAAGCCAAATATCTGGAAGTGATTGCCCGTAAAACTGCGATTTTATTTAGCGCAGCCACCCGTTTAGGCGCAGTCATTGCCGACGCACCGCCGGAAGTAGAAGAAAATCTTGCCCTCTATGGACAGCATCTTGGCGTAGCCTTTCAGTTAATTGATGATGCGTTGGACTATAAAGCCAACCAAGAAGACTTAGGTAAAAATCTAGGCGATGATTTAGCAGAAGGCAAGCCAACATTGCCATTGATTTATGCGATTGAACACGGCACAGCGGAGGAATCGGCTATTGTCGTAGAAGCCATCAAAAATGGTGACCGTGATGCCTTCAACGCCGTATACGACATAGTAAAAAAGACCCAAGCGATTACTTACACTGAACAGCGTGCTGACGAAGAATCGCAAAAAGCCATTGTCGCCTTGGCGATATTGCCAGATTCGGCATACAAAGATGCTTTGATACAACTGGCAAAATTTTCAGTACAACGTGATTACTAAACCAAAGTAATCAACGCCAAAAATAAAAATGGCGGGGACTTTTACCAAGTCCACGCCATCCCAATCAGTTTAAGTTACTAATCTAATAAACCAATGTAGCCATTGCAGCTACACAAACGGCTTATCTTTTACGGACGATTTCCCAAGTGTTGTTGTCACCATGTTGTTGAGTCCAGAAAACTCTCCAGCCATTGACGAATGGTGTTGGGTTTGCTGTTCCTAACAAACCAGCGATAGATGGATCACCATTAGAAACGTGGATACCAGTGATTTCGTTATCGCCATTTTGTTGGAGGCCAGAAGTAGCTGAATCCAAAGTTGCAGATGCGTCACGGCCTTCAGCCAAGAATCGTACTGGTGTGTTGCTAGGATTGCTGTAATCTAACGCAGGGTTTAAAACATAACCTGAGTCAAGTGCGTTTCTTTGAGTATGCAATGTATCGCCAGCATCTTCAACGATCAACAATTGGCTTGCATTTAAGAATGAGATGTTGTCAAAACCAGAATGAGCTGCATCACCCAAATAAACCATGCTTAACATGCCTTTGTCTACAGAGGGGCTAGTTTGGCTAAGTTTGAAAATACCACCAAAGCCGCCGTGATCGCTGCCAGCTTGAGTCAGGTTGTTAGTGTCACCAGTTTCAGTGAAATAGAATTCAGTGAATGGTCTGTTTGGATTAGGGCGGAACACGCCGTTTTCAGGGCGCTTAAATGGTGTGGCAGAAGCTGTTTTTGCAGCAGCGTTAGCATCAAAAGCAACAAAACCATCTACATCAGTGTCATGAATAGTAACCCAAGATGTTTGGAATTTTTTGCCATAAGTATGTAAATCTTTCATATCTTGAGAAAGGATGTCGAGATCAGCTAAACCAGTATGAAATACGATGGCGTTGCCATTGTTAACAACTTGCAATGCTTGTAATTTGCCACCTAATGACAAATTGGTAGTGTCTTTTGGTACGAAACGGTAAATAAAGCTGTTTGGCTGTCTGGCTTTAGTGTTTACAGTGCCGTTAACGCCGCCTTGGTCAGCGACCAACCATAAGCTACCATCAGAAGCCAATTGGATGCCTTCCCAGCCAGCGTGGCCAATTACAGTATCAAGTTTAGTGACAGTTGAAGGGTAGCTAGTAGACGCTTCTAATACAACACCTTCATTTGCACCGCTAGTAGCCGCTTCTTCACCAGTAAACATCAATTTTTGGGTGAACGGGTTCCAAGTAGAGCCATCCAAAAGTGGCATGATAGCGCCATCAGGCAAAGTGTCTGCCATCAAAGTAACGCGGTGTGCGCCGTCAGCATCCAAGTTGATGCGAGTGATATAGCCGTGATCACCAACTTCATGACCTTGGAATAAGAAATGTGTGCCGTAGTTATAAGCAGAGTCTGCGCCAGTTTGGCCAGACAATACTAAGTATGTGTTTTTATCAGGTTCAGTTTTGAACGCTTCTTTTGGTGTTGCAGGTGTTGTTACGCTACCCAATACTGGAACCATTGCAGCAGTAGTACCGTTGCTTGTATAACCATAATATGGTGTGTTAGCAGTGGCGCCATCCAATTTCATAGAACCAGTTGCTTGTAAGCGCATGTCCAATTCAGGTGACAACGTATTTGGTGCAGCAATGCCAGCAGTTTTCGTGTTAGCAGCTGGAACGTTGGTAAGTGTAACTACCGCATTTGCAGAACCTGCAAAAACAGTAAGGGCCAAACATACATAATTCAATTGAAATTTCATGAAACCTCCTAATTATGGAAAAAGTTTAAAAATCATGGCGTTCAGTTAAATTTACCAATTGTCAATTGTAGTCATAGACTATTAAAAATAGTAATTGGAGACTATATAAACAAAAAATAAAAACTGAACATCCCGAAGCTTAAAAGAAAATTACTACTGGTTAATGAAAATTAAATAACAAAATTGTGATAATTTAGGTGTGCTAATTTTTCATTTTGCCGCAGCGGTAAAGTAATTAAAATCATATGCTTATAAAGTAATTACACAGGCGATATGATTTAAGTCACGCATCAGTTTCATAATAGGCATTAGACAATTCACGATTTTGACATATAAACCAAGTAGCCTTGCAGGAATAACTCGCGGGCTTTGGTTATCAAATAAACAACTTTTAACTAAGTTTTTCGATTCCCTCACAGCACGCACATTAATTCAAACCTTGTTTAATATTTGGAGTGCAGTGTGTCTGTTTTACCTTCCTCTGTTATTGCTTGCTGCGTGCTTGCAACATTAATGCTTGCTGGTTGCAACCAACAAGCAAGCAAAGAATCCCCTGTTTCCACCATCGCGGAAGCTAAAAAAATATCCCCAGAAACAACTGAACTCAGCTTAAGGGAGTTTTATAAATTCCCCGTTGGCCCACGCGGTTTAGAGCCCACAGAAAAACTATTGCGCCTTAACGGCAAACGCGTTCGGGTAACAGGCTACATGGTTAAGGAAGAAGAGCCAACGATAGGCTTATTTATGCTGGCTTCATTACCCGTCAGTATGGCTGAAAAGGAAGACGGCCCAGCCGATGACTTACCCGCTGCCACGCTATTTATCCATCCACCGATTGCCGACAAAGAGAAAGTAATCCCTTACAAAGCTGGCTTATGGCAGCTAACGGGAATCTTAGAATTAGGCAATCAAGAAGAAAGCAATGGACGCATGTCGTTTACACGGCTGATTTTGGATTAACCTGCTGGCAGAATGCGGTGTTCCGCCAGAATTCCGGGTAATTTGATGGCGAAAACCCATCAATAAAAGGAGAAAACTGCAAAGGAAGTGGCACCGCACACGCGCTTAATTTTTAAACTTTAATTCGGAGATACCTTCAATGAAACATCGTAATACACTTGTAGCCGTTGCGGTTGCGTCTGTTTTAGCAGCTGGGATCAACACAGCTAATGCCTTATCTGTAACGCGTTTGACGCCGCCTAGCCAATTGTTTGCAACTGGCGGTGCTAAATCAGCACCAATGATTGCCCGTTTTATTCCTGGTCAACGCTTTGATTTACAAGCCACAGTAGCACCTGATGTTGGCCAAACTATTTCTCAAGTAGATTGGTCTATCGATGGCAAAGCTTTCACTCCTGTAGCTGGCACAACTAGCTTGGTTGCTGCAACGGCAAGTGGTGTAATTGCTAATTCAAAAGTAGCATCGCTACGTGCCTTTTCAATCAATAAAATTGGTGTTCATACGTTTACTGCAACAGCAGTTCAAAGTGACGGAAAAACGGTAACTGCAACAGGTAACTTTGAAATTGTCGCTACGCCAATAAATACTGCAACATCTGCTAAAAATGTCATCATTATGTTGGGAGATGGTATGGGTGCTAGCCAACGTACAGCGGCACGTATTATGTTGAATGGCTATTCACAAGGTAAAACTAACGCCAAATTGGCGATGGATACTTTCCCAAACACTGCCATGATTATGACTGCCTCGTTGAACAGTATCGTTACTGACTCAGCACCAGGTATGCAAAATTATGTTTCAGGTAACAAATCAATCAACAACCAAGAAGGTGTATGGCCTGACGACACCACTGACAAATTCGACAACCCACGTTTTGAATACTTGTCTGAATATTTGGCACGCAAACAAAGCAAAAAATTGGGTATCGTAACAACTGCTGATGTTTTCGATGCTACTCCAGCATCAAATGCAGTGCATACCCAAGACCGTGGTGCAGGTACAGGTATTGTTGACCAATACTTGGATGACAGTTCCACAACAGGATTGACTGTATTGATGGGTGGTGGTCGTAAATGGTTCTTGCCAAATTCAACCAATACAAATTCACCGCAAGTCGCAACGGGCACTCAGCGTACCACTGCTACTGATTACGTATTACCTTCAGACATCGTTACTGGTTGGCAAGTAGCCGCAGGCCAAAGCAACGCAAACCGCGATCTTATAACTGATTTCACCAATGCTGGCTGGACGTACGCTTCAGATAAAACCACAATGAATGCTGCAGGCGTTCCAAATAAATTGTTGGGCTTATTTGCTTATTCCAACATGAACGTTGCTTTGGATAAAATTGATGGTCGTCGTGGCGCATCCACTATCGTGAATGATTACGGTTTTACAGACCAACCAATGTTGGATGAAATGACCGACAAAGCCCTTGAAGTATTGGATGCCAACAGCCCGAATGGTTTCGTATTGATGGTTGAAGGCGCGTCTATCGACAAACAAGCGCATAACATGGATGCTGAACGTATGATGCTCGATACTATTGAGTTTGACCGTTCAGTCCAAAAAGCCAAAGATTATGTTGATGGTACAGGTGCATTTGCTGGTAACCCACATCCAGACACATTGGTTTTGGTTACTGCTGATCATGAATGTGCTGGTGCAGTTATTATCGGTGCATCTACTGTTACTGACAGCGCATTGCAAGGCAAAACTAACACAGCGGCTTCTATGCGTGATACTGTCGTTGGTAACTATGAATTGGCTGGCTTCCCAACATATACTATTGCTACTGACGGTTATCCAACCACAACTAACGTTGATAAACGTTTGTTGATTGGTTTCGGTGCAAACTCTGACCGTTATGAAGACTGGCGTACTAACGCTCAACCATTGCGTGACAGCCAACAACCATTGAACGGTTCAGCGCCGTTGAACACTTATCCAAGCAGCCCAACTACTCGTGATGCAACTACTGGTTTCTTGATTACTGGTCAAGTTCCTGGTTCTAGCGCAGTACACACTGGCGGCGATATTCCATTATCTGCTTATGGCAAAAATTCAAGCCAGTTTGCAGGTACTATCGACAACACTGATGTATTCTTCAAAATAATGAGAGCTGTTGGCCGTTAATTCATTTGACTACCTATACGCTTATTAACCTTCAATAGCACAGGATGGACAGCTATCCTGTGACTTGCTACAAAAGATAAACCAAGCTTTTCAGCGCAACGTCCAAGCCGGACATTCTCCCGATAAGGATAGGAGTTGCGCTCAAGCTTGGAACTTCTCCACCAAGCCCGTCACCCTCGCCACTTTCTGCTTAACCGCCTGCAAAAATACGGCTTCCTCCGTCACCAGCCGCACCACTTTTTTCGCCCGGGTAATCCCCGTATACAACAGTTCTTTGGTCAATACCGGATTCAATTGTTCTGGCAATACCAATAGCACTTTTTCAAATTCAGAGCCTTGGCTTTTATGGATGGTCATGGCAAACACCGTTTCGCATTGCGGCAAACGCGCAGGCAGATATTTTTTGATGCTGCCATCGGGTCGTTGGAAAAACACCATCAACTTGCCTAGTTCATCTAACAGACACAAGCCAATATCACCGTTATACAACTGCAAAGCCGGATTATTCTGCAACACCATCACCGGACGCCCCACATACCAAGCCCCCGATAACTGAATACGATGTTGGGCTTGCAAGGCTTGCTCCACCCGATAATTTATATCCGCGACACTACGCCCGCCTTGGCGATTGGCGCACAGCACTTGAAAGCGGTTAAAAGCACGGAAAATGGCATCGACAGCAGCACCCGCCTTAATCTCTGCCAAATACGTCCATTGTTGTTCGGCGCTATAGGCAATCAAGTCATCAAACAGCAATCCACAGGCCGCATGTCCATCCTGCAAAATCTGCCAAGCGTGTTCTGCTTGCCCGTCGTTGATGGCAACTGCCAGCGCTTTGATTGCGCCGCCAAATCGGTAAGAAACCTGCAATTCCACGGTTTGTTTAGCCAATGCGCTAGTCAAATCCGCTAACACCGCCCCCGATTCCACTGATGCCAACTGGTCTTTATCGCCCAATAAAATCAACCGCGCATTCGGTTTTAAGGCATCCACCAGCTTGCTGATTAACGCCAAATCCACCATGGATGCTTCATCCACCACCACCAAATCGTAAGGTAAGGGCTGTTGGCTGTCGTGGCGAAAATACGGCGATTGCGGTTTTGCGCCCAATAAACGGTGCAGGGTGCTGACGGCTTCTGGAATGCTGGCCTTAATTGCCGCATCGGCAGGTAGTGCCGCCTTATTAATGCCGATGGCTTCCTGCAAACGCATCGCCGCTTTGCCTGTTGGTGCTGCCAAGGCGATATGCAAAGGCTGCTCGGCAAGGGTTTGCAAGACCGCCAAAATTTTCACCACCGTGGTGGTTTTGCCCGTACCTGGGCCGCCAGTGATAATGCAAAACGCCTGCTTAACCGCCACTTTTGCCGCTTCCCGCTGCCAATTGGTGATTTGTTCCGGCTTGCCAAAATAGTTATCCAGCAAATCCTCCAGCCGCGCATCGTCAAAATCCCGTTTTATCATGACGGTAAGTTGCTGCGCCAAACGTTGTTCATAAAACCAATAACGGTGCAAATACAGGCGATTAGCTTCCAGCACCAACGGCAATGGCGGCACATCCAAATTATCCGGATTATCCATCACCAAGCCCGAGGCCAATAACAACGGCTGGCTGTCAGCATCAATAGCGATACAGTTATGGCCTTGGTTTTGTTGGCTGGAAACCGCCATCACCAAAGCGGCAAACGCGGGCTTTTGTGATGCAGGCAATGTGGCGCGTTGGCAAAGAAAATCTGCAAAAGCAACATCAAGGCGGGAATAAAGAGGTTGTTCCATCATGATGGCAAATTGAAGTTATTTTTGATGTCCATTCGGCTATGTAAAATAGCCAGCACATCAATGAATGGGGTGTTTATTTGATAAAAAATGCGATGTTTTTCAACAGCTAGGCAACGGTAACCGGATTTAATATCAGGTCTTGCAATGCCAATTTCAGGATTATCCAGCAAACTGCTAAGGCCTTGTTCGATAAGGCTAAGATATTTTTCTGTCTGTACAGCCCCCCAAATTTGCAGCGAATACGCACTAATGGCTTGCAAGTTTTGCTGGGCAGTAGCAGATAGGCGAATGCTGAATACTGTCCGCATTAGTTGCTAGACAAATCAGAATTTAGTTTTGCAAATAACAGCTTCAGGCTATTTTTATCGACATCGACAAACCGCCCCGCTTCTATATCTGCTTCACCTTCTGCCAAGTTTGCCCTTAAATGCTTAAGTTTTATTTGTTGGAGCAACTCTTCGTTGCAGGCCATAAAAAGCAACGCTTCAGCAATCACTTCGCTTGCGTTGGTGTAAAAACCACTGTGCAACTGGGTGTTAACAAAATGCTCTAATTCCGGCGTTAGGGAAATATTCATTAGTAATCCTTGGTTGTGTATTTATGGACTGATTATCAACCATCGGCATGGCTATCAGCAAACACCGCCGCCAACGCCTCAACTTTCGCCAGCTCCGGCCTATCCCGATACACGCCGCTCATCGCCACATCCGCCTGCATACCGCGCACAAACAAATAACGCACGCCGCCAAAATGCTGTTGGTAGCGATAACCAGGCAGGCGGTTTTGTAAATAACGGTGCAAAACCACGGTGTACAGCCAGTATTGCAAACCGTAATTGTGTTCGCGCATGGCTGCCAGCAAGCTAGTCGGCTGGTAATCGGGCAGGTAGTTGGTTTTATAATCCATCAGATAATAACGGCCTTGATAACAGCAAATCAGATCGATAAACCCCGTCAAATAACCGCACAAGGTTTTGCTATCTAAGGGCTGGAAGGCAGGGCTATCGGCAAGGATATGGTTAATCTGCACGGTATCCAAAGTTTGCAGCGACAGATAAAAAGGCATTTCCTTTAAACAGTGCGAGGCAGGCAAATTCATCAAACAGAAATCTGCATCTTTCGCCGATAACGGCGTGCTGACCACGATTTTCAGTAAGTCGTCCAGCAACTGTGGTTGGCTGAGTTTAAGGCCAAAACGCTGGCAAGCTTGCTGACGTTGTAGCGGGTTGAGATGGCCTTGTGCCAAGCTGGCAAAATGGCAATGCTCCAGCAATTCATGCACCACGTTGCCCGTGATTGCACCCAGCGGCAGTTGTTCCGCTTCAGTCAGCGCGGCACTCAGCTGTGGCTCATCACTTTTGTTTTCCGGCAATTCCGGCGCATCGTGCTGGCTTAACGCCGACAACGCGGTGTAACTGCTCATTTGCCAATGGCTGTATAACGACCGCCGCAATTGCCGCGCCTGCAAATTTGGTTGCTGTTTAACGGCTTGGTAATCGCCACGCAATTGCGCCGGAAGCGTCAATAAGTGATAGCCAAAAGCGTTCGGCAAACTGTTGCCCAAGCCCTGCAAAACCGCTTGTTGGCCTGCAAAACCCGCTTCGGCAAAATCCACCTCGCCCGATAACAACCACGCCATCGCGGAACTATTGGCATTTTCAACACTGCGGACATCCGCCCACGCCAAATAACAACGGAATTTGGCACGGGTGACGGCAACATAAAACACCCGCAAATCTTCCGCCAACGCCTCGGCTATCGCTTGCAAACGTCGGGCTTCAAACTGTTCCGAGCCCAAATCCGCCACCATACCGCCGTCTTCATGACAAATCACCAGCGCTTTTTCTGTGTTTAAGCGGTTATTGCCTTGCCATAAATACGGGCAGAACACCACGGGATATTCCAAACCTTTGGCGCGGTGCATGGTGATAATCTGCACGGCATCCTCGTCGCTTTCCAAACGCAATTGCTGGTTTTCACTGCCAGATTGCGTTTGCACGGCTTTGCTGATGGCATTTTGCAACCAATCTAAGGTTTTGTTGATGGCTAAATGTTCCTCCAAAGCCGCTGTTTGCAAGAGTTCAAGCAAATGCTGGAGATTGGTCAAACGCCGTTCCGCCAATGCCGACTTTGCCAACACCAAGCGGATTTGTTCTTGGCTTAACAGCGATTGCATCATCGCCATTAGTCCGCGTTTTTGCCAATCCTGAAAATAGCCCAAAAACCGCGACACCCAGTTATCCCACGCTTGTTCATCATTGCCTAAGCGGTATAAAGCCTGTCCGTCCAAGCCAAACCAATCTAAGGCCAAAGCTTGTTTTAGCAAACCGCTATCACCCGGATTGGCGACCGCTTGCAGCAGCACATGCAAATCCACCGCTTCTTGGCTTTGGAATACCGACTCGGTATTGTTGAGCACCGACGGTATGCCCGCTTGCCGCAACAGCGTTTGATAATCGCGGGCTTGTCTGTTGGTGCGGACCAAAATGGCTATGTCTTTGGGTTGCACGGCGCGGTTGTCGGGTTGCAGCCGATACGTATCCACCAATAATGCGGTTATTTCATTGCAGACGGCGACGGCAATATGCTCGGCGGCGTCGCTGCGGTTGCTTTGCCAATAGCCAGATTTGCTGTCGCTTTCTGGTAATTGCCATAACAGCATCGGCGCAACGGCTTGTCCGGCAAATTGCAGATGACCGTTGGCGGCAGTTTGTGCGGCCTGCACGTTAATAAATTGTAAATCCGCCAATTTAAAGGCTTGCTCACGACTGAATAAGGCATTTACGGCGGCGACCAAATCGGGATGCGAACGCCAATTTTTGCCCAAGGTAAATTGCCGTTGCGCTTGTTGTTGTGCTTGTAAATAAGCATAAATATCCGCGCCACGGAATTTGTAGATGGCCTGTTTAGGGTCGCCAATCAAATACAAATATTGGCTGTCGGCAGCAAACACCGTGGAGAAAATCCCCCATTGGCTGCTATCCGTGTCTTGAAATTCGTCAATTAACGCCGCTTGAAAACGCTCCCGCAATTCGGCAATCAGCAAGTTGCTTTTTTCACCATGCAGCGCATCAGCCAAGCGTTGGATTAAATTATCAAACGACAACACATTCATTTGCTGTAAGCGCTGGTCCAAATCGTTACGCAAATTGTCCAGCAAATTGCCGCGCAGACTCACCGCCACGGTATGCAGCGCAGCCGCCAAATCATCAAACGCCGCTGTGTCGATCGCCAATTCCGCCAGATAAGCGTCTTTGCGCTCATCGGCAGATTGGTTTTTATTACCGCGAAACTTGGTGCCATCCAAACCATCGCGCAAACCCGCCGCCGTTAACATCGTAAAAACCGCCTTATCCGGCATCAGGCAATTGCCGCGCAACCAGCTTGCCAAAGCGGGCGCTAGGGCGATTAAATTGTTCCGGTAACTGGCTTTAAACTTGTCCCCAGCGTTAGCCACGGTTGCCAACAAATCGTCCAACTGGGTGGCGGCGATGGCGACCAGCTGTTGCAAGGCAGTCAGCGTGGTCGATAAATCAGCGGTTTCAGGAAAAACGCGGATACCTTCGGCTATGCGGTCAACACTGGCGAGCAGGGCATCGGGTGTAGTGTAGTCCGCCATCAACACCGCCACTTCCCAAGCGCTGCGGGTATAAAGCTGCCGCCGCCAAAAATCATCGGCACAGGCTTGTTTAATCTTCGCCAAATCGTCGGTTAATTCGGCATCAAACAACTGCCCACTTTCCAGCGCGTGTTCCCGCAAAATCCGTTGGCAAAAACCGTGGATGGTAAAAATGCTGGCGCGGTCAATATCCAATAACGCCAAATCCAAACGTTGCTGCACCTGTTCTAGCGGCTGATCTAAGCCAGCTAACCACGCGGCATTGGCATTATCGGCAGCCTCATCATCCCGCAACGCCCGCTTGGCATCGCGCAGATTATCGCGGATACGCTCCCGCAACTCCTCCGTAGCCGCCTTGGTAAACGTAACCACCAACACCTGCTCAATCGACAAACCCAGCTCCACCACAAAACGCAGCACCAAACCTGCGATGGTATAAGTTTTACCCGTACCCGCACTGGCTTCGATTAAATTAACGCCTTTGGATAATGGTGTATCGGTAACGTGGAAATTGGGGATGGTCATGGCGGGTAGGCTTGGTTTAGATGGCGTTAGTTTAAGCTACGCGTTGGTATTGTGGAGTTTTAGATTTTGTAGGAAGCCCATCATTCTCCGGTATCAAAATCAAACTTATCCTTAAACGCCCAATCCTGCTGATAAACACCCTGCTCAACAAGTTGATGGAAACTCGAATAAGGCCAATCGGCAACGCGCTCCACCCAACCATGCTTGACCGGATTCCAATGGATGTAATCAACGTGCCTGTTCCAATCGTCTTGATCGCGCAGCAAATGCTCCCAGAATCGCCTTTGCCAGATGCCGCGTTCCCTTCGTTGGATTCGGCTAGGTGAGATTGGCTCGCCTTTGGCAATTGCCCTTGAGAAATGGCCTTTGAGCAAATTCCAGCGCGTGGAAAAATCGGCATCATTGGGCGGTAATGTCCAAATACAGTGGATATGATCCGGCAAAATCACCACCGCATCCATACGATAAGGATGGCGTTGTTTCACATAACGGAAAGCCGCGCGTAATTGCTCTATGTGTTCAACCAACAACGGATTATTGTGCCGTTCGGCAAGATTGACGGTAAAAAACCACGAAGCCCCAGGCACATAAGCACGGCGGTAGTCAGTCATGGTTTTTCCAAAAAGCTGATGTTAAACAAAATGTAGGATGGGCTGACGATAGGAAGCCCATCATGGGGGGCGAGATTGATGGGCTTCCTATCGTCAGCCCATCCTACCCCAGTTCATCATGAATTATTTCTCGCGCCCTTCGCTTAAGTGCCTGTAATATTGGAGGTAAATCGGTGAATGAAACATTTTCAGCCTTATTCCAATAATTTTCTGCGTCAAATTTCATATATCTTGGATCGTGATGTTTGTTCAATTTATCCAATCTCTTAAATTCTTCTAAGAAAACTTGGCCTTCTATAATTTTGTTGACGAAAGCGTCAACCGTTTCCTCTACATCTGGTGGCAAAAACAATCGTGATAGCATGAACTGTTTTCGTGACTCGCTCAGTGCCGAAGATAAAAGTGCTGGATATTCTTCTGTTTTTTCTCCTTCAAAGATATAAGGTTTGGTCATTTGCTGATAATAGTGAAAGCATTTTTCAAGAGCAATATACAAAGGTACGATTGCATCTATTTGTTTCGCGTGAATTCGAGATTTACGTTCTCGACTCTTTTCTTCTCGAAGTTTAGCTATTTCGTATAGTGTCTTTGGCACGGCAATACTGCCGCCAATAATAGAAAAAATACTCGCCGAAATTATTGATATATCTTTCAAGTCATTTAAATCCATAAACTCTTATTAAATATAATGCGTTATTTAAGTATCGTAGTATCGTAGGATGGGCTGACGCAAGGAAGCCCATCAAATGAAGCCACAAAAAACGATGGGCTTCCTTTCGTCAGCCCATCCTACAATCCTTGATTAATCCATCAATCCTAAAATCAATTATCCGTAACCGCCCCCGTAGAAGCCGAACTCACCAACTTGGCATATTTCGCCAATACGCCACGGGTGTATTTCGGGGCGGGTTGTTGCCATTTTTCCATGCGCCGTGCGATTTCATGCTCGTTGATATGCAAGGTTAAGGCGTTGTTTTCGGCGTCAATCGTTATGGTGTCGCCGTTTTCGACGATGGCTAAGGGGCCGCCGACGTAGGCTTCTGGGGTGATGTGGCCTACGACAAAACCGTGCGTGCCGCCGGAGAAACGTCCGTCGGTGATTAGCGCGACTTCTTTACCTAAGCCTTTGCCCATGATCGCTGAGGTTGGTGAGAGCATTTCGCGCATTCCAGGGCCGCCTTTCGGGCCTTCGTAGCGGATGACGATGACGTCGCCTTTGACGATGTCTCCGTTCAGGATGCTTTGCAGGGCTTGCTCTTCGGCATCAAAAACTTTGGCTTTGCCAGTGAAGCACAGGCCTTCTTTGCCGGTGATTTTCGCCACACCACCTTCGGGTGCGAGGTTGCCGTATAGGATGACCAAATGGCTGTCTTTTTTAATTGGATGGGCGAGGTCGTGGATCATGTCTTGACCATCTGGATAGGGGGCAACGTCGGCGAGGTTTTCTGCCAAGGTTTTGCCTGTTACCGTCAAGCAATCGCCGTGTAACAAACCTGCGTCCAATAAGATTTTCATCAATGGTTGGATGCCGCCGATTTCGACCAATTCCGCCATTTGGTATTTTCCACTGGGTTTCAAATCCGCCAACATCGGTACACGTTTGCCGATGCGGGTGAAATCGTCCAAGCTCAAATCCACTTTCGCGGCATTCGCCATCGCCAGCATGTGCAGCACGGCGTTGGTTGAGCCGCCTAGCGCGATGACTACAGTGATGGCGTTTTCAAAGGCTTCTTTGGTCATGATGTCGCTGGGTTTGATGCCTTTTTCAATCAGGTTCATCACCGCAGCGCCTGCGCGTTCGCAATCCAGTTTTTTGTCGTTGGAAATCGCAGCTTGCGCGGAGCTGTTGGGCAAACTCATGCCTAGTGCTTCAATTGCCGAAGCCATGGTGTTGGCGGTGTACATGCCGCCGCAAGAGCCTGCGCCTGGGATGGCTTTGGTTTCGATGGCGGTTAGTTCGGCATCATCGATTTTGTTATTGGCGCGTGCGCCGACGGCTTCAAATACCGAGACGACATCGAGTTTTTTGTCTTTATGGCAACCGGGCATGATGGTGCCGCCGTAGACGAAAATCGCAGGACGGTTCAGGCGCGAGATAGCAATCATGCAGCCCGGCATGTTTTTGTCGCAACCACCGATGGCGACTACGCCGTCAAAGCCTTGGCAACCGACGACGGTTTCGATGGAATCGGCGATGACTTCACGCGATACCAGCGAATATTTCATGCCTTCCGTACCCATCGAAATACCGTCAGAGATGGTGATGGTATTGAAGATAACGGCTTTACCAGCGGCGTTGTTGACACCAACTGCGGCATCATCCGCCAGTTTGTTGATGTGCATATTGCACGGCGTGACCATGCTCCAAGTGGAAGCAATGCCGACTTGTGGTTTTTTGAAGTCTTCGTTTTTAAAACCGACGGCATAAAGCATGGCGCGGCTAGGTGCGCGTTCCATACCGTCGACAACTTGGGATGAAAAAGGGCGGGTGTCGTTTGAGTTAGCCATGTGGCGATTCCTTATAGTTATTTGTTTACTGTTGGTGGAATAGGGGTGGAAAGTGGTTGGTTTGTGCGTCTGTTGCGCCGGTTGGGTTGCAGGTTTTTTTTTAACCCAACGGGATTAGCGCAGTTGTTGGGTTGCGAAAAGTTTGCAACCCAACCTACGGTATTTACTGGTATGTGGTTCGGGTTTGGCTGCGGGTCTTTAAAAATACTGATCTAGATCAGTAAGAATCCCAGCGGCTTTTGCGTCGCCAGCCAAGTTTGGGCAGGATGAAGCCTAAAATGACGCTGAAAAAACTCAGGATGCCGCCGTATAAAAACCAGTCCTGTGAGGAGGTGTCTTTTAGGGCATGGTTTTCCAGTTTGAGTTGTTGCAGTTCGCGTTCGGCGTTGACTACGCGCTCTTGCAGTTCATCGCGTTCGTTTTTTAATTGCACCACGCCTGCGGCAGCGGCTTTTATTTGGTTGAGTTCTAAGCTGAGGCGGTCGCGCTCGTTAGCTAAGGATTTTTCCAGTGATGTGCCAGGGGTGATGGAATCTTTAACGATTTTTAACTCAGCTTTTAGCGATAAGTTTTCCGATTGCAAAGATTTTAGGGTTTTCAGGTTGGTTTCAATCTGATCCCTGGCTGGCAGCTCTTTCATGGTTTGGCGGGTTTGGATAAAACCTTCTGCGCCATCTTCGGTGCGGACGGGGGTAAAACCGGATTTGGTTTTTTCGCCGACCACCGTCAATGGCGTGCCTGTTGCCACCAGTTTGACCACTTTGGCTTCGTTATCCGGTTCGCTGCGGATCGACAAGTTGAGGTTGTCGGTGACGTAAACGGTTTCGGCGTAAGCTGCATTGGCGACGAGTAAGGGAATAGCTAGCCAAAATGTTGGTTTTTTCACGGGAATCCCTGCTAAGAGTTTGTATTTTGGCGATTTTACCGTTATTTGCCGCAGATAAGAAATTCCAGCAAGGCTTTTTGTGCGTGTAGGCGGTTTTCTGCTTCGGCAAAAACAATGCTTTGCGGGCCGTCGATAACCTCAGCGGTGACTTCCTCGCCACGGTGGGCAGGTAGGCAGTGCATGAATAAGGCGTCGGCATTGGCGGCTTTCATGATGTCGCTGTTGACTTGGTAATGGCGGAAGGCAATTTCCCGCAATTGCTGTTCTTGCTCTTGCCCCATGCTTGCCCATACGTCGGTAACGATCAAATCGGCATGTTCGGCGGCGGCAATGGCGGTGTCGAAAAATTTCACCCGTGCTCCGGCGGCGGCAACGATGTCGGCATCCGGGTAGTAGCCTTCTGGGCTGGCGATATGCAGGGTAAAGTCCAGAACCATCGCCGCGTGGATGTAGGAATGGCACATGTTGTTGCCATCGCCTATCCAAGTGACAGTTTTGCCTTGGATGTCGCCGCGTTGTTCAAAATAGGTTTGCATATCGGCGAGCAATTGGCAGGGGTGCTGTTGGTCAGTCAGGCCGTTAATGACTGGCACGCTGGAATGCTCGGCAAAGGTGGTAACGGTGTCGTGGCGGTCGGTACGCAGCATGATGCAATCGACCATGCTGGAGATGACTTTGGCGCTGTCTTGCAAGGGTTCGCCACGGCCTAGTTGGGTGTCGCGTGGCGACAAAAATAAAGCGCTGCCACCAAAATGCGCCATGCCTGCTTCAAAAGAGATACGGGTGCGGGTGGAGGATTTTTCAAAAATCATCGCCATCACCTTGCCTTTTAATGGTTGGTAATCGGGGTCGCGGTGATTTTTTAAGTAAATGGCGCGGTGGATTAGGGCGCGGAATTCGTCGCCGGATAAGTCAAGCAAGCTGATAAAGTGTCTTGGATTCATAACGGTATTACTTAAAGCTGGTCGGTAAAAGCATGGATAAGTGCCGATAAAGTAGTCACTAATTGGTTTATTTGTTGGTCGTCGATAATTAACGGCGGCAGCAAACGGATGGTTTTGTCGTTGGTGACATTAATCAGTAATTGTTTTGCTAAGGCGGCACTGACCAGTTCCGCGCAAGGTGCGGTTAGTTCTATGCCGATCATCAAACCCAAATGGCGGATTTCCATGACATGCGGGTTGCCTTGCAGTTGTTTGGCGAAACCAGACGCGATTGCCAAGCCTTTTTCGGTTGCTTGCGCTGCCAAATTTTCTTGCTCTGCGGTTGCCAAAACTGCCAGCGCGGCGCGGCAGGCCAATAAGTTGCCGCCGAAGGTTGAGCCGTGTGCGCCTGCGGTCAGCAGTTGCGCGGCTTTGCCACTGGCTAAACACGCGCCGATAGGTACGCCGTTACCTAAGGCTTTCGCCATTGAACACACATCCGGCAAGATGCCGTTGTGTTGGTAGGCCAAAAATTTGCCCGTACGGCACATGCCTGTTTGGATTTCATCCAGCATCAGCAGCAAGTTGTGTTGGTCGCATAACTCACGCAATTGGTTGAGGTAATCAGCCGCAGGAATATTAACGCCGCCTTCGCCTTGTACAGGTTCTACCAAGATGGCGACGATATTTTTATGTTCGTCCAGTTGCTGTTTGATGGCGTCGACATCGTTATAAGGCACGCGGATAAAGCCTTCAACTAAAGGCGCAAAACCTTGCTGTACTTTGGCGTTGCCAGTGGCGCTTAAGGTTGCCAGCGTCCGTCCGTGGAAGCTTTTTTCCATGACGATGATGGCGGGGTTGCTGATGCCAAGGCTGTGTCCATATTTACGCGCCACTTTGATGGCGGCTTCGTTGGCTTCTGCGCCGGAATTGCAGAAAAACACGTTGTCCATGCCGCTTTTGGCGGTCAACTGGCTTGCCAATTGTTCTTGTAAAGCGATGTGGTAAACATTAGAGGTGTGCAGCAGGGTGCGGCTTTGTTCGCAAATCGCTTGATGTACGGCGGGATGCGCGTGGCCTAAGCTACACACAGCAATACCGGAAAGGGCATCCAAGTAGCGGACATCGTTTTCATCCCATAAACACGCGCCTTCACCACGGACGAAAGTCACCGGTAAACGTTGGTAAGTGGGCATAATTTGGCTGGTCATAAGGCGTGCCTTTAAACGAAAAAGTCGGCAGTTGCTGGCCGATAAAAAAATGCTCGATTATAAGTTTCAATCAAATGCTAGGCAAGCTTATGATTTTGATTTTACTTTTTTCAATAGGCTAAAGTTGGTAGAATCTATTTAAATTTTTTACCGAGGTGATACTGATGAGCGTTATAGAACGAATTGAAGACCAAATTAAAAATAATCCGGTGGTGCTTTATATGAAAGGTACGCCCGATTTTCCACAATGTGGCTTTTCAGGGCAAACCGTGCAGTTATTGGACGCGTGTGGTGCTGAATACAAAGCTGTAAATATTTTTGAAGACCCCGAATTGCGTGAAGCTTTAAAAACTTATTCCAGCTGGCCGACCTATCCGCAGCTTTATGTTAATGGCGAATTGGTTGGCGGTTGCGACATCGTTATTGATTTGTACAAAAAAGGCGAGTTGAAACCGTTGTTGGCATCGGTAGGTGCGGCTGGCTAAACGCTTACCCTCTTCAAAGCCTGATCCGGCAATCTAACCGGATCAGGCTGTCTTTATTGGCTACTTCGCCAGTTCCTCTAGCTGTTTCCAGCGATTAATTATCTTACAAAAAACCTTAGCGGTTTGTTCGGCATCATACAAAGCTGAGTGTGCCTTCTCGTTATCCCATTCCATCTCTGCCGCTTCGGCAATTTTAGCCAATACCGTTTGTTGATAAGCCAAGCCACCCAAAGTTGCAGTATCAAAGGTGCTGAAGGGGTGAAACGGGCTGCGTTTTATTTGTGTGCGGGCAATGGCGGCATTTAAAAAGGCAATATCGAACGCTGGATTATGTCCGACCAAAATCGCCCGGGTGCAATTGTTGCGTTTGATGGCTAGGCGGATGGGCTTGAACAGCAATTCCAACGCATCTTTTTCATCAATTGCCATGCGGAAAGGGTGGAACGGGTCGATGCCGTTAAATTTCAAAGCCGATTCTTCCAGCTCTGCATTTTTAAAGGGGATGACATGGGTGGAATAGTGTTCAGTAATCTGTAAATCGGCATTGCTGTCGTATTCAACAATGACGGCGGCAATTTCCAGCAAGGCGTTTTTTTTAGGATTAAAGCCAGAGGTTTCTATATCAATGATGACTGGCAGATAGCCTCTAAAGCGTTTCTCTATGGGGTGAAATGTATCCATTTGGTCGGTGTATGCCCTAAAAAATAATAGCCGCCATGTTACGCCAAGTTGCTTGATATTAATATCGGATGTTTTGTTATCCAGATAGCTATAAATAATGAATGAGTCGCTATCGCGACGATTTTTTTAAATCGGGTTCTCGCACCCGAAGGCGAGCTACTTTCTTTTGCGCCGCCTCGGCAACTGCTCCTGCGTTGCTCTACCTCCTGCATCCATGCAGTCGAAAAGCAAGTAGCCAAAGAAAAGACGGCCCGATTGCCGCTCATGTCTTGCGCTCCTCGCATTTGTCGGGGGACGGCAGAATGGGCTTCCTGCCCATCTGCCGCCGTGCGGCATCCATGCCGCACCCCTTCGGGCTATTCCCGACAAATGCTCGGGTGCTCGACGCGGCAAACGGGAGAAAAGCGCGTTACTGCGTAACGTTGCGATAATAAGAGCATCGAAATTAAAACTCTCTTTTAAGGCTCAAGCGCAAAAGCATTCAACAAATCGCCCGCATTTTCCCGCACACCTGCCAGCGGCTCTAATTGAAAGCGGCGGGTGATAAATTTAATGATGGAGGTGGTGTCGTAGGCGGTATGGTCGACAAAACCGCGTTTTGCGAAAGGCGAAATAATGATGGCGGGTACGCGTGTGCCTGGTCCCCAGCGGTCGCCTTTTGGTGGTGCGGCATGATCCCAAAAGCCACCGTTTTCATCATAAGTAACAATAATTGCTGTAGACCGCCATAATGGGCTGCGTTGTATGCGGCTGATTAGTTCATGGATGTGTTGGTCACCGGATAACACATCGGTATAACCGGGATGTTCGTTCAAATGACCGACGGGTTTATAAAAGGCGACTTGCGGCAGCGTGCCTTGGTCTATGCCGTTAAAAAATTCTTCGGCATCTTTTAAATGGTTTTGGCGATCGGCTGTGCCGGGCGCAAAACGGGCAAAATAATTAAACGGCTGATGATGTGCTTGGAAGTTTAATGCGCCTTCGCTGTGCTTATAAATCACCGTGCGCGGCTTGTCGGCGGCTTGTAAACCATCCGCAAGGGCTAGGTTCCAGCCGCCTGCATACCATGCCCAAGAAATATGTTTCGCAGACAAGGTGTCGCCAATGGTTTTGCTGGTTTGCGGCGGTAACGGATGTTGTGCCGGATCAGCAAAGCGGGCATCACTGCCGTTTGCGGGTGGTAATCCCGAAGGTTGGTAAGGCGGTTGCTGGCTGTTGATGGAGTAGCCGTCGGGCGTTATCGCGCCGTCCAATAATAACGGCGGCCCTTGCATGGCGGATTTGGGCGACTCTGGTTTGCGTTGCAGACGGCCTTGGCTATCAACTTGGGCGCGGAGTTTTGCTGGTGCGCTCAGGTCTTGCGGGGTGCAGGCGCAAATCAGCCATTGATGGTTAAGGTAAGAGCCGCCAAATGCGCTCATGAAAAAATTATCTGCCAAAACATAGTCTTTAGCCCATTGCCACATCGGCAATTTAGAACCGTCGTAATAACCCATCGCTAAGCCGCCAGCATCGGAAATGGCAGCGAAGCGGTTATTTTTACCGCCGTTGATCTGTTCGATATTTTGGTAATAACGGTGCAGCAAATCCCGTGAGTTTTCTGAAAGCGGCAGGTTGACGGGCGGTAAATCGATACGGAACGGGCGGTTGGGTAATTTCACCTTGATTGCAGGGTGTTCGTTATTTTTGCTGGCGGGAATCGGCGGTAGTTCGGCAAAGGCTTTGCCATCGTGGTCTAGTTGTAAATACTGCTCAGGCGTTGCTTGGGCGATGCCATTGGCGTTGGGGAACAAACCGTAGAGATGGTCAAAACTGCGGTTTTCCGCGTAGATGACGATGATGTGTTCAATGGCATCAAGCCCTTTGGCGCTGGGTTTGCTGGTCGTACTGGCGCAGTTGGCTAACAATAGCGCCAGTGGCAAAATCAGTAATGTTGGGTAAGGTAAGCGCTTAATAATGGTCATGATGGTATTCGGCGGCAAAAAAATTATCTTGCCAATGGTAGCATAGCGGAATTCACACACAGCAATCGTTAGCTTAACGATTTGGTTGTGGGATAAGTCTTAACTTCGTTTGGTAACGTGGCGTGCAAACCTCGGTTTGTGCTGTTACAAGGCTCAATGTTGAATGTCGGTATTATTTTCGTAGGGGCGAGCGGCTGCTCGCCTTTATCGTAGTAGGATTGGGAATGGATTCTTAAAAAGGCGGACAGCCGTCCGCCGCTACAGGGTTGGATCAACCGCGTTGACTGCTGTGCTCCAACCCTTCGTTAACCCACTAACAACGATTTTTCAGGCCAAACTTATGAATGCTATTAATGGCTATCCGGTAAAACAGTTGATACCTCTGGTCTTGTTGGTTGGGCTATTGCTGTTGGCTTATTCGGTTTTGAAAGACTTTTTATTGATCTTGGCGTGGGCTTTCATCATTGCCTATACCTCATGGCCTGGGTATTTATGGCTGCGGCATAAGTTAAATGACAGGGCTACGCTAAGTGCGGCGGTCATGACGGCATTTATTTCGGCGTTGGTGATGTTGACGGTGTTTTGGTTAGTTGCCATGTTGCAGAATGAAATTGGCTTGGCGTATAAATCCTTGGTGGTCAATTTTGCTGATGGCCCTTATCAGTTGCCGGAAGCAATCGCAAATATTCCGTGGCTAGGGCATTATTTACAGGATTGGTTAGACCGTTTAAGCGATGACTGGCCTGGCGTGAGCGCACAAGTGGTCAATTGGGCGAAGCAATGGCTGGGTGAACTGGGGCGATTTCTTGGCAACCTTGGCAGCTATTTTATGAACTTGGGTTTTGTCTTGGTGACGGTGTTTTTTTGTTTCCGCGACGGTGAGCAGATGATCCATCAAGTCCAGCAAGGCTTGGTGCATTTTTTAGGCGAATATCGGCAGATGTATTTGCAAGCCATCGGCAATACTACGCGGGCGGTGGTGTACGGCATAGTTATGGCGGCCTTAGGGCAAGGCATTGCGGCTGGATTGGGTTATGCGGTCGCTGGCGTACAAGCGCCCGTACTATTCGCTACCATCACCGGCATAGTGGCGTTGGTGCCTATGGGCGCAATGCTGGTTTGGCTATCAATTGCCATTATGTTGCTGGCTTCGGGGCAGTTTTGGCCGGGTGTGGGTTTGTTATTATGGGGTTTTTTAGTGATTAGTACGGTCGATAATATCATTCGTCCCATTGTTATCAGTGGCACTAGCCAAGTGCCGTTTTTGGTGGTGATGTTTGGGGTGTTTGGAGGATTGTCGGCATTTGGGGTCATCGGCGTTTTCTTAGGGCCGGTGATTTTGTCGGTGTTGCTGGCAGTGTGGCAAGCCTGGTTAAAACAACAAACAGAGATGCAATGATGATGGCGCAATTACCCGTATTGGGTTTTTTGGGTATTGGTTTGATGGGCAAGCCGATGGTATTACGGTTATTGGCGGCGGGTTACCAAGTGCATGTTTGGAACCGTAGCCAAGATAAATTACCCGCTGTGGTGGCTGCGGGCGCTGTGCCTTGCCAGTCGGTGGCGGACGTGGTTAACCCCGCTGAGGTGATTATCTTATGTTTGTCAGACACCGCTGCGGTTGAGCAAGTGGTGCAAGAGGGCATTTTGGCGCAGGGTAGGGCAGGCAAGTTGGTGATTGATTTGTCCAGTATCCATCCAGATAACACGCGGGCGTTGGCAGCGATCTTGTCGGCGCACTGTGGTATGGGTTGGGTGGATGCGCCAGTCTCCGGCGGTGTACCGGGCGCGGAACAAGGCACTTTGGCGATTATGGCAGGCGGTACTGAGCAAGATGTTGCTATCGCCCGGCAAGTGCTGTCGCCGTTGTACCAGCAATTGACCCACATGGGCGCGGTTGGCTGCGGGCAGGTGACGAAAATCTGTAATCAAATGATTGTCAGTTGTAATGTGTTGGTGATTGCCGAAATGATGGCTTTGGCACAGCAGGCAGGTGTTGATGCCGCACAGATTCCAGCGGCGTTGGCGGGCGGATTTGCCGATTCTAAGCCCTTGCAAATCGTCGCGCCGCAAATGGCGGCAGCTTGTTTTGAGCCAGTGAAATGGCGGGTAAAAACCTTGTTGAAAGATTTATCGATGGCGGTATCGCTGTCGGTAAAGCAGGGTAGCGCCACACCAATGTCGACATTAGCCGCGCAATTGCTGCAATTACACGGCAGTCATGGCTATTTGGAGCAAGACCCGTCTACTTTAATCAATTTATATAGTAACAAGCCCGATGCTTAAGTTTTCTGCCAATTTATCCATGTTATTTACCGAGTTGGCTTGGCTGGAGCGCTTTCAGGCCGCTAAGCAACACGGGTTTACTGCTGTTGAAATCCAGTTTCCCTATCATTTGCCTGCTGAAACCATACTAGCGGCTTTAAATCAGCACGCGCTAAAGCTGGTGTTGTTTAATGTCGATGCCGATGATTTACTGCAAGGCGGCGAAGGCTTGGCGTGTGTGCCGGAAAAACGCGGGCAATTTCGGCAAGCGGTGGCGCAGACGATGGCTTACGCGCGGGTGTTACAACCGGAAGCTATCAACGTGCTGCCGGGTCGCTGTTTGCAGGCCAGCCGATATGATGAATATCTCGCGACCTTTAAGGAAAATTTGGCTTATGCGGCGGCGCAGTTTGCCACCTTGGGTATCAACACGGTGTTTGAAGCTATTAATAATGTCGATATGCCAGGATTTATCGTCGCCGATAATGGCTTGGCGGTGGCGATTTGGGAGGAGTTGCGCGTTAATCATCCCAATTTGTTTTTACAGTACGATGTTTATCACAGCCTGCAAATGGGTGAAAAGCCTGTGCAGATTATTGCCGATCATGCCGATAAAATCGGGCATATCCAATTCGCCGACCAGCCTGGTCGTGGACAACCAGGCACAGGCAGCGCCGATTTTGCCGCAATTTTTGCGGCGATTGGGCAATCAGATTATGCCGGATGGCTTGGGGCGGAATATAAGCCCGTAGGCGCAACGGCGGAAAGCTTGGCTTGGTTGGCGGCGTATTGTTGAGCTGTCGGCTGCTATTGAGTCAGCTTTAAATATTTTTGATACAAACTTTCCTTGTCTTCAGTGTGTCCGGGGTCTTTTTCAATACAATCGACCGGGCACACTTCCATACATTGCGGCACATCGTGATGGCCTACGCATTCGGTGCAAAGTGCAGGGTCGATGACGTAAATGTCTTCGCCTTGGGAAATGGCAGCGTTTGGGCATTCCGGCTCGCAAACATCGCAGTTGATACATTCTTCGAGGATGATGAGGGACATATTGCTCCTGGGTATGTCGGGTTATTTTGGGGAAAATTTTTCATTTAAAGCAAGGCGCACGATTTCTGGGACAAAGCTGGAAACGTCGCCTTTTAACCGGGCGATTTCCCGGATCATGCTGGAGGAGATGAATTCGTATTGTTCCGCAGGGGTGAGGAACATGGTTTCCAATTGCGGGGCGAGGCGGCGGTTCATGCCTGCCATTTGGAATTCGTATTCAAAATCGGACACCGCCCGCAACCCGCGTAAAATCACATGGGCATTTTGTGTTTGGGCGCAATCTACCAGTAAGTTATCAAAGCCAATGACTTCAACATTACTGAATTCTGGCGTGACCGCTTGCACTAATGCGACCCGTTCTGCCAGTGTGAATAAAGGCGTTTTATTGCTGTTGACGGCGACGGCTACGATCACTTTTTGGAATATTCTTGATGCCCGCGCGATCAGGTCAATATGCCCATTGGTGATAGGGTCAAATGTTCCGGGGTAAATGGCGATCATTTGCATAGGTGTGCTGAGAAACAGTCCGAAGTAGGGTTGATAGGTTATATTGGCTATTATACGTCAATTAGTTACGAAATAAGGTGTTGCTTGGGCTTTTGTATAAGAAACATAGCGATTGCTTCCATGTCATTTGTCATTAATTGTTTTGTCATTTTGTGTTCATGGAACTGTCATGATACTGACATGTTTTTTTATTATCGTATTTCTTATAGTCAATGGAGCCATGTATTTTTATGAAACAACACACTGCCGATATACAAGTAAAACCTGCCAAACGCTTAGAGTGCTTTGTGGCAGAATCACAAGAATTAATACAAGAAGCGCAGCGTTTACGATACCGTATTTTTGCCAAGGAAATGGGGGCAAAACTGAAATCTGAAGCCGAAGGCTTAGATTACGATGAAGTGGATAATTTTTGTGACCACTTGGTGGTTTTCGATAATGTCACTAATAAAATTGTCGGCTATACCCGTTTATTAACTGACCAACAAGCCAAGCAATTGGGTCGGTTTTATTCCCAAAGTGAATTCAATCTGGATCATGTCTTAACCTTACCAGGACGTTTTTTGGAAATAGGCCGCACCTGTGTTGACCCTGATTTTCGCGGCAGCGCGGTGTTGACGACTTTATGGTCTGCCTTAGTGGAATATGCTTTAAAAGGCCAATTCAACTATTTATTGGGTTGTGCCAGTATTACCCCAGGCCCTAGCGGTTTTGCGGTTGACGCGGTTTACCGCAATATCGACAGCAAAAACATCGCACCAGCTTCTTTGCAAGTTACCCCAAGTATGCCTGTACCAGCACAATTACGTTGTGACCGTGACGAATCCGGCATTCCGCCATTGTTAAAAGCGTATTTACGTTTTGGCGCTTTGATTTGTGGCGAGCCATGCTGGGATGAAGATTTCAATTGCATGGATTTATTCGTATTATTGCCGCTGGATCAATTACAACAACGCTACAGCAAGCATTACATGAGAGATTGCAAGGTCAGCAATGAAATTAACGCCACTAGTACTTTATAAGCTTGTCCGTGTTGCCCTGTTATTTCTGATTGGCTTGGTGATAGCGGCGATTTTATTCCCGCTAATCAATTTACTGCTTACTCAAAAAGCCGCCAAGAATACCCGTGACGCGATAAAAAAACATTGGCTGCTTTGGTTTAGTGCCATTATCAAATTGCAAATCAGCCAGCAAGGTGAATTGCCAGAGCAAACCGCGTTACTGGTGAGCAATCATGTTTCTTGGCTAGATATTATTGTTATTGGTCGTTATTTGCCTGCCTATTTTGTTGCCAAAAGCGATATTTTAAATTGGCCTGTCATTGGTTATTTGGCGCGTCAGGCAGGTACTATTTTTATCCGTCGTGGCGATAAAAAACACATTATGGCGACAGCAGAACGCATGGTGTGGCTGCTTAAACAAAACAGCAATATTATTGCGTTTCCTGAAGGTACCACCACTTCTGGTGATGAAGTGTTAAATTTCCACGCATCGCTGTTCCAACCTGCGTTATTGACCAAATCAGCTATCCAGCCAATCGCCATTGAATATCTGGGCGCAGCCAAAACCTTGGCACCGTTTATTGGGGATGATGAGTTTGTTCCGCATTTGTTGAAAATGCTGACCATGGACAAAATCGAAGTAAAGATTAGCTTTTTGCCGATGATTAATACTGTTGGCAAAACTCGTGTTGCAGTCTGCAATGAAAGCCGGGCAATGATTGTCGGGCAAGTAATGGGTTTGGAAGCTCCGCTGGTTTCCAACGCTGGCGAATAGCATAAAGCAGCGGGCAGGATGCCCGCGCTCCTTGGTACTTATCAATACAAATCGAAAAGCTACTTTTCGACCATCTTAACAGCGGGCAACGCCGCGATTCGTATCCCGAATCCATTCACTCCACGATCCTGCATACAGTTTTGAGCCGTTTAAACCTGCATGTTCCATTGCCAATAAATTGTGGCAGGCGGTAACGCCAGAGCCGCAGTTATGTACCACCTGTTCAGGGCTGTGATTACCCATCAATTTAATAAATGCTTGCCGTAATTGCTCAGGTGCTAAAAACAGGCCGTTACTCAGGTTTAATTGGAATGGGCGGTTGCTTGCGCCGGGGATATGTCCGGCGATAGGGTCAATGGGTTCTTGCTGGCCTGCAAAGCGTTCCGGTGTTCTAGCATCAATCAGGCAAACGGATTTTTTAGCCAAGGCGTTTTCCAATTGCCTTGCCGTTAGCCAATAGCTGTCATTTAAATAAGGCCTAAATACCGTTGCTTGTGGTTTAGGCAATACCGTGGTGATGACATAGCCTTGTTGTTGCCAGTGCTGGATGCCGCCATCCAGTACTCCGACCTTATCATGCCCTAAGCAGCGTAGTAACCACCATAACCGCCCAGCAAAAGCCCCGCCCGCATCATCATACACAATCACTTGGCTGTGGTTGCCCACGCCCCACGCACCGAGTTTTTTTGCTAATACCCGAAAGTCGGGCAGTGGATGTCGTCCCGTTTGGCTAGTAATGGTTGCTGATAAATCCCTATCCAGATGGGCGTAACGCGCATTTGGCAAATGCCCATGACGGTAGTTGGCTTCTCCGATTGCCGTATCGGCTAAAGAAAATCGGCAATCAATAATCACATAATCGGGATTAGCCAGTTGTTGCTGTAGGGCGCTTGCAGAAATTAAAGTAGTGTAGTGCATGGGCTTACCTGTAAGATGATTTTGCCAAGGTGTTGGTTGCTTTCCATTAACGCGTGGGCTTTTGCCGCCTCTGTTAAGCAAAAAACTTGGTGGGTAACGGGTTTTATCTGGCCTGATACCAGCAAAGGCCAGACATGGTTGAGCAGATTTTTGGCTATTGCCGCTTTAAAACCATCATCCCTGGCGCGTAATGTTGAGCCTGTAATGGTTAGCCGCTTAAGCATAATCGGCAGCAGGTTAATTTCCGATTTTATGCCATTTTGCAGGGCGATTTGTAGTAATCTGCCGTCAACAGCCAAGCAATTTAGGTTGCGTGGCAAGTAATCGCCGCCAATTATATCGAGAATAACGTCAACGCCACGCTCGTTAGTTAACTGTTTGATGGCGGTTACAAAGTCTTGTTGCTGATAATTGATGGCGGCATCCGCGCCTAATTGCCGACAAAAATCGCATTTGTCATCCGAACCCGCTGTGACCATAACTTTAGCGTTAAAGGCTTTAGCCAATTGGATTGCCGCTGTGCCTATGCCGCTGCTGCCACCATGGACGAATAAAGTTTCATTTGCCGAGAGCTTGCCGCGATCAAAAACATTGCTCCAGACGGTAAAAAAAGTTTCTGGCAAGCCCGCCGCATCGAGTAATGACAGGTTTTCGGGTACAGGCAGGCATAATGCCGCTGATGCTGTGCAATAGTCCGCGTAGCCGCCGCCAGTCACCAACGCGCAGACGGCATCGCCAACCTTAATATTGGTGACATCTTTCCCGACAGCGGCAATAAAGCCAGCCACTTCCAAGCCCGGAATGTCAGATGCGCCGACAGGTGGCGGATAAAGCCCAAGGCGCTGCATCACATCGGGACGGTTAACACCTGCGGCAACCACTTTAATAAGCACTTCATGGGCTAATGGCGTAGGCATATCGCGTTCGCCAATTTGCAAGGATTTATCGATTATTTCGATGACACGCATGGTAAAGCCTATAAATGCAGATAAAGTTTTGTTAATTGCCGGGAATGGCTATTATGTAAAAATACCGTGAATTCCAGCAAAAAAGCCAAAAGATTGAAAAATTTTGAGGTAGATTGCTTTTGAAAAATCCCATTGTATTAATTCTTGTTGTAATGAAGTGGTAATAAACGCTTTGTTACTATATCGCCACTATCCATAGCCTATAAATTGTATGTCAAGACTGAATATTCTTGTTGTTGAAGATGAAGATGCTATCCGTGGCATGTTAGTGATGGTGCTAGAGCAAGCTGGCTTTAAGTCAATTGCGGTCGCTGATGCGGAAGATGCCCAAAAAGCATTGGATGATGTGTTTCCAGACATGATTGTGTTGGACTGGATGTTGCCCGGCGTTAGCGGTGTTGAATGGGCACGTCGCCTAAAAAAAGAACCGATGTACCGGGATTTGCCGATTATTTTGCTGACCGCACGCGGTGAAGAAGAAGACAAAGTACGCGGCTTAGAAATTGGTGCGGATGATTACATCACCAAACCGTTTTCCCCCAAAGAATTGGTGGCGCGTATCCGTGCCGTGCTCAGGCGCAGCGGCAAAATACAAGGCATGGCGCAAATCACCTTGGGTGACTTGGTGTTGGACACTGAGCAGCACCGCTTGAGTATTGGCGACAAACAACTGGAAGTCAGCCCGACTGAATTCCGCTTGATGCAGTTTTTTATGACCCATCCGGATAAAGTCTACAGCCGCACCCAGTTGTTGGATCAGGTTTGGGGGCGTAGCGTTTATATTGAAGAACGTACTATCGACGTGCATATCCGTCGTTTACGGAAAATTCTGGGCGAATATGGTCGTGAAGATTTGGTGCAAACTGTGCGCGGCTTTGGTTACCGATTCTCGTTAACGGATTAATTGATGCACATTTGGCGTAAAGAAATCCGCATAGCATTAATTGGCTTTTGGGTAGTTGCGGTTGTCGGTTTGAGTACCGGGTATTTTTGGCCGTTTTTGCTGGTGTTTAGCTGGTATTTGCTGCTTAGGCAAACATTGCAAATCAACCGTTTTGAAAAATGGCTTAGGGATGGTGCTAAGGGCCAACATCCTAAGGCTAGCGGTATTTGGCAGGAAATTTATTTCCATTTATATCAACAAAAAAAAACCGACAAACGCCGGAAGAAAAAATTACGCAAATTGATTGAGCAGTTCCGGCTGTCAACAGAAGCCTTGCCCGATGCTGCCGTGGTCTTAAATAACAGCGACGAAATTGAATGGGCCAACAAAGCCGCCCGGCAGGTCTTGGGCTTACAACAAAACGATAACGGTCAGCGTATCCCTAACCTAATCCGTTATCCAGATTTCATCACTTACCTCAAATCAGGCAATTACAGTCAATCGGTAGTCATTCCTTCCCCGCTCAACCACCGCGTTATCTTAGAAGTGCGGATTATTCCCTACGGTGGCAATCTACGTTTATTGTTGGCGCAAGACGTTACCCAGCTAAAGAAAATGGAAACCATGCGTAAGGATTTTGTCGCCAATGTCTCGCATGAACTTAGAACGCCATTGACGGTACTCAAAGGCTATTTGGAAACTATGCAAGACCTCGATGACGGCAATTCGCCTTTATTGACGACTTCTTTTAGGGAAATGCAAAGCCAAACCGAACGTATGCAGCATTTGGTGGACGATTTGCTGTTGTTGGCGCGTTTGGAAACGCAACGTAAAAAGCCGCAGTGCATTAATGTGCCCAGCTTGTTAAGCCAGATTTGCAAAGAAGGCGATGTTTTAGAAAGCGCCACTAGGCGTATTGAATTGACACTGGAATCCTCGGCTTACATCTATGGTGAAGAGCAAGATTTACGCAGTGCTTTCAGTAATTTACTGAGCAACGCCCTGAAATATTCCCCAGACGATGCCTTAGTAAAAGTGCGTTGGTATCAAACCAGCAATGAGTTGGTATTAGCGGTTGAAGATTTTGGCGAAGGCATTGCCGCTGTCGACATTCCCCGAATTACTGAACGGTTTTATCGGGTTGAGCATAAACGCCGCAAAAAAGTCGCTGGTACGGGTCTAGGTTTGGCGATCGTAAAACATGTCTTGGTACGCCATGACGCTACTTTGGAAGTAGTGAGTGAATTAGGTAAGGGCAGTTGTTTCCGCTGCCATTTTCCTATCCGTAGGTTGTGTACTATTTGATGAAGGGGTCGCTGTAGCGAATCTTATAGCATTACCGGATGAATTCGCTTGCGTGCACTGCCTTAGGTTAATAAATAAAATCAAGAGATTAAGTTTTAATATGTAGGATGGGCTGACGATAGGAAGCCCATCAAAGTCGGTAACCCCATGATGGGCTTCCTATCGTCAGCCCATCCTACGTTTAGTTGTTGTAATATTTAATGCAACACATTGATTTTAAATTATTAATATTTTAAGACGGTATCTACAAAAAAGCCCGCCAGTTTTTGCAAACTGGCGGGCTTTTTTATTAACGCGGTGTTACAGATTAATTCGCTTTAGGCGCAGATTCTTGTTTGATGAGCTGGTTCATCACTTCAATCATCTTTTTATGCGTGCCAGCTAATGGGCCGCTGGTGACATATTTGCCATTAATGATGACGGCAGGAACGCCAGTTATGCCGTAACGTCCGGCGATAATTGGCGCTTGGCGCATTTTGGCATCAACAGCAAAGGAATTGAAGGCTTCTTTAAATTGCGCTTTATCAACACCGTGGGCAGCAAAAAAGTCGCTCAACTCTTCTTCAGATTCCAATTTTTGTTTTTTGTTTTGGATAGCATCAAACAAATCACCGTGGACTTTCTCAACCACACCTAAGGTTTCAGCAACAAAATAAGCTTTTGCATGTTTGCCCCAAGTGTCATTAAACACCGCAGGTTGGCGGATAAATTCCACATTTTTGGGAGCAGTTTTTAACCACGCCGCCAATTCAGGTTCAAACGCGAAGCAATGCGGGCAGCCGTACCAAAAAAACTCAATCACTTCGACTTTTTCTGGATGTTGGGTGGGTTGTGCTGAGGACAGGGCTTCATAGCCTGGGCCTTCGGCAATCGCAAAGCTTGACCAAGCAACAACAGCCGCTAACAACATAGCTTGGGTGAGGTTTTTAAACATGAGTGCAAGTCTCCAGGGAATATTCAAGGGTTATCATAAAATTCAGAGTGGCAGATACGCAAAACGTATCAGCCACAGAATTTGCTTAGTGCATTACCGAGATGCGGTAAGCGACGGCTTTGATTTCTTCGGCAGTCATCTTTTTGGCAATCATGTGCATCATATTGTCTGGGGTATTACCGCGAACACCGGTTTTGAAATCGGTGAGGGCTTTAATCAGATAATCCGCATGTTGCGATTTTAAAGACGGGAAAGCGGCGGGTTTGTTCCCTTCTGCTGTTGGGCCGTGGCAAGCGATACAGGCAGAAACTTCCCTAGGTAAGTCACCATTGCGGTACAAATCGCCACCTTGGGCTATAAGTTCTTGAACGTCTTTGCCTTTAGTCGCTGCTGCTTGGTCATCTTCATCGTCATCATCGTCCGCTACAGGCAGGCTGTTGGCGGAAATTTTTTGCGCGGCGTAATAAGCAGAAATATCAGCAATATCGTGTTCAGACAAGCCCATTGCCAAAGCAGACATCATCGGGTCTTTACGTTCCCCGGATTTAAAAGCCAATAATTGTTTGGATAAATACGAAGCGTGTTGCTGCGCGAGTTTAGGAAAATTTGCCACCAAACTATTGCCGTGGTCACCGTGACAACTGACACAAGCACCAGCCTTGTCTTTTCCTGCCTCAATATCAGCTTCTGCGTGTAAAATAGGCGAAGTACTGGCAATAGCCAGGGCCAATGTAAGTACCAGCGACGTTTGTTTCATCAGGTTGTCCTCATAATGTTGTTTTTATAGCCCGCATTCAAAGCAGCAGGTGGCTTGCATCTTCAAATTCTACCTTAATTGGTACGCTTAAGCGAGGCAACATGAACCGGATTTACCAGCAAGCAACATTTCTTAATAGCTCACCGCACTTACGCAATACCCCCGCAGACGAAGGCCGGGAGATTGCTTTTGCAGGCCGCTCCAATGCCGGCAAATCCAGCGCCATCAATTCTTTGACTAACCAAAACAGTTTGGCGCGGATTAGTAAAACCCCCGGACGCACACAAATGTTGAACTTTTTTGCCATCAACGCCGAATGGCGGTTTGTGGATTTGCCTGGTTACGGCTATGCCAAAGTGCCGCCGGAAGTTAAAAAACAATGGCATGAATTAATGGAAACCTATTTATGCCAACGTAAATCCCTGTGCGCGATTGTCTTGGTTATGGATGTGCGTTTACCGTTGACCGAATTTGATTTACAGATGGTGGAATGGTGCGAGCATTCTGGATTGCCTTTGCATATTTTGCTCACCAAAGCCGATAAATTGACTTATGGCGCCGCCAAAAACACCTTGCTAAAAGTGCAGCGCGAATTAAGCCGGATTACCGTGCCCTTATCAGTGCAATTGTTTTCATCGCTGAAAAAGACTGGTATAGATGAATTACATGCCGTGTTGGATGAGTTATTTACCGCCACTTGGCAGCTTGAGTTAGAAGACAGTGATGTGGTTGATGAGTAATTGAATTTTTATTTTGTCCACGAAAAACACGAAAAAGCACGAACGTAACGTAGTGAAACTGGGCTTAACTTACTTTGGGGTTCAGTCCATTTTGGGCATTATAACGACGATATTTTTCGTGCCTTTTCGTGTTTTTCGTGGACAAATGCAATAAACAACAGCCGATTCAATCAGCATGAAAGATAACAAAGTACAAATAAGCGAATGTGCGCCGCTGGTGCCGTTAAGCAATAAACTCAGGCAACTGGCACAAAAGCCTGCACTAGAGCCGCCGACAAAGCCGCAACCAGTAAAGCCAACTCCGCCAATGGCAAACAACGTCCAGCAAGCACTGATGCAGGTACAGCAAACCTTTGATCTTAAAGTGCAGCAGCTGCTCAGCCAATTTCCTGAAGCCAAAAAACACACGCTGTTTAAATTGCGTTTTGGCACGCTTGAAGCGTTAAAGGCCATGCCGATTGCTTTGGCGTTTAAAAAACTCGGCATTGCCGAAACCCCTGCTTTGCGGGTGTTACAAGGACTGAATTATCATGGCGAAACCGTGGCGAATAAGGCCACTTGAGTCGCCGCCAGTGATTTTGGAAATGATGTTACAATTGCCCACAGATCAACAGGCGCAAACACCTGCCAACTTTCTGGTTTGCTGATTACAACAAACCTATTCGCCCATCCAACGCCCTTATCAATGCCGGAACCGATACAACGCCAATTTTCCCTGCCGTATTTTGCCGATAGCGCGACGCTGTTTTCTTCAATTGCTGATTTGCCCTGGGCGGTTTTCTTAGATAGTGGCTACCCCGCCAGCCAGCAAGGCCGTTACGATATTATCGCTGCCGAACCCGTTTGCACGTTAATTACCCAAGGCGACCTCACCACCATCAGCACTGCTAGTGAAACCGTCACTTCGTCGGCTGATCCGTTTGCCTTGCTTAAACAGCAATTACAACAATTTCCTCATAGCGCCGAAGCGGGCGACTTACCTTTTAACGGCGGCGCTATCGGCTATTTTGGCTATGATTTGGCGCGGCGTTTGGAAAAACTACCCGTTATCGCCGAAGCGGCAGAACACATTGCCGATATGGCGGTGGCTATCTACAGCTGGGCGGTGGTGATTGACCATCAACAACAAAGCAGCGTATTGGTGGTGCAGGGCGGTGATCCGCAACAATGGCAACACTTGCAAAACCGCTTTAACCAATTGCCAACGGCTATGCCGCCAAGCACTTTCCAGGTTACCAGCCCCGTGCTTGCCAATATGGATAAGGCGGCATATTCAACAGCGTTTGAGCGCATCAAATATTATCTGCAAGAAGGCGATTGCTATCAGGTAAACCTGGCTCAGCGTTTCGCCGCTGAATGTTCCGGCAATCCGTGGTTAGCGTATTTATGCTTGCGTGAACTCAATGCCGCGCCATTCAGTGCTTATCTAAATTTGCCGGAAGTGCAGGTGTTAAGTTCCTCGCCGGAGCGGTTTTTAAAATTGCGGGCAGGCTTGGTGGAAACCAAGCCAATTAAAGGCACCTTGCCAAGAAAGCGCGATGCCCGTGAAGACCAACAGCAAATTCAGTTATTGCAAAACAGCCCAAAAGACCGCGCAGAAAACCTGATGATTGTTGATTTGCTGCGGAATGATCTCGGCAAAGCCTGTACCCACGGCTCGGTGCGTGTGCCGAAACTGTTTGCCGTAGAAACCTATACCACCGTGCATCATTTGGTCAGTACCGTCACAGGTGAATTGGCGGCAAACCAACACGCGGCGGATTTGCTGAAAAGTTGTTTTCCAGGCGGATCGATTACAGGCGCACCAAAAATCCGCGCGATGGAAGTTATTGAAGAATTAGAGCCACATCGTAGAGGCGTTTATTGCGGCGCTATTGGCTATATTGGTTTTGACGGCAATATGGACACCAATATTGCCATCAGAACTTTGGTGCATTCCCAAGGCAGCATCCGTTTTTGGGCGGGCGGCGGTATCGTCAACGATTCCGAAGTGGACGCAGAATACCAAGAATGTTTCGATAAAGCCGCTGCCATGTTGGCGGTGTTAAAGCATTTTTCCGTCGTATGAAAGTGATTAAATTAGGCGGCAGCCTGAGTTATGGCGACGACTTGCCACAGTGTTTGCAAACCATAGCCAACTTGCCAGAAACGGTGGTGATCGTGCCGGGCGGAGGTGCTTTCGCCGACCAAGTGCGGATGGCGCAACATAATTGGCAGTTTGATGATGCCACCGCCCATGCCATGGCAATCTTGGCAATGCAGCAAATGGCGTTGTTATTGCAAAGCTTGGCTAAGTCTTTGCCGATAGCCGATTCGGTCGCGGCAATCCGCCAGCAAGCCAATCCGCATATGATATGGTCACCAAAATTACCGGAATTGGATGCGGCGGGCATTGAAGCGAGCTGGGACGTCACTTCTGATAGCTTGGCGGCTTGGTTGGCAGGGGAGTTGGCAGCCGATGAGCTGGTGTTGGTGAAATCGGCAACTATCGATAGCAAGCAAAGTATTGCCGAGCTTGCCGAGCTAGGCATTATTGATGGGGCGTTTTGCCGTTTGGTGGAACACGCCCGCTATCCTATAAAAATCCTAAACGCAGATGATTTTAATGGCGCTCTCTAAATCCCCCGTAAAACGCAGCCTAGGTAATCGGCTTAGCCAATTGTTGCTAAGACAATTTAAAAACCTGTATTACCAAGCCAGAGAATCCATTGGCGACCATAAGCGGATGTTGGTGGTGGAACAAGTGAGCCACGCCTGCGTGAGCTTGGGCGAAACCCGTGATGAATTCGCCGATGCGCTAGAGCGTTTCAAAAATTTGGTGCATGTCGCCGACAGCGGTTTGGAGCAGAAATACAATTTGCTGAATCGGCAATATCAATTTTGCTTGGCAAAATCGGAGGCGGTCAGTTACCGCATTAAAGCCATCGAAACCGTCAGCGAAGCCTTGTTTGCCGAATGGGAAAGTGAGTTGGAGGAGTACAGCAACCGCAGCTTACGTAATAGCAGCAAGCAACAATTGAAAGCGGCAAAACAAAATTATGCCAAGTTGATTAAAACCATGCGCCGGGCTGAAGATAAAATCCAGCCAGTTTTGGCAGCGTTTAAAGACCAAGTTTTGCACCTTAAACACAATTTGAATGCCCGTGCTATCGCGGCCTTACAACACGAGTTTATTGAGATTACTTTAGATATTTCTCAGCTTATTTTAGCGATGGAGCAGACCATCGCCGAAGCCAACCAATTTGTCGCCGTGCTGGTTGAGCAACAACCGACGGCGCAAAAGGCCTTACCTAAAAATTAAAGCTTGTACAAAACGTCGTTAGCTTTATCTTTGGCGTCTTCTTTTTTCTTACCTTTAATGTCTTGTTCGTCACGTTCAGCGCTAAATTTGCTGATCATATCTTCCCAATTTTTATATTGGCTATAGGCAGCAAAGCCTTCATCTTTACGTTTTTGGTAGATTTCTTTACCTAAACCGATAATTTCTTCTGGTTTTTTGCCATCGACTGCATCAAGGAATTGGGAGTCGTCTTTATTGGCATCGCGGATTGCCCAAAACGCCACTTCAAACTCAATACGGCTGTTGGCAGGCAAACGGTTTTTTAAAGCTTTTACTGAGCGGTAAGCGGTTTTGGTGTTATGTCCGTTGATTTGGTCACCTTTACCGCAAGCGATCAACAGGGAGCAAGTCAATAAGACCATGCAAAAAGAAAGTTTTTTCATAAAGATAACCTCGAAGTGTGACGGGTCTGTGTTATGGTTATTTATTGTTATTTAGAAGACGTTTTAACCGCAATTGTTAGCCATAAATTGAATAACAAGGTTGGCTGCTTGCTTGCCGCTGCAACGCCGTTAAGCTTGGTTCTTAACGCCAGATTATTAAACAAAGTAAAATGCTCAGGTATTATAACCCTGAGCTAATCGGCCATGCTGGAATTTATCCAATTATTAAAACATCGATACCAAACGGTTTTAGCGCAGCAATCGATAGCGACTGACAAAACGCTTTATCAGCAACGCATAGATAAACTTATACTAGCCGAAGCCTTCATGCGCAAGGGACAAGCGGTTAATCAGCGCAATTCGTTACCCTTACAGATTGCCGTTATTGGCCCTACGCAAGTCGGTAAAAGCTCGGTTGTTAACGTTTTGCTGGAGACTAGCGCGGCGGCTGGGGTTAGCCCGTTGGCGGGTTATACCGTACATCCGCAAGGCTTTTGCCATCGATTGGACATTGCCGATTGCGCTGGCTTGCAACATTATTTCGGACGTTTCCAATGCCTGCCACAAGAGCAATTAAGCAAGCAACGGCTGGATTGTTACGCATTGCAAAATACCTTCGCCGAGTCTTCCTTGTTGCCGGAGTGCGTACTTTGGGATACCCCGGATTTTGATTCCATCGATTCCGATACTTACCGCGAAGGCGTTATCCGCACTTTAGCCTTAGCCGATATAATCGTTTTAGTGGTCAGCAAAGAAAAATACGCCGACCAAACCGTCTGGGAAATGATGGCAATGCTGGCAGGCTTGCAGCAACCGACCTTAATCTGCCTCAACAAATTGCTCGAAGGTGCGGAAGCGCTATTGTTACCGTCGCTACAAGAAAAATGGCAGCAAGTCCGCGACGATGCCTTTCCCGACGTTATCCCGCTTTATTACCAAAAACCCATAGGCTTGCCGATTTGGCCTGAAGCTAAGAAAGCCAGTTTGCTGAAGCTAGTCAGCAAAATCAGTGCTAAAAAACACCCGCGCATAGAGCAACAATTGTTACAAAAATATTGGGCAGATTGGTTGCAGCCGATAAAAGCTGAGCATCAATCTTTGGCAGAGTGGGAGGCGATGGTCAGCAAAAGTATGCAGGAATCCTTGGCGAGCTACCAACGGGATTTTTTAAACCACCCGCATCATTACGAAACCTTCCAGCAAGCCATGGCGGAATTGTTGACCTTGTTGGAAATCCCCGGATTAGCCGGATTCTTAACCGGAGCGCGTAAAGCCATGACTTGGCCTGTCCGGCAGCTGATGAAATTTGGCCGTAAGCAATTACATCTCACCGAAACCAGCCATGAAATCGTCTTGCTTAAGCAAATCGCCGAGCATAGCCTGATACATCTTGCCGAAGCCTTGCTAGACAAATCCAGCCAAGGTGAACAAGCCTTGTGGTGGAAAGAACTTAGCCAGCAATTACGCAGCCAACGCAGCCAGCTATTGCTAGATTTTGCCGATAACGCCAAAAACTATCACTTAGGTTTTCAGCAAGATGTGGAACAAACCGCCCATAGTTTGTACTATAAACTGCAAGAACAGCCCTTGGTGTTGAATAGCTTGCGGGCTACCCGCGTCACCGCCGATGCCGCCGTTATCGCCCTAACATTGCATACAGGCGGAATAGGTGTGCATGATTTGGTGATTGCCCCCGCCATGTTAACGGTGACCTCCTTGCTCACCGAAAGCGCTATCGGCAGCTATATGCAGAAATTAGAGTCACAATTGAAAAAACAGCAATTACAAGCCGTTAAGCAGCAGTTGTTTGTTGATGGCATCAACACTAAATTGCTAAGCTTGCCAGCACAGTTATCGGCACTTAGCCATTTTAATATTACGCCCTCACAACTTTCCACGGCAGAACAGCAACTTAAAGAAAAACGTCATGGCTTACGATTACTCTGAATTAGTGGACAAAACCCAAACTTGGGCGGAACAAGCCAGCGCAGCGGCTTGGATAACGGCGGCAAGCGCACAGCAGCTGACCGAATGCGATAACCGCAGCCCAGACAGCCTGTTCAGCCAAAATGGCTGTAGCCGACCGTTAATAGTCGCTTTCATGGGCGGCAGCGGTGTTGGCAAAAGCACCTTATTAAACCGCTTGGCTGGTAAAGCCATCGCCCGCACTGGCATAGAACGCCCCACCTCACGGGAAGTGACTTTATTCCATCACCATAGCGTCGCCATCCAGCAGTTGCCAGAAGATTTCCCCATCACCCAAATCAAAATTGCCCAACACGAAGAAGATGCCAAAAAAAATCTGATTTGGATCGACATGCCCGATTTTGACAGCACCGAACAAAGCAACAAACAATTGGTGTTGCAATGGTTGCCGCATATTGATGTGTTGGTTTATGTGGTGAGCCCAGAACGTTATCGCGACGAAAAAGCCTGGCAATTGTTATTAGCAGAAGGCGCACGGCACGCGTGGCTGTTTGTGCTCAACCAATGGGATAGGGGGCAAGAAGAACAATTTGAAGACTTCCGCTTGCAACTGCATAAAGCGGGCTTTTATGAGCCGATTATTTTTAAGACTGCCTGTACCGAAAACCTACAAGCCGACGAATTTGCAGACTTAGAGGCAACCATCAACAGTTTGGCAACCACTCATGTTGTTGAGCAATTGGAGCAACGCGGTCTAGTGGCAAGAAAACAGGAATTGCTGCAAAAACTTCATGCCATAGACAGCCAATTAGGCAAGCAAGCCGCAGTCAAGCAACTCGACCAGCAATGGCAGCAACAATGGCAAGCCGCACAACAAGTCTTCCAACAAGGTTTTGCTTGGCCTTTGCAAACCCTTGCCAACTTTTATGCCGAACATGCAGCAGACTTGTTATCCAGCAATCATGGCAATGCCACGGTATTATGGGACACCTGGGCGCAAACCCGCTTTGACGATAGCCTAGATGAACTGGTGCAGTATGCCGACCAACAAGGCATCCCCGTTGCCCCGCTAAAAGCGCAATTACTGCCAGTGCGTGAGAAAGCCGCGAAAATCATGCACACCGCAACCGAGTTATCCGCCCGGCAAGCCTTAGCAAACCCCGGCAATGTCTTACAGCGCAACTTTTTAAAAGTGATGCGTTTGTGCGAAATCAGCCTGCCGTTACTGGCGATGGGTTGGGTGGCTTATCAAGTATTTATCGGCTACTACTACAGCAATCTCACTAACAGCCATTATTTGGGGGCAGACTTTGCCATCCATAGCAGCTTGTTAATTGCCTTAACGTGGTTAGTGCCGTTTTTTGTGTTGAAAAAAATCCAACCATCTTTGAAAAAAAGTGCTTTGCGCGGCCTTAATAAAGGTCTAGCCGCAGGCCTTAATAGCTTGGAAGATGAAGTCGCTAGTGTGTTGGAAAATTATAGTGAACAGCATCAGGTGCAAGTGCAATCGCTACAGACATTGATAGGGGAATGCACTTGCGCGGATGATCCGCAACAACGGCTGTCCGTGGAGAATGGCAGCCCATTGGCGCGGATGTTGGTTGAGTAAGGAAGTTTAGAAACTTTCAAAAACTTGCTTATCTTCTTTGGTTGGATCGCTGGTTTCTAGGATCTATTTTAGGTTCTATTTTAGATTCTATTTTAGGTTCTATTTTAGGTTCGGGAATCTTAACGATATGCACCTCAGTAGTGCCAGAACCACAGTTATGTTTTTTAACACCAAACAAATTCCTATCAGGGGTGATTTTAAACGTAAAATCTTGAGCCGTTTCGTGTTGGCCAGTTCCTGTTTGCAAAATGTATTGCAGATATTTGCTGGCAGCTGATAACACCGACACTTCTGTCGTTTTAGTGCCTGTGCCATTTTTCTTAATTACAAAAAGATCATCATTCGACGCCAGCGCAAACTCGAAACTATTATTGGTTTCATGCTGCGGAGTGCCAGTTTGTAGGCTGAATTTTTGGTAGTTGTCTTTGGCGGAAAGTATACATATTTCAGTGCTACCCGTTCCCGTTTGGTTTTTCTTGATACCCATCAAATCACGGTTTTCAGTCAACAAAAATTGAAAATTTTCTCCGGTTTCATGCAATGGTGTACCCGTTTGCAGGATAAAAGATTGGTATTTACTGGCTGCTGACAAAATTGCAATTTCAGTAGATTTGGTGCCGGTATTCGATTTTTTGATAGCAAAAATATCTAAATTTTTTGCAAGCAGAAATTCAAAGTTGGCGTCCGTTTCATGTAAAGGTGTGCCTGTCTGCAAAATAAATTTTTGGTATTTGTCGGCAGCTGATAACACAGCTATTTCAGTTGATCCCGTACCTGTTTTGCTCTTTTTGATGGCAAAAAGATTCAAATTAGAGGCCAACATGAATTCAAAGTTGCTATCTGTTTCATGTAAAGCTGTACCAGTTTGAAGTATAAAATCACTCATGGACTTTTTTGTTCCTAAAGTTTGGATTGATGGTTGGGTTTAGATTGCAGCTGCTATCTACTGCTGAAAGCAGCCTAGCTTCTTAGTGTTACAAAATAGTGAATAACAATTTCCTTATGCAAGAAGTGTAGGGCACTTTCCAAAATTTGCAGACAATTTTTGCAGGATTTATAGTGGATTTTTTAGGTTATTTAATTAAATCAATGGCTTGTATTTTTTTTAAAGTGGCCTAGCTATTGCAATAGTAGCGGTATGGTATTTATTCGGCGGTTTTTGCTGAGGAATATTAACAACAGGTAATTAACCTGAGCTACTTATAATAACTAGGAACAAACATGCCAATCCCTTTCACCAAACTTTCCCTTTCTGCCACCGTTACTAGCGCCACTGGCGGCTATCGTCTGTTGCCTGGCGCAGCTGGCGATTTTTCACCAACCACAAGCACCATCCCAGGGGCTGCATGGGTTTCTGGCATAGCCGACTTTAACGGTGACTTTATCCCCGATTTAATCATTGGCGCGCCTGGTGATGACGATAAATTAGTCAATGCTGGACGGGTTTTTATTGAATTTGGTCAAGCCACGGGCGGCATCACTGATACCTTGGGCAAGGATAAAGCCAACGAAATTATTATCGATGGTGTTGCGGCCGGTGATCTGGCAGGTACTGCGGTTGGCAGCATAGCTGATTTAAACGGCGACGGCTTGGCGGAAATTTTAATTGGCGCGCCTGGGGTAGCAAATGGCGCCAAACTAGCAGCGGGTGCTGCTTATGTGGTTTGGGGACAGGCTGTTGCTGGCGGTGTGGATTTGGGTGATCCGGCTTCAGGCGGCGGCAATGGTGTCGGTTTTATTATCAAAGGCGAAGCCGCAGGTGATCATGCCGGACAAACATTAACCAGCATTAGCGATTTAAATGCCGATGGCAAAAACGACATCCTAATCGGCGCAGCAGGTAATGACGCAGGCGGTACGGATGCGGGTGCGGCTTACGTGGTTTTTGGCAAGCAAACCGATGGCGCGGTCAACTTAACCAACGTCAGCGCAGGCACAGGTGGCTTCCGTATCATCGGACAAAATGCAGGTGACAGCGCAGGCCAAGCCTTAGCGACAGTCGGCGATTTAAACGGCGATGGCAAAGCAGAAATTTTAGTCGGCGCAATGGGCAATGATGCTGGCGGCACCAATGCTGGCGCGGCCTACGTGGTTTACGGTAAAGCCACAGGCACACAAGTGGATTTGGATAATATCGCCGCAGGCACAGGCGGCTTTAGAATTACCGGTTCAGTAGGCGATAATGCTGGCTCGGCAATCACTGGCTTGGGCGATATAAACGGAGACGGCCTTGCTGATATTTTGGTCGGCGCTTCCGGTTCTGGCAAAGCCTATGTGGTTTTTGGCAAAACCGATAGCACCGAAGTGTTATTAAGCAACATCGCCGTAGGTATCGGCGGCTTTGTTATCAACCCTGAATTTAGCAGCGATCTAGCCAAATTGTCGGTTGCCGCAGGTGGCGATTTTAACCGCGATGGCATTGCCGATATAGTCATTGGCACACCAAGCAACAACGAAGGCGGCACCAACGCTGGCGCGGTTTATGTGGTTTGGGGTGGCGATACCCACGCAGTCGATTTAGCTTTGGTTTCCCAAGGCATCGGCGGCGCAAAAATTGTCGGTACAGCAGGCAGCTTTACAGGCGGCACGGTGGCGGTAGTACCCGATATGAATGGCGACGGCACGCCCGATTTACTCATCGGCAGCCCCGGTTCGGTCAGCGTCGTGTATGCACCTAGCAGTTGGCAACCAGACAACAACATCTATGGTACTAACGGCGATGATGTTATGGCGGTTGGCTACGGCGGATTGCATAAAATCAGCGTAAACGACGACGCCATCTTAGGTTTGGGCGGTAACGACACCATTTCTGGCGGCGACGGCAACGACAGCATAGAAGGCAACGCAGGTAACGACACCTTAAACGGCGAAGCTGGCAACGATACTTTAGACGGCGGCACAGGCAACGACACCCTCAACGGCGGCTTAGGCGACGACACCTTTATTGTTGATAGCTTAGGCGATGTCATTCAAGAAGCCGCTGGCGAAGGCACAGATACCGTCATCACCACCGTTAACAGCTACACCTTAACCACAGGCGCAAGCTTAGAAAATCTACAATTGTCCGGTGCGGCAGTCAGCGGTACAGGTAATGAACTCGATAACACCTTAACTGGCACATCTGCCGCAAACACCCTAGATGGTGGCTTAGGCGCGGATACCCTGATCGGCGGCTTGGGTAATGACAGCTATTATGTCGATAACAGCGGCGACCAAATCCAAGAAGCTGCCAATGCGGGCACAGACACCATTATCACCAGCCTTGATTGGACCTTAGCCGCCAATCTCGAAAACCTGCAATTGGCAGGCACAGCACATATCGGCACAGGCAACAGCTTAGCCAACACCTTAACAGGCGGCACAGGTAACGACACCTTAGACGGCGGCACAGGCATTGACACCCTGATCGGCGGCTTAGGTGATGACACTTATTATGTCGATAACAGCAGCGATGCCGTTCAAGAAGCCGTAAACGCAGGCAACGATACCGTTATCGCCACTGCCGATTACACCTTAGGATTAAATATCGAAACCCTGCAATTGGCAGGCTCAACCCTGAAAGGCACGGGTAATGCTTTGGCAAATACCCTGATTGGCAACCTTGCCAACAATACCTTAGATGGTGGCGCAGGTGCAGATACCTTAATCGGCGATGGTGGCAACGACACTTATTTGGTTGATAACCTTGGCGATTTGGTACAAGAACTGGCAGGCAAAGGCACCGATACCGTTATCGCCAGCGTAGATAATTACACCTTGGCAGCCAATGTTGAAAACCTGCAACTGGCAGGCTCAGCCTTAAGCGGTATCGGCAATAGCTTAAAAAATACCCTGACTGGCACAGCAGGCAACAACCTGTTAAATGGCGGCACAGGTGCAGACAAACTGATCGGCGGTTTAGGTGATGACAGCTATGTGGTTGATAACTTGGGCGATGTTGTCCAAGAAGCCGCAACCGAAGGCACTGATACCATTATCTCCAGCATTAACCTCACGTTGTTGGCAAACGTCGAAAACCTCCAACTGACCGGAAACGCCCACCTTGCTACAGGCAATGAGTTGGACAACAAACTCACTGGCGGCATTGGCAACGACACCTTAACTGGCGCGGCTGGTAATGATGTCATGGATGGCGGCAAAGGTTTGGACATCATGGTGGGCGGCATTGGCGACGACAGTTACTATGTTGATAACGTCGGCGATAGCGTCACCGAAGCCCTCGGTGAAGGTACGGATACTGTTTACACCAGCATAGACAACTGGGTAGCCGGGGCGAATATTGAAAATATCAAATTGCTCGGCAATGCTCATGTCGCCACAGGTAATGCGCTTAACAACAGCCTGGCGGGCGGCTCAGGTAACGATACCTTAGACGGCGGCTTGGGTGACGATACCGAATTAGGCGGTGACGGCAACGACGTAATGGTTTCCGCTGCGGGTATTGATACCTTAGCAGGCGGCAGCGGCGATGACCGTTATGTGTTGAAAGGCGGTCGCGCCCATATTGAAGATTTCTTGGGTCACGACACCATCGATGGCAGCCAAGCCACAGGCGACAGCAGCATCGATCTTACTACCGGGCTTTGCCATGTTGAGAATGAAGACAGCGATTTAGGCACAGGCGGCAGTACCGTCATGCCATTGGATGTGCAATTCCTGCAAGACCTGACTGGCTCGTTCGCCGATGATATTGTCACCGTGCGCGGCTTAATCCCCAGCATCATTACTGCCTTGCAAGCGGTGCAAGCCAATAGCGAATTTGGCGTTTCCACCTTTAGGGACAAACCCATAGGCAGCTTTGGTAACGCGGGCGATTGGGTTTACCAACAATTGTTATCGCTAGGGATTTCATCAACCACCTTGACCAACGCCTACAGCGGCATGGTGGCATCAAACGGTAACGATGGCCCAGAAGCGCAAATTGAAGCCTTAATGCAATTGGCCTTACACAGCACCGATGTCGGTTTCCGTGCCGATTCAGCGCGTTTTGTAGTGTTATTCACCGATGCACCATTCCATAACGCAGGCGATGGTGCGGCTATCGGTTTGGTTGCCAATAACGGCAACAACATCATGGAAGGCGGCGGAATTGTTGAAGATTACCCATTCATCGCCCAAGTGCAAGCGGCTTTAATTGCCGCCAATATTATCCCTATTTTTGCGGTAGCAGGTGGCTATGAAAGCACTTATCAAGGCTTAGTAACCGATTTAGGCCGTGGCGCGGTGGTAACTTTAACCGCCAACAGCTCCAATGTAGTCGGCGCAATCACCGCAGGCTTAACCGCCGCAACCACCACCAATATTGAAGATGCTCTCGGCGGTATCGGCAACGATACCTTAGTCGGCAACATCTACGACAACGTGCTGACAGGCAATGCTGGCAACGACAGCCTCAATGGGGTTTCCGGGCATGACACCTTAATCGGTGGCAAAGGCAACGACAGCTATACCGTCGATGACAGCAACAGCGCCGTAGTGGAAAAAAATGCCGAAGGCACGGATTTGGTATTGAGTTCCATCAATTACAGCCTAGGCAATTACGTCGAAAACCTCACCTTAACAGGCAGCGGCAATATCAACGGCACAGGCAATAGTTTGGCGAATATCATCAACGGCAACGCGGGCGATAACATCCTCACAGGTGGCTTAGGTGTTGATACTTTAATCGGCAACGGCGGCAACGACACTTTCGTAGTCAATTTAACAGCTACTGGCGCGTTGGAAGACAAAATCACCGCAGGCCTAGGTATCGACACCATCCAGTTAACAGGCAATGCCTATGTTTCCTTAATCGCGAAAACTTTAGTAGTCGGCAGCACTATCGAAAACTACGACATTTCCGCCACAGGCACGTCCTTGTTGCATGTTAACGGCAACGCCTTTGCCAATACCATCATCGGCAATACCGCTGACAATAGCTTGAAAGGTATGGCAGGTAACGACAACCTAAGCGGCGGTGACGGTAACGATTTACTGGTAGGCGGTTTGGACAGCGACACCCTAACAGGCGGCGCAGGCATCGACACCTTCTGGTTTGATAAAACCTTCGGCATCAGCAATATCGACACCATCACCGACTTCACCAGCGGCAGCGACATACTGCAATTTAGTCGAGTAGCGGCAGGCTTATCCACTGTCGGTGCATTAGGGCAACTGACAGCAACCGACAGCCGCTTTGAAGCCAACGCCACAGGCATCGCCTCCACCGCCGACGTGCGTTTGCTATACAACACCACCACAGGCGAATTAGCCTACGACAGCGACGGCAGCGGCTTAGCAACCGCCAACGTACTGGAAGTGCTAGCAAGTGCGCCAAGCGTATCGGCTAGTGATATTTGGTTGGTGTAAATAGGCTTTAAAAGGTATTTAGGAGTCCAAAACATGTTTTGGACTCCTAATACGAAGTCGTAGGGTGGGCAAACAGCTTTATCGTTTGCCCACTTTATTTATATGAAAGTCGTTGGCAAAAAGCATCGTCGAGCCAACATAGCTAACGATTACGCAAAACTAAAATCAGCCAACGCCGTTTGCGCCGTACCTTGCAGGATTCCAATCAGTGTCAGTTCAGTACTGCTAACCACTGCATCGTTGCCCGCCGATTTGAACTGGTATAAAGCTGAGTCCACGCCGTTATCGACCGCAAATAGGCGGCTGTCGCCTACAGCATAAGCACTTGCCGCAGAACCAATACCAGCAGCCGCTTTGGCAGCGGTAATTGCGCCGACAATATTCGGCGTTACCACGACCAATTCCGCCGAATTAGAAAAACCGCCACGGGTATTTACCAGCGCAGCATTGTCGATAATGTGGTCGCCATTACCTATTTTTAAGCCTGCCAAACCATCCAAAAATTGCAACTTGTCCGTACCGGAAACAAAATCCAGCACTTTGTCCGCACCGCCAACAGTCGTGCTAAAAACAAAGGTATCGCTACCCAAGCCGCCTTTAAGGACATCAGCACCTGCACCACCTTTCAAAATGTTATTGGCAGCATTGCCCGTCAACGTGTTGGCTAATTCATTACCTGTGCCGTTGATCGCTTTCGTTCCAGTCAAGCTGAGGTTTTCGATATTTGCTGCCAAAGCATAGGTAACCGAACTTTTTACTGCATCTTTGCCTTCGCCTATATTTTCAACAATGCTGTCACCGACATTGTCAACTGTATAAGTATCATTGCCTAAACCGCCTGTCAGCGTATCGATGCCAGAGCCGCCATTTAATGTGTCATTACCAGCCCCGCCCAACAAGATATCGTTGCCAGCATTGCCGTTAAGCACGTCATTGCCATCACCACCCGTTAGCACATCAGCGCCCGACGTACCGTTCAATGTAAGGTCGTAAATCACAACATCGTTGGTATTGATGTCGGCGCCACTAATAACACTGGAGCTTAACTGGCTGGCTACCACACTGCTATTGCTACCAAGATTACTATCCCCCCATGTGACTACCGAACCATCAGTCCGTAACGCAGCAAAAGCTCCGACTGTGGAAAAAATTTGCACGACATCTACTGTGCCGTCAAGTTGTGACGACACTCCACTGCTATCACCGCCGGAGTAACTATACCCCCAAGTGACTACTGAACCATCTGTGCGTAGCGCAGCAAAAGCCCCATCTGTGGAAAAGATTTGTACAACATCTACTGTGCCGTCGAGCTGTGCTGCAATTAAACTACTGTTGCCACCACGGACGGCATCCCCCCAAGTAACTACCGAACCGTCTACGCGAAGGGCAGCAAAAGCCGACCCCGTGGAAAAAATCTTAACCGCATCGGTTGTACCGTCTAGCAGTCCCGCTACAGCACTACTGTCGCCACCAGTCCAGCCGCCTCCCCAAGTGATCACTGAACCGTCTGCGCGTAACGCAGCGAAGGCTGACCCTGTGGAAAAAATTTGTGTGACATCAGTTGTACCATTGAGTTGCTCCGATACTGTGCTACTGTCACCGCCTCCTGAGCCATATCCCCAAGTCACTACCGAACCATCTGTTTGTATCGCGGCAAAAGCATATGATGTAGAAAAAATTTGCGTCACGTCCGTTGTGCCATTTAGCTCCGCCGACACCGAGCTACTGTCACCACCATACGAGCCAAATCCCCAAGTCACTACTGAACCGTCCACGCGTAACGCTGCAAAAGCATTTTGTGTAGAAAGAATTTGTATCACGTCCGTTGTACCATTTAGCTCTGCCGCTACCGTACTGCTATCACCACCAGAGCTACTATCTCCCCAAGTGACTACTGAGCCATCCGCGCGTAAGGCCGCAAAAGCATAGACTGTAGAAAAGATTTGCGTGACATCTACCGTACCGTCGAGTTGTGCCGCTACTGCATTACTGTTGCCACCCGTATCAAAAGGGCTATATCCCCAAGTGACTACTGAACCGTCCACGCGTAAAGCTGCAAAGGCGCGGTTTGTGGAATAAATTTGTTTAACATCGATAGTGCCGTTGAGCTGTAACGCAACTCCACTGCTATCGCCACCAAATATTCCTTGTCCCCAAGTAACTACTGAGCCGTCCGTGCGTAACGCGGCAAAGGCGCCTTCTGTGGAATAAATTTGTGCCACATCGGTTGTACCGTCAAGCTGTGCAGCAACCGAACTGCTATTTCCTCCGTAGGAGCCATCCCCCCAAGTAACTACCGAGCCATCGGCCTTGATGACGGCGAAAGCGGCATCATTACGAAATTCTCCCAAACTGTGTCCGGGAAATGCTTGGGTACTATTGGTTTTTGTTACAGAAGCCATGATATTTACCTTTTAATTTATTTAGGTTCGGAAATTTTTGTTGTTTATTGTGAGTTGGTTATCATCTTCATAATACTAAATAATTCGTCGCGCTGAGACTGTAGCCTAAATTAATGGCAATGTTAATTTTATTATAGGTAGTTCTGTTAGCTTGATATTTTGGCAAATTTATCCGCACTTTAAGAAAACGCGTTTGCGGCTTTGGTTGATAGTTAATTTATTACTTTAAAGCTACCGTATTAAGCAGCCATAATGATGCTTCGATAGCCAGCACGAACGGTTGTCTTCAAACTGGTTACCAAGCTGGCGCTTGGGAATGAGCGAAAAATATTTTTTAGCCTTCAGCCTCTAATCCCCACCATTAAAATACTTCTTCAACTTATACCACAGCGAGCGTTCGCTGATGCCTAGCAGTTGTGCGGCTTTGGATTTGTTGTCGCCTGTTTGTGATAGCGCTTGCTGGATCAGTTGTTTTTCTAATTGTTCAACTTGCTCGTTTAAGCCTGTGATGGGGGAGGGTGCTTGTCCGGTGGTTTCTGGTTGGTCTTCTAACACATCGGCGGGTAAGTGGCGAATGCCGATGACTTTACCTTGGCTTAATACCACGGCGCGTTCCATCATGTTTTCTAGTTCGCGGACGTTGCCGGGCCAGGCGTAGGCGGTCAGGCAATGCTCGGCGTCGTCTTCTATGCCGTGGGCGTTAAAGCCGAATTCGCGGGCGTGTTTGTCGACAAAGAAATGCGCCAGCGGCAAAATGTCGTCGCGGCGTTCGCGTAATGGCGGCAATTGGATGGTGAAAACATTCAGCCGATAAAACAAATCTTCCCGCAGTTTTTGGTCAATAATCGCTTGGCGCGGGTTGCGGTTGGAGGCGGCGATGACGCGTACATCCACGGCGATGGTGCGGTTGCTGCCTAAGCGTTCCAAAGTGCGTTCTTGCAAAACCCGCAGTAATTTGGCTTGCAGGTTAAAGTCCATTTCGGTGATTTCATCAAGAAATAAAGTGCCGCCGTCGGCAAGCTCAAATTTGCCGATGCGGTCTTTGATTGCGCCTGTGAATGCGCCTTTGTTATAGCCGAACAGTTCGCTTTCTAAAATATCGGCGGGGATGGCGGCGCAGTTGATGGAAACAAACAGGTTTTTGGCGCGCGGCGAGTTGTTATGGATGGCGCGGGCGACCAGTTCTTTACCGGTGCCGGTTTCGCCTTGTATCAATACGCTGGTTTTGGTGGCGGCGACTTGTTGGATTTGTTGGTAGATGCTTTTCATAATCGCGCTGCTGCCGATAAAACCATGCCAGCCTTCGGCAAGTTGTTGTCGTAAGAAGCGGTTTTCTTGCTGCATTTTGCCGAGTTTTAAGGCCCGTTTTACTGCGGCTTCTACGGCATCAAATTCAAACGGTCTGACGATGTAATCGCTAGCACCATATTTCATGGCATCCACGGCGCTTTCTACTGTGCCATAAGCGGTGACGACGATAACGGGCAATTCATAGAGTTGTTCACGCAGTTGCTTTAATAAGCCGATGCCATCCAATTTGGGCATTCGCAAGTCGGTGATGACTAAATCGATGGCTTGTTCGGCGCACACGGCAAGGGCTTCTTCGCCATCGCCTGCTTGCAGCACTTCATAGCCCATTTGCGTTAGCATAATTTCTAATAGCCGCCGCATTTTGGCTTCATCATCAACAACAAGAATGTAGGGTTTTGGCATTATTGGGTGTTATCGCTTTGGGTTAAGGGTAAGGTAATTTGGAAACTCGCGCCGCCGCAGCTGCTGTCGGTAACGGTAATTTTGCCATGGTGGGCGTGGATGATTTGCTGGACAACGGTCAGCCCTAAGCCGATACCGTCTCGGCGTTGGGTGAAGAAGGGTTCAAACACCTTTGCTTTGTCGTCGTCGCTAATGCCGACGCCGTTATCATTAATATAAATAGCGACGGCTAGCTCGCTGGCTTGTAAGCAAACCACAACCTGTCCACCTTGGTTTACATGTTGTATAGCATTCATCAGCAAGTTTAAGAACACTTGCAGCATGAGATCGTGATCGAATTCTATATATATCGGTGTTTCTGGATATTCCAAGGCCAAATGGACTTGTTTGTGGTCGGCTTGGTGTTGCAGCAGCTCAATACAATGTTTGATGGTTTTGCTTATATCTTGGCGAATGAATGCGGGTTGTTGCGGTTTGGCGCAGGCCAGCAAAGTGGTAATCAAGGCATTTAAGCGGGCGGTTTCGCTGATGATAAATTCGGTCATTTCCTGGCCGATGTCAGTCAATTTCGGTTCGCGCTGCAAAATTTCTGCTGATGACAATAATATCCCCAACGGGGTGCGGACTTCATGCGCCATCGTCGCTGCCATCTCACCAATCACCGCCAGTTTTGAAGCGCGGATCAAGTCTTGTTTGGATTGCTCTAGGTTGGCGATCATTAAGGAAAACTGTTCGCTAAGTTGGGTAATCTCGCGGCTGGCGTGGATTTTTGGCGGTAAGGTTTGTTTGCCTTGCATGAAGCCACGGGTGAAGTCTGCCAGTTGCACAATCGGCTTGGCGATTTTTGCCGACATCCAAAATGCCATCAGCACCGCTAAAAAAATGGTGATGCTGAGCAGTACCAGAATGGCTATCCATAAATCCGAAACCGGGGCTAAGGCATTTTTGCTGGGCTGTAAAATCAACACCCGCCAGCCGAAGCCGTGGAAGTTGCGGAAGCCTTCAGAAACCGCATAACCCGCCAAGATGGTTTCATCGCCTTGTGTGCTTGAGGGCATCATCAACGAGCCGCTGGTGCCGGGCAGTTGCGCCAGTATGGCTGGCAGTTGTTGCAGCGGTAAGTGTTTGCTAAGCAGTTGCGATGAAGTGGCGATAACCGCGCCAGTGTTGTCTACCAAGAGCGCGTAAGAAGGCGCATCTTTGGAGCTAAAAGGCAGTGGCGCATCCAGGAGTCTGATGATTTCTTGCCAATCAAATCCGGCATATAAGCGGCCTAAGTCAGCGGTGGCAAAGCTGTTGTTGATGGCGATGGAAAAAACCAGGTTGTTGTTGGCTTTATCTAAGGTTAGGGTTTGCAGCTGGTTTTTATAGTTGACGGTTAGCCAAGCGGGTGCGGGTTGATACGGTTGTCCAATGAATTTGGCATCACTGGCGGCAATGATTTCTTCTTGCTGATCGACCACGAATATTTGTTGATAAATGCCGCCGTAGCCTTCATGCAGGCCATTTAAGTAGTTGGACAGGCGTTTGTCCACGTCCCGCACCGTGGTTTCTTGCATGATTTCTAAGCCACTCCACATCGCCATGTTTTCTAGGCGCTCAAACAGGGTGGTATCAATTTGCTGCATGATGGTGCTGGCTTGCGATTTGAGTTTGTTCTCAATTTCTAGCCGCAACATTTCGCGGAAGTGCAGGAATGTCGTTATAGTAATGAACAAGGCGGCTACCAAGCTGATTAGTAAATACGAGATCAGTAGCGTATAGCGTATGGTCATCCTGTTTCTCTGAATGAAAATAAAGGTATTATGTTTAAAGGCTTAAAGTCTGTTATGGCGCTGGTGTTTATGCTGGGCCAAGCGTGGGCGGTGGTATCGGCTGCACCGACGCAGGACGCTAGTATACCGTTATCGTACCGCTGGGGACGGGGAATCGATTGGCCTGCACAGAACTTAAATATTGGTGGTTATTTCAATAGTTCGTACCAAAAACCTGAGCGCTTGCCTGACCAATTGGCCTTGGATTCACTGAGTGTATTTGTCACTTGGTCGCCGCATCAGCGCTTACGGTTTTTTACCGAGGTGGAGGCTGACGAATGGCTTTCTACTGAACGAGTGCAAACTTTAAATAATTCTATCCAGGCGGAGCGGCTGTATGTGGATATTTTGGCGAGTGAGTCCACGTCTTTTCGTTTGGGAAAGTTTCTTACGCCGATAGGACGTTGGAATATTATCCACGCCGCGCCGTTGATTTGGACAACTAGCAGGCCGTTAGTCAATCAGCCGGGCAGTTTTTCGCCGCATTTGAATGGTTTGATGCTGACCCAGAAATTTGAAATTACTGAGCTTAGTGGCGATTTTTCGGTGTACGCCGATAACTCCGGCGAGTTTGATGTTTTCGATGCGGCATTGGGATTCCAAAATGCGTTTGGCGGCAGGTTTAATTTAGATATTGCTGATGAATTCCATTTTGGTTTGTCGTTTATCAATTTCCAAAATGAAGCCTTACAAACTCGTTTAGCGCGTAACAATTTGTTCGGCCTGGATTTGTCTTGGAAAAGTAATGGCTATGAATTGGCGTTTGAGTCTATTTATCGGGATGCCGAAGACCAACAAGGTGAGGAAAAAGGCTTTTTTGTCCAAGGTGTTGCCCCGCTAGTGGATTCGGTTTATGCGGTAGGCCGTTATGAATATCTTAATGGCACGCATGAACTTATCCAAACCGATACTAAGGTGTTTGTCGCCGCTTTGGCATGGCGGCCTTATGTGCCGTTGGTGCTAAAAACCGAGTATCGCTTTGGTGAGGACAACCAATTGCTTGCGCCCAGCGGCTGGTATTCGTCGATAGCGATGTTTTTCTGATGAAGACGATGACTATCTTACGCGCGTTGCTGTTGGCGCTGCTGCTGTTGCCCACGGTTAACGCCGATGACATCGTGGTGATAACGGGTCTGCAAACGCCATTAAAAAATGCCAGCATTAAGCAGCTGAAAAATATTTTTCTGCGGAAATCGCTATTAAGTGAATCGCGGTTACGCTGGATTCCGCTGAATTTAAAACTGGATGATCCGTTGCGGGTGGCATTTTCAAAAAGCTTGCTAAACCGTGATCCTGATGCGCTGGAAGCGTATTGGAATGAGCAATATTTTCAGGGTATTACGCCGCCGTATGTGGTGTCTTCAGAAGAGGCGATGCTGCGCTTTGTCAGCAACACGCCGGGAGCGATCGGCTATATCGCCCCTTGTCATTTGGATAAGCGGGTGCAAGAGGTGTTTCGGTTGAATTCGCCGTTATCATTTAAGCAGCGTTGTGAGTAAGAGCGGAGTCCAAAACATGTTTTGGACTCCTACGATTTAATTACGGCTGTGCAGTTGTGTCCGCAGTAAATTGCAGAGTCGCCAAAACTGGATCATGGTCGGACATGGCTTGCCCATTTCTCAGCGGCTGTTGGTCAATTTGCCAAGCGCTTGCCGAGACCGGACATGGGCCGCCTGCGAGGATGTGGTCTATGCGTTGGTTGGGATGCACATTAGCGGCAACCGCTGGTTCTTTGGCTAAGGTATAAGCGTTTTGCAGCAGTGGCGGGTTTTGGTCTGCGCCAGTAAAACGGCGGTAACGGTCATTATTCGCCATAGTATTAAAGTCGCCTGTGACGATCATCGGCAGGTTTTTTGCCAAACTGGTGATGCGTTCGCGGAACAGGAACGAGCTGGGGTCTTTATTGGCGCTGGCGTTATCAAAATGGGTGTTGACGTATACGAAGCTGAAGCCCGTGGCTTTTTCTTGTAAAACCGCCCAAGTGACATAACGGACAACGGACAAAGGCCGATAGCCTAAGGCCAGCGGCAAATCGGGGGTAGGGCTTAGCCAAAGCTGCCCGGAATCCAGCAGGCTAAAGCGATCAGTCTTAAACAATAACGCGGCATCGCCGTATTGGAAGCTGCCTAGGTGATAAGTCACTAAGGTGTATTTATCCAAAGGCGCAATCAGGGCAATGTCGGTATCGGTGTGGGTTTCTTGAAAGCCGATTAAGTCCGGTGCATAGCCAGCAAGGCGTTCGCGGATTTCTGGAAAGCGTGTCGACCACGGTAAATAACCGCCTGTGTCGCCATTACGGAAGCGTGCTGCCATGTCTTCAAGAAAGGTCGAGCCGTATAAAACGTTATAGCTAAGCACCTTAATCGGTTGGCTGTTACAGCTTTTTACCGGATAGGCATCAGCTTTAGGCAGGGGATGGGCAAAACCATTGCCGGAATAAGCCGCTAGATATTGGATACCTTGGTAACGGATGAAGACAGCAGCCAAAACGACTAGGCTGATGAATATAAAAACGGTAATTCCAAGGGCTTTTAACCAGCGTTTCATAGGATACTTTAATGTTGTGATGTGGTTTAACAATTTTTTAGGCAATAAAAAGCCCGCATAAAGCGGGCGTATTGAGTCTGTTATTATTATTGTTATTTAGTTGCAGTCGTACAACTTAACCCAATCAAACGTACTGATTTTATTATTGTTATATACGAACCCAAAGGGTTCTTCCTCCCCTTTTTAAACCGATTTAATTCGGCTCAACTCTCAAAAGGTGGCGTATTCTATATCCAAGAAATTCCCGCTGTCTATTAAAAAGAAACAGTTTTTTTCAAAAACAGCACTAACAGGGAAAATTGCTAGAAAATTTATGTCGTTACGAAACTATCTTGGCAAATTTTTTTTTCGTGGTATGGCAATCGTTGCAGTTTGATTAAGCGCGAGTTCAGTTACAGAAACCTTAACGTTGCCGTCTGGCTTCTTCTTGGGCAAAGAAAAACCGCAGGCGCTCGTCTAATATCGCCGCTAGCTGGTAGTTAAGGCCTTTGGATTGCTGCGCCAATTTAATCTGCAAAATGGCGTCGTGGTTTTGTCCGGTGGCGTAATAATATTCAGCAAGATAGCGGTGTGATTCCGCTGGCTGGTTTAAGCCGCTATAAGTCTGCGCCAATAGCTCCCAATAAATAGGCGTGCCTTGGGTTTGTTGGCTAAGTGCCGCCAATTGGCTTTTCGCTTGTAAGGCATCGCCCACTTTTAGCAAGCTGCGGATATATTCAATTTTGATGGCTTCATTTTCTGGATATTGCTCCATCAATAATTTGTAACGGCTAAGTGCGGTTTGGAAATCATGCGCCTCTGAGGCATTGCGGGCTAAAGCTGTAGCGTATTGTGGTTGGTTGGGATAGGTTTTTACCAACTCTTTCAAGGTGTTTTCCGCTTCCTTAAAGCGTTGGCTGTCTATGGCGATTAAACCCAGGGCGTAACGGGCGACGGTGCGTTGTTCCGTTGTGCCTTGGTTTAATCGGGCTTGGAATTGTTTTTCGGTTTCAGCCAGATTGCTGCTGGTGATGACTTGGATTTTCGCTTTGGTCAGTTGGTAATTGAGCGAATCCGGATACTGCTTGTAAGGATACGTTTCTGCACGGCCCCGGCTATCGGAAATACGCGAAGTGGTTACCGGATGCGTCCGCAAAAATTCCGGCACTGCCTGTCCGTAATAGCGGGTAGATTGCTGTAGACGCTCAAAGAAAATCGGCATACTGCGAGGATCAAATTGCGAACCTGCCAAATTTTGCATACCGACCCGATCGGCTTCGGCTTCATTCTCGCGGGTGAAATTAATCTGGAACTGCACACCGCCCGCTTGTATCGCCAAAATCGCCGCTTGCCCCAAGGCGGGCGATTGCGTACCCAGTAAAATCGCCGCCAACATCGCCGCCATCGACGGGATAGACAAACGCCCTTGGGCTTCCGCAGCGCGGTATAAATGCCGCTGGGTAATGTGGGCAATCTCATGCGCCATTACCGAAGCCAACTCGCTTTCTGCCTCAGTAATGGTCAATAAGCCCGAATTAACGCCGATATAACCACCAGGGCCGGCAAAGGCGTTGATGTCATTTTCCATTACCACAAAAAAGTGGAACGGATGGCTGGGCGCATCACTACTGGCAACCAGTTTTTGGCCGATGGTTTGGATGTATTCTTGGATTTCAGCATCTTGGCTGACGTTGATTTGCGAGTGCAGGCTTCTAAAAAAAGCCTCGCCCAATTCTTTTTCTTCCTCAGCGGTAATTAACGTGCCGGAAGAATCGCCCATATCCGGCAATTCGATTTTTGAAATCTCAAGTGCCTGCTGGGTAGAAGGGTATAAAGCTAAGCTTATCGCTAAGGTGATGGCGGCGGGAGTCAATTTCATGGCAATGAGAGCTTGAAAATTAAAGGGAGTTCCCAAGGTTAATTACTGTGGGCTTTCAGGTTTTTAAAATCCGGAAGGTCTTATCATCGGGATGTTGATAATGAGCTAATCCTAAGCTTTATTCACAGAGTATAAAAGCTACAAATGGTTGCCAGATTTTTGGCGTTAAAGTAGTGGCTGCAAATACGCCATTATTAAAGTTAGTATCGTGATTAAATGGCGTGGTATTTAACGGCATGGAAGGGATAATATTTTGCTTTCAATGTCTTAAACGAGTGGTAGCAAGGCTTGAAACAGTGCATCACTCAATATTTTGTATCTGCTCACGCATTTGCTCGATCAGCACTTTCAATTCAATGGCGATTTGCGTCATTTCTTTGTCGGCGGATTTTGAGCCTAAGGTGTTGGCTTCGCGGTTGAGTTCTTGCATTAAGAAATCTAGGCGGCGGCCTGCGGGTTCGGGCTGGGCCAATACTCGTTGCACTTCGGCGATGTGGGTTTGCAGGCGGTCGAGTTCTTCGGCGATGTCTAGCTTTTGCGTCAGCATCACCAATTCTTGTTCCAAACGATCAAAATCCGGTTGTGCGACTAGTTCGGTGATTTTATCTTTCAGGCGGCTGCGGATTAGCACTAGCACTTGCGGCAGTCGTTTGGCGGCGGCGAGGGTGAAGTTTTGCATTTTTACGCAGCGGTCTTCCACCAAAAGCTTTAATTGAGCGCCTTCGCGTTCGCGGACGACGATAAACTCTGCCAAGGTTTGTTCTAATAACTGCATGATCGCGGTATGCAATTCATCTTTGTTGATGGTGGCTTCTTCTTGTTGTACGCCAGGAAACGCCAGTACATCCAAGGCCGAAAAGGCTAAGGGTTTTGCCATTAATTGTTCAATTTGTTGGCTGGCGGCAAGCAGGTTGTTGACGGCCTCAAAATTGATGAACAAGCCACTGCGGTCTTTGCCGAGTTTGTAACTGAGGTTGCATTCAATTTTGCCACGACTGATTTTTTCGGTGAGCAACGCTCGTATGGGGGCTTCTATAAAACGCAGGCGTTCCGGCAGTTTGACGGTGATGTCGCAGTAACGGTGATTGACGGATCGCAGCTCGCAGTTGATGGTCATTGCACCGCTTTCTATTTCATTGTTGGCATACGCCGTCATGCTCTTAATCATTGCTTTTACCTGTAAAAATCGAAACCCTCAATGGGGATAGTGGTGGCATTGTAACCGCCACTTTGCTGCTACGCATCTTTTCGGTCTGTAAGCCTTGAAGTTAGTGGTGTTCGCTTATTGATATAAAGTGATTTCTACTCGGCGAACAGCCGTTCGCCACTACGATTGGTTAGCGGTTGTATAAGTTTTAAATACAATCTGACGTTAAGCAGTAACGCGCTTTTCTCCCGTTTGCCGCGTCGAGCACCGGAGTATTTGTCGGGAATAGCCCGAAGGGGCGCGGCATGGATGCCGCGCGGCGGCAAAGGGGCAGGAAGCCCCTTTTGCCGTCTCCCGACAAATACCCCACTGGGCACAAGTGCGAGGAGCGCAAGACATGAGCGGCAATCGAGCCGCCTTTTCTTTGGCTACTTTCTTTTCGACTGCATGGATGCAGGAGGTAGAGCAACGCAGGAGCAGTTGCCGAGGCGGCGCAAAAGAAAGTAACTTGCCTTCGGGTGCGAGAACCCGATTTAAAAAAACATCGCGATAGCGATTCATCATTATTTATTGTCGTATCACAAAAAGTGAGTGAGTAACATCAGATACAATAACTACCAAGTATTTCGGCAATTAGCCCACCAAGACTGGCGGCATAAGGTATACTTCCCCGTTTTAATTTTTTACGGAATACCTTATGAGACCTAGCGGACGCAACCCCGATCAACTGCGCGAAATCAAATTCACCTGTGGCTATACCAAACATGCAGAAGGTTCGGTGCTGGTGGAATTTGGCGACACCCGGGTATTGTGTACCGCCAGTGTGGATAAAAGTGTGCCGCGTTTTCTTAAAGGCAAAGGCGAAGGTTGGGTGACGGCGGAATACGGCATGTTGCCGCGTTCAACCCATAGCCGTATGGGGCGCGAAGCCAGTTTTGGTAAGCAAGGCGGCCGGACTTTAGAAATCCAACGTTTGATTGGTCGGTCGTTACGCGCGGCGGTGGATTTGAAAGCTTTGGGCGAACATACCATCACCATAGATTGCGACGTTTTGCAGGCTGATGGCGGCACTCGTACTGCGGCGATTACTGGCGGTTTTGTTGCCTTGTCTTTAGCCGTGGAAAAAATGCTGAAACGTAAACAGATTAAATCTAACCCTTTGCATGGGCAGGTGGCTTCGGTTTCTGTGGGTATTTTTAATGGCGTTCCGGTGTTGGATTTGGATTATGCCGAAGACAGCAATGCCGAAACCGATATGAATGTGGTGATGAACGATATGTCCGCTTTTATTGAAGTACAAGGCACCGCCGAAGGCCATGCGTTCAGAAAAGACGAATTGGATGCGCTGTTGATTCTGGCAGAAAACGGCATTAAAGACTTGATGCAAAAACAGCGCGAAGTTTTGGGGATTGCTGGCTAATGGCACAAGTGGTTTTAGCCAGCGGTAACGCTGGCAAAATTAAGGAAATTCAGGCGTTGTTACCGGAGGTGCAAATTGTGCCGCAATCAGCGTTCAATGTTATCGAATGTGCAGAACCCGCTTGCACCTTTGTTGAAAACGCTTTGATAAAAGCCAGAAACGCCGCTTTACATTGCCAATTGCCTGCGATTGCTGATGACTCTGGCTTAATCGTTGATGCTTTGCAAGGTGCGCCGGGCGTGTTGTCGGCGCGTTATGCGGGAGAAAACGCCAGCGATCAAGATAATATCGACAAGCTTTTGCAGGCATTAACAGATGTGCCAGCAGCCCAGCGCAGCGCTCGTTTCGTCTGTGTGATGGTGTATGTGCGCCACGGGCAAGACCCTTGCCCGCTGATTGCCCACGGTGTTTGGGAAGGGCAGATTCTCAAGCAAGCCATTGGCACGAACGGTTTTGGTTATGACCCAGTGTTTTGGTTGCCTGAGCAACAACTGGCTTCCGCGCAATTACCGCCGGAAACTAAAAATGCTTTAAGCCATCGGGGCCAAGCAGTGCGGCAATTGGCGGCGTTAATTGCCGCGCAGATGTCTTGACGGCAGCATTAGCGATGACCAATTTAATTGCCATTGCCAACCAATTTTGCCCAAAGCAGACTGTGATTGATGTGCAGCCTTTGGGCAATGGCCTGATTAACGATACTTTTTTAGTCACTACCGCTGATTCGCGGTTTGTTTTACAACGGATAAATCGCCAGGTTTTCCCTGAGCCTGCGTTGATTTCCGCCAACTTGCAAGTGCTTAGCCAGCATCTTGCCCAGCAAAAAAATCCGCGTTTGCAGCTGCCGGACATTATCAGCAGCATCGATAAGCAACTCAATTTCCAAGACAGTCACGGCGATTTTTGGCGCGCACAGAGTTTTATTGCCGATACCGATAGCTTGGAAACGCTGCGTAGCCTTGCTGATGCTGAACAAGTCGGCTTTGCTTTGGCGCATTTTCATAAGCTGTTTAGCAACTTAAATCCGGCTTTGCTGCATGACACCTTGCCGGGATTCCATATCCCCCCCGGTTATCTCCAGCAGTATGAGCAAGTGCGGGCGCAAACTTCACTCAGTGATGCTTTCTGTGCCGAATTTATCTATAACTTTGCGGTTTACGCCGATGGTTTGGAGCAAGGCAAACATGCAGGCAGTCTGCCGTTGCGGGCAATCCATGGCGACCCTAAGCTAAATAACTTTTTATTCGCCAAAGCTAGCAGCCAGATTGTTAGCTTGATCGATCTGGATACCGTCAAACCGGGCTTGGTGCATTACGATATTGGCGATTGTTTGCGTTCCTGCTGCCATCAAGAAGCCACTGACGAATTTGATTTGGACATCGCGGCGGCGATTTTGAGCAGTTATTTAGCGGAAGCGGGCGATTTCTTCTCAGCAGCCGATTATCAGTATTTATATCCCGCTATCCGGTTGATCCCATTTGAATTGGGCTTGCGTTTTTATAGCGATTATCTGGCGGGCAACCGCTATTTCAAAGTGACCCAGCCCTTGCAGAATTTGCAACGCGCCAGCAGTCAATTCCGTTTGTGCGCCGATATTATGGCGAAAGAAGCGCAGCTCAAGGCTTTGCTTGGGCAGTTGCGTTAACGGCTTCGATTACATCGTTCCCACGCTCTGCGTGGGAATGCCGCCTATGACGCTCCAGCGTCGCATTACGCAACGCCGGAGCGTTGCAGGATGCGTTACCACGCGGAGCGTGGGAACGATAAAGCTCACAAAATCAACAGGCTATTCATGACCAATTGAGCTGGTTACCAAGCTCCGGCTTGGTAACCCAAGTCTCAGAAGCTCTAGCTTCGAGAATGATAGGAAGCTAGAGCTTCCTATCATTCTCGAAGCTAGAGCTTCCTATCCTGCATTCCCAAGCCGCAGCTTGGGAACGAGCGTCAATTTAATATTCTGAATATTAATGCTTTTTCCTTAACTTAATGGCAGCCAGGCTCTGCGTGGGAATGCCGCTTATGACGCTCCAGCGTCGCATTACGCAACGCTGGAGCGTTGCAGGATGCGTTACCACGCGGAGCGTGGGAACGATAAAACTCATAAAATCAACAGGCTAATTCATGACCGATTCCATTGCCAAACGCCGTCGTTTGATAGGTTTATTGCTGGTGCTATTAGGCGCGTTTGGGTTTTCAGCCAAAGCCATTTTTATTAAATTGGCTTATGGCATCAGTACGCAAACCGATGCTATTACCTTAATGGCGTTACGCATGGCGTTTTCCTTGCCGTTTTTTTTGCTGGTTGCGGTTTGGAATAACAAGACTTCGACGGCTGAACCTTTGCCGCCGAAACAATGGTTGGTGATTATTGTTTTGGGCTTGATGGGCTATTACATCGCCAGTTTTTTGGATTTTCTGGGGCTGCAATACATTTCCGCCGGACTGGAGCGGGTTATCCTGTTTTTGTATCCGACGTTTGTGATTGTGTTTTCTGCTTTGGTTTACAAACGCAAAATCACTTGGCGCGTTGGCTTGGCTTTGGCGTTAAGTTACGCGGGGATGTTGTTGGTGTTTGTTGAGCATCTGGCAACCGAATCAGCGAATGTTTGGCTGGGTTCGTTGTTGGTGCTGGCAAGTGCGGTGGTGTTTGCTTGCTTTACTATGGGTAGCGGGGTGATGACGCCGCGTATTGGCGCGGCGCGGTTTACCGCTTACACCATGACCATTGCCTGTATCGCCACGCTGGTGCATTTCGTGGTAGTGCATGGTATTGATTTGCTGGATTTGCCGAAGGATGTGTATGTTTTGGCAGGGCTGATGGCGATTTTTTCTACGGTGTTGCCTGCGTTTTTTATGAATGCAGGCATATTGCGGATAGGTGCGGGTTCGGCATCGATTGTCAGTACCATCGGCCCGATTTTAACCTTGGCCTTGGCCTTTGTGGTTTTAGCTGAGCCAGTGAGTTATTGGCAATTGGCAGGGACTTTTTTGGTGTTGGCGGGTGTTTATACAGTAAGTAAAGTGAAGGCGTAATTTTGGCTAGGTGCGTTGGTTGCCAAATGCCGATTTTGTGGTCGTAACGATAAAATCATGATGTTGTAATTGGTTTACAACATGCAAATGTAGGATGGGCTGACGCCAGGAAGCCCATCAAATTATACGGCCCAGTGATGGGCTTCCTGTCGTCAGCCCATCCTACGGCTATCGCTTGCTGTACGTCAGCGATCATCAAAACACCAAACTTTTGGCGTTTTCCCCCGCAATTTCCCTCAAGTGAATTGCGCTTACTTGTGTCCAAGGTTTACTTAACATTAGTACGGCCTATCGTCTAAGTGTATGGACAAGTGTCGATTGCCTTAGCGTTTGGGGCAATTAGTCTGTAATTATGCAACTCTAGTCACAGTAATTTGAGCTTACTCGGTTTTAAATAGTAGGCTTAGGCATTAAAATCCTTTGCAAAATCATAAATGTAAAGGGGAGGCAACAATGCTGAAAATTATAATAAAACATTTGGTCGGCTCTAAAGCCAATCAAACAGAGTTTTTCGAAATGCCCATCCAAGAAATCTCGTTCGGGCGGGACAGCGTGTGTGAGGTTGTTTTTGATCCCGTAATAGACGATTTAGTCAGCCGTTTACATTGCAAGATCTCCGTGCAAAACGACGAAGAATTTTTATTGACCGACTCAAGTAGCCGCAATGGCACGTTCCTCAATAATTCCCGGTTGCAAGCCCCGCAGATTTTGCAAGCGGGGGACGTGGTGCAGTTGGGCAAAGGGGGGGCAGAATTTGTTTTTGATCTTGATCCCAGACCTACAGGCAATGACAGAACCACTCGCCTAGGTAATCTGCCTGCGGATTTTGATTTGTCACGCGAGACTCGTATCGACATCAATGCGGAACAGTTTTTCCCTAATCCTTTTGAAGTTAGCGAAGAGCCAGTATTTTCCAGCCAACCATCGGGCACTATCGGCAGAAAAACCGTTGAACGCTTGATTGACCAAGCCGAAACCCACAGCCGGAAAAAATTGATTAATATCGGTGCTGGCCTCATTGCGGTCATTCTGGCGGTTTCAGGGTATTTCATCTACAAAAGCGACCAAGAAAAAGCAGAAATTCAAGAGACGTTAGATGCAACCCAACTTAGCCAAAAACGTAAATTAGCCGAATTGATGGCTAATAAGGCCTTGTCTTCGGCTGACATCTTCAAGAAATACGGCAATTCCACTGTATTTATTGAAGCCAGCTGGAAATTGATAGACATCCCTACGGGTAAGCAATTTTTTCAGAGAGCCATCTGCGTCAGTAAACATAAGGGCAAATGCCAAGAAAAACGTCCTGCCTACCGTTTTGTCAACGGCGCGGTGGAACCTGATTTAACGTTAGAAGCGGGTTACCCTGTAGGTGGTGAGTTTGCGGGTTCTGGGTTTGTCGTCAATGAAAACGGCTACATTTTAACTAATCGCCATGTCGCGGCTGGCTGGCAAACACAAAATCGCCATTTTGAACTGCCGGGGGCTTTAAAGATTTGCCAAAACGAGGGTTGTGAAAAATACGATTTGGTGACCCTGCCTGATGACCCGAACAACAAATATGTCATATCGTTAAACAATTGGATTCCTTCAAAATCCATTTACAAATCCCTGCACGGTAAATCTGTGGAAGGCCGTAATGATTACTTGGATGTGACTTTTCCCAAAACAGGTTTACGGATTCCTGCCCATTTGGTCAGGGTATCAGACAGTGCCGATGTGGCGTTGATTAAAATTGACACGCCCCAGCGCTTGGAGTCTGTGGACATGAGCGCGAACGACCTAGTTTCCGCTGGCGAAACCATTACCGTCATGGGCTATCCTGGGGTATCGCCCGACATTGCCGTAAAAATGGATTCAAAAGACCCCTTAAACCGTGAAGGCGAGTGGCGGCAAATTCCAGACCCTACGGTGACAGGCGGCAATATTGGCAAAGTTATCGAAGGCTCTGCAAAAACTGTATCGGATTCGGTGAACGGCTATTTCAGTGAAATGGGCGATGTTTATCAATTGACAGTCAACGCTACGGGCAACGGCAATAGTGGCGGTCCGGTTTTTAACGATAAAGGCCATGTCATCGGTATTTTCTCCTACGGAAAAACTGACCAATCCGGTACTGCCATTTCTTTTGCTGTGCCAATCAAACACGGGCAAGAAATTATGGGCATCCACAAACTCGTTCAATAGTCGCCATGAAACCATTTTGGAAACAATTTATTAGTCCGCCGCAACCGTCTGCTATAAGCGATTACGCTCTTGAAATTGGTTCGTATTCAGACGTGGGGCGTACTCGGTCAATCAACCAAGATCAGCTCGGCTATGTGCGTTTTGCCAATGACCAAACGGTCTTGACAATGGTTGCCGATGGCATGGGTGGGCATCGCGCAGGTGAAGTGGCTAGCCAAGTGGCGGTTGCTACGTTTCAACGGCTATTTGTTGGGCAATTTTCCGATAGCAATGATTATCGGGAAATATTGGTTAACAGCACGATTGCGGCTAATAGGGAAATTTACCAATTGGCGCAAGACTTCCCTGAATACCAAGGTATGGGGACTACCTTAGTGGCGTTGGCAATTATCAATGGTTATGCCTACTACACCAATACTGGCGATAGCCGTTTGTATTGCTTAAGAAAAAATGATTATCGGCAACTTTCAGAAGACCATACCTTAGTAGCCGATATGGTTAACAAGGGTTTGTTGACACCTGCGGCCGCTGAAAACCATCCTGATAAGCACATTATTACCTCTGCTTTAGGTACGCATGGCAAATTAAAAATAAGTTGTCCGAACCAGCCACTGGCAATTGAGATGGGTGATTGCTTCCTGCTGTGTTCTGACGGTTTATATGATTTGGTCAAAGATGACGAAATGCGTCAAACCCTTGTTGCCAACTCGGCCCAGCAGGCTTGCGAACAATTGGTTGGCTTGGCAAATGCGCGGGGTGGTCTCGACAATATCTCTGTGCTTATTGTCAAAATCTTGGCAAAACCGATTAGCGCCAGAAGAGTCCCCATCACTAGGGCATAATCTTAACCATCACAAAAGCCTATGGAACAGATAGATAATTACAAAATCGTCAAAAAAATCGGCGAAGGCGGTATGGGGGAGGTTTACAAAGGTGTCGATGTCATGCTCGAAAGGGAAGTTGCCATCAAACTGCTGAAGCCCGAACTAAGCAACCGAGATGATATTGTCCAGCGTTTCCGTTCAGAGGCGATTGCTTTGGGGCGGTTAAATCATCCGAGTATTGCCGCCGTTTATAATTTTGGTCGATTTAATACCCAGTTTTATATGGCTTTGGAGTTTGTCAACGGCGAGACCTTAGATGATGTCATTAAAAAAAATGGTGCGCTTGCCTGGCAAACCGCGCTGCACTATGCCATTGCCATTTTGCAAGGTTTGGAGCATGCCCACCGTTTCCATATTATCCACCGGGATATTAAGCCATCCAACATTATCATTACCGAACAAGACACGGTAAAAATCCTTGATTTTGGTATCGCCAGAATTTTGGAAAAGGCGCGGCAGACCAAATCAGGCAATCTCATTGGTACTTTGGAATATGTATCGCCAGAACAAATTCGAGGCCAAGAAACGGATGCGCGATCAGATATTTATTCAGTCGGCGTGGTTTTGTATGAAATGCTGACCGGGCATATCCCTTTTGAAAAAAATACTGAATACGATTTGATTAAATCCCAAATTGAAGAAAAACCCAAGCCGCCGCGTAGTTTTAGCCAAGCCATTCCGCCCCAAATCGAACAGTTAGTGCTTAAGGCATTAGAAAAAAAACCGGAGCGGCGTTTTGCCAGTGCCAATGATTTTGCCGATGCCTTACAAAAACTGGTCGAGCATCCGCCCAGTGCCCGCAAGCAAACCAGCTTCGGTTGGGCGCTAAGATTTTGCCGTGACTATCCGGCAATTGTTTTTTTGCTTGCCTTGTTGGCTATTGGTGGCGGGTATTTTTTATGGTTATCCGGCGGTATGTCGACTATTGGCGGATTAAACCCCAACGCGACTTTTTCATCGGCAAACCAGCTTGATGACAAGCACGAATTACCTGAAAGCACCGTGGGCGGGGCATCTGAACAACTAACTGAAAACGCGCCACTGCCACCGCCGAGTGATCTGCAACCTATTGAAGAACAACATATCGTGGAAAATAAATTACCGCACACTAAAGTTGCGGTAAAGCCGATGTCTCAAAACAGCAAACCAAAACCCAAGCTTAAACCAGTACCGACAGCAAAACCGCTAGACCAATCGTCCCCGCCTGTTTCGGATATTCCCGATATTGGCGGGGCAGCCAAGGATTTTTTCGGCAAATAAACACAAGCATTGCGAATCCGGCCTTATTTAGGGGGGCGGGCTTCCCAAACCACCAATTGCTTATTCGTGAGGATCAAACAATGAAAAAAATAATAATTACAACAACAATTGCCGCTTTGTCACTCAGCGGCTGTTCCACCATGACCAAAGAACAACAAGCTTCTCTTGGCGGGGTAGTAGGTGCGATTGCCGGGGTCGTTATAGGCGCTGTGATCGGTGGCAATGGTTCCGGCGCGGCAATTGGCGCGGCGGCAGGGGCTTTGGTGGGCGGCGGGGTGACTTACGCTTTTGCCAATGACCCCTATACCCAAGCGGTAAGCCAACAATCCACACAATGGCAAAAGGAAGTCGGTGCCAAGACTGAAATCATCAAAGTATCGCAAGTGGTTGAAAAAGGTGAGACTGTCCAGCAAATAGAAAGCCAAAAAATGGTGGTTTCTGAAGAGCAGATGGTTTTTGCCGAGCATTTGTCACCCAAAGTAAAGAACCATTTGATAGCTGCCAAACAAGCGTCCCTTAAGGTGGGTGGTCTTGTTCAAGTCATCTGCCCAGCCAGTGCCACACAAGCGGTGATGGACGAAATTAACAGCACAGGGGTTAAATACTTTAAAGACAACACGTTAAATGCAGGCTATGTGGTTGTCATGTCCAAAAATAACAATCCGAGTGTGCAGCTTTAGGCTGCGTTGCTCTACCTCTTACAGTCGGGCACGAACGGAATTAGGTTGTTACCGTTCGGTCTGAGCTTGTCTCAGGCTCTTCCTTGGTTTTATCTACTCGGAGTAAAAAACCTGTTTTTTATTCCGAAATAGCCATCAAAACACTAAGCTTTTGGCGTTTTCCCCGGCGATTTCCCTTACTAATTTTGGCACCAGATAGCCGGGCAAGCTGGCTTGTAGTTGTTGGTGTAGCTTGATGGCGTGGCTTTGCTCTAGGTCAAAATGCGCTGTGCCTTTGGCTTTGTCGAGCAAATGCAGGTAATACGGCAATATGCCCAATGCGAATAAGCGTTCGCTGAGTTCGCGTAAGGTTTCGGCGTGGTCATTAACACTTTTTAATAATACCGATTGGTTTAGCAAGGTGATTGGCTGTTGCCGTAATAACGCGCAGGCGGCAGCAACTCGATGGTTGAGTTCATTGGCGTGGTTGCAGTGCATGACTAAAACCAGTTGTTTGCCGCTTTGTAATAAGGTGTCGATGAAAGCGAGGGTGATGCGGGCGGGCAGTACAATCGGCAAGCGGCTGTGGATGCGGATGCGTTTGACGTGGCTGATGGTCGCCAGTTGGCTGAACAGTTGCGCCAATCGGGCATCGCTGAGCAATAACGGGTCGCCGCCGCTGAGGATGACTTCGCTAATGCTGCTGTCTTGGCGGATAGTGTCGATAGCGGCTTGTTCGGCTTGTTTACCGAGTTGCAAGTCGTTATAGGGAAAATTGCGGCGGAAACAATAACGGCAATTGATGGCGCAACTGCCTGTGTTAATCAACAATACCCGTCCATGATATTTGTGCAGCAATCCGGTTTGGGTGGCAGCGGCTAGGTCGCCGACGGGGTCGTCGCTGTAGTTGGCGGGCGTTAGTAATTCATCTTTGATAGGCAATACTTGGCGAAGCAGCGGATCATGTGGGTTGCCTTTTTCCATGCAGTCGGCAAAGCTGCGGGGTACGCGTAGGGCGAATTGCGCGGCGGCATCGACGGAGATGGGTAAATCGGACATTTCTAGGTTGAGGTATTGGCATAAATCACCAATATGCGTGAAGGCTTCAGCGAGTTGTTGTTGCCAGTTTTTAAGAAAATGGCGGTCGTCAGGTTGGGATACTGGCATGTAGGTTGAGTATTTAAAGTTTCTATCGCAGGAAAGCCTCCATTATAATGTCGGGCTTTTAATTAGTGTGTCACATTGAGGATAAAATGGCTGTTTACAGTACCAATGAATTTAAATCTGGGTTAAAAATCATGTTGGATAATGACCCTTGCGCCATTATTGACAATGAGTTTGTTAAACCTGGTAAAGGCCAAGCGTTTAACCGTGTCAAAATTAGAAATTTAAAAACAGGCCGGGTTATTGAGCGCACATTTAAATCGGGTGAGTCACTGGAAGGTGCGGATGTTATCGATATGGATATGCAATATTTGTATAACGACGGTGAGTTTCGGCATTTTATGGTGCAAGACACCTTTGAACAGTATCAAGCCGACAGCAAAACCGTTGGTGATGCCGCGCAATGGTTAAAAGACCAAGATCCTTGCATCGTCACTTTATGGAATGATTCACCATTGGCGGTGACTCCTGCCAATTTTGTGGAATTAGCGATTGTCGAAACTGATCCTGGCGTTCGGGGTGATACCTCTGGCGGCGGCGGCAAGCCTGCAAAATTAGAAACCGGTGCAGTCGTGCGCGTGCCGTTGTTTGTACAACAAGGCGAAGTAATTAAGGTTGATACCCGTACCGGCGAATATATTTCCCGCGTAAAAGAGTAGTGCAGGGCGATTGGCAGCCAACCTGCTCCTTGGCAATGTTGCGTCTTCGGGCGCAAATGTTGCAGCAGATCCGCGAGTTTTTTGCCGATCGGCAGGTGTTGGAAGTGGAAACCCCGTTGCTGGGGCAGGCGATTGGCACAGATCCGCAGTTGCAATTTTTTAGTACCCAATACGGGTTGCCTTCCCATGAGCAGCGCTTATTTCTGCAAACCTCACCAGAATTTGCCATGAAACGCTTATTGGCGGCAGGTAGCGGCAGTATTTATCAAATCTGCAAAGCCTTCCGAAATGGTGAAGCAGGGCGTTTCCATAATCCTGAATTTACTTTGTTGGAATGGTATCGGCTGGATTTTGATCTTCAGCAGTTAATGGATGAGGTTGAGGATTTATTGCAGCTGCTGTTGCAAACCATGCCGTTAACAGCCTGCCAACGCATCAGTTATCAAGCTGTTTTTTATCAACATACCGGATTGGATGCTTTAGTATTTTCTTTGGATGCTTATCAGGCTTTTGCTATCGCTAAGGGTTTGCCTGAGGCGGTTGATATTTGCGGTGACAATCACGCCATCTGGTTGGATTTTTTGTTTAGCCACTGTGTACAGCCTATGTTTACAGGCAATACCTTAACGATGGTGTTTGCTTATCCGGCTTGCCAATCGTCTTTGGCGAGAACCAATGTGGATAATCCTTTGGTGACCGAGCGGGTGGAGTTGTTCATTAATGGTGTGGAGTTGGGCAACGGTTATCACGAATTAACCGATGCGGTGGAACAAAAACGCCGTTTTGATGCCGAACTGACGCAGCGGCAACAATGGCAATTACCTGTTGCTGAAAAAGACCAACGCTTGCTGGCGGCATTGCAATCGGGGCTTCCTAATTGTTCCGGCATCGCTATCGGTATAGACCGATTGTTGATGTTACTGTCTGCAAGTCCTGCTATTGATGAGGTTTTGTCGTTTCCCGTACACCGGGCTTAAGCAAAGCTTAATCCCTTACTGTGTTATAATCCCGTCATAATCTATAGATCCAGACGCATAATTTTTACTTTCATGAAATTAACTACCGTTTCTCGCTTGTTGCTGTTGTGCTTGCTGGCCTCGCAAGCCGTTAAAGGCGACGAAGAATTTGTCGTCCGGGATATTCAAGTTAAAGGTTTGCAGCGCATTTCCTTAGGTACGGTTTTTAACTATTTACCTGTGAATGTCGGCGAAACTTTTTCTGATGCCAAAGTCGCGCCGTCCATTAGAGCTTTATTTAAAACCGGATTTTTTAAGGATATAAGCTTAGAAAGGGACGGCACTACCTTAGTTGTTAATGTGGTTGAGCGTCCGTCTATTGCCAAAATCCTGTTTGAAGGCAATAAAGATTTAAGTAAAGACGATTTAAAGAAAGCCTTGGATAAGATTGGTTTGTCGGAAGGCAAAACCTTTGACCGCCAAGTGTTGGATAAGGTTGAGCAAGAGCTTAGCCGACAATACCTTAGCCACGGTAAATATGGTTTAAAAATCAAAACCGATGTCTCTAATCTGACGCGTAATCGAGTCGGCATCCATATCACCATTTCTGAAGGCCGGGTCGCTAAAATCAAAGAAATCAATGTCGTCGGCAATAAGGCTTTCGAAGACAAAACCCTGCTTGATACGCTTGCCTTAAACACCTCCAATTTTTTGTCGTTTTATACCAAAGACGACCAATACTCTAAGCAAAAACTGTCCGCCGACTTGGAAACCTTACGGTCTTATTATTTAGATCGCGGTTATATCAACTTTGCGATTGAATCTACCCAAGTCGCTATTACTCCTGACAAAAAAGACATTTACATCACCATCAATGTGAAAGAAGGCGATGTTTTTACTTTAGAAAAGGTGAAGCTGACTGGCAACTTGATCGTGCCTGCTGAAGAATTGACCAAATTAGTGAGTGTTGGGCCGGGTGAAATCTTCTCCAGAAAAAATGCCACGGAAACGTCCAAAGCCATTTCTGACCGTTTGGGTAATGATGGCTACGCCTTCGCCAACGTCAATATGGTGCCGGAAATTAACGAAAAAACTAAAACCGTCGCGATGACGTTTTTTGTTGATCCCGGTAAACGCGCCTATGTGCATCATATCAACATGAAAGGCAACACTAAGACCCGCGATGAAGTATTGCGCCGGGAAATGCGGCAAATGGAATCGAGCTGGGCATCCAGTTCTAAAATTGAACGCTCTAAAACTAGGCTGGAACGTTTGGGTTATTTTGAGTCGGTCAACGTAGAAACCCCGCAAGTTGTTGGCACAACAGACCAAATTAATGTCGATTACAGTGTGGTAGAAAAAGCATCCGGCAATTTATCTGCGGGTGTGGGTTTCTCTCAGGTGCAAGGTATTGTTTTGAATGCCAATATTTCCCAGGATAACGTTTTCGGTTCTGGTAAACGCGTCAACTTAGCCTTTAATAATAGTATTTACTCAACCAGTTACCAGCTTGGCTTTTTAAACCCGTATTTCACCAAAGACGGCGTTAGCATGGGTTACAACTTAGGCTATACCAAGCGCGACGCTAGCAAGATCAATATCGCCAACTATTCTACCGAAGTGGTCAACGGCGGTTTGGATATGGGCATCCCGTTGAATGAGTTTGACCAATTGCGGTTTGGCTTTGATGTTAAAAACACCAGCTTAACGTCTACGGATTTCACCTCGATTGAAATCAATAAATTCATCAGTAAACAAGGTGACAGGTTTTTAACCTTCGCGCCTACTTTAGGTTGGACGCATGACACCTTAAACCGGGCGACTTTTCCAAGCAAAGGCGGTCAGCAACGCTTTACCGCTTTAGCCACCGTTCCTGGTAGTGATCTGACTTATTTTAAATTGGGTTACAAGCATCAGTTGTATTTCCCATTGGCGAAAGATGTCACCTTACGGGTGCAAGGCGAAGCCGCTTACGGTGACGGTTACGGCTCTACCCAAGATTTGCCGTTTTTTGAAAATTATTTTGCTGGCGGTACGGGGTCAGTGCGTGGTTTCCGTAATAACACTTTGGGTCCTAGGGATCACCGGGTCATCAACGGCGTGTTGACACCTTATCGCCCTTTTGGTGGCTCCAGTAAAATTATCGGCAATGCGGAAGTATTTTTCCCTGTGCCATTTTTATCAGAAGTTAAATCTGTGCGCTTGGGTGCGTTCTTTGATGCGGGCACGGTTAACAATAGCCTAAGCATCAGCGAGTTGCGCTATTCCACGGGTTTGTCTGGCGAGTGGTTGTCACCGTTCGGAGCCTTATCAATTAGTGCCGCCGTGCCGTTGAATGCCAAAAAAGGCGTCAACGGTGAATTAGGTGACCAGAAGCAGTTATTCCAATTTAACTTCGGGCAAAATTTCTGAGAAGTCATTTAAGTTTTTTTACCTTATCCCCTATAATCGCGATAAGTACCTTATTTAACCTTAATTTATTACCATTCTGACAGCGGAGTTCGTTTTACCGATGAAAACAAAAATTGCATTATTTATAGGCTTACTGTTGGCGGCAAATGCCAGTTATGCTGACTTAAAAATCGGCTTCGTGAATATTCCTGCTGTTCTTGAAAAAGCGCCGCAAGCGGAAAAAGCCAAAAAGCGTTTGGAACTGGAATTTTCACCACGCGATAAACAGTTGGTTGCCCAACAAAAAGACATCCAAAGTAAAGAAGAGCGCATGACCAGAGATGGCGCGGTAATGGGCGATGCCGAACGCTCTAATTTGGAAAAAGATATTCTGAATAAAAAACGTGATGCGAAACGCTCACAGCAAGAATTTAGCGAAGATTTCAATGCTCGCCGTAACGAAGAGTTAGGTAAGTTGCAGCGCCGTATTGTTGAAGCCATCCGCTCTATTGCCAAAGACCAAAACTTTGATTTGTTGCTTACTGATGGCGTAATTTATGCCAGTGAACAAATTGATGTTACTACCCAAGTTCAACAAAAATTATCAGCAATGCCTGAATAAATATTAATGGCTGTATAAGATTTAATGGCAGTATCGGCGTGAAAATCCTTTTTTCACGCCAAAAGACCAGAAAACTTATAGGCTCTTAATGCAGCTATTAAAAACAATAACAATAACTCTAAATAAGCCACTAAAAGCATGTCTATCACGTTAGATATTTTACAAATTCAACAATTTTTGCCGCATAGATATCCGTTTTTATTAGTCGATAAAGTCATTGATTGTAAGCCTGGTATTAGTTTATTAGGTGTTAAAAACGTCACCTATAACGAGCCTTTTTTCCAAGGGCATTTCCCCCAAAAACCCATTATGCCGGGTGTGTTGATTCTTGAAGCGTTGGCGCAAGCCACAGGTTTGTTGGCTTCAGAAACCGCGCGCGATGAATTAAATGGCATGATCTATTATTTGGTGGGTATTGATAAGGCGAAATTTAAACGCCCTGTCGTCCCTGGAGACCAACTGATGTTGGAAGCCTTATTTGTGAAAAGCAAACGCAATATTTGGGCGTTTGAGTGTCGTGCAGAGGTAGACGGTGAATTCGTCGCCAGCGCGGAAATACGTTGTGCAGCAGTGGTAGATTAATTTTGATTCATCAAACAGCAATTATTGATAGCCGCGCCGAACTTGCCGACGATGTGTCTATCGGCCCTTATACCATCATTGGTGCAGATGTAAAAATTGGCGCAGGTACGGTTATTGGCTCGCATGTGGTCATAAACGGCCCTACGACGATTGGTAGAGACAATAAAATCTTCCAATTCGCCTCCATCGGCGAAGACCCGCAAGATAAAAAATACGCCAAGGAAATAACCCGACTAGAAATTGGGGATAGAAATACCATCCGTGAATTTGCTTCTATGCACCGGGGGACTATCCAAGACCAAAGCGTCACCCGTATTGGCAATGATAATTTGTTTATGGCCTATACCCATGTTGCCCACGATTGCATTATCGGTAACCATGTCATCATGGCGAACGGCGCATCCTTAGCAGGCCATGTCCGCCTTAACAATCATGCGATATTGGGCGGATTTACCTTGGTGCATCAATTTACCCAGATCGGTCAATATAGTTTTTCGGCAATGGGCAGCTCTATCACCCAAGATATTCCGCCGTTTGTTATGGTGGGTGGCAGACCGACTGAGCCGCATGGCATTAATGCTGTTGGTATGGAGCGCAATGGCATTGCGCCTGAAGACATCCGCTTGATAAAAAAAGCCTACAAAATGATCTACAAAAACAGTTTGCGCTTAGAAGAAGCCATCGAGCAAATGGAAGCGATTGCTGGCGATAGCAAAGAAGTCGCCGAAATGATCCTGTTTTTACGCAATGTCACCCGGGGTTTGCTGCGTTAAGCCGTGATGGAAGCCTTACTGGATTATGATCCAACGCAAATAATCGCAGGGGTAGACGAAGCAGGCCGTGGCCCATTAGCAGGCCCGGTGGTTGCCGCAGCGGTTATCTTAAATCCGGCACAGCCTATTTCTGGCTTGGCGGATTCAAAAAAACTTAGCGAAGCTAAGCGCGACGCCTTATCCCCACTAATTAAACAATACGCGCTCAGTTGGTGTATTGCCTCTGCCAGTGTCGAAGAAATCGACACCCTCAACATCCTGCAAGCCACTTTATTAGCCATGCAACGCGCCGTTAATGGCTTGTCAAGCACACCGGAATTGGTTTTAGTTGATGGCAACCGCTTGCCGAATTTAACCATACCCGCGCTAGCAATCGTTAAAGGCGATAGTAAAGTCGCCGCTATCAGCGCCGCTTCGATTTTGGCAAAAGTTGAACGGGATAGGTTGATGGTTGACTATCATCACCAATACCCCGACTTTGCTTTCCACATCCACAAAGGCTATGGCACCCGCCAACACCTCCAAGAAATTCACCAGATTGGTATTTTGCCGATCCATCGACAAACCTTTAATCCCGTTAAACAGCTATTGGCAAGTCAGCTAAAGTCATAAGCCAGTGAAAAGTGCTGGTGAAATAAAAGGAGTGCAAACCTCGGTTTGCGATTTTATAGGCCTAAGCTCGTAAACAACCCCGATTTAAACCCGCGACCAAGCAAGATAGCCGCCATTAAAAACCAAAATCAGCGCATTTGAAGTATATAATGGCAATTATTTTTTTATGGGGTAAAGGCAATGGTAGATACAGAAGCTGGAAAACATAAAATCGTGGTTGTCGGTGGCGGTGCTGCTGGACTTGAATTAGCGACCGCTTTAGGAAAAAAACTAGGCAAACAAGGCCTCGCTGAAATCATCTTGATTGACGCAACCACTACCCATATCTGGAAACCCCTGCTGCATGAAGTTGCTGCCGGCACCTTAGACGAATCCGAACAAGTGGAATATCTGGCGCAAGCGCACCGTAACCATTTCCGTTTTCGCCTAGGAAAAATGGAAGCCCTAAACCGGGCGGAAAAACAAATCTACGTCAGCCCCACCTTTAATGACAAAGGCGAAGAATTAATTCCCCGCCGTATTTTTAAATACGACACCTTAGTCATGTCGGTCGGCAGTGTCAGCAACACCTTCAATATAAAAGGTGTCGCCGAGAATTGCCTGTTTTTGGATACCACCTCGCAAGCGTTCAAATTCCAAAAACAACTCTTTGAATCCTATCTGAAAAGCTATATCGGCAAAGACAGCAGCCTAGTAAAACCCTTATCAATCGCCATTGTCGGTGCTGGGGCAACAGGCGTGGAATTAGCCGCGCAATTGCACGAGGTCACAGGCGTATTGGCAATCTATGGTTTACAAGAAACCAGCACCGTTAAGCTCAGTATCGTTGAAGCGGCGCCGAAATTATTGCCCGCATTGCCAGATAAACTGGCTTACGCCACCCAACAACAACTTGTAAAACTGGGTGTTGATCTCAAACTAGGCCGTCGGGTCACCGAAATTACCCGCGAAGGCATAAGCACCCACGACGGCGAATTTATCGAAGCCGATATTAAAGTGTGGGCCGCTGGCATTAAAGCGCCGGATTGGGTAAAGAATTTGGATGGCCTAGAAACCAACCATATCAACCAATTAATCGTCGATAGTACCTTAAAAACTAACGATAACGACATTTTTGCCATGGGCGATTGCGCCGCCTGTGCTTGGCCCGGCCATAATGGCAATGTGCCACCGAGAGCACAAGCCGCCCACCAGCAAGCCACAGTTTTGTATAAAACCCTGATAAACCGCCTACGCGGCGGTAAACCTGCTGAATTTGTTTATTACGATTACGGATCACTAGTGTCTTTAGGCAAATACACCACGGTTGGTAATTTGATGGGCAATTTAATGGGAACGGTCAGTATTGGCGGCTTCATCGCCAAAATCGTCTATCTCTCCTTATACAAAATGCACCAAGTCGCCATACATGGATACTTTAGAACCGCCATGTTGACACTTTCCAATCTCTTTAGGCGCAGTGCTTACATTAAAATAAAAATGCACTAAGCCACTTAACTTTAAGCCACTATTATGTTTGAAATTGAATACGAATTCCGCGAGCAAGACCTAATCCATTTTAATGAACTGCAATTTTTACGCAGTGAAGAAATACAGCAAAACATCAAGAAAAACCGCTGGATAGTCCCAGGTATTATGGGTTTGATAGGCTCGTTTTATTATTTTTACTACCACGATACCAACACCTCCATTTACATTTTGGGCTTGGCGTTGTTGTGGTCGTTATTGTCGCCAAAAATCATGATGATGGATTTTCAACGGCAAGTGCTAAAAAGCTATACCGATAAAGAAAAAACCAACATGTTTGGCATGTACACCTTAACGATTGACCCGGCGAACGCCAATTTTCTGCACGAAAAATCCCCAAGCGGCAAACACAAAATGCCGTGGTCAGAATTGTTGCGGGTGGAATATGGCAAGCGTTACGTCTACATTTACATCAGCTTGACCACAGCCTTAGTCATTCCGGTAGAAACGGTAAAACAAGGCAATTTAGAACAATTTGCCGAACAGGCAGAGAAAATGATTGAGCGTTTTGCTTAAGCTTTGACCAACACGTTGATGGAGTCCAAAACATGTTTTGGACTCCATCAACGTTTTATTTCCGACTAGCCGATCTCTTATCCGCTAGCACCAACCATTCATTAAATTTAGCCAATTCTGGACCGATTAACCTTCCCGCCTGAAATAACAACGTACTCCGCGATTTAAAATAACGGTAACGTGATTGCCGTTGTTCCAGCCTTGCTTCCGACAAGCGTTTTTCTGTACCTAGCAAATCCACAATCGTTACCACACCCAATTCATAGCCTTTCTTCATAGCATCGCGGGATTTTTCGCTGGCGGACAATTGCCTATCTGTCGCTAAACTGCGGGCAGGGGAGGTTTGCATATCCAGATACGCAGCGCGGGTTTGTTTTTCCATTTCCCGTAACTTTTTTTCTAGCTCGCTTTCATTGAGTTTTTTTCTTGCGGTCGCCTCACGGATTTTGGCATCAGTGCCACCACCTTCGTAGATAGGTACGGTGGCTTGCACGGCGGCGGTGCCAATATCAAAAGGCGGCGACTGCCTGTTGTTATACGAGGTGTCACTGTAAGTGCCACTTAATTGCAATTCAATGCGTGGCAGATAACCCGCTTTATAGGCGGAAACATTTTGCCGCGCCGATTCTATCGCATGTTTTAAAGCTTGCAATTCAGGGTTTAGCTGTCCGGTTTGTTGTACCCAAGAATCAATACTGCCTTCCGGCGGTAATTGGGTGCTGTCCAAGCGCGCGGGTTGGATGGCGGTTACGGCATCGCCAGTCAATTCGCGCAGTTTTTCTAGGGCGACACGGGCATTGTTTTCATTTTCCAATAATTGGGTGCGTAAGGTTTCGGTGCGGGCTTCCAGCTCATAAAGATCGGTAATCATCGCCATTTGCCGGGCTTGCATGGCACGAACCCGCTCTAGCTGTTGCTCGTTAGAATGCAGTTCGGCGGCGATAATTTCACTTTTGTCTTTTGCCTCCAGCGCATCCACATAACGGTCGATTAAATCGGCAATCAGTTTTTGATGGGCAGACAGCAAGTCTTCTTCGCTTTGCGAGGTTTTTTCCTCTTGGCTTTTCATCAACAGATAAGCTTGCAAATCAAACAGCGGTTGTTGGAAGTTAACGCTGGCACGGGTGCCTGGATAATCGGAAGAAAATTCAGGGCTTAAATTAGTGCCTGCACTGTGGAAACGGTTTAGCGAGTAATTGCCGACTACGCTGATTTGCGGCATCAATGCGGCAAAACTGCGGTCTTCTTGGGCGCGGATCAATTCCACCGTGTATTGGCTGCTGAGCAAGTCCGGCGACGCTAACACGGCGCGTTCATATAAACTCAGCAAATCATCGCCAGCTTGGGCGTTTAGGCTTAAGGCGATACCCGCCGCGAGTAAACTAAATCGGCGCATGTTCAATCCTCAATTAAAGAGCGGGCAAAAATATTGCTGAGCGGCTGCATCAGGTATTCAAAAAAGGTGCGGTCGCCGGTGTTGATAAGCACTTCGGCAGGCATACCCGGTAGTAAAATCAAACCTTTATCCGCCAATTCTTGTAAGCCTTCGCTATCGACTTCAACTCGCGCTAGATAGTAGCTGATTTGGTTTTTATCATCGGTGAGCCTATCTGCCGATAAAGCCAGCAGATGACCGTTAATTTTTGGGGTTTTCGCGCTTTTAAAAGCACTAAAGCGGATTTCGGTGCTTTGCCCGATATGCACGCGGTCAATATCCAGCGGCGAGACTTGCGCTTCAACAATCAGTTTTTCTTGCTGCGGTACGATGTCCAGCAAATGCCCACCGGGCGGGATGACTGCACCTAAGGTGTGGACGGTCAAGCCCAGCACCATGCCTGCTTCCGGCGCTTTGATGATGGTGCGGGTAACGGTGTCCGACAGCCATTGGGTTTTTTCGCGCAATTCTGATAATTCCGCCTGCGCTTTGCTGAGTTCATCGACCACTTCGCGTTGGAATTCCTTTTCGATTTGCAGGATTTTCAAAGCGATTTCGCTGATTTGGGTTTGCGCGGTGGCGATGTTGGCGGTGAAATCACCTTCGTCACCTTGGGCTTCCGCTAGGCGGCGTTCCAATTCGGTGACTTTTTGTTTTTCCACATAGCCTTCTTTGAGCATCGCGCGGAAATCCACCAGCTCTTTATTTAAGGAGGCGGCTAAGTTATTTCGGCTATTTTTTTGTGCGCGAATGCCTTCAATTTTGGCGGCAAGTTGGTGGCGTTGTTCTTGCAAAATACCGATTTCGCCGTTGCGTGAGCGTTGCCGCACGGTGAAGGATTGGTCTTGCAGGCGCATCGCTTCTTGGGCGCGGACATCGTTCGTGGTTTGCATTAATAATTCTGGATAGGCCACTTTGCTTTTGCCGTCGCGTTCGGCGGTCAAGCGCGCTTCACGGGCGAGGGCGGAGAACAATTGCCCGCGCAAGGTTTGTAGTTGTGCGCGTGAGGAGGTGTCTTCCAATTCCAGCAAGATTTGGCCTTTGGTAACGGTGTCGCCATCACGGACGCTGATGGCTTTGACGATGCCGCCTTCTAAATGTTGTACGGTTTTGCGGTAACCTTCCACGGTAATCGTGCCGGGAGCCAGTGCGGCGCTGCCTAGCGGTGCTAATACCGACCAAGCACCAAAAAAGCCGAACACCACAATAATCATTAGATAACCGAAACGGCGCACTGGACGGTCGTCGGCATAGAGGTTGATGTCCATTTGGTCGCTGTCAGATTTTGGTGAAAATAAGCTCATGCTTAGCCCTCCTGTTTGGCTGCTAAATTAGGTTGTTGCTGACGTTGGTTCAATTTCGCCAGCACTTCATCGCGCGGCCCGTCCAATACCAGTGCGCCTTCATTTAATACCATGATGCGATCAACCATGCCCAAAATGCCGACACGGTGGGTGATGACAATCACGGTGCAGCCACGGACTTTAAGAGCCACTAACGCCCGTGCCAAGGCTTGTTCACCCAAATCGTCGAGGTTGGAATTGGGTTCATCCAGCACCACCAATACCGGATCGCCGTACAAGGCGCGGGCGAGGCCGACGCGCTGGCGTTGTCCGGCTGACAATAAGCCGCCTGTGCCGCCAATTTCAGAATCGTAGCCTTTGGGCAATTGTAAAATCATTTCATGGACGCCCGCCGCTTGTGCGGCGGCGACCACTTTGTTGCTGTCCAACTCGCCAAAGCGGGCGATATTGTCGGCAATCGTGCCATCGAACAATTCAATGTCTTGCGGCAAATAACCAATACCGGGGCCAACTAGGCTGCGGTCAAGTTGCGAGACATCTGCGCCGTCGAAGCGGATCACGCCGTTGGCGGTCGGCCAAATGCCCAACAATGCCCGTGCTAAAGTGGATTTACCGGAGGCACTTGCGCCAATCAGAGCGATAAATGTACCCGCCTGAATACTGAAATTAACACCTTTAATAACGGCAGTTTTTGAACCTGGTGGAACGATGACCGCTTGTTCGGCGCTCAAATTGCCTTTTGGCATTGGCAGCGGCATCCGTTCTGGTTCTGCCGGAAATTGTCCTAGTAGCGTGTTTAAGCGTTCGTAAGCGGTACGGGCGGATAAGAATTGTTTCCAGCTGCCAATCATTAGGTCGATAGGCGCTAACGCACGGCCTAGTAAGATGGAGCCGCCAATCATCAGGCCGGGGCTGATTTGTTTGTCGATAGCCAACCACGCGCCTAAGCCTAAAATCAGCGATTGCATGGTGACGCGGTAGGTTTTTGATAAGGCGGCAATCAAGCCCGCTTTTTCGCTGGCGACCGCTTGCAGCATGATGAGTTTTTGTTGTTTTTCCTGCCAGCGGGTCATCAAATCCGGCAACATACCCAAGGTGTGTACCACTTCGGCGTTGCGGAGGTTGCGGGCAGTGGTGTTGGCGTTTTCTACCGAGATTTTATTGGCTTGTTCCAAATCGTCGTGGGTAGCGCGTTCATTCCAGATGGCTAATAAAATCAACAATACCGCAGAAAAAATCGCTACCGCGCCAAATGCCGGATGGAATAAAAACAGCAGGCCGACATACACGGGTAACCACGGGGCATCAAAAAATGCGAACAGGCCGTTGCCCGTCAAAAACTGCCGTAACATCAACAAATCGCTAAGCGGCTGGGTACTGCTTCTGCCGCCGCTCATCAGCGATTGCCGGAACAGCACTTTATATAAGCGTTCGTTTAGCAATAAATCAAAGCGGGTGCTGACCCGTATCAAAATCTGTGAACGTACCCATTCCAATGCGCCAAGCATGACAAACAACACCACCGCCAAAATCGTCAACATTAATAAGGTAGAGGTGCTGCTACTGCTCAATACCCGATCGTACACTTGCATCATATATATAGATGGCAACAGCATCAGCAAGTTGATGAACAAACTGAAAATGGCGGCAGATTGGAAGGAGTGGCGGCACAGACGGATGGCTTGGGCGAGTTCTGAATCGGGTAAGCGCATGGGGCGGGAAATCCTAGGTTAATAAAATAATCTTGAGTTTAGTAGTTAGCCCGGCAATTCTACCTTATGAGTATTTATATTGTGCGACAAAGCGACAGAATTGCGGGGATGATGGGAATAATTATGTGGCTGAGGTTTGGTGATTCAAGTTGGTGGTTATTTTTTAGGTGGTAGGGTATGCATTCGCAAGCCAATGCTGGATTGTAACAGTGGCTATGGTGAGGGTTTTTCGCGGATGTTTGTGGTTATACACAAAAACTGTGGATAACTCTGTGTGTTAATTGTTAGCTTTGCGGCTTACTTGCGGTTTTTACAGCAGTTTTGTTAAATCGTACAATTATAAGTCAGTAGCTGTTGTTATTTATTATCAATGGCTTATGTGTTGTTTTTTGGGTTTTTCTGGGTTTGCTTGAATAAGCTAAGTGTTTGATTGTTTCTGTGGGCAACTAATGTTTACTAAAAACTATCTTTTGTTGTGTTGATGGTTGGTTGAATCTGTTGGTTGGAGTACAGGCTTCGTACTCAGATAATGATTTTTTGTCGGATGAGATTAGTTTTGTTGGGGCGGACGGCTGTCCGCCTTTTTAAGAACGCCTAAAAACCCTACTGCGATCAGGCGAGCAGCCGCTCGCCGCTATGAAAATAATACCGGCAATGTACGAGGTTTACACGCCACGTTACAAAGCATAATTTCAGATTTAATCCACCATCATTTTGCTGAGTGATTTAAATCTGATGCGCTGTGGATTTAAAAAGTGGCACGAAAACAGTCTGTTGACGTGCCAATTACTGATGCTCTTATCACAAACTGCCGTTAGCTTTTAAGAATTGCAATAACTGCCGTAAAGCTTCGGGTTTGTTGGTGGGGGATTTTTGCCCGATTTGGTCGGCTTTATTGACACCGTGGCAAGCCGGGCAGGTGCGGATTTCACCAGGTTGCATGGAGAGCCAATTGCGTTCCCTGACTACGGGGTTGCCTTGGGTATCGGTGATTTGCCATGTTAACGCGCGGCGGGTAGGTAACAGCATGGCGACCGAGCCATCGGCGGCTATTTTTACGCTGCCGCTAGGTGCGCCAGCCGCTAAAGGCGGATTGTTGGTAACGCTGTGTAAAGGTTGCGCTAATACCCGACGACCTGGGATGACATAATTGCTGTCATAGCTTTTAATGCCACGGATTTGGTCGGCTTGGAAGGCTTGGAAATGGGCGACATCATAGACTTTGCCTGCGTTGGTCGCGGTTTGCGTAGCACTGCCTGCAACGGCTAAATTAAACGGTTGCTGTTTGTCACTGACATCACGGCGAGTAGTGTTCCGAACGATTGCCAATGCCAAGTTTTTGCTGGTCAGATAATTCCTTAAACTGGCTTCACTAACGCCTTCTTCTTGCAGGATTTGTTTTTCTGGTGTCGCTAAGATGCTGGTGCGTTTTGCTGGTATTGCCCGTGCTTTCACTTCAACAGGTTGTAACTCCCACAATTCGCCGCTGTAATGGACGAGTGAATCGGGGCTGTAATAGGTTAGGGTTTTGTTGATGCCAGTGGTAAGTGGCTGGTCGGCGGTGTAAGTGCCATTCGCCAATTTCTTTAAGGTACGGATACGGAATTGGTAGCGAGATTGCGGATAGCTATGGGCAGAATCCGCCGAGGTGCTGCCTTCGTTTTTGTCTGCACGGGTTTCAAAGGTATGTGCTGCCAGCATAGTACCGTCGGCTATCACCAGTGGGTCGCGGTAATGGCCAGAATCGGCGGCTGGCGGTGTTGCACCATCGCTGACAAATGACGCAGTGGTTTTGTCGGTAATATAAGAGATGGTCATATTGGCAGCGTTGGTTGTTGGCGCTGCGCCATTAAGCCTGACGATTTGCCCAGAGGCATGGGTGCTAAATTCTGGGGCGTTAATGCCAACAAACCAGTTTGGGGTTACTGGGTGTTGTTTGATTTGAAAAAAATTGCTGATCTTTTTTTGGTTGATGCTGGTGGTGAGGTAGGTAAGGGCGCTGTCATCGTTAAATGCCGCATCAACAAACGAGCCGCCTAATTCATGGCGACCGACATGGTTGACCAATTCCAAGTCAGAACCGTCTTCGTTAACTTGCCAAGGGAAAAAATGGTTAAAGCTATGTCCGTTAAAATGTGTGCCAGCTAAGGAAATGGCATCAAATTTTAATGGTTCAGGAAATACTTCTTGGCGGCTGTTCAATTGCGTTGCCGTTGCCGATTCATTGGCGTAATTGAATGTGCCATAGTGCGGCACGCCATTACGGTCGGCGGCGGCTTGTTGGTCTTGTTGTAAATGATCCCAGCGGGTAAAAATCACCCGTCCATAGCTATCAACGAAGGGGTTGAAATCGCCGGAAGGTGCGTGGGTGACCATAAATAAGTTGCCGTCTACCGGGTTTAAACTCCACAAGCCGGTATTAGATGGCGCTTCTTCGTATTCATCGAGTTGCGGATAAAGATGGCTGGCGCCGTTGCGCGGGCGGTCGGAAACAAAAATGATGCGTCCGTCAGTGCCGTAGGTAGGGCTGACATTATTGTAAGTCGCTGGTTGTTTGGCGACTTTGGTGATGACCGGGGTTTCATTTTTGCCTAAGCCAGTAATTTCATATAACTGCCAGCGGTACTGATTGATTTGATAGCGTGCGGGTGCGCCTTTCACCATGCTGAATATTATTTTGTTGCCATCCCAATGGACGGCTGGGTCGCGGACTTGAATGGCTGCGCCGCCTTGATGCCCGTCCATCCCATAGCCTGCTGCGGCAGTGAGGTTTTTTAGGCTGCCGTCGGGGTAGCGTATCCATAAGTCGCCGCCACGTCCGGTGACATCAATCGCGCCTTTGTGGTTACAGAAGGTGGCGTTGATGGTGCAAAAATCTTGGGGGATGGGTACTTGGGTGACGAAGGCGATAGGGTTATCGATGGCGGCTTGGGCAATGCTTGGTAGTTGGCTGGCTGCCATCAATAATACGAGTTTGAGTGATTGGTTTTTCATGGGGATTCCTAAAGTTTGGGCGTTGTTTTGTTAGGTGACGCTACTTTAGGCTGTTTTTTCGATTTTATTAGCGAGTGGTGGTTAATGTGTTAGCTGGTTCGCATTAAAAACTGATGTCACTCAATTTTTGTGAGTCGAAAATAAATAATAATGAATCGCTATCGCGATGTTTATTAAATCGGGTACTCGCACCCGAAGGCGAGTTACTTTCTTTTGCGCCGCCAAAAGAAAGTAACCAAAGAAAAGGCGGCCCGATTACCGCTCATGTCTTGCGCTCCTCGCATTTGTCGGGGGATGGCAAAAGGGGCTTCCTGCCCCTTTGCCGCCGTGCGGTTTCCCTGCCGCACCCCTTCGGGCTGTTCCCGACAAATGCTGCGGTGCTCGACGCGGCAAACGGGAGAAAAGCACGTTACTGCGTAACGTCAGTTAAAAATCCTAAGTGTGGTTGGATGTTGGTCGGTTAGTTTGTTGCCGCACGTTCGGCGTTTAATAGTGCGATAACGTCTTGCGTTTGCGGGCGTACGCCGCGCCAGAGGTAAAAGGCTTCGGCGGCTTGTTCGATTAACATGCCAAGGCCATCAAGGCTTTTTTGGGCGTGATGTTGTTGTCCCCAGCGGACAAAAGCGGTGGCTTGGTTACTGTAGGCCAAGTCGTAGCAGATGCCGTTGGCTACCAATAAGTTGTCCGGTAGGGGGGGTAGTTGATCGCTAAGGCTGGCGGAGGTGGCGTTGAGGATAATGTCGAATTGTTGGCCTACTAAATCTTCAAAACCACAGGCGTTGATGATGGCGAGTGTTTGGAAATCGGCGGCTAAGCCTTGGGCTTTTGCTACGGTGCGGTTGGCGATGGTTAAGCTGGTCGGTTGTTGTTCAAGCAGGGGCGCAAGGATGCCGCGGGTTGCACCGCCTGCACCTAAGATTAATAGGCGTTTGCCGTTAAGTTGGATGCTGTGGTTATCGGTTAAATCCCGCACCAGTCCGCAGCCGTCGGTGTTGTCGCCTAGTAACAGGCCATTGTCTTGCATCTTTAAGGTGTTGACGGCTTTGGCGAATTCTGCGCGTGGGGTTTTTTCGGCGGCGTATTGCCAAGCCAATTCTTTCAGTGGCACGGTGCAATTTAAACCTTTGCCGCCATCAGCAAAAAACTCGCTGACGGCAGTAGTGAATTGCTCGGCAGGTACGGCTTGGGCTTGGTAGCTGAGGTTTTGTTGGGTTTGTTCGGCGAAGAGTTGGTGGATACGTGGGGATTTGCTGTGGTTAATCGGGTATCCAAAAACGGCGTAGCGGTCAGTCATAGTGGTGTCTTGTGAGGTTTAATCGCGTAGCCATTGGGCGACGGATTTAGCGAAATAGGTCAAGATGGCATCGCTGCCAGCACGTTTGAAGGCGGTTAGCGATTCCAGCACCACTTGCCGCTCATCCAACCAGCCATTCATGCTGGCGGCTTTTATCATGGCGTATTCGCCGCTGACTTGGTAGGCAAACGTGGGTACGCCGTACTGGTCTTTAATCCGGCGGATAATATCCAAATAAGGCATACCGGGTTTTACCATGACCATGTCCGCGCCTTCTTGCAAATCCAGCCATACTTCCCGCAAGGCTTCATCAGAATTTGCCGGATCCATTTGGTAATTGCTTTTGTTGCTTTTGCCGAGATTGGCGGCAGAGCCGACGGCATCCCGGAATGGCCCGTAAAAACTGGAGGCATATTTGGCGGAGTAGGCCAGTATGCGGGTGTTGATGTGGTTTTGCGCTTCTAAAGCTTGCCGGATTGCGCCTATGCGCCCGTCCATCATGTCTGATGGGGCAACGATGTCCGCGCCTGCTTCGGCGTGTGATAAGGCTTGTTTGACTAATACGGCAATGGTTTCGTCATTGAGGACATAGCCTTCGCTGTTAATTAGGCCATCTTGCCCGTGGGTGGTGTATGGGTCTAAGGCAACGTCGGTAATTATGCCCAATTCTGGGACGGCGGCTTTTAAGGCTTTGACGCTACGTTGGATGAGGCCATCAGGATTATAGGCTTCGGCAGCGTGTTCGGATTTGTGTTCCGGTGCGGTCACGGGGAATAACGCGATAGCAGGTATGCCGAGGTCGTAAATTTGCTGTGCTTCGGCGAGCAACAAATCCAAGGATAAGCGGTCAATACCCGGCATCGAGGCAATCGCTTGTTTTTGCTGGTGGCCTTCGGTGACAAAAACCGGATAGATCAAGTCGTTTACGGACAGTTGGTTTTCTCGCATCAATCGTCTGGAAAAGTCGTTGAAACGCATACGCCTCATGCGTGTGCGTGGGAAATTGATGTTATTATAATCGGCGTTATCCATGTTTTCGGTTGATGATTTTTGGGATATTAAAAATTGGGTTATTTAGAGGTCATTTTAGAGGATTTTATGAAGGCTAAGCACTATATATTATTTGGGATGTTGGCTATGTTGTTAGCAATTATGCCTATGCCCAGCGCGTTTGCAGCGGATTTGTTGCCGCCTCAGCAAGCGATAGCAACCGCTTCTACGAAGCTACAGGAAAAGTTACAAGACCCGTCTTTTACTAAAGATTTCAATAAAATCACCCAGTATGTCAATGAGACTATTTATCCACATACCGATTTTGATCGTATTGCGGCCTTGGTGTTGGGTAAGATTTGGAAAACGGCAAGTGCGGATGAGCGCGAGCGTTTTAAGCAGGAATTTCAAACCTTGTTGGTAAGAACTTATTCCCGCGCTTTTGTTGAGTTTAAAGAGTGGTCAGTAAGGTTTCTGCCTTTAGATATGGAAAACGGCGCAACTAAGGTGATTGTTAAAACCGAGGTGTTACAACCTGGTACGCAACCGATTAGTGTCGATTACCGTATGGCATTGAATGAGGGTGATTGGAAGGCTTACGACATTATGATTGAAGGCGTGAGTTTGGTGACCAATTACCGCACCACTTTCAGTAATGAAATTGAGACGAAAGGTTCTTTGGGTGCGATTATCGATGGTTTGGTAAAACGTAACGCCGAAGCCTTAGCTGTTAAATCCGCGAAAAAGTAACCATTAACTTACGATTTCTTGTAGGTTAAGTCAGTATTACATTTAAAGCCGATTGTGGCGCTGTTTTTGGCGCTACGATGGCTTTAAATGCCCATCTTAAGCAGTTCAAACATGAGCGATTATCAAACGTTATACAATCGGTTGCGTGAAGCCAAAGCCGATGCGTGGGTTGACCGTTTGCCGCAACAATTAGCTCAAGCATTTGATGTCAGTAAGCATGGCGACTTAGCCAATTGGTTGGCTTTAATTGCTGCTATCCCCGCTTTTTCTACCCAACACCGTGAGCTTAATGCCGATATGGTGAGCATCGGTTCTGGTGATGAGATAACGGCAGCAGTTAAAGAACATTTTAAAACCCAATTACAGCAGTTACACCCTTGGCGAAAAGGCCCGTATGATTTATTTGGTGTTGCAATTGATACCGAGTGGCGATCAGATTGGAAGTGGCTGCGTTTGCGGGATCATATTGCGCCGTTAAAGCATCGGTTGGTATTGGATGTTGGTTGCGGCAATGGCTATCATTGCTGGCGTATGCTTGGTGCGGGAGCAAAAACCGTGATTGGTATTGATCCCACGCTGCTGAGTGTCATGCAATTTGAGTTAGTTAAAAAGCTGTATGGTGAAGCTCCTATTTATGTATTGCCTTTAGGGATAGAGGATGTGCCGTTAGGTATGCAGGTGTTTGATACGGTATTTTCTATGGGCGTGCTTTATCATCGTCGCTCACCAATCGATCATTTAATGGAGTTAAAAGGTTGTTTGCGGTCTGGTGGTGAATTGGTGCTGGAGACTTTGGTGGTCGATGGGGAATTAGGGACGGCATTATTACCAGAGGATAGGTATGCGAAAATGCGTAATGTCTGGTTTTTACCGAGCTGCGATACCCTGCTAAGCTGGTTAAAACGTTGTGGTTTCGTTAATAGCCGCGTGGTTGATGTCACTGTGACTTCCATTGAAGAACAGCGTAGTACCGAATGGATGCGTTTTCACTCATTAAGTGATTTTCTTGATCCTAAAAACCCTGCGTTAACCTGTGAGGGTTTACCTGCACCGAAACGGGCGATTATTATTGCCAATACCCCTTAATTTATCGAAAAGGCATAACACTATGGGACGCTACGACCAAAATAAATCCCGAAAAAACAAACCATCCCGTTATGACACTGAAAGTATTCAGCAAACAACACGTGTTAAAAGCGGCGGGTTTAGTGTTGTCGTGGTTATTATGTTGTTGATTGTCGCGGTTATCGTGGGCTTTTGTTTGGCAAAGCTGAGTGATGGTGAGCGGCTTGGTGATTTGCTGGCGTCGTTACAAGCCCAAGTAAATGGGGCAGGCTCGAAAGATAAAACCCTTGTTGCTAATGCAAATACTGTCCCGAAGGCAGTCCCCGTTGCCGATCATGCTGATAATTTGCAATATACCCAAGCGCAAGAGCAAATAATCCTGCCGTCATTGGATAGCAGTGACGATCCTGTTCGTGAGGCGTTAACAGCGGTTAGTCCAAATATAGTGGCGTATCTTAAAATTGGGCAAATTATCCGAAGTTATATGTTGATAGCGAATGATTTTGCTCAAGGGTATCGCATCGCAAAGCATTTAGGTTTCTTTCACTTGCAGCAACCGTTTACTGTGGATATTGATAATGGGCAATTGCTGATGTCCGCCCAAGATTATCAGCGTTATGATAATTTAGCGCAGATGATAAATAGTATAGATATACCTGTGCTTTTAAATGTCTATAAAAAATTTAGGCCATTGTTATTACAAGTTTTTTCCGAGTTTAGTTACCCTGATGGCTATAATTTGGATGATATTTTTATTAATGCGGCGAAAGAAATTTTCGATGCTCCCATTATTGACAAAAAAATTCCGGTAATTAAGACATCATCGTTTTATAAGTATGCCGACCCTGAGCTTGAGGCCTTAAATGGCGTGCATAAACAAATGTTACGGATGGGGCCGGAAAATACGCGGTTAATTCAAGCAAAGGTGAGGTTGTTGTTGGGGGAGTTGGTTAATTCAAAACCGTGATAAAAATCCGCCCAATCCGTGTTTGGGCGGATGTCCGTCTAGTTATTTCGGTTTTTTGGCGGCATCTGCGGTTGCAGCATCGCCAAACAAAATGTCCGCTTTGTTTTTCTCAATCGTTTTTTCGCCAATTCCTGGTACTTCTAGCAAATCATCAGTGGTTTTAAACAAACCTTTTTCGGTTCGGTATTTGATGATGGCTTCGGCTTTTTTAGGGCCTATGCCTGACAGGGCATCTGAAATGGCTTTGGCATCAGCGGTATTGATATTTACAGGGGTTGCGAGCGCATTGAATGTAAATAGGGATAACAACAAAATAAGCTTTTTCATGGCATCTCCGAATACTTTTGTAAAAATGATAGGTAGTGAATAACGTAGTTATTCACTGGTAAGTCTAGTAGGTAGTTGTCAAATTACAAATGAATTGAAGAAATAAACTGTTTATTATTTGTTGCTTTTAAATTGCCCTTTATCAAGTTACCGAAACAGGTAATAGTCAGCCAATAGTAATTTATAAACTAACCAATTTTGTTTAACATTTTGATTTCATAATTTAATTAAAAATTCTTCATGATAAATAATTGTGAGCAGTGCGGCACATTGTGCATTCGGCATTGACAGTCCTGCCCTTTCTACTTTACAGTTACGTTCGCAAAACAATTATGCAATCAACTATAACAACACTATAACCCTTCGGAGCACATATCATGGCTAGACCATTAATTCAAATGGCATTGGATTCATTAGATTTCGACGCAACAGTTGCACTTGCAGAGCAAGTTGCCCCTTTTGTTGATATTTTTGAAATCGGAACCCCATGTATTAAACACAATGGCGTTAATCTGGTTAAAGCATTGAGAGCAAAATTCCCAGATAAATTGCTTTTGGTTGACTTAAAAACTATGGATGCTGGTGAATACGAAGCAACTCCATTTTATGCCGCTGGTGCAGATATCTGTACAGTTTTAGGTGTATCTGGCCTTGCCACTTGCATGGGCGTAATTAAAGCTGCAAACGCTTACGGCGCTGAAGCTCAAATCGATTTGATCAATGTTGAAGACAAAGCAGCTTGTGCACGCGCAACTGCAGAAGCTGGCGCCCACATCATGGGTATCCACACTGGTCTTGACGCACAAGCTGCAGGCCATACTCCTTTCTCTGATTTAAACGATATTGCAAAATTAGGTTTGAACGTAAGAATTTCAGTTGCTGGCGGTATTAAACCTGCAACAGTTCAAGATGTTGTTAAATCTGGTGCAAACATCATCGTTGTTGGCGCAGCTATTTACGGCGCTCCATCACCAGCTGAAGCTGCCCGCGAAATCCGCGAATTGGTTGACGCTACAGAGGTATAACAAATGCACCAGCAACTTGTCGTAGAAAAAATCACCAGTATTTTAGAAGCTACTGATGATAGCTATGACGTAAAACTGACCGAATTGCTTGACAGTGCTAAGCGTATTTTTATATCTGGTGCTGGTCGCTCTAAGTTAGTTGGCAATTTTTTTGCCATGCGTCTGGTTCATGCTGGTTATGATGTTAGTGTTGTTGGTGAAATTGTTACCCCAAGTATAAAAGCAGGTGATCTGTTAATTATTATTTCAGGATCAGGGGAAACAGAACAATTAATCGCATTTACCAAAAGTGCCAAAAAAATAGGTGCGAGCATTATTCTGATCTCTGCAAAAGAATCTTCTACAATCGGCGATATGGCTGACGCTGTGTTTCAAATTGGTCGTTCCGAACAATATGGAAAAGTGTTTGGAATGCCAATGGGTACCGTATTTGAGTTATCTACTTTGTTATTTTTGGAATCAACTGTTTCTCATATAGTTCATGAGAAAGGTATTCCGGAAGAAGTAATGAGAGAACGGCACGCCAATTTAGAATGATTTTAAAGAACGAGTGGCTCAGCCACTCGTTCTTGTTTCTGCAATATAAAAATAGCTTCCTAATAAATCTGACGATTGCTTAGCTAAGCAACTAAATAATTTACTGAAAATTGTAAGGAGATCAATATGACTTCGCGCCGAGAATTAGCGAATGCCATACGCGCTTTGAGCATGGATGCCGTACAAAAGGCAAACTCTGGGCATCCGGGCGCGCCTATGGGTATGGCAGATATAGCAGAGGTTTTGTGGAATGAATACATGTCCCACAATCCTGTGAATCCAAAATGGTCGAATAGAGACCGTTTTGTGCTGTCCAATGGGCATGGATCGATGTTGATTTATTCTCTGTTGCATCTAACAGGATACGATCTTCCGATTGAAGAATTAAAAAATTTCCGTCAATTACATTCAAAAACACCAGGTCATCCAGAGTATGGATATGCACCAGGGGTGGAAACAACCACTGGGCCTTTAGGTCAAGGCATTACCAATGCAGTCGGGATGGCTATAGCCGAAAAAGCCCTTGCTGCGCAATTTAACAGAGAAGACCATAAAATTGTTGATCACTACACCTATGTGTTTATGGGTGATGGCTGTTTAATGGAAGGTATCTCTCATGAAGCTTGCTCCTTAGCTGGTACTTTAGGCTTAGGAAATCTTGTTGCGTTTTGGGATGACAATGGAATCTCTATTGACGGACATGTAGATGGTTGGTTTACGGACAATACACCACAGCGCTTTGAGTCATACGGCTGGCATGTAATTGCTGACGTAGATGGGCATGATGCCGATGCAATATCAAATGCTATTAAGCTGGCAAAGAGCATTACCGACAAACCAACATTAATTTGTTGTAAAACAGTTATCGGGTTTGGATCTCCAAATAAAAAAGGTTCGCATGCTTGCCATGGCGCTCCATTAGGTCAAGATGAAATCAATTTGACCAAAGCTGAATTAGGTTGGAAATATGATGCTTTTGTTATTCCAGATGATGTTTATGCTGGATGGGACGCTAAAGAAAAAGGTCAGCAAGCAGAAGCAGCATGGAATGAAAAATTTTCAGAATATAAGTCTGCGTATCCAGAATTAGCTGCAGAATATGAGCGTCGGATTATTGGTGACTTACCAAGTAATTGGGAAGTAGATGCGGCAGCCTTTGTATCAGCAGTAAATGCAGAAGCAAAGACAACAGCAACTAGATTGTCATCTTTAGCGACAATTGAAGGTTACGCTAAATTGCTACCAGAAATTTTTGGTGGTTCTGCTGACTTAGGTTGCTCAAATATGACGGAATGGTCAGGTTATAAGCCAATGCGTGCCGACAAGCCAGATGCCAACTATGTAAATTATGGTGTTCGTGAATTCGGTATGTCTGCAATTATGAACGGATTAGCACTACATGGTGGTGTAATACCCTTTGGTGCAACGTTCTTGATGTTCTCTGAATATGCGCGCAACGCTTTGCGTATGGCGTCTTTGATGAAAATCCGTTCGATATTTGTGTATACACATGATTCGATTGGTTTGGGTGAAGATGGTCCAACGCATCAGCCTATAGAGCAAACGGCTACATTAAGATTGATTCCAGGAATGCAAGTTTGGCGTCCTTGTGACGCGGTTGAAACAGCTATTTCGTGGAAAGCGGCTATTGAACGTAAAGATGGCCCGTCTGTGCTAGTTTTTTCACGTCAAAATCTACCACATATAAACCGTACTCAGGATCAAATTGATGCTGTGATGCGTGGTGGTTATGTTTTAGCTGATTGTGATGGACAGCCAGAAGCTATTATTATTGCAACAGGTTCAGAAGTTGAGTTGGCAATTAAGGCTGCTGAAGTTCTAAGTGCAAATGGTAAGAAAATTCGTGTAGTTTCTATGCCATCAACAAATGTATTTGATGCTCAAGATGTTACCTACAAAGAATCTGTATTGCCTGCTAGTGTTACAAAGCGTCTCGCTGTAGAGGCTGGTGTGACAGATGGTTGGTGGAAATATGTAGGCTCAAATGGAAGAGTTATGGGGTTGGATCGTTTTGGCGAGTCAGCACCAGCAGGTCTGCTCTTTAAAGAGTTTGGATTTACGGTTGAAAATGTAGTGTCTAACGTAGAAGCAATACTTTAATTAAAAATGCAAATGGCAGGAATATGAGAAATACTCTGTTCCTCGCCATTTGTTCTAGCTTATAGGAGAAAACAACGTGAAAAAAAATAATTTTATAAATAGTTTGTTTGCTGCACTGCTGTTAGCAAGCCCTTTAGCTATAGCCGATCAGAAATATCCAGCAGCAGATTTCCAACCAGAAGTCGTATATCAAGATAAAGAATATATTGCTAAAGGATCTTCATCTGTTGAAAACAAGGCAACTACTAAACCAACAGCGACAACCGAGGCTGATTCAAAGTATCCTGCCGCTGATTTCCAACCGCAAGTAGTCTATATAGACACTAATTATAAGAAATCTGATGTGGCTGCATCTTCTTCTACGGTTGAGAAAAAATCTGTTTCTCAAGAAACTGTCCAAGAAGCATCATCAGCGAGTGAAGCTGTAAAGGAAGAGCCAAAACAAAATTATTTGGTGTTTATTGCAATAGCTGCTGCTGCGGGTTTTTTATTATTTAGAAATAAATTTGTTTGCCCTAAAAAATTAGTTTCCACAGTTTCATCTGCTCCAGCAGTAACTCCAGGTGTAACAGGTGTTGCTAGATATTTGAATAAAAAATCTGGTACAGGTGTTTCTAGGTACATAGACAAACAAGTTAAAACAGCTGTTGCCGTTACTGGCGTAGCCCGATATATGGCAAAGCAAGTAGCTACAGCAAAAACTAATGCAGCAACTGGAGTTGAAAAATACATGCGTAACCGGGGGTAATGTATGAATGAAAATACCCTTAGTGGTTTGTTTTTCCCCGCCGTTGCTGGATTATTCTTTTTCATGAAAAAGCCAATAATCGCAGAAGAGACCGTCACTTCATATCCCATTTATTCAGCTGATGCTAGTGGCTTAAGTGGTGTTGCAAGATATTTGGAAGCACAAAAAGCGTTGTTGGTTGAAAGTAATAAATTAGTTGAAAGTGAGCAGATTACAGTCTTAAGTGGTGTAGATAAGTATTTACATAAAATGAGTCAGACACCATTAACTGGTGTTGCTAGATACGAAATTAGAAAAAAATTGTTAGAAAAACAAGCTAAATCTGATGAAGTTAAAGTAAGTGAAACGGGTGTTTCCAAGTATCTAAAAAGTCAGCCAAGCTTGCCAGTTGCAACAGGTGTAGCAAGATATTTGAAACAACAGGAGAACTTGCCACAGCCTAGTAAGGTTGCTAGATATATGGCTAGACAAGCATTAGTGGACAAGCTGAATAAAAAATTGGTTGTTCATGTTGAAGCAACTGGTGTTGAAAAATATCTTAAGTTACAAGAAAGTTTACCTAAGGCCAGCAAAGTATCTAAATATTTGGCAAGACAAGCATTGTTAAATAAAGATGAAAAACAGCTTGTCAAGACTGTTACTGTGACTGGTGTAGAAAAATATTTGCTTCAGCAAGAAAACTTACCTAAGGTTAGTCGAGTTGCTAAATATATAACTAGGCAATCTATGGCGCTAAAACCGATTGGTTTGGAATCAGTAGTTATTGAAACAAGTGTTGATAGGTACATGCGTAATCGCACTTAATTTAAAATGGCTCTATAAGCAACTAGCAAATCGAAGTAGGCACTAGCTTACTTCGATATTTTTTTTTGATGGGTTTAAGATTGCTGATGCAAATCAACTGTCAAAATTAATATTAAAGATTTTAATTAAATAAAAAGGTATTGATATGGAAAAAAATTTACTTGATCAACTAAGAGAAATTACTGTTGTTGTTGCTGACACAGGCGATATTCAAGCGATAGAAACCTTTAAACCGCGTGATGCAACAACTAACCCATCTTTGATTACGGCTGCTGCTCAAATGCCACAATATCAAGATATTGTTGATGGTACTTTGGCAGGCGCTAGAGAATCTCTTGGCGCATCTGCAACCCCTGCACAAGTGGTTTCATTGGCATTTGATCGATTGGCAGTTTCGTTTGGTTTAAAGATTTTAGAAATTATCGAAGGCCGCGTGTCAACAGAAGTAGACGCAAGATTGTCATTTGATACTGATGGTACTGTTGCAAAAGGTCGTGAGATTATCGCCCAGTACGAAGCGGCAGGTGTTTCGCGTGATCGTATCTTGATTAAAATTGCCGCAACTTGGGAAGGCATCCAAGCTGCTGCTGTTTTAGAAAAAGAAGATATTCATTGTAACTTGACATTGTTATTCGGTATTCATCAAGCGATTGCTTGTGCAGAAAACGGAATCACTTTGATTTCTCCATTTGTTGGCCGCATTCTTGATTGGTACAAAAAAGACACTGGCCGCGATTCTTATGCGCCATCTGAAGATCCAGGTGTTATTTCAGTAACTGATATTTATAACTACTATAAGAAATTTGGCTATAACACAGAAGTTATGGGCGCAAGCTTCCGTAACATCGGCGAAATTACTGAGTTAGCGGGTTCTGATTTATTAACAATAGCGCCATCGTTGTTAGCTGAATTGCAAGCAACTACAGGTGATTTACCGCGTAAATTAGACCCTGTGAACGCAGCTGAAATGGCAATTGAAAAAATTACCGTTGACAAAGAAACCTTCGAAAAAATGCACGCTGAAAACCGTATGGCTACAGATAAATTAGCTGAAGGTATTAGTGGTTTTACTACTGCATTAGAAACCTTGGAAGGAATTCTGGCTGAGCGTTTATCAAGCTTAGAAGGCTAAAAAATCAGTAAGCCACTTATAACGAATAGTTGTAAGTGGCTTTTTATTTGTTCCATAGCTAACCAAATACGAGATTCAGAATGTCACAAAAAATTTTAGATATAGTAAAACCTGGTGTAGTTACAGGTGAAGATGTTCAAAAAATATTTGCTATCTGCAAAGAAAATAAATTCGCTTTACCCGCTGTAAACGTAATTAGTACTGGCTCTATAAATGCTGTTTTAGAAGCGGCTGCTAAAGTAAAGGCACCCGTTATTATTCAGTTTTCAAATGGTGGTGCACAATATGTTGCAGGTAAAGGCTTAAAGCTTGAAGGCCAACAAACTGCTATTTTAGGTGCAATTGCAGGCGCTAAGCATGTCCACACAATGGCTGAAGCATATGGCGTTCCTGTTATTTTGCACACAGATCATGCGGCTAAAAATCTACTGTCTTGGATTGATGGCTTATTAGACGCGGGCGAAAAGCATTTTGCAGAAACAGGCAAACCACTTTTTAGCTCTCATATGCTTGATCTTTCAGAAGAAAGTCTTGAAGAAAATATTGAAATATGTGCCAAATATTTGGAACGTATGTCAAAAATGAACATGACTTTGGAGATTGAATTGGGTTGCACGGGTGGTGAAGAAGATGGCGTGGACAATAGCCATATGGATCATTCTGCTCTGTATACCCAACCAGAAGATGTAGCTTATGCTTATGAAGAGTTAAGCAAAATCAGTGATCGTTTTACTATCGCCGCTTCATTTGGTAACGTTCATGGTGTTTATAAGCCAGGTAACGTTAAATTAACGCCGACCATTTTGGCTAATTCACAAAAATACGTCAGTGAAAAATACAATGTGCCAGAAAATACATTGAATTTCGTATTTCATGGTGGTTCTGGTTCTTCAGCTGAAGAAATTAAAGAATCTATCAGCTATGGCGTTATCAAAATGAATATTGATACTGATACCCAATGGGCTGCATGGTCTGGCATCATGGAATATTACAAGAAAAATGAAGGTTATTTACAGGGCCAAATTGGTAACCCTGATGGTGACGACAAGCCAAATAAAAAATATTACGACCCACGTGTTTGGCAACGTGCTGGTGAAGTAGCTATCGTTACCCGTTTAGAGCAAGCTTTCCAAGAACTGAATGCTGTAAATACACTGTAGTTTTGATAGTAAAGAAAAGCCGATACTTTTTTAGGGTATCGGCTTTTTTTGTTCTTAAAATGGCAGTTTGTAGCAATTAAAAGTCAGTTCGTTCATTGGTTAAACTTTGTAACTCCAGCTTCTGTAAATCATCTGCTGTGTTGATGTTAAAAAAAATGTCTGCAGTGCCTTTAAAATTAACCTTCACTAGGTTTTGTTGTTCTAACCAAATAGAGACTTTCTTTTGGTTTGTACCTAGATAGTTCTCCAAATTATTTTTTAATTTCGTTTTAATTGCCAAAAAAACCGAATGCAGTTGTGTACCGTCAGAGGCTACAGCAATATCCGCATCATGATCGGCAAGGGCATTAATAAGTCGCTGAAGATGACAATATGATACTAAAGGTGAATCGCAAGGCATAACAACTAAGATTTCACCATTTGTTTGGTTCATGGCACTTAAAATTCCGGCAAGTGGCCCATCATAGTTATTGTTTAGATCAGTAATTAGTGGCAAGTTAAATTGTTTGTAAGCCGCTAGATTATGGTTTACGTTTATTTTTAATTCGCCAACCACGCCAGACATTGCCGAAATGGCATAACTTATAATTGGTTTGTCTTTATAGTTAAGCAGTCCCTTATCTTGGTAATTCATCCGTTTCGCTTGGCCACCGGCAAGAATTACACCACTAATTGTTTTTCTATCAATTGCCATAAGGTTTTGCGGTGCCTTTGATTAATTTATTTTGTGTTTTTATCAGTGTTTTTTTGTTGAGTGCTTGTACTTCAATGGAGTCAAGTGAATATGTACCGTTTTATCAAGTTGAAACAGTTAAGCCTTATGATGAAGTATTAACAGAGTTGCAACTAGCCATTGCCGAAAATAATTTTAGGATAACTGGGCACAGTCGAGTTGGTAAGGTTATTCGAGAGCGGGGCGCTAAAGATTTTCCTGATTACGATACCATCCAGTTTTGCAATTTAACCTATGCAAAAACGATTTTGGAAATCAATCCTAAGGCGATACGGTTTATGCCCTGTAATGTAATCACCTATAAAATTCAGGGAAAAACATCAGTTAGGATTAACCTATTGCCAACTAAAACCGATGATGGTCAGTTTGACCGTTTTGCAGTAGACATCAATAAAATTTTAAAAAATATTGTTGATTTTTCCGTTGAAAAATAAGCATTAAACTAAAAATATTCAAGTGCTTATAATCAATTTCCAAGTTAAAAATTAGACATTTGAAATTATGAAAAAAAATTACCTGCTATTAGTAAATGCAACTGTATTAACAGCCTTATTTGGCTGTGCAAGTGCGCCTGAACCATTACCAGAACCAACCAAAAAAGAATTGGTAAACGATTTTCCAACAAGAGACCGCGTTGAATATGTATTAAATTGTGTTGCCCAACGTGGAGGCCTGTCGTATATCAACCAATATGCTTGTGGCTGTAAGATTGACAAAATCGCTGAAAAATTATCGTTTGAGGAATATGAAGCGGCTAAAACCTTTAGTTATTTAAAAAGCACACCCGGTGAAAGCGGTGGAGTTTTTAGAGATCCTGCACAATCGAAAAACTTAAGGGCTAAGTTGAAAGAAGCAGAGGAATATGCAGAAAAAAGCTGCTTTGTGAAATAAAACTCGGGTTGTTACGGAGACACTTGGTAAGTTTCAGTATAGGTTTTTCCTGGAGTGCATAAGTCTCTCGATATCGGGCTTTCACAGGAAGTGTCGGTAAATTCTGCTTTAAGCACTCCTGATTTTTGGGGTACAAAATAGAATCTAAAATGCGGGTCTGAACTAATGGCGATGTCAACTTTCGCCTTTAGAACGACTTTGTTATCAAAAGATACGTTTATTTTTTCAATAAAATTGGATTTTTTAATAAACCGGGTCACCTGATCCATCTGCATCCCCGTAATATTCGGATGGCTTATTAATAGTTGCACCAAAGCGGGCTCACCCGATTTCAGTTCTTGATCCAGCCGAAACTTCATTTTTCCAAGGCGGTTGATAGAAGCGTCCGCATCGGTGCTAATGGGTACAGAACACCCGCCGCTAGCCTTAACAAATTTTTTCGACATATATAAATGGCCGTCATTCATTTGGGCTATAGCGCGGACGTAACTGTAGGTATTCACTCTTATCCGCAATGCCAAGTCTGCCTTACCGCTTTCTGGTGAAAACTCAAATTCACCCACAAATGGGAATGGGTTTTTATCAACAAGGATAAGGATTTTCTTAATATAGGTTTTTTCAGATTGATTAATTTTGCTGGTGATTTTTAACGGCACCAAGGCGGGGTCTTCTGCTCGGATAGGCGCTTCCAAGTCGATAATGTCACTTGATTCATAAATAGATTGGTCTGGAAAATAAATGTTCTTTAAGTTATTTAGCCATTCCGACTCATTTTCTTGCGCTAATACGTTAGTAGTGCAAGCAAGCAATAATAGAAAAGAGCCTATCAACTTATTGGTGGTATTCATTTGGCTGACCGATCATTGGTGGTTTTAGAGACGTTTTGCTTAGGCGCGTAACTTATCAACCTAAGCAAAATTCAGATAATCAATTTTAGGGTGGTTATTAACCGCTTACTTGGGCGATCCAATCTTGCAGATTATAGTAGTTGGTTATACGGGCGACTTTGTTGTCACGAATTTCGAAAAATGCACCTGCGGGCAGTTTATATGTTTGGCCTTGGGCTACAGGCAAGCCTTCGTCGGTTTTTAGGTATTCGCCAAGAACAACAAATTCAGCTGCTGCCCGTGTGCCTTCTGCGTTTGCCATGATGACCATATCAACTAATTGTTCTTTATAGTTATGGTTCATGCACGCCATAAATTGGGTAAAAGCTTCCTTGCCTATTTCACGTTTACCTTGATTAATGTCATGGATAACGTCATCGGTCAATAAGCTGAGGAAAATTTCCATATCCGCGTTATTGAAGGCTTTATAGTATTGTTCTACTAAGTTTATGGTATCTTGGTTCATAAATATTGATGGTGAAAAGTGATAAAGAAAGCGGCATATTCTATAGATAATTGCCAATTTTGCCCCGAATATTTTAGGTTAACGTTACTTCCGTTTAAGTAAGTGAGCATATTTATTAGTAAACAATCTGGTAAAATGCTAATTTAATACCATCGTCTAGTATCTATAAATAACGGATGCCAACAAATGAAAACAAATGTTGATTTGATTGTATGCAGGGATGAATCAACAAAGCCGTTGATTGAGAAAATACCCTTTTTTTCTAGGGATGAAAAAAATGTATTTTGGTTAACTGAGCTTGATGACGTTGGCTTGCTCGAAAAAATAATCTTCAGTTTGGCTAGAAAACCTAAGCAACTGGATGTGCATTTGCGTCGTATTTATTATTGTTTAAGCAATAAGATGACGGATCAGCTTTTTGCCGCCATTGTTGACTTTTTAATTATTTTAAATGGACAAGGTTTGTCAATAAGTTGGCGAGTGGTTCTTGGTACAAAGGACGTATTGTCTGAATCCCAGTTTTCAGTTTTAAATAACTATCTAAAAAATATCACAAGAAATCCAGCTAGTTTGTCAGGAAATAAATATTCAATTTTTAGCAAAGGCTTAAACGGTTCAAATAATTTGGTGGTGTTGAACGATGTAACACCGCAAATGGATTATGACCCACTTGATTTGGCGCGTGATTATATTGAATTCAGTCAATTGGAAGAAGCCAAATCGGTGCTAGAAAAAGGCGTTTTTGCCAACCCTTTAAGGATGGATCTGCAAAATGAATTGTTGATCTTATATCGTTCGACTCAAGATTCAGAAAGATTTGAAAAAACCTTAGCAAAAATGGTTGGGATTGGTGTCACTATTTCGGATGAATGGAAGCAGTTAAATACTTACTTTAAAGGGCGGGTCAACGATGGATAGAAAGAGCAGTCCATTAACAGTTGCATTGCAGGGCATGGATGCGCGTAGCAGTAAGATGATGGCTATGTATCTCCAAGGCCCGTGTAAAGGTGAGGCTGTTGTTATTTCTGATGGCTACGCTGATGCCTTAATTTTAGATGCTGACTCGATGAGTGGGCAGGCATTTTTAAAGACATTTTTAGCGGAAGGCGTCGAAAAGCCGCTTATTTTGATTTCACTGCATGAAACCCACGTAGAAAACGTTATTTGCATCAAAAAGCCAGTAAAAACCGACGATATGTTGATGGCTTTGTCGCAAATAAAATCACGTCTTACTCAGCGCAAACAGCATGAAGACCGTATTTCCAAAGCGGCTATCGAAGAATACCGTGTCGAATCCGAAGAAAATTTTGTAACGACTAAGCCGAATGTCGCAGAGGTTATCGAAGAGAAGCCCGTTTTAAAAAGCTATGTGATTCGGACAGACGAGCAGTTAAAAACCTCTAAACATCAAGCTGCAATGCAACTGAATGAAAAAGCTTTCGGTGCATTTATTGGTAATGTGCCAGGCCTTGATGTTAATGATCCAAGACAATTTGCTAAGGCCAATTACAATGCCAAGCATTATTTCCAAGGATATGTTGAATCTGCATTTAACGTTAGCCGTACTAAGGTGCAGGCACGGCAATTAAATTCAGGATGGAATCCGTTACTTATTTTTCCAGAAGCTAACGAGATTTGGATTGATGTTGATGAAAACCAGTTACGCGCGTTTGCCGGCTTGTTGATAAACAGCACCTTAGGCGCGAGTATGTCAGTGACGCCATTGAGCCAAGAATTGCTGGATCAAGAAAGGATTTTAGAAAAATATCAAAGTATGGATGCTTTTTTATGGAAAGTCGCCTGTTGGGCATCAAAAGGACGCTATCCACACCAGTTGGATATAAGGCAGCCTATCTACCTTAAGCATTGGCCTAACTTTACCCGTTTATTAGTTACCCCACATGCTTTACGCATCTCTGCATTAATGATTAAAGGCCCAAGAACTTTACCAAATATTGCAGAAGTCCTTAATATAAAACCTCAATATGTATTTATCTTTGCTAGTGCTGCCTACGCTTTAGGATTAGTAGGACACGCAAAAAGAGATGCCGACGTTTTATTCCAGCCACCTGAAATTAAACCCAACAAAAACCAAAGCATACTAGGTAGGATTATTAGTACCTTACTTGGCAAAAAAGCATAGTGGAATCAATATATTATTATGAGTCAGTTTAAAATAATTTTTACCGGGCCAGTAGGAGCAGGGAAAACAACGGCAATCAACTCAATCAGTGATACGCCGCCTGTAAAAACTGACGCTTCTGCTAGCGATATGACTAAAACCAGAAAATCATCGACCACAGTCGCCTTGGATTATGGCGTGATGAATTTACCAGGTGGAGAAAAACTGCATTTGTACGGTACACCAGGGCAAGAACGCTTTGATTTTATGTGGGATATATTGGTAACTGGGGGGATAGGGCTAGTCTTGTTACTAGACAATACCCGTGCAGACCCTTTTCAAGATATGCGCTTTTTTTTAGATACTTTTGAAAAATTTATTTCGCAAACAACCGTTGCAATTGGCGTTACCCAAATGGATTTAAGTAGTACGCCGACGATTGATGAATACCATATCCAGCTAAATAAGCTTGGGTTAAAACCACCAGTTTTTGCAGTTGATGCACGGGAAAAAAGCGATGTTTCATTGCTGATCCAGTCACTACTGTATACATTAGATCCAGGTTTAGAAGGGTAATTTTAATGAGTGGCAATTATTCGCTTACAGAAGGGCTATATTTATATCCAACACCCGCAGGCGCCTATTATGCGGTTTCTTCAACAGACCAAGATAAACCTCGTCAATTCTTAAGAAAATTGCTGCAAGAAAAACAAACTCCCATTTTGAATATCAATACCTTAAAACAATTGATGGAGCAAGATGATGAGGAAAAGTGTTATGAGTTATTACATCACTGCCAAAAATTGAATTGGATTCAAGGCTTAAGTGATATTGAAGAATATCCAACAGGTGCTTTAGAAAACATTTTGCCAGCTATGCTCAGCAAAATATCCGAAAAAGGCAAAGTCTTGCTGGCAGATAACCAAGGGTTTTATTTGGCCACCCAAGGGTTTCCTCATGAAGTGGCAGAAGAATTATCGGCATTGAGTGCTGAAATCGCTACCATTCACGAGCGTCGCTCAGGTTTATTGATGAATAACATGGGCTTAAAAAGCCACGCATGGGCGATTGTTGACGCCTTTGGAAATAGCGACGTTGGCTTCTGGCCTATGTTTATTTCCAATAACCGCTTTGTAATTGCTATATATGGTATTCCCCATTTTAACCAACCAGAATTTGTTTCCATGGTTTGGGCATTGTCCATACGTTATTCCGCCAAATAACTTAATTATTTTGTTTTTACCCTTTTTTTTGAGAGAGAATTGCTATGCGTGCAAATATGCTTACTTCTGTATTAACAGAATTGAATGGTACTTCGGCTGATATTGAAGCATCTGGAATTATATCGACCGATGGTTTGATGATTGCTTCTGTTTTACCAGCTGGTATGGATGAAGATCGGGTTGGCGCGATGAGTGCTGCCATGTTATCGCTAGGTGACCGAACAGCCCAAGAGTTAGCGAGAGGTACTTTGGAGCAAGTATTGATTAAAGGCGACAGAGGTTATGTATTGATGACCTATGCAGGCCCTGAATCGGTGTTGACCGTACTGGCTAAACCAAATGCCAAGTTGGGTTTAATATTTTTGGATGTGAAGCGGGCGGCGACCAGCGTAGCTGAATTTTTATAATTACCAGATTTAGATAAGCTATGTTTGGTGATATGCAATCCGAATGGGTAATCGGCGACTATAAAGAAGCCGTTTTGGCTTTATATGGCAGCATCACAAGGCGGGTTTTTTATACTGAAATAGAAACTCCCTATCCTGATGGCAAATTGATAGTTTCTACAACAGATAAAAATGGCTTGATAACCCACGTCAACAAAGCTTTTGTAGAAATGTCCGGTTATACCGAAGATGAATTAATAGGCGCGCCACATTCCATTTTAAGGCATCCCGATATGCCCGCAGTTGCCTTTAAAGATTTATGGGATACCGTTAACAAAGGCGAGCATTGGCAAGGCTATGTAAAAAACCTTCGTAAAGATGGCGGTTATTATTGGGTAAAAGCCACTGTTATACCCAATATTAGACAGGGAAAAGTTGTCAGTTATACCTCGGTTCGCCGCAAACCTTCGCGAACTAAAGTTAACGAATGTATTCAGCTATACCCAACGCTGTTATGAACAAAATAATAATTACAAAGGCAGGGAATGTATGCCATATCAATTTACCGTTAGCCCAGACTTTTCCCCAGATCACCTTTCCGGTTGGTATATTTTCAACACCTGGTTGCAAAAGCAAACAGGTGAAGCCATCCATTTGGAAATGTATGACAATTTCCAATCCCAGCGTAATGCCATCCAGCAAAACAATGTCGATTTAATCTACGCAAACCCCTACGATGCCGCCATGTTGGTGCGCGAAAATGGTTTTTTGCCGTTGGTAACTTCAGGTATTGCCGATGAAGCAATCATCGCCGTCAATGCCGATAGTCCTATTGCCGATGTTGCTGAGCTAGCCGCCAATATCCGCGTTGCCATGAGCGAAGATCCCGACGTCAGAATGATGGGCTTGATTATGTTAGAGCCAGCGGACTTAAATGCTAGCAATATCAGTATCATTGGCTGTGATAGTTATGTGCTGGTCGCCAAGCAATTGTTGAGGCAAGATGCCGAAGTTGGCGTATTTTTGGCAGAAGCCTACGACGACTTATCAAACATCATAAAAAGCAAATTACGCATACTTGTCCGCAGCCAAATCAGCGTTATCCACCACGCATTGATGATTGGGCCAAAGCTAGCCAATAAAAGGGCAGAATACCAACAATTGCTGCTAAATATGGCGGATGATCCCAAAGGCAAGGATGTCTTGCATAGCTTAGGGTTTGAAACTTGGGTAAAAGTTGAAGATGAAGATATGGAATTTATGATCGATTTGATGGACACCCTTGCAATTTAAAGTATCCATTCAACCCCTTGCTAACCGCTAAACAAAGCTAATTCTTTTTTGATTTTTGTTAATTGCCGTTTTTTTCCGACCATGTCATTACTTACTTCTTATCTGCGACTTTGCTGGTTTCAAAACAACCCAACCGAATTACATCCGCCACAATCATTCTTATGGAAATGTATCGGCTTCTATTTAGCCTCCGGTATTGTCGTCGAAGCCAACATTAGTGATCCTGCCGATGCCACCTTAGAAGTCGCTATGCGCGCGGTGGTTGCCTTAACTTTGTTGTCCTGCTTGGTGTTTTTCACTAAAAACAGTCCTTTGTTTAAGCAATTGCTCGCAGGCGTTTTTATGTGTGAAAACTTCATCATGACCTTAGGCATCGGTGTGGAAATTTACGATGCCTTTGTCCAGGGTACAGAATACGAAGAGTACCCCACCTATCTCGGCGTATTTTTAATCCTTTGGTATATGGCGAATATCAGCTATGTATTTAAACAAGTGTTTGATTTTCGCACCTATAGCAGCATTGGTTTGGCGGTCGTTTATTTTGCCTTAACCTATGGCGGGCCTTTTTTAGTGATGGAAGTCATTTAAGCCTCTCGATACCCAATCTTCACCATGACGGCTAGCGGGATTGTTAAGCCACAACCCATAAAACAAGCCCTTAGCCGTTTGCATTCACTGACCGAAAAAGCGGTCAGGCCAATATAAAATCAAACCATGAACAAATACGGCGGACAGCTGGTTTATCAAATCCACGATGATGACGGCACCATAGAAATCATTGATGATGCCGGGCTGCGGTCATTACATTTTGGCTCATTACCCAAACAAAGCAGCATGTCGTTACATGAGCCGGACAAACTGGTGTTGGAATACGTGCGCTCCATGACCAGTTGGCAATTGTTTAAACCAGACTTAGGCAACCATGTGCTTTTGCTGGGATTAGGTGGCGGTTCAATCAGCAAGTTTTTACTACAACAATTCCCCGAATGCCGACTAAAAGTCATCGAATGCCGCCGTAGTGTGGTAAAAATCGCCCGTAGCCATTTTGGCCTGCCTTTAGACCCACGCATAAAAATTCTGATTGGCGATGGCGGGCTTTATGTCCGCAAAGCCAAAGAAAGTGAACGCGGTTATTACGACCTCATCATGCTAGACGCTTTCGACCACGAAGGCGTCGCCCCAACTATCTGTAGCGAAATTTTTTTCCAAGCAGCTAAGTCCTTGTTAACAAAAGAAGGTATACTGGTCGCCAATTTGTGGGGTGGGGCGGGCAATATGCAATTCCAACAACTTGCCCGTTGGTTAGGGCAATGTTTCAACTGGAATATCCTATTATTGCCCGTGCCTGATAGAAGCAACATCATCGTCTTAGCATTTAACGCCCGGTCACCGAGTTTTTCCTTGGAACAACTGCGAAATAGGGCGAACCAGCTTGAAGACCAACTCCAAATCGAATTTCCACGTTTTTTAAAAGACCTGAAAAAACATAACGCCAGTACCTTTAATAAATTAATCAGCACATGACAGTTACCGCTATACCCGACGCCCCTTATCTTTTTAGCTACCGCAAATATTGGGCGCAACGCTTTGGCACTGCGCCATCGTTGCCAATGAGCCGCACAGAAATGGATGAACTGGGCTGGGATAGCTGCGATGTTATTTTAGTTACAGGCGATGCCTACATAGACCACCCCAGTTTTGGAATGGCCTTGATCGGGCGATTATTGGAAGCCCAAGGCTTTCGGGTCGGCATCATCTCCCAGCCCGATTGGCAAAGTGCCACGGAATTTAAAAAACTAGGGCGACCTAATTTATTCTTTGGCGTTACTGGCGGCAACATGGATTCCATGGTCAACCGCTACACCTCCGACAAAAAAATCCGCTCCAACGATGCCTACACCCCAGACGGTGCCGCAGGCAAACGCCCCGACCGCGCCGTCAATGTTTATTCACACCGCTGCCGCGAAGCCTTCAAAGACGTGCCTATCATCATCGGCGGTATAGAAGCCAGCCTGCGGCGCATTGCCCATTATGATTATTGGTCAGATACCGTACGCAAATCGGTATTGTTAGATGCCAAAGCCGATTTATTGGTTTACGGCAATGCTGAGCGCCAAGTAGTCGAAATTGCCCATCGATTGGCTAATGGTGAAGCCGTCTCCGAACTCACAGGCATTCGTGGTACCGTGCATTTTGTCAAAAACGTGCCGGAAGGCTGGTTGGTAAAAGACTCTACCGATATAGATAAACCCGGCGCACCGATGTTGCCGATTGATCCTTATCAAGAAAATCCCGCCTGTGACTTAAAGCCAGAAACGGCAAACCCAGATGAACACGTAATCCGTATTGACAAATTGCTGGCAAGAAGCCGCCGTTCGCAAACCGTCATCCGCTTGCCTGCTTATGAAGCCGTCAAAGACGACGCCATCCTCTACGCGCATACCTCCAGAATCATGCACGCAGAAACCAACCCAGGTAATGCCCGCTCCTTAATCCAACAACATGGCAACCGCCAAGTGTGGATTAATCCGCCGCCAATCCCATTAACCACCAAAGAAATGGACGGCGTTTTTGATTTGCCGTACTCACGTCTGCCGCATCGTGATTATGGCAAAGCTCATATTCCCGCGTTTGAAATGATCCAGCATTCAGTCAACATCATGCGCGGCTGCTTCGGCGGTTGCAGTTTTTGCTCCATTACCGAACACGAAGGCCGCATCATCCAAAGCCGTTCGGAAGATTCCATCATCCGCGAAATAGAAGCGATACGCGACACCTCACCCGCGTTCACCGGGCATATTTCCGATTTGGGCGGGCCGACCGCAAACATGTACCGCCTAGCGTGCAAAGATGAAAAAATCGAAGCTGCTTGCCGTAAACCTTCTTGCGTCTATCCAGGCATTTGCCCGAATTTGAATACCGACCACACGCCGTTGATAAAACTTTATCGCCGCGCCCGTGCTTTGCCCGGTATCAAAAAAATCTTTATCGCCTCCGGCTTACGTTACGATTTGGCGGTGGAATCGCCCGAATACGTCAAAGAATTAGTTACCCATCACGTTGGCGGCTATCTAAAAATTGCCCCAGAACATACCGAAAAAGGGCCGTTATCAAAAATGATGAAACCCGGTATCGGCACGTATGACCGCTTTAAGGAAATGTTCGATAAATATTCCAAAGAAGCGGGCAAAGAGCAATATCTGATCCCATATTTCATTGCCGCCCATCCCGGCACCACCGACAGCGATATGTTGAATTTGGCGTTATGGCTAAAGCGCAACGGTTTCCGCGCCGACCAAGTGCAGGCATTTTTGCCATCACCCATGGCTATCGCCACCGCTATGTACCATTCAGGCAAAGACACGCTACACAAAGTTAACCATAAAGCCGACGATATTTTTGTCCCGAAAAGCGTTAAACAACGCCGTCTGCATAAAGCTTTCCTGCGTTATCACGACCCCAAAAACTGGCCTTTATTGCGTGATGCCTTAAAAGAAATGGGCAGGGCGGATTTAATCGGTAATGGCAAACAGCATTTGATACCGTCTTTCCAGCCTAAAGGCACAGCCCCCGTTTTAAACAAAGCGCAACTGTTTAAAACCAAATTTACTGGCTTGGATAATCAAAAAAACGGTAAAAGTAAAGTTTATGGTGCTGGTAGAGGCAAATCGGGGCGATGAATGTTGATGTCGGCGTCCAACTGTTTTTGGACGCCGAAAATAACTTTTGAATGGCTTTTTGGGTTTTTAGATATACGGTTAGCGTGTTTTGGTGACAAGACCTTAAGATACCCGATCAACCCAATACCCAGGCCGACGAGACTGATGGGCTATAGCAAAAATAATTATTCTGCCACTCTGATATGGCTTATAAACTAGCCAAAATGGAAAGCCTTTAACGACAACTCGCCGTGTACCGGAAGCAGCAGGCGAGCCTACATTTGGAAAAGCAACTACCAGAGAAGCGGCTTTTTCAACAGATGAAGAAAGCCTCGCGCCCAAGCCCCGTTGTGCCGCTTCATAAAATAATACTTCCGCGATAAATTCTTCCAGCGCCTCAGGAATAAATTCAACTTTTGTCACTGGACAAGGCGCTTAGCTTCATTGAAAACATCTTGCGCTGGAATAGTTAAAACTTCCCCCGCCTCAAAAGCCGAGACACGGCGCGCAATTTCCTGATCCCACGCTTGTTGTATTTCTGTCGAGATTTGCTCTTGCAAAGACTCTAAAAGAAATTCGGCAAGCTTCGCACGATCATCAGGTGGTAACAACGCAGCTTGCCGCTCTACTTCAAGAAGTAATGTGGACATGAGGATTCCTTAGTTTTGTAGGTGACGGGGAATTATTTTACGCTAACAAAAAACTGAAACCTGAAAATATTCAATAAGCCGACTATATCCACTGAATCGTACTAATTGGCGTTACGCAGTAACGTGTTTCTCCCGTTTGCCGCGTCGAGCACCGCAGCATTTGTCGGGAATAGCCAGAAGGGGTGCGGCAGGGAAGCCGCACGGCGGCAGATGGGCAGGAAGCCCATTCTGCCGTCCCCCGACAAATGCGAGGAGCGCAAGACATGAGCGGCGACCGGGCCGCCTTTTCTTTGGCTACTTTCTTTTGGCGGCGCAAAAGAAAGTAGCTCGCCTTCGGGTGCGAGTACCTGATTAGAAAAACTGTCGCGATAGCGACTCGTCATTATTTGTTTTCATATCGCAGAAAATGTCTGGGTAACATCAGCCCCCCAATCAATCCCAGCTTTTCAACTCATCCCAATAAGCATCAACTTTTCGCAAAATAATTTGCTGTCTTTTTTCCAAGTAAGAAGCAGCCAGCAACACCAACAAACCCAAGCCTATCGAACTCAACCACGGTGCATGTTGGTAAGCATCAATCGCATAACGGCAATAGAACAAAATCCCGCCTAAAAAGCACAAGTGCCCGCAGAAGAACGGGGTTTTTTCACGTTGACGCAAGCCGATTAAACTTAACAAGACACCTGTGGCTAATGCCAATAAGGGCGCAAACGCTTGTTCGTTAAACAAGGCTCCAGCCATTAAGCCGAATGCCAAGCACGCGCCGATGCCGCGATAGGCAGTCGGGTAATATTCAACAAAAGCCGACAACACAAATAACAGCAACACCATCGGCAACAACAAGCCATAATGCGTTGGTATAAAATCATCCCAATTATTGCTCACCAGCAACCACGCCAAAAGGGTCGCGAAAGTACCAAACCATTGCCCGACCACCACCAAAGACGAATCGGTATAGCGTTTAATATCAATAATCCCGATAACCGCGACGATTGCCGCCAGCACTACGCTCAACACCAGCGATACCGGATGCAACACGCTTCTGCCCACTAAAATCAACAACGGCAAGCTAATTAATACCCGCGCTGCCAAGCCTTCGTATAACTGCATGGCGCTGTCTTGTCGTAATCGATGCTCGATAGCCCGCAAGATAAAAAACAAGCAAACAATCATCAAAGGAATGCCTATACCATCGCGGATAGGCAATAACAAATAGCCATTGCCTAACAACATGGCGATCATCAGCATTTTTACTTGCCGCCGTGCCAACATAGAAAAGCCCGCGTAACTGACTAACACCAGCAACACCGCAGAGATAGCCAAATCGATGGCGATTAACGAAGGTTGCACTTGCTCAAATTGCAACCAACTGTAAGGCAGTTGCAAGGCCAAATCGCCTTGGCTGAAGTTGTAAAGCATGGCGCTGACTTGCGAGACTTGCACAGGCAAAAACGCCACGCCCAAGGCGAAAAAAATCCGCGCACCAGTGGTTTCCTTAAGTCCGTAAGCGCAAATCAGACCGCCTAAACACAGCAAGAAAGTAAACGCCAAACCCAACCAATAACGGTAAGCGGGCAACAAATCCGCATGGCCTTGCAACATAAAGCCGATGGCGGAGATGACTATCATCGCCGTACCAGCCCAACGCAAATAGCGGATGATGTCTTGAGTAGCTGATGAGTTACTAACTTCTGTCTCGTTAGCGATCCAGGTTTTAGTGCGGCTATCAAATTTATAAGCGGACATATCAATTCTCCAATTATTTTAGAGCAGGGCTCGTTCCCAAGCTTCGGCTTGGTAAGCAACGTATCTGTTGCAAGTGTTGGTATTTGTGGTTTTTAGCGAAATGGAGCGCGGGCATCTTGCCCGCGCTCCAAAAACCGAAATTTGATTGTTTAAAGCATATAGCGATAGCAGCCATCTCAATTCTCCTGATTAGGGTCGGTTTTGGTGTCAACGTTCTTTGCCGGACTGGCCTTAGCCGTCAATTCATCCAACAACATCGTCAATGTCAAGGCATCTTCTTCTTGGGCGAAACTGTCAGCAAACGGATCGGCGTTGGCAGGTTCAGGGCTGGTCAATTCCGCGCCAGTAATGGCTTCTTCCCAGCGATTGAAGATTTTTTGTGCTTGCTCAGCCGGATTGTCGCGTCCGCTTTTTAAGCCCGATTGCAACTGGATGCGGTTTTGCCGCGCGGCAAACACCGCTTTTTGGCTGTTTAAGGTGTGCAATTGGTTTTGGATAGTGGCTAAATCCACATCCAATTGCGCCAACTGTTGCCGGGTAGTTTGCAATTGCTCGGCGAGCAATTGGCTTTGTTGTTGCGCCCGCAACATGCGCTTGACGCATTCCAAGGCTTTTTGCTCGTCGGTTTCCCGTATTTTCACCGCCCGTGCCGACCACGTTGCCGCCTCGGTCGCCAATTCCGCCAATTGGCTGTCAAAATCCGCGATCATTTTCTGCAAGCGGTGTTGGTGGATGCGGGTTTGGCTGCGCCAGTCTTCCAAATCCTTAATCGCCGCACTCGCGACCGCTTCGTGATTTTCAAAATCGTCTACCAAGCCATCAATCTGGGTTTTTACGGTGATAAATAAACGTTTTAAGCTGTTCATGGATTGCTCCTGTTTTGGTTAAAGTCGTATTAACTATTGCAAAACAGAGGCCAGTTTATGAGTTATTTAAAAACAAGTAGTTATGGTTTTTTATTTCATAAATCTATAGAATATATACAAAAAATGCCGACATAAAAATCAAAAAATGAATATCTGGAGTGCAAAACATGTTTTGCATTCCAATCCCAAAACAGCCGCTTGCAGACGATGAATATGCCCAAACTAAGCACCGACCAAAACCAATTTTTCGCCAAAATCGCCGACTTGGCATTCATGAACCCGTTCAGCGTCGAACGTGAACAAGCTGACTGGCAAGTGTTGGACATAAGCCCAGAAGCGATGACTTTTGCCGACCGACTGGCATTAATCGAAGCCAAACTGGAAAACGCTTTCCAAGAACTGCAACGCCAACGCAGCTTTAACATCGGCGATTACCAAGGCAAAAGCCAAGACAATATGCGCTTGGCGTGGCTGTTTTACATCTTCCACCATTATCGGCAAGCGTTTACCGAACACATCAAAGCCCAACAACAAGCAGGCGACAAAACCGTAGAGTTGGCGTTTGCCCGCACCCTCATCAGCCAATTTGGACAAGCCGGATTTACGCCGCCAGAAACCGCGCATTACATTGCTTTGCTGTTCCAAGTGCAGCGGGCGTTTTCATTTATTGATGATGCGGTTTCCGGCGATTGTCCGGCGATTTATGAATTGCGGATGCGCTTGTGGAACAATATTTTCACCTTCAATCCGGCGTGGTATCTCAATCATTTGTTTGCACGCATGGAAGATTTTTCCCTGCTGTTGCTGGGCGAAACCGGAACGGGCAAAAGCTTGGTGGCGAAAGCCGTGGGCTGTTCCGGCTACATCCCGTTTGATCTGAGTACGCGGCGTTTTATCGAAAGCTTCACCGCGTCGTTTCGGGCGATTAACCTGTCCGAATACTCCACCAGCTTGCTGGAATCGGAATTGTTCGGGCATAAAAAAGGCGCGTTCACAGGCGCAATCGACAACCATCCCGGCTTGTTCGCCAAATGCAGCCGCCACGGCTCGGTATTTATTGATGAAATCGGCGATGTCGATGTGCCGATACAAGTGAAATTGCTCAACGTCATCCAAGACCGCGTCTACAGTCCGGTCGGCAGCCACGAAAAACACCGCTTCGAAGGCCGCGTCATCAGCGCCACCAACCGCCCGATTGCACAATTGCTGGAACAAGGCCTGTTCCGAGCCGATTTGTACTACCGCCTGTGTTCCGATGTCATCACCTTGCCCAGCTTGCGGCAACGTATCCACGAAAACCCTAACGAATTGCATAGCCTGATCGCCCGTTTACTGAACCGCGTCATCCCCACGCCCGATGAAGATTTGCTCAGCCGCATCGAAACCAAAATCCGCACCACCGTACCGCCGGATTACCATTGGCCCGGCAACGTGCGCGAATTGGAGCAATGTATCCGCCGTATTTGTTTGACTGGCAGCTATCAGGCCAAACCGTTAGCTACGGTAGTTCAAGATGAATTTGCCTTGTACCGTACAGAAGATGGCTATCAATCCGCACAACAGCTAATGCAAAACTATTGCCGATTTTTGTATGCGGAATTGGGTGGGTTTGAAGCAGTGGCGAGAGTGGCGGGGGTGGATAGGCGGACGGTGAAGAAATACATGGATTGGGATGCGGCGGATTAAAGCGGGCAGGGCAGTTAAAGCCAACGAAGCGGCGAAAAAGCTAGCCGCCTGTTTGTTTAAATCTCTGGCTTCAAAACCCTGTAAGAATTTCAGCGTAGCTCTGCAAACTTTGTCGAGCCATACCGTTTTTGCGGGCTTTCGTTGTTGAGAGTGGCTTTGTGGAAATTAAATACTGGTTTTCACAATTGGCTAGTTTGCCCAAACCAGTTTGATGCTGCTAGTTTAAAAATTCATATAAGTTATTAAAAAATAAGTGCTTTATAGTAGGTTGGGTTAGCGATAGCGTAACCCAACATGTTCCATTCCCAAGTAGACTCACTTTACTGCTAAGCCAATCTACATAGTAATTTTTCATAAGAATTTGATTTTATAGTGATTTTTCTTGGAAATGCGTAATTCTTAAATAAATATTTTTTATATCCCATTGATTAGTAATTAAAAATTAGCCATTAAGTGATGTTTTTTTGTTTTGGCATGATATTCGCTAAATAACAAACTGAACAAAGCATTATAAAAACAAGATTTTGTTTAGATCAGCGACATCATTCAACTCAATGGAAAATAACGATTATGAAAATTAAGCTAATCATCTTAGCGGCAATGTTGGCATTGTCAGCGACTGCACAGGCAGGCACTACAGACATTTTAAATCCACCGCCGATGCCAGCAGGCGGTTGGGGGTTGGCACATAACAACATCGGTCAATCTTTTAATGCCTTGGCGAGTGACGTAACCATCGGCGTTTACGTTGCCGATCAAGAAACTTATAGCCAAGCATTACAAACATGGGCGGCTACTTGTGCGCCAGCTTGCGGCGTTAGTGCGTGGAATCCTGCTTTGGTGGTCAGCCCTACGGTTGCTTTAAACGTAACGGTTTATGAAGGCGAGGGCTTGGGCGGAAAAATCCTTTATACATCACCAACACCGTTGACATTGACTAAACCATTTAATGGCGTTGCCAGTGTTAATTTGGGTGCGGCTGGGGTATTTTTAACACCGGGAAACCAGTACACAGTTATCTACAACGAAGCCACCGGTACAGGCACTTATTGGCAGTTTTTTAGCACCATAGACCGCACGCCGTTGATAAATCCAGTGACTGGTCAAATCGACCCCAACTACAATCACGGCGCTTATTACGGTGGTTGGGCTTATATCCAAGGTGTTCAGCAGAATCCAGACAGCAATATCGGTGATATTGCCTTTCAAGTTATCGACAACAATCCTGTGGTTGCTAGCACCGCTTGCCAAGGCACATCGGCAATTGCCAGCAGTACCGCTGTCAGCAAATTATTCATGACCTTAGCCAACGGACAAAAATTAGCTTACAGCAATGTTTATGGTTCACAAGGCACAACCAAATTCACCTTTAACGGCGTGCCAGTGGGTAGTTTTGCTGTAGGAAATGTGGTGACTTATGTCGGCGTTTTAGATGCTTCAACCATCTGTGTACCTAGTGCAATCACCGTGAATGCGCCAGTGGTTGTTCCGCCAGTGCCTACTTGTGTCAGTCCGCAAGTATTACAAGGCGGCCTCTGCGTTAATCCTGCACCAACGCCAACGCCTGTTGCGTCTTGTGTTGTGCCAGCAGGTGCAACAAAAGTACAAGGCAAAGCAAAAATCACCGCAGTAGGGCCAAATAGTATTACTGTTGGTAAAGCCGTGGTGTATTTTGCCGATTGCACCGTACGTCAAATGAACGGTTATGCCGGGTCTTTTGCTATCGGTCAGGTTGCCGAATACAACGGGTTTAAATTGAAAGGCCGTATTACCGCTACAAAAATTACCATAAATTAAGTTAGTAATTTTTCAAAATCGGTAAAAACGTTTAATAAATCCCGCTATACGATTGATTTTGTATAGCGGGATTTTTTTGTCTTCATGATTTACAAAGCCAAGCTCAGCACTTCCTTAATTGATGCCACTACGCTCAATATAAATCGCATCACCTTTACATTCGTTGGCATCGCTGTCTTTGCTGACGGGTTTGGTGCCGATTAAGCCTGCGAGTGTTGGTGAGGCTTTAAAATCGATAGGCAGTTTTATGCGGATTTCTTGCAGGTTTTTGCCGCTGCACAACAAGGTAAATTTGTTGGCGGCATCGGGATGGATTTTATTGATGGTGTCTATTAAAGTTTTACGACTGATGTTTTTGCCGATGTTCTTAATAATTAACGCGCCAACGTCTGAATTATTGACGGTTTGCACGGCGGTGACTGCTTTTCTAAAGTAGCTGTTATCGTCTAATGATTGGCAAGTGCCGTGTTTTTTCCATTCATAATCGCCAAAATCCTTGCCGAAATAAAAATTTGGCATCCACGGTTGGATAAATTTCAAAGTTTCTTCGCTTAAATCAATGCTGGAATTGCCGCAGTTGCCGTAGCTTTTACCGCAAGCTTTATTATTCGGCCACAAGCCATGCAAGCTGAGGTTGGCAACCACCAATTTGCCAGTTTTCATGGCTTGGCATTCGGGTTTTGAGGTGGTGTTCGGCGTGTATTCGCAAAAACCGGGTTGCCAGGTAATCGCTAAAACATAGCTATCGTGTTGGTTGGGTGCAGTTGGGCAGCTGGAATTGGCAAACACAGAAGCCGATGCCAGTAAAAACATAATTAAGGTTAGGAGTGTTTTCATGATGAGAATCCGTTTAAAAGTGTTACGGCTTGAATTTTTTGTGGTGGCTAATTTAACAGTGTTGGATGCAAGCCAACGTGGGCAGTATAGCCGCTAACATCATATCGACAGTGTTTTTCAGTTGGATTTGTCCACGAAACACACGAAAAGACACGAAAATAAAGTAGGACGGGATTTGAAAATAATGTCTTTAAGGAATAAGTAATAATATTCATGTGGTTACGATTATGTTTTTATGGTTTGTATCAATCGTAGGTCGGGTTGATGTTGGTGGGAATTAGGATGAGGCGGATTGAATTTTTTGGAGATTATGACCGCATTGTTAGCGCAGCGCTTTTTAGGTGTATAGCTTTTTGGGTAAAAAGGTTGTTAACAGAAAACTAAGGTGTTATGTTCTTGATTCAAAAAATTGTAGGTGAAAAATATACGCCGTTTTTTGAGTTTTCTATCACACCTGAAAAGGTGTTTACTTAACGTTGGGCACAAATTTATTTTGAAAAATAGCAAATTTACCATGCGCCATTTTTTTCTTCTCTTACTGTTGTTGTTACGCGCAAATTGTTATGCCACACAAGACAATAAAATTTGCTATGATCCAACAATAGTTCAACTTCTGTTAAGTAGTGAACATCCTCATTCAACTGAATGTTTTCCAGGACAAATGTTATACCGAGCTAATGGGCATGAGGAAATGGTTGATGTTGCTCACGTAGAAACCAACCGCATGTCTAAGAGATTCTACGCAGCCTTTATTCGTGATACTAAAGGTAATATCGTGAAATTTGACTCGGATGTTTTGCTTGAGCCGATTGTAGGAGGTGTAAATGATCTTATTGATAAACAATTAAATATCGGTCATGGGCCTGATCCTCTTTATTATTCGATTCTTGAGAATAATGGGATACAACTTTGTAAAATAGTGCAAATGAAATATCCCTTAATCGGTGAGCTTCGTAAATGTGGATATAACCAGTATCAAGGTAAAGTCGAATATATTCCTGGATTGTTAAAACCGGCAGAAGCTAAAGATCAAGTTTGCAATTTAGTAGCAAAAGAAACAAACCAAGAGTGCACTTTCAATAGTATTGCTGTCTTTAGAAAACGTTTTTGGATTGACAATGACCAATTGTTCTACGGATTTACGGTAAGGAGAAGAGTTCGTGACTGTGTAGAACTTACCTATAAAAATGGCGTTACGACACCTGTAGAATATGAAATACTTGAATATAAGGTGGATGCCCAGAGTTCGGATATTTCGCTTATTGAACAGCGAATCAAACCATGTAAACCCGAAAAATTGTAATCTGGTTGGTTAAACATGTTGCTTCTATGTAAACTCGATAAGATGCGCTACATAGGATGTGCTGAGGTACGAATCGCATCTGTCGAGTGTACAAACGCGAATGATGCGTCTCCTATAATCTGTTCACTAATTCCCGCGCTCCCTGCCACTTTTGAAATATTCGTTCGTGCCTTTTCGTGTTTTTCGTGGACAACCCTCAAAAATCCCCAAACAAAAAAAAGGGCAAACCAGCATGCTGTTTGCCCCTTATAGCTGCACCCTACAGTACAAATCTAAACATTTATCTCCACAGGTTTACCCATGCAAATGCGTAGATAAATCCTCGCAGCGGCGATGCCGTTGATGACGAAACACACGGCGATTAACGCCGCAATCCAAGCAAATTCCCTACTGGCGTGGTAAAGCAGTAAATCTTCACCGATAAATGCGGGGGTAATGGGGAAGCCGACTAAGCCTAAAAAGCTTAAGAACAAAATGGCTGCCATTAATGGATTGGTTTCTGACATTGCCCGATAAGCGAACGGGGTGTTTTTAAATTTCTCTGGTTTTGGCAGCCGCAACAATACCGCTGCACCTAACAGCCACGACGGGATGATGCCGCTGGCGAACAGGATAATATCCAATTCCGCATCTGGGTGTAAAAACCAAACCGACGCACCTGCCAATAAACAACTGGCGGCGACGGCATTCCAAGTATTGATAAAGCTGTGTTTTTGGCTAAACGCGCTGAGCGATGCCAGCATCATTGCCAAAGCCAAAGGAATCGCCAGCCAATGGCTTTCGATAACGTTACTTTGTTGCAAGACCAGCAAAGTCCCGACCAACAAGCCCGCCAATAGCCATTTCACCCAAAGATTGATGCCGTTTATCAGCGCACCCACGCGTTTTAACGGCGACCACAACAATGAACGCACCAGCAATTCCAAATTGCCTTCTTGCAAAGCGAACACATATAAGGTGTTTTGCAATACCTCAGGCAAGGTATCGCGGATCGAGATGGGCAAACGGGCTTTCAGCGCGGCGTTGGGAGCGGTTATGTTGGTGTCAATCGCGCCTTCCACCCGCATGGCGTGGGCGACGATGGAGGGCGACACCAGCAATTGGTAACAACGTAAAAAGGCGTTGCCCAAAAAATGCACCAGCACCAAGCTTTCCAAACCGAACGCCAATTCCATAAACATAAAGCCCACTTGGGTGATGGACGCATACGCCACTTGGCCTTTGATGTTGGATTGGGTTTTTTCGGCAAGGCTGGCGATGATGACGGTGAGCAGGCCGATCATAAACAAAATGGAGCAAGTCAGGATGTGATAACTCCAAATCGGCATCGTCCGCAACAACAAAAATACGCCTAAATGCACCGACAACGCGCCGTAAAAAATTGCGCTGGATGGCGTTGGCCCTTCCATCGCCCGTGGCAACCAAAAGCAAAACGGAAACTGTGCCGATTTGCCGGAAGCGGCAACGAACACCAATAACGACATCAGCAATAACGCCGGATAGCTGGCAGGGGCGGGGGCGTTATGTTCAAACAACACCGATAAATTGCTGAAATGGTCGCTTTCGTGGAACAGCTGGTGGCTCATCCACGCGCCCAACAGCAAGCCGATGTCGCAAAACCGATACACGGTGTAAGCGCGTAAGGCATTGCGGACGGGTTGTATGCGTTGGCGATAAAAGGCAATCAACAAAAATGAGGAGATGCCGACGATTTCCCAGCCAGCAAACAACATGTCGATAGAACCCGACAACACCACCATGTTAAGGCCAAAAGCAAAACCAAAAATGGTGATGAAAAAGCGTTTATAGCCTTGCTCGCGATGCAAGTAATTGCGGCAATAGCGGACGATGACCGAGAAAATCACCCAAACAGCGAACAAATACGCGGCGCTGATTTCGTCCAGATAAAACAACACGGGTAGTTGATAGCTGCCGTGTTCGTACAAGGTAAACCATTCAAACTCGTGGGCGACAAAACCGCTGTTGGCCCATAAGGCCAACAAAGCGATTTTACTTAAGCCCATGGCATACGTTGTCCACGATGAAATCACCGAAATTTTCTTTTCAGAGCTGCCCAATAACGTTATCAGCAAGATGCCGACGAACGGTAAAAAAAGGCAGGTGAGGATTAATACATTCATTTAAGGTCTCCAAATAAGACGCAAGGTGCAATGCGAACATTTTCAAGGGAGCGCGACCATCTTGCCCGCTAGTGGCGACCAAGATGGTCGCGCTCCTTTTTAAGCCGCTTTCAAAATATGCACCGGAATTGTGTGCCGTTCGCCGCGAATAATGACGGCGGAACTATCTGCCGTCGGCACTTGATAATCGCTAGGTAATTCGATTTTTTCCCAGCCGCTTTGGTGGTAGAAATACAGCTCGCGGCTTTCGGGATGGCAGGCCGCCAAGCGCCCCCAATCGTTATCCAGCCATTCCATCAAGGCCGCGCCGAGTTTGGTGAACGCTTTATCCAGCAGTTCGGTACTTTGCTCAATCACAATCAATAAACGTGACGGCTCGTGGACTTCAATCATTTGCGATGGCAAACCGGTGCGTAAATCGCCTTCCACGCCGTTGGCGACACCCAGCAGACCAATGACGTTATGCGGCAATTTTGTGCCTGCGCCATACACGGAGTTATCGACGCGCGAGAACAAATATTCCAAATTAATGCCGCCGCACACCGGAATCACCGCCGAGAGGATTTTCACGATGATATTGCCTTCGGGGTCGGTATTGGGATCGTAAGAATGCAAGAACGAACGGCGGTCTAAAAACAGGCCGCTGGTCAATTGCCGTCTGCCGACGACTGCATAGAGATTATTGGAATGGTTCAGCTCTGGCCTGGGTTCAAAAATCGATGTTGCCCGTGCTTGTACGTGGGCGTGGGCGTGGGCGTGGGCATCATCGTGGTCGTGGCCTTGTGGTGCTAGTTCAAACCAGCGGCAACGTTCCAAGGCGTTTTTGTCCAAAGCTTGCGCCATTGCCGCTTGGAAGGCTTCCAAAGTTTCGGTAGGGTAGCCTGCCAATAAATGTTGGTCGAAATAAGTGATTTCATCGCGGCTGGTGTTGTGCAACGCGCCGACGAAAAGGGTGTTCGCGGGGATGACAATACCGCGTTCGCGTAAAATCTCGCGGACTTCCAAACTGTTCGCCATCCACGCAAACGCCCGCGCATTGGGTGCGCCGGGTTTGCCGGAACACGCGCCGCAATCGTAAGCGGCAAAATGCGGGTTGTTGGTGCTGCTAGAGCCGTGCGCGACCACGACTACCAACGGCGCAAAGTTTTGGGTCAGGCCAATATTGCGTAACAAGCCTTCAATTTTGTCGGCCATTTCAATGTAAGAAAAGCCCAGCAAACGCCCGTCTTCGGTGGGTTCGTCGCTTTCGCGCAATAAATGCAAATGCGTGTGCGCCGAAACTTCGCTGAGTTTTTGGATTTTTACCAGTTGTGTGCCGGGCCGGAACACATCCCACAACATCCGTCCGGCATAGCCAAAACCTAGCAGTTGCGTATACAACCAGCCACGAAACAGCGAATGCGGTTTGATGTGCAAATCCGACAAGCCATCGGTGATGGCCTTTTTTTCCGGCTCGGTTGCCAAGCTGGTTTCTAAAATCAGATGCTTGGGGCTTAAGATGTTGGGGCATTGGGCGACTGGATAAGCATCGTCAAAACCTTGGTATAAAAAGTCGATGCCGAAAAAACCTGCCGCGCCGAAGGTTTCGATGGCAGGGTTGGCTTCTTCCAAATAACGGCGTAGCGAGCATTCGCGGTCGTCGATGCAGAAGAATGCTTGGGCAATCGGTGTGGGTTTGGGTTTTTCCGCAGGCGCAGGTTGGCGTTGCAAGCCTGCCAATAATTCCGCATGCAGCGAGTATTCCATGGCTTCGTGCCAGATTTTTAACGACAGCGGCACAGTGGCTTGTTCTTCATAATCGCTAAGCAGCGGAATATCGCCTGTTGCTGGCAATTGCGCGACAGCGATAAAGTGATCGCCGCGTTTTTTCGCCATAATCGCCCATTCCACCAACAGCTCCACGGCAATCATTTCTTTTAGGGAAATGTTGCGCCGCTCCAGCAAGGCTTTTTTATCCAATTCAATCAAGCGCACCATGCCCGACCAGCCTGGATGGCCTAGCAGCATTTCCAAAAGATATTGTTCGTACAAGGCTTCATTGCCGACCAAGCGATGTAGGCAGGTCGCAATCACATCATCAGGTGTGCCGTTGAGCATTTCCCGCATGGTTAAGCTATCGAAAGGGTATAGCGGCAACAAGCTGTTTTGCGCCAAACGCCACACGCAATCCCAAAACGATTCGTCCGGTTTCGCTAAAGTCCAACGGCTGATGCCTTGGTCGAGAAAATTGCCCAGCAAGCGGAACATCACCGGATGTGCCAAGGAGTTTAAGTCCACTTCCAAGTGACTGATCCAACGATTGCGGATGCCGTGGTTGGCTAAGGAAATCGGCGGGTAATGTTGGCTGTGGTCAACAATGAATAGATTGGTGCGTAACAGCGGGAAATGCTCGGACGTGTAACCGGATTGTTTGATTGCCCAATCAATTGCGAAATCTTTAATCCGGCCTTTTTGGTACATGGCTTGGTAATCGGCCATCGGCAAATAACTGCGTGCGCCGAACACTTTGGCGGCAACCGCCACGCCTTTGTGGAACGGGTAGTGTTGCACCGCGTGTAAGGTGTTGTGATGGATGAAGTCTTTAATCGGGCCTTGGGTGGGCAGCCAATGGGCGATGTGCTCGATGGCGTTATCCAAATGGAAGGGGTGGTTGTTGGTGTGTCTTGCTAAAGTCATGAGCTGACTCCTCGTGTGTGGGAAGGGCAATCAACGCCGTTAAGCAATGCTGCAAGTGTGGTCACAGTGATAAGGAGCGCGGGCATCTTGCCCGCTAGTTGCGGGCAAGATGCCCGCGCTCCAAA
>CAIYRS010000109.1 GCA_903928685.1 uncultured Methylococcaceae bacterium
TATGTCCGTAAAGGCGGTAAGGAACACCGCCGGAAACAGGTGCGGCGCTTGCTGCTGTTTGTGGAATGGGTGCAAACCCAAGAAAAAGTGGGGTACTTGGCCCAGCTGGGCAAGCGCCATGTCATCCGTTTTTGGGAAGCGCACCAAGACCTTGCCGACCAGACGCGCTACCAATATTGGTTGGCGTTCTGTGAATTGTGGCGGTGGCTTAAAAAACCGGGCAAACCGCCTAGGCCATTTGAGCGGACAAAGACACCGTTGATTTAATGAGGTTGCTGTTATGGTGTTTTTATTTTAACCTTTAGCCAGTAGATTTTATTTTCCTATCCTATTTATTTTCAATCAATGGGGTAGGTTTAGGCTTTTCCCCACAGGTGTGGGGTTTTTGGGCGATGGTCAGTCAAAACGCCCGTCACACAACGGCTTTTCCCCACATGCGTGGGGTTTTTGCAAAGTGACTTCGGTCATCACCATAGAAACTTTTCCCCACACGCGTGGGGTTTTTGGTGGTTTTCCGGCAGGATGCCCCAGCGCCACATACTTTTCCCCACAGGTGTGGGGTTTTTGTAAACTCCCGCGATAGACTGGCAAACGTTATTTGCTTTTCCCCACAGGCGTGGGGTTTTTGGCATCAATGAAAATTTACTCAAATTCTAATAAACTTTTCCCTACACGCGTGGGGTTTTTGTGACCGACCAGCCAATAGTTCTTTGATAGCCCGGCTTTTCCCCACAGGCGTGGGGTTTTTGACATAACTTAGCCACTCAATAAAGTAACGGCTACTTTTCCCCACACTCGTAGGGTTTTTGGGCGTGTATTGAGAATATCAACTTCGATCCTAATATTTTCCTCACATTAGTGGGGTTTTTGTGTTTCTAAGTTTGTTGGTTGATCAAAATCAACACTTTTCCCCACAGGCGTGGGGTTTTCGTTAAACGCCGCAGTTTTGATCCTGCATCAGATAACTTTTCCCCACACGCGTGGGGTTTTTGGGCAGGTTACTCAAGGTATTACCTGTGGCATTGACTTTTCCTCACAGGCGTGGGGTTTTTGGGATAAGCACGAAAAATGGCACTTTTTGCTATACATTTCCCCACATCCGTGGGGTTCTCGGTGGCGATCGACTGGTCAAGTGCGAATCCCGCTTCTTTTCCCCACACTCGTGGGGTTTTTGGAGCTTATCTACATAAATACTAAACTAAGCCCTTTTCCCCACGTTAGTGGGGATTACCTCAAAAACACCTTATCCTATTTGTTAGTCCCATCGAATTATGCCACTTTTTTGATACTTTTCGGTAGGATGTAATTCTTTTTCCTCTGTCATACTATTTCCAGACAAACAGCACCACATCTGGATTTATGACACCTGTACCCTTCCTCATAGAAGCTAAGCTTGATAGCCCCCTGATACTCTCACCGGAAGCCTATCTGACCCTGGATTCTTTGTTGTCCGCCGCCTGCCAACTCTTCGGCGAAGACGGCCAACAGCTGCCTTTAAAAAACACCGATGGGGTTTTTCATGGTTCTGCCGTCATGATGGTGGGCCGTCCTGTGTTCAATGAAGCTGCCTTTGTGTCAAGGATGACCATCGACGATTTTTCACATCCGCGGATCATCCCCAATAGAAAGAAAAAGATGGCCGTCAAGATGACATCTTTCCCCGACAAGTCCCGTTTGGACCGCTACCAAGCTTTCCATGTCCCCGCCCTTGCCTGGTTCGCCTCCGGTGATCCGGGCAAAGCCATTACTTTGCTGCGCCGCTTGCCCGGCCTCGGCAAACGCTGCCATTCGGGTTATGGGCAGGTCAGTTCTTATTCCGTAACCGAAATGGCGCACGATCACGCGTGGGTGTTACCCGATGCCTCCCCCGCCCGTCCGCTCCCCGTCGGCTTATGCCGTCACATCGGCCTTGATCCCGGACAGTTGGTCATTGATAGGGCGACCTGCAAGCCCAATTACTTCGATTTCAGCCACGCTGAACTCTGCGCTTTGCCAACCACCCGTTTTATCTCCAGGGAACACATCGATTTCTTAACCCAACATTTTTCAATCAACGGGGAAATTTAAGTGTCATTAAAATTGTTCCAATTTATCGCTTTTGCATTGGGTGCAACCTTTTCTGTATTAATGTTCTGGTATGCCACTCTACCTAATGCACCGCAAAAACCCAGCCTTCAAAAAGCGGTTGAGAATATCACTTACGTTAAGGACAAGGTGGGCATTTGCTACGCATCGCTTGCCAGTGATACCAGCGGTGGCTATGAGGTCATCTCGATCACCTCAGTACCTTGTGAAAAAGTCAGGTTGTAACGGATGGACAGCAAATCTAAACAAGCCTTGCTCACTTACCATGACTGGTTCGGTGAACGCGCTTACGCGGTGTACGGAAAACCGGGCGTCAGCCATAAAAAAGGGATGCCCAGCCACTGTGCCGGCTGTGGCGCTGGCGGGGCATTGTCCGCCACCGAACTTGGCTATCTGGCCTTTTGCCCGGTTTGCGTGACGGTGGCCGGTTCTTACCAAGGGATTAAAGTCCCCGGCCGCATGGGTGCAGGCTGGGCGGCGACCTTGACCGAAAAACACGCCAAATTGACAACCGGCAACGCCGGCAATTTGGATGCCTTCCAAGGACTGGCGAACAGTGAATTGTCCCATAGCACGGTCGCCAAAGCGGTCATCGCCACCTTGCTGTCGCCGCCTGACCCCCCGTTCATGGTGGTCGCGTTTTCCCAGTCTTCGGCGGATGTTTGCAAACAGTTACGGGTGAGTGAATCCCGTGACCGGATTTACTTGGGTGGCGGCAGCGTAGCCCCCATCAATGCCCGGCTAGTCCGTTCCTGTTGCCGTGCCATTGCCGACCAAGGGTTGCCCCAAGCCAATTTAAAAAAGGCCGTTGGGTTGTATACCCTCATCGTCCGCGGCCTATCGAAAGCCAGAACTGACGACGCCAAAGCGGCGCTGCGGGAAATGGACACGAAATACGCCGGCCTCTCGGATTTGGTCACTGCCCTACCCTTATACGGCACACCCGAATATGACTGGGTGATGGTGGGTGCGTATGCCCAATAATATCGCGGAAGTAAAATTTTTGTTGTCCTCTACAGACGCCTATAACGCCCACCGGGCGGCGTGGCAGGTCATGGGCAGCGACGGGTCGGGCCAACGGGGCTTCCATTATGACTTTCGCCCGTTACCTAGCGGTGGCCAATCCCTGATCACCTTAAGGGCGGATAAAACCGTGTTGCCCTCCCAAGCCAACGAGGTCAACACCCACTATGCCGTCGGCCAGCCGTTGGCTTTTTCGGTGTCGGCCGTCGCCACCAAAACCCTCGCCAAAACCCGGAAAATCCTCCCGCTCACCACAGGCGACGAATTGTTGGCATGGCTGCTGCGGAACGGCCACGCCAATGGCTTTGCACCCCATGCGGATAGCATGGGGTTTTTTACCGAGGCGGTCCTGATCAGGAAACCGCGCACCCCGGCGTTTTTCTTGAACCGGGCAACTTTTGACGGCGTGTTGTCGGTCACCGACAGCACCTTATTTGCCAACACCCTCCGCACCGGCATCGGCAAGCACCGGGGGCTTGGCTTTGGCATGATGAAAATCCACCCCCCCACACAGGCATGACCATGGACACCACCTTATTCAACCTCACCCTGACCGGTACGGTCAGCCCGGCCTTTGACAGCCCATTGGCCACCGCACCTATCCGTCCCTCCAGGGAAGCCGACACCCAAGAAAAATACCGCCAAGGCGAAGATAAAACCGCCCGTTTGCCCCGGATGGCCAAGTATTTCCCGGACATTGGCGGCTTGGCTTATGTCCCTTACTTCCCGGCCGCCGGCATCCGCGGGGCATTGCGCCGTGCCGCACGGGATGTGCTGCTGGAATCTATCCAGGACGACACCTGGGGGCTGGAGCTGCACCGCTTGCTGACCATCGGTGGCGTTGGCGCTTCTGGCCCTGAAGGCGACATCAACATCAGCGCCATCCGTGAATTCAAACGCAAGAACCCGCTCATCGCCCTGTTTGGCGCCACCTCCGGTGCCAACAATGCCTGGGTCAACGGGGCGTTGGGTGGGGCACGCCATCCCCTTCCACCCGTTCACGCCCACTATCGTCACCGGCGTGCGGACAGACCCGCTCCAGCGCAACCCACACGAGATAACCCTGTTGGATGCGTCGGCCGTGGCGGCACTGGACACGATTTGCAATGCCGCCAGGACGGTGTCCCGCACCAAGCGCCAGATAGATGAACAGGAGAAATTGCTCAAAGCGGCAAAAAAAGCCGGCGATAAAGACACGGTGGCCCAATTGGACAGCCAGTTGGCAGCACTGGCTACCGTCCTAGACCAAGCGGTGGGCATTGCCGGCACCGACCTCAGTGTCCAGATGCCGTTGCCGGGGTACGAAGTCATACCGCCCGGTTTGCCGTTAAGCCACCGGCTTGTTGCGTCCCAAATCAATGACGTTGAACTGGGGCTGTTGGTGTTGGCATTGGACAAATTTGCCAAATCCCCGTTTTTAGGGGCGCACCATGCCCAAGGCTGCGGCATTGTTGAAGCGTCATGGGCAGTGTCATTGGACGGTATGGCGGGGACCCTGGAAATCAAGCCGTTCATGGGGCTGGTGGCCAATGGCGAAGCCTTGTCTGAATGCCTAGACACCGCCAAGGGGGCATTCCGGCAGGCAATGGCGGGTTGTACAGAAGCGTTGTTATTACCTTAAAGGATTACCCATGTCAGACAAACGTAAAAATAAAGTTCTCAAACGCCAAAAACGTAACCTTAAAAAGCAAACAAAATGCACTAATAACGCCGTTTCCAACTCTCTATTGGAGGGTCCCATCCCACGGGGGTTCTTTGGGCATATGCCAACCCATAATGAAGTGCATAAGCATTTCAATAAAGTGGAGGACGTGGATGCTGATTTTGACTTGGTAATGGCCGCTTGGGGGCAACACTACGGGGAATTGAAGGAGGATTTTGTGCCGCCATTTTTTATTGAACAGGGAAACGGTGACTTGACCGCAGCGGAATGGATAGGCACTTACCGGGTTTTGTTGGTTGAACGATTTCCCTCAATGCAGCCGGCATTAATCGAAGACCGGATCAAGGTAGTCCTTCAAATGCTCATGTCTACAGCCTATAAATCCTAGATAACACTAATATTAAGTGGTTAAATATCGAAATTGACAGTAGAAATCCCAAAATAACAACCCGCTCTTACCTTATTTTTACTTTTCCAATCAACCGGTCAGTAATATGGAATATAGACAAGTCACTATTTTTAACGCCGCCATTTTTGAAGTGCCAAAACATATCGTCAGGTTAGATATTTTTTCAGCATCGGACGCAAAGCATGGCTGGCAAGTCCGGTATGGCAAGCCTTATATCCTGTTCCCAGACCCTGCGCCGAATGGCTCTGGCGCCGGCCAATCACTTGAAGAGGCAAAAGAAGAATTGCTTCGCCGGATAGCGCTACAGGCATTGCCTACAGTGGTTAGAAAGGTATAAGGGAAAAACCCATTCGGGCAATTGCCGGATGATTTTGTGCCGCCCTTCTTTTACAGGGGTACTGATGATCACAGCCTCAAGGTCGTGGAATGGCCAAGAACTTTTCGGGAATTGCTGCTTGAAAAATATGGCTTGGCGGAGTTCGCGATGGTGGGGCTCCGGTTACACACTATTTGTAACGCGTTCCTTTTGGAAGCGAATGTCAGGGTATTGCAGCAATCCCTGGGGCTTTTATGAAAATTCGCTGAGGCGATAAAAGTGTCCAATCATTGGACACTTTTATCGCCTATCAACAGGCCCATCAAGCCGGCTGCCGGACAGCAAACCTATTGCCCGGCAATAGGGGCTTGCCAAGCAGGCCGGGGTTTTGTGGCCCGTACCCGTTTGAATGGGGTCTTTGGAGAGGGCAGAGCGAAGCCACCAATGACGGAATTGTCCACGGGAAACCGGATACTATCAGTTCCAGCCCACTCTTTAACGGAAAAATAAGCCCGCTGTTTGGGGAAACGAAACCTTGGAGAAAAATGATGGACAGCTCTCATCCACTGCCAGAATGTGAACAGGTGGATCAGCCAACAATGAATCTCGAAACGGTTGTGATGGGAAATCATGGCAAGTTTGACGTGTGGGTGTCGTCGTCTGGCGTGCATCAAACTCTTGGCCTGACGACAAACTACGGGTATTGGCTTGATGGCTTACTAGCACAGCGCCTACTGATCCCAACGATCAATGCTGTTTATGTGGAAAGCGAAGCTGAACTCTACGTATCGCTGGATGCCGCCATCAGGATTGCCGAAAAGGAAAACACCGGCCAATCTCTGGGCTTGATTGAATGGCTGATCGAATCCCGCGACAAGGACGCGCCGGCAGTCATCGCCAGAACCCTTGCCGAAGCAATGATGGAAACGCACTATGGCACTGTGCATTGACGCGTTGCCATCGTCCGTCACGGACATGGCTATCCCGTCTTTCAAGGACAGTACCAACATGACAACCCAAAACGTCCCCCTTAATACCGCTTTCACCTTACAGATGGATGGGTATAGGCCAGAACTTCCTGTTTGGGTATGGTTAATTCACCTACCCCGATTGGAAGTTCTGTTATGGAAATAGTATGAACCAAACGCCCATCAAAACTGAAGGCCAGGACAATTCAATCATTCACCAGAATGATGTGGCCCTACTGGATTTTCTGAAATGCCACTTTGAGTTTACCACCGACGTTAAGTTGGCAACTTATTTGGGGCTCACCAGACATGCCATTTATAAGGTTCGGGCAGGGGATGTGGCATTGGGTAACAGCGTCCGTCTACGGCTGCTTGAAAATGCCGGCCATTTCCAACAATTCATCCCTTTACCCGACCTGTCAGCCAGCAGCTTGCTTGACGACATCCAGAAACGGATGGGCATTGCCGCTGATAAAAAACCAAACTTAGGCGATCACAACTGTGATGCCGAACTGTTAGCCTGTTTTAAGCAACATATAGGTGCCAATACGGATGAGGCCGTCGCCGGCAAAATTGGGCTAAAAAGAACCTCGCTGTCCATGCTGCGGAAAGGCAAGGCAAAGTTTGGTATTGCGCCACGGATTCAACTAGCGGGCGTTTTGTATCCAGACGCTAATATCACCAAACTGGAAACGTTGATAAACGATTCGGGGGAACTGGCGCAATTCCTCCAAATAATCACCCATAACCACCCATAACGCCTAATGCCCTCTACCCTAACTGAATTGACCCTTGCCGCCTTTTCTGAAAACGGCATCCTATCCAAGTATCTGCCACACTACCGCCCAAACCCGGTCCAGGCGCAATACGCCGAAACGGTGGCTGCGCTCCTGGCGTCTGGTTCCAAGCAGCAGACGGCGGTTGGCCTGGTCGAAGCCGGGACGGGCATCGGCAAAACCTTAGGCTACGCCGTGCCATTGTTGCTGTACGCCGCCTTGACTGGCCACCGTGTCGCCATTTCCACCTATACCGTCCAGCTCCAATCGCAAATCCTGGGGATTGGCGGAGATTTAGATACCGCCTTGCAAGTCGCCTTGGACTTGACCGGAAAGAAACTGGTGGTTGCTCCGCGGCTAGGCCTGCGGAATTTTGTCAGCCCGGCAAGGGCACGGCAACGGTTGCTTGAAAAAGGCTTGGCATGGGATGCCGCCCCAGAAACCGTCAAGGATTTCCTGCATTGGGCGGATACGTCACCGACCGGCTTGTTGATGGATTGGCAAAGCGCCCGGGGCGAACTCCCCGTGGAATTGTCCAGCGCCGACGTTTGCTGCGAAGCGTATCTGCCGGACACGGAGAAGTCGCGTTATTTGGCGCACACGCTGGCAGCGAAAGCAGCCGATGTCATCGTCACCAACCACGCCTTAACCTTGCTCCATGCCACCTCAAAATCCTATGCTGTCCTGGATGATGCCGAGTCCCGCCCCCTGTCCGTGATTGTCGCCGATGAAGCCGACAAGGTTGAAGCCGCCGCCCACCTGATCGCCAATAAAGCCGCCTGCCTCAACACGATGGCCAGGTTATTTGCAAAACCAACTGGCCCGGCCAATCCGGCCATTTTTGCAGGGATCAGGACGTTGATGGATAGGGCCATGACCATGGATACCACCCATACCACGCACACTGCACTGAGTGAATCCCCTTTTATTGCCGGGCAAATCGGCCACGACATAGCAACCTTATTGCCATTGCTCGATGCCGCCATCAAGGTCTGCCAAGACCGGGAAAACCGGGCGGAAATACAGCTGCATCGGGATGCACTGGCGACATTTACATCCGGCATGGGCCAACCGGCTTCCCATTCCATACCGGTCATCCATTATTCCAAACAGCGGCGTTACCCCTCCTTACGCTTGGTCAACCCGAATCCGGGTAAGGTGTTCGGCCAGTTATGGCAAGACCGCGAGGACGGCGGCGGCGCTACTCACTTCCGCGACCCTGTCCGACGGCAATGAATCCTCATTGAAGGCGGTCGCCAATACCTTAGGCTTGTTCCGTTCGAAGCGGCATCAACTCGTTACACGCATTTTTGAGCCGGACGATTTCGGCAAATTGTCATTGGTGTTACCGGATGACAACGCCCCCACCCCTACCCTGCCATTGGGCGACGATGCTTTTTCAAGCGATCCGCTTTGGGTTCATTATGTGTCGGCCATGATTGTCAAAGCCGCCGGATCGGGCGGTCGTGTCCTCGCCTTGACCCTGTCTTACCGCGACACGGAAATGATTGCCGATCACATCAGGCAACATCACCCGGATTTGGCAACCTTGATCCAACAGACTGAAACCGACTCCCTCAATGGGCTGATATTGCGCTTTAAGCAAACGGAAGGTGCGGTATTGTTGTCGCCAGTATGTTGGGAAGGTATTAACCTGCCAGGGCTGGTCAAAAATGTGGTGGTCACCCGCATCCCTTTTTCCCCGCCTGATAGCGCGATTGAGGCATTGCTGGCAGAATCCATGTTCAAGCGTGGTTTTTCCGCAGAAACCGTTAGGGCAACTGTTTACGGCATGTCGGTCATCCACACCCGGCGCAAGCTCCGCCAGGCCATTGGCCGTGGCATCCGCCAGAAGACCGATGTCACAAAAATATGGTTCGGAGACAGGCGCATCCTCGCCCAAAACGGTAAACTGAAGCTGGAGTCGCTATTGCCTGCCAGGTTCGTGCCTGCCATTAGCCGTGCGGAGACATTCACGTTGGACGGTATCGAATCACTGCCGCCAAACACTAAGGCTGCCCAAACCAACCCTTGGGTGATGAAAGAATGCTATTTATGAACCGGCAAACAGCGGGCCAGTGGCTGGCTAGTGCGGTTCGGTTTCTAAAAACCAATACAAAGGCGTTTCTTTTCTGGCAAACGGCGCCATCCTCATTGCAAAGCTAAGCACAGGTTTCATTCCCATGACATGGGTAACCCCATACAATGCCAATCAACAAAAGTGTCCAATGATTGGACACTTTTCAGATACGCCCACCCAGTTGAACAGAATGTCCACCCTTCTGTCCTGCCCTTGCCCATCGTTGGTTATAATTAATTATGACCAGACAAAAGCGGCCTTGGGAATTTTGGGGAGTAGTCGGTAACGACCCACAATCGACGTTCACCACAAATCCCGGTTGTCGGCGAACTAATGCTATGCTGACAGTCAATATCGAAATCTGCCTTTTTACATGACTGAGAGGTGATTGTCCTCCGACATTGGATCATGTCATTGCTAAGTTTAGTGGTAGCAGCTATGCTACCGCATACTTATGAAAATTGTCGTAGATACCAATATTTTTTTGGCTGCCTGTTTAAGCCAAGGCGCTGCTAACGCGGTGATCGCTGCTTGTTTACGAGGTAAGGCCATTCCTTTGATGGGCACGGCATTGTTTAACGAGTACGAAGATGTACTGGCCCGGACAACGTTATTTGACCGTAGCCGTCTGAGTGCTGAAGAACGTGATGAGCTTTTGGATATTTACCTCTCAGTTTGTCAATGGACGCGGATCTATTATGGCTGGCGGCCGAATCTACCTGATGAGGGAGATAACCATTTGGTCGAATTGGCGGTTGCAGGTAATGCACAATTTATAGTGACCCGTAATCTTCGTGACCTATCCAGAATGGAATTGAATTTTCCGCATTTGACTGTACTGACACCTGAAGCATTTTTGAAGGAAATAGCAGCATGACAGCAATGACCGTAAGATTACCCGATGACAAATACCGGCGCCTAAAAGAGGTGGCCCATCAGCGTGGCACCAGTGTCAACCGTCTGATCGACGAAATGGCCACTTTGATGCTCGCCGAGCTGGATGCTGAAACTCGATTTTTAATTAGGGCCGAAAGGGGCCGTGGAAACTTGGCGCGAGGCTTAGAATTGCTTGAGAAAGACTAACCTAGCAAGGCGGATTCGGCAATCCGCCATATGGCTTTGAAGAATATTGGCCTTTTGCTATCGCGAAAACGGTCATCGGTTATCGATTTTTATATCGGGTTATGCTTTTTTGACTTAATTTCTTAGTGTTAGACGACTGCTTTATGTCTCATACCCGTCTTTGAAAACCCGTCCTTGTACGTCCCAGAAATGGCCGATAGCCGTTATCCACGTTCGAACTTTTTATATGTTAATGGTCAACAACTCCGCCCACCGGGTCGTATAAGATGGCGGACTTAGAAAAGTGATAGCTAGACCCTTGATAGTAAGATTAGAGGCCATCAAAGCAAACACTAACATTTGTAACCACGTTCTCAAATATTTCCTTTTTCATTTTTGCGATAGTAGATTCCTGGTTTTCCTGTCCCATGTATAGATCGGCTTGCATCAACATTTCTTGTTCGCCAACCTTAATCAATACGATCCTCCCCAGTTCCCCGAATTTCTTATGATCGAAGACATAACAAAGCCCTCTATGGTCATATCCACTTGATGCGGTGACATCAGGTGGTAAATCATCAGGACGCAACTGCCTTAACCCTTGCCGTAGTTGCACCCCCTCTGCAAGCCATTGCATTTTTGCCTGTAGGTGTTTTGTTTTTCCCAACTTCTCAAGCTCTTTTTTTATCTTTCTTGAATTTGGCGTGTTATCTATTGGGGATGGGTGTGGTTGTTTTCCTTCTTCCAGTTCTTGAGTGCCTCTATCCATAACCGCTAACAAGAAAATTGCCATCCATAATGGTGTTACCCACACTTAGGTGCCTGTACCGCAAAAGTGTTTCGCAACAGGCGTGGACGAGCGGCTTCATTTTCTCATCGATATCTGGGTACATATCCTCGGCAATAACCTCATTCAAAACAAAGTCGATGCCATTACCGCGTAATTCAAAGCGGTATAAAAAAATAGATACATCATTCCCGGCTATATTTTTCAAATTTTCACCTCATCTTTGAGGACAACACACGGATCATTCTACAGTTGCAATTAATTCAAGCCTAAAACGGCGTCAAATGCAAGCCCAACCATTTTAAACGCGAGCCGCTACAGCTATGAAATGGTGTCGTGTTGACCGATGGATGCGGTTAAGCGTACAACAATGAAGGGCGCTTGCACATAAAAATCGGCGGCACACAGGCCAACCTTTGAGGGATGCCGGAACGGTTTTTATGATTGGCATGGATTAAGCGGGGCATACTGTAAGCTCGTCAAAATTTGTTAAGCTAGCATAGTTTGAAACGCAGGAGTTTACATATCATTATATTATGATATTCTTATATTAATGATTTGTCATAATAACCAATACATTCATCCTAGGGATAATCAATATGAAATTAAGATTAATAATTGCCAGTGCTTTAATGGTATTGGCCAGCGGTTGTGCAACAACAGCCACACCCCCGACAGCCGAGTCGGAACATAGCCATGCGGCGATGGCTGTTTCAGGCCAACCCAAATACAACACAACCATGAATCCTAGGCAAACGGAACACCCAAACACAATGGGCTTTAATGACTTGCACATCCAAGCTATTAGACATCTCAAACCCGATGTCTTCAGCGCTGACGACCCTAAATTACACGCCATTGTCCATCATCACTGTAAAGCTTACGATGACGGCACGTTAGTGTGTTTAATGTTCCCCACCGGAATGAAAGACCAGGACAAGCCGATTGGTTTTGAGTACATCATAACCACAACCCAATTCAACACCTTACCTGAAAATGAAAAGCACTATTGGCATTACCATAAGACTGAAGTGGGTAGGGCTTGCGCCACCTTTCCCGATTTGACCAAGGAGGAAGCGGCCAGAATTTTACCCGCCGTACACGAGACTTACGGAAAGGTTATCTATTTCCAAAAGCCGGAAGATAAATTTCCTTTGGGCGAGCCCTATGTACTGATTGTTCAAGATATGCCTGAGGTTAAGCAATAATCGTCCCCTTGCTGTGTAATAAAACCACACGGCGCCGGTCAGCGGATTAAGGTTACAACAGCCTCCGCTGGCTTTTTTTATCCTTTATAAAGTTTTTTGTTATCTACGATAATTTAATCAAACACTTAAGGGCTTTTATAGCTTCAGAGGCTGTCACGGCGAATAATGAGGCATTTTATTCACGTGCGAATTTTTTGAATGCGCTCATGCCGTTCTTTTCTTTAATTTTGCAAAGCAGGTTAATTAAAAAGGCGGCTCTTTTTATCTGGATGACAATTGTAAATAATGGATTGGTTACCAAAATCTGACACTAATTTGTACTGCACACATGGCGTTGCGCTGTTTTCAGTTAGCCGATGGCCGACTGTAATGGTTTAATAAAACCGGACACTTCTAAAGACAGATTTATAATGTCAACAGAGGTGAACAATGAGCGAACAAATTAAGTGTAAACGTCCCAAATACACGCTTGAATTTAAACAAGATGCGGCAAAGCTGGTTAATGAAAAGGGCTACACGCACAAGCAAGCAGCGGATAATTTAGGTGTCTCCTTAGGCGCTATTGGACGTTGGGTAAGAGCCGAGAAAGGCTCAACAGCCGCATCTTCAACCAAGAAAAAGGTTTTAAATTTGACAGGCCAAGATGAATTAATCCGCTTACGTAAAGAAGTTGAACAATTGCGGATGGAGCGCGAAATATTAAAAAAGGCCGCAGTCTTCTTTGCGCAAGAACTCCAATAAGATACGGATTTATTAGAGGGCAACAGAAGGCATTTCCTGTTACCGTGCTGTGTAAAGTGATGCTGGTCAGTACCAGTGCATTTTATGCGTGGGCTAAAACGCCTGAAGATACCGACAAAAAGTTACTGCAAAAACAGCTTGAAGCCAAGGCTGTCGAGCTATTTGAGGAAAATAGAAAAACTTATGGTTCCCGCCGTTTATCGGAAGCCTTCATAAAAGAAGACTTCCAAGTCGGGCGCTATAAAGCCGGGCAATTGATGAAAAAAATGGGGCTGAAACCGCGCTACCCAAAACGGTTCAAAGTCACCACGGACAGCGACCATAATGATGCAATTTCTCCTAACCTGTTGGATAGGAAATTTGACGTCACTGCGCCCAACAAGGTCTGGACGACTGACATTACTTACGTCTGGACGCTTGAAGGCTGGCTCTATGTCGCCGTAGTCATCGATTTGTTTTCCAGGCAAGTGGTGGGCTGGTCGGTTGATGACCACATGCGGACTTCGCTGTGTGTCAATGCCTTGCAGATGGCATTTTGGAGGCGAAAGCCCGAACCTGGCTTACAACATCATTCTGATCGGGGCAGCCAATACGCAAGCCACGAATATAGGGAACATTTGAAGATGATGAAGATGCAGCAAAGCATGAGCCGTAAAGGTGACTGCTGGGACAATTCGCCGACGGAGCGGTTCTTCCGAAGCTTAAAACACGAACAGCTTAATTACGAGAAATTCAGGACTAAAGAGGCGGCAAAGCTGACTATTATTGATTATTTGGCTTTTTATAATGGTAAACGCATGCACTCAAAACTAAGCTATCAATCCCCGCTGGAATTTGAGCGGGAATTCTATAGGAAGACTGCTTATGAATGTGTCCTGTTTTAGTTGACCATTACAAGCCAACCTGTACCTGCTCAGAAGGCCATTGGTCGCCGCCTAGGGGCAAATCCGCCCAAAACGGGCGGAAAACCTGACAAGCAGCCTGAAACAGTAGGTCAAGTGGTGTCCGTTGTTAAAAAATGTGGAATCTATCGGTCAAGCTAGGAATCGACGATTTGTTCAGCGATTCCTTAATAATAAGCCAACCCTAATTATTAGTATCCTGACGACGGTATTTCTAGACCGCACTTTTAACACTACGATACTTTTAAAGAATGTGACGATTACTATCTAACGTATTTTGATTAATCCAATAAATCATGCAAATCGTTTCTGATTGCCCTATAATTTAACCCTAACAATAGACAAATAGACGGGCAACTATGAACAATAACCTTTTACAGCAAGTCATCTCCACTGAAGGTTTTGTGGCTGCCAACGCCTTAGCCAAAGCTTTGCACATCACACAAAACGAACTGGCAGATTTCACGGGCTTGCCGCGTGACTCGGTGTCGAAAAAATCCCGTGTCAACAGCCGTGGTACCCAAGCCCGTTTACGTGACACTGTGGACATCATCAACCGTGTCTCTGAATGGTCGGGTGGCGTGGGACGTGCATTTGCCTGGTTCCGCTCCCAACCGTTGCCGTCGTTTGGCGACAAAACCGCCGAGGAATTGGTCAAAGAAGGCCGCGCCGATGTTGTCAAAGCCTATCTGGCCCGTATTGCTGAGGGTGGCTACGCTTGAGTTTGCCTATCAGGCAGTTCAGCGGCGTCGTTTATCGCGCCCATCACCCGATGTGGGCACACCAACCTTTATCCGGTGACGGCGCGAAAAAACACGGCGGACGCTTTAACCGCCGGGGAAGCCAGGCACTCTACACGTCGCTAGACATCACCACCGCTTGGATGGAAGCCCAGCAAGGTTTCCCTTTCAAACCCCAACCGATGACACTTGTTGCATACCAAGTCAGTAATGCTGCAGTTGTAGACCTGAACGACAGCAACACCTTACAGGTATTAGATTTTCCAGCAAACGACTTGGCTTGCGCGTGGGAATATTTGGCCAGCCAAAACCAGCCGCCGCCCACTTGGTTGCTTGTGGACAAATTGCTGGCACTCAACTTGGCGGGGGCTTTAGTGCGTAGCTTTGCACCAGGCTGTATGGCGGACAACCAAAACCTGGTGCTTTGGCGGTGGGGAGACATAGGAGAAAGTCAAGTGAACTTGATTGACGATTTTGGCCGATTGCCAAAAACTGTCGATTCTTGGCAGACAAAACCTGATTAATTTGTCAGACGTGGCTGAATTATTGAGCATAAATCTAAACCGCCAAACAACTGTAATGGTCAAGTATATTTAACCACTGTCAGTTTTACGGCTTGCCATCAAGGCTAACCAATCGCCAGCAGACAAAACCCAGTAATTCAGAGCCGCATAGCCCAAGCATGCGCTACCTCATGAAAGATTTTAAGACATCCCCGCTCCAAAATCGACTAACCAACGCAACAACCGTTATGCCTCAGCCATCCTGCGGGACGCGCACCAACTCAACAAGGGAATCGGGACATCGTGCCACTGACTCTACGCCCTCAACATCGCCCGGTTGTATTTTATTCTTTGCGAAAATAATGTTCGAAAAAACGGGGGTAGCGTTAAGGGCTACACAGGGCTAACATCCCCGACTTCGTTTCGAAGCTCCATGTACCGTCAGCGAAAGCCGGCTATGTTGCCATCGAATCCTGTATCACAGCGAATGAATAAAACAGTTTTGATCTAATACTCACCAACGTAATATCAAACTAAATCTATTTAATTCCGAATTTCTATTTATATACAATATGATACAGAATTATTGGCAATAGCCAATTATCCGTCATATCTAAACTTTTTGATTTCATCATAGCCCTGCCCTTTCCTTCCCTGTTCAATTTGTGAAGTAATAAAAATATAAAAATTGTTATATATTCGACTCGACCAGCCCTCGCCTTCAAATATTTTTTTTACTGGTCCACGCATGCCTTTTCTCTCGAACTCTTCTTTTAAAATATTTTGTAGCGACTTATCTAGCTTACCAAATGAAGTTTTAATTAAATTCGCTGAATTTTCGCGGTCTTTCTTTTCTAATTCTATAACATTGATCTTTTCTTCAATTTTTTTAGTTTTTTCTTCAATTACTTTTGTGATTAATTTTGGCGATTTAGGTGCATAGTTTTTTATAATTGCACTGGTCGCATAAGCGCCCAAGTTAAACTCTTGATCCCGCTTATTCTTAAGGGCTTTTCTATATTGCTGCTCGGTGTAATCAAGATTACGGCGAATAACGTCTTCATCGAATTCCAATGTTAGTTTTTTTGCAATATTTGCCGTAATTCCAAACTCTTCAATCATTTTAATAAGCAAGTTATCGTCTGAAATAAACAAATCCTCAGCTACCTCTAGTTTTTTTACATAGAAAACTAATTCAGAAACCTTTCTACCTTCTTTTAACTCTTTATAGAGTTCCACGTGTAAAAGAGACTTCTCGTTTATTTCATTTACTGCAACCGAAACAACACGGCGCTTAAAGTCCTTATATGTCTGATGGTTATCCTTACCACACATTAGAATTCTGCACTCATCTAATGTCACAGAAAAATAAGATTCTAGTTGATTTTCTAAGCTTCCTATGCAAATTTCCCAAAGTGCTTGTGAATATTTTGAACTAAACCTTTCTTGAATTTTTATGTCCAGAAAAACAAATGAACTAGGGTCTTGCACCCATTGCACTATGTTTGGCGGGAAGGAAAAACACCATGTTTTTTTGGTGGTATTAATAACAGCGGGCGCAAGCATGGTACCAACGCCGTTTAGATGATCTCGTTCACTATTTAAAATATTGTATTCGATAACGGTTGATGCCAGTTTTTTGAAATTAACTCTAGCGCTTGTAATATCCCTGTCGGTCTTTTTTAAAAGCTCAATCACATCATTCTCAGATACATGATGTTCAATATCCTTTCCAAATCTATCCTTAACTAAAAATAGTAAAATATTAAAAATCTTTCTCGAAGCCAAAGGTAAAGAGTTTTCGCAATTAATAATTGCTTTGTGTTTTTTAACAATCGCATTTATTTCTTCATTAACAACTGCCATACGAAATCCTGTTATTAAACTGATCTCCAAGAACATTACCGGACATTTAGCCACCTTTTATTTAACCCCTGCGTATGACTCTGCATAAGCAAAATGGAATATATATTTATAATCAATTGGTTGAGATAATTATCTTTAATACCATCTCATCAAAGCAATAGCAGTTTGAAATATTTCGCTTATACCAATTAACCGGATATTTCGCCACCTTTCACAAATTACAAAGAGATTTATATTATATAAATCAATTAGTTACATTTTAATTTAAATCTAAAATCAACTGCCGGAAATAACGCCACCTTTAGTCAAATTAGCCGCATATTTAGCCACCTTAAATTAAGAAATAGATAATTATTAATTAATATTCAATAACTTATACATATAAAATATGGGCATTTGATTTACCGCAAATTACGCCACCTTTACCGGAAATATAGCCACTTTTAATAAATTAATTCGTATATTAAACGATCGTACGATACTGTAGATAGTTATTTCATAAATAATTCAATTAGTTATATACATTTAGATAACAACATTATAAACCGCAAATTACGCCACCTTTACCGGAAATTTAACCACCTTAAGCGAAGAATATCGGAAAATTAGCCACCTTTAGGTTTAATTTCATTATCAAAAATATTATTTAACTTTAATATCAGTGGCTTATATATATTTTTCTGAAACAAAAATTCCGGATATTTAGCCACCATTCCCGGATATTTAGCCACCATTACAATTTCAAACAATTAATATAAGGACAAAAAATAAAAAATTGGCTAATAAATTCAGTTGGTTAAAAAATAATAAATCGAATGATCGTAAATCAACAGTTGCCGGATATTTAGCCACCACTAATATTTATATTTTATAATTCAAAACGTTATAAAAAATTGAAATTCATATATATATTTATTGTTTTTATTAAAAAAATATACATATTTAGCAGTACCCAACAAACAGTAGTTCTTAAAATCATTATTTATGAAAACAAAGAAATTTTGAGAATTACCAGTAGAAAAAATAAAGTAACATCAAAAAAACAAAATTTAATTATAAATTAGATAGATACTACACTTAACAAATGTTTAGACAAAAGATACTTGACTTGTTAATATTAGTCAATAGTTTCATAAAATGAACAAGTAGGCTAAATACTATGGGTGCTGGATTAGATAAAATCAATAAATTATTAGAACATACTGAAAGTCTAAGACGTTCTTTCAGGAATTTTAATTTTTCACCAGATAACATTAAACGAGATGAAAGAAGGTATTCCCTTAAAGAAGCTCAAGAATTGGTTGGTAGATCTTACCAAGCAATTCGTGATGCAGAAAAAGATGGTCGATTAAGTCCACCAGAAACAGGTCCAAACGGAAGAAGATTAGGTTTTAGCCTAAATGAAATAAATAAAATGAGGGATATTTTTGGAACGCGACCACGCAGAAGCGAAAATGACGACCCTATAATTTTAGCAATACAAAATTTCAAAGGTGGAGTATCAAAATCCACAGTAGCTTGTCATCTAGCACAATATCTAGCAAAACAAGGGTATAGGGTTTTAATTATTGATTGTGACTCGCAAGCAAGCACCACAACAACTTTTGGATACATACCCGATGATGACATTAATGAAAATGAAACATTATTGCCATTTCTTCGGGAAGAAGCTGAAACACTAGCACCTTTTGTTCGTAAAACATATTGGGATTCACTTGATTTAATTCCAGCGAATTTAATGCTTTATCAAGCTGAATATGAATTAGCAAGCAGGCCATCAGCAAGTACATTTTCTTTACTAAGAGAAGGTATTGAAACTATACAGGATAACTACGATGTAATTGTACTTGATCCAGCACCAGCATTAGGGATGGTGTCACTAAATGTAATTTATGCGGCAAATGCATTGCTTATTCCAATGCCACCTGCAATGTACGATTTTTCTTCAACGATTTCATTTTTAACTATGTTAAAAAATTCAATGGAATCTTTAGAAAAGCATTTAGGTTCTATTGAATACAAATTTGTAAAAATTCTAATTAGTAGATACGACGAAAATAAAAGCGCTCAACAAGCGTTAGTTGATTTAGCTAATGACCAATTCGAAGGATCTGTACTAACTGCTAAAATGAGAGATTCTGCAGAGATTTCGAGTGCTGGAAATAGACAGCGTACCGTTTATGAATTAAATGGCCCGATAACTTCATCAAAAGTGCATAATCGGTGCATCAATATACTAGATTCAGTTAACAGAGAAGTCGAATTGTTAATTAGAAAAAGTTGGCCTAGTCATGCTAAAGCTCTTCGAGAAGCGGGCTTGGATTAAAGGAGAGCAGTAATGAAAAAAATTAAAAATAGTGATTTTTTAGGACAGATTAAAGAAAGTATTGAACATGAAAAAAATAATAAGGATGAAGTGGCCAGTGAATCAACAAAAGTAAATCAATTTGAACAAGGACTAAATCTAACTAAAGAAATTATGTCGGGTAGCAAAATAAAGACTCCTAGATTACTTGTTGACCCTAGTCAATGTAAGATTTGGGAAAAGCATAATCGAGCTTTTGAACTTTTAAATGAAGTTAGGTGCAAAGATTTAATTGATCAATTTAAAGAAACAGGTAAGCAAGAATTTCCCGGCATCGTTCGATTGATTGAAGGTGGCGGAGAAATAAAATATGAAATTATTTGTGGAGCCAGACGTTATTGGACAAGTAAGTATTTAGGTTGGAAATATTTTATAGAGATAAGGGAATTATCTGATGAAGAAGCATTTCGACTTTCTGATATTGAAAACAGAGCTAGAGAAGATATTTCGGATTATGAACGAGCATTGGATTATAAGCATGCCTTGGGTTACTACTACCAAAACCAAGTTCAGATGGCATCAAGGCTTGAAGTTTCACAAAGTTGGTTATCCAGGTATCTTGATCTAGCAGATTTACCTCAAGATATAGTTAGTGCATACAGAGATGTTACGGAAATTAAAGTAAGTCACGCTAGAAAATTAAAACCAATTCTTTCTGGGACAGGTGAGAATAAATTAAATAAAGAAAAACTTTTACAAAAAGCTGTTGAAATAAAAAATCTAGGGTATGACGGCACAAAAGTTATTTCAGAATTGTTATCCGTCATTAAAATAAAAAATAAGCGTAGTCGTCCTAAATCGCATTATTCCTCTAACAACGGATTTGTAAATATGGAAATTAGAACAAGGAAAGATAAAAAAATTGAAGTTATAATTCAGTTGCAGGACAACGCCTCGAAAGAAGATGTTTTAGAGTTATTGAGTTCAAATATTGATCAGTATTTTTAAAATCCAAACAATTGGCAATAGCCAATAATTACGTAACATACTGATATAAAATACTAATATAAAATTAAGCTGTAATTAAGTACGATTTATTCTATTTATACCTTGTGAACGAATATAGCCTTTTTTGACAAAATAGGCTCGTGCAAGGCCTTTTGCCATGAATTCATCAACGTCTTAATTAGTTGTTTACCAACTCACAAAGCTTAGACATAACGCTAGGTACAATAAAATAACCGATGATAGCCAGTAAAAATTACTGGTAAGGGTAGGGGAGAGAATTAGCAATTATACTTTTTATAAAATCGGCTACTGGACAATTGGCTTCCATTGAAGCCATTTATCAATTTGAATTATTAATTGTCAAACGCGTGACATTGGTGCCTTGATAACAATGCTTGCCTTTGCATGTAAGGCCTTTCGATGGGATTGGCTTTGCTGCACAACCAAATATAACTCCTAGCCTCAATAATACGGCTATTGCATTGATGAGCTTTATAAATCCCCCGACTGATTGAATGTCAGGTATTGTTACCTGTCGTCTGGTCAATTAAAATTGCATCTCATTCTCAAATGAGATATGCGAATATTATTGATGAAAGAAAACTTGATTGGACATTGCTACTGAAGTGTGTCCTCTTCCTCTGTACCTTGCTGATACTAGCAGCGCTCAGCCAAGCCATAATCCTGAGGCTGGTCACGTCAGGCATAGGCCTGCTTCTCCATTCCGAATGGGACTGCCAATAATCCAAGCTACGCCTACCAGGGCAGGCTAGCGGAATTGGGCATCCGAGTCAGCATGAGCCGCCGCGGCAATTGTTGGGACAATCCGGTCATGGAACATTTTTTCAGAAGCTTAAAAGTCGAGGCCATCAGCCGTGACCTCTATCAAACCCAAGACAAGATGGTATGTGCAGTGAATAATTCTTTGGTCGGAATATCTAAACGGAACCTAAAGGCGGTTGCCGAATTCATCAATGAATTCGAAGGCAGGTACGACTACTCTGACGAATTCCGTTGTAGCGGTGATGGAATTGGCGAGACACTATCCGACATCCCTGGTCAATGGGTGGAATCCGTTAAGCTTGAAGTGAATAGCATGGCATTTCGTTTGGTTTTCATTGCCGCTGATGATTCTGCCGGGGTTGTCTAAACTGGCTAGCATGTTTATTTGAATGGGTATTACGCATTATCCTAATTATTGAATAGACGAAATAAGTTATCCACCCAAAAAATCTCGCTTTAATCAAAATATGGTTGTTTATGTGGGTATTTGGGGCTTGAATATGGATGTTTATGGGTGTAAATATGGGTGTTGAGGACAATTCTATGCTGAATACTGACACCATCCAAATCACTCACGAACTGCTGGGACTAATTGCCGAAATTGACGAATTTAAGGGTGCTTGGCGTGCTTTAGGTACTTTGGCCCCTGAACGCTTAAATGCCTTGCGTCTCGTTGCGACCATAGAAAGCATAGGCTCTTCAACCCGTATCGAAGGAAGCAGGCTCTCAGATCGGGATGTTGAACGTTTATTGGCTAACCTAGAAATAAAGTCTTTCGATAACCGCGACGAGCAAGAAGTGGCCGGTTATGCCGAGGTTATGGATACCCTATTCCATGCCTGGCAAGACATCAAAGTGACGGAAAACCATATTAGGCAATTTCATCGTGACCTTCTTGCATACAGCCAAAAGGATGAATGGCATCGCGGCAATTACAAAACATCGTCGAACAGCGTGGCAGCTTTCGACGGGAATGGCCAGCAAATCGGCATTGTGTTTGAGACAGCAAAGCCATTCGACACTCCGCGCCTGATGGCCGAGTTGATCGGTTGGCTTAATGGAGCCCGTGATTCTGGCCACTGGCATCCCTTGCTGATTATTGGTGTGTTTGTCGTGGTGTTCTTAGAAATCCATCCTTTTCAGGACGGTAATGGTCGAGTGAGCAGAATTTTAACCACGCTGCTATTGTTACAAGCGGGTTATGCTTATGTTCCTTACAGTTCGCTTGAAAGCGTCATCGAACATACCAAGGAATCCTATTACTTTGGGTTGCGGCAAACCCAAAGTACCATCCGTAAAGACGCACCAGACTGGCAGCCTTGGCTGAAGTTCTTTTTGCGTGCCTTACATCAGCAAATGAAGCGCCTAGCCGCCAAGGTTGAACGTGAAAAGCTGATGGTGGCCGCCCTACCTGAGCTGGCGGTGCAAATCCTCGACCATGCGCGTAACCACGGGCGGGTAACGATAGGCGACATGATCCGTCTGACTGGCATCAGCCGCAACACGCTAAAAGACCATTTTCGCAAACTAGTTGAGGACGGCCATATTATCAGGCATGGAACCGGTAAAGGATCATGGTATAGTTTACCGTGATTAAACGAAATAAGGGTTAGGTAACTTGTCCAATCGGGTTCGGCTGGTGTTCATTAAGTCTGGTCATTTCAACCTTGGTGATATGCGGTTCAGCCATTGTCTGTGTGATCATAGAGGCAATGACCTTTTTCATAGCCGCCGCTTTAACTTCTTCCAAAATGCCTTCTTCTTCAAGAAAATCATCGAAGTCAGAACCCATAAAATGGTTGTTTGAAGCTATGTTACTATCCAGAAATACTATCATCTATCAATTCCGACTATCATCATAAAGCACATTGCGGTCTGCAATGGGTTTGCTGTTCCAATCAATATGCACCGAACTTAAATAGTCCAGCGCAGCTTGCTGTTCGGTATCGCCAAAGCCACTAGCTAAGGTGTCCAAAATGTCTTCGGTATCACTATGCTGTTTTGTGGTAATGGATGCCGGAAAATAACATTGTTCCAGAAAGTTGATGAAATCCAGTGCTTCACGATCCACATCTTCGGGAAGTTTAAGGCTATGTTGGTAAATTGTTTCGGCCATGGTCATTCGTTTTTTCCTAAAATTATGGAATGGGTTTCCAAAAGGGAAATTTAGCCAACGTGCTTCGGCTTGAACACCCTATCCGTAGTAATTCTAAAATTATGTTGCTTGAACTATACCACTTGTTTGATACTTTTCGGTAAGACGTAAAGCGTATCTTTTCATTATCATTTCCCAAGTAAATTCATAGGGCTAAGTGTTGTATTGGCCTTAATTTTATGTTTGGGAAATAATAAAAAATCAATTCTAATGACAATGTTAGGAATTATTGGTGGCGCAGCTGGAGGGTATTTTGCTGCTGGTCAAACTAGGGGGTGTTCTCAATTGAGCCATATTACTGTGGAAAACAAGCAGAGCATGGCCAGATAATTCCTTGCCAAGCGTTCATAGCGCGTGACCACACGCCTGAAATGCTTTAACTTCTGGAATACCGCTCAACCAGGTTACGTTCTTTATAAAGAGTTTTGTCCAACTCCCTTGGCGTTTTCCTGTTCTTTTTCGGGTAGTGGTTATATTTTAACTTGCATGTTCCAAATTATATTCATGTATAAAAAGCTGCAAGGCGATACGATGGAAGCGGTCATTTTTGGAAAAAGACAAGGATTTGCGTACGAACCGGGCGAGCCGTTGGCGAAGCGTATTGTTCCAGCGTTCGATGTGGGCGGTTTCCCCCGTTTCTTTGCCTACTGACTGGTGGTCTTCACCAAACACACGCTGGTAGGCTTGCCAAAAGTCGCTGTAGGTATGGGCGCAGCGGTAGGCTTGCGGAATGCCGTCCCAGAGCTGGCGGCAACTGTCGGCACTACGGTCGCTCGCGAACCAAGACACCACTTGCCGGGTACGTCGGCAAAGCGCGGCCCAGACCCAACAGGTGCTGGCCTTGCATTGGACAAACGACCACAGTTCGTCCAGCTCCAGCACGTCTTCCGGTTGCGCAGGTGTCAACGTGGTGCCCAAGGGCGGCAAATCACAGGCTTTTTTCTTGTGCCCTTTAGAGTATTAACCACGCCGATACGGTCTGGCGGGCGACACCGAAGGTGCACTCAAGGCCACGCAGGCTGGAGCGCTCTTGGTAGGTAGCGGAGCGCGGTGCACCTTGGAAGGCGACAATTGAACTCATCAGCACGATGCCACCGCGTCCTTTTAATTTGAAGCGATTGGCAAAATGATGCGCCAATTTCACTACCGCACGGCAGTTGACATCAATCATGGCAAGTTCTTCCTGTATAGCGAGGTCGACAAATGCACCTGATGTGCCAAAACCTGCGGCGGCA
>CAIYRS010000110.1 GCA_903928685.1 uncultured Methylococcaceae bacterium
AGCCCGAAGGGGTGCGGCATGGATGCCGCACGGCGGCAGATGGGCAGGAAGCCCATTCTGCCGTCCCCCGACAAATGCGAGGAGCGCAAGACATGAGCGGCAACCGGGCCGCCTTTTCTTTGGCTACTTTCTTTTGGCCGAAAATTGCTCCTGCATTTTCGGCATTCGCCACATCCTTGTGGCTTGCGGAACAAAAGAAAGTAACTCGCCTTCGGGTGCGAGAACCCGATTAGAAAAACTGTCGCGACAGCGACTCAGCATTATTTGTTTTCATATCGCAGAAAATATCTAGGCAACTTCTGTTTTAAAAAAAAACGTCAACATACCCCCATCCGGCAACCAACCAACAAAATACCACCCTTACCTACCAAAAAACAGCCAACAACCAACAAAGCTTTAATTTGGCATAAAAATTGTGTCAGTCGCATTATGCGTTATGCTAGAATTTCAGAGTTCTTTAGTAAGAAATTTTTAATTTATTCCCCGTAAATAATCTCTCTTATTAAATTGCATACAATCCAACATAACTAATCGAGGTTTAAATCCTGAATGAAAACATTAACTAAATTTGCCGCATTGTTGGCTTTCGCTGTATTTACATCAACCGCTTATGCAGAACCTGCTGGTGAAGCGCAAGTCCGTGCAGCTGCTGAAGGCACTGTTGCTAAAATTGAAGAAGCCGTAGCATTAGCCGAAAAACATGGCGACAAAGCTGAACTTGTTAAAGCAATCAACGATGCTCGCCAATTGCAAAAAGAATTTCGTTATGAAATCACTGAACGCTCACGTCAAAAAGCTAACGACAAATTACGTATTTCTCGTGAAGCATTCGAAGCAGGCGAAACTGAATCAGCTACTACTACTTTAAAAGCAGCATTAGCGATTTATCAAGAAATGTTGAAAACATATAACGCAAACCATTAATTTGCATTGTATAGATCAGATCCAATCCCCTTGGGTCTGATCGTTTTACCTCATAACCCTCCGCATTACCCCCCAAAAAACACCACCCGAACGCCATATTGTTCCGAGTAAAAAGCCTATTTTTTACCCCAAAACCGAATACCTTCGTAAGCCTCAACTTCCAATCCCCACTTATACAAAAAAGATTTTCCGAGCATTAACAGAGCTATTTATTTTGGAGTCCAAAAGTAACGCCCCTTAAAGAATCGCTGAACAAAGCCTTCGACAGGCTCTCGGCCACTGCTCCATGCGTTGCTCTACCTCCTGTATCCATGCAGTCGAACGGTAACTAATTGATTCCGTTCGTGCTGAGCTTGTCGAAGGCTTTGTGCAGCGATTCCCTAAAGCATTAAGCCGCGCATTCGGTCAATAGCCGATCAAAAGCGGCGGTCATTATCGGCAAAATGCTGAGTAGGCGATGGTCGGCATCTAACATGTGTAGGCGCGGGTGATGCTGTTGGCAAAATCGCCAGACGTTTTCGGGAGGGACAACGTCGTCTTGCCAGCCGTGAAAGATTTCGATGTGTTGGGCGTGTGGGGCAAATTCGGTGCGTTGGTAGCCTGGCAAATAAAAGGCCGGGGCTATCATAAACATGGCTTTGGGTTTGATTTTTTCGGATGCGACGGTGATGACATAGCCGCCCATGCTGGAGCCGACCAGGATGATTTCTGCATAGGCGGATAAGTCCATCGCCAATAATTGCTGCACGCGAAAATCAGGGTCGTCACTGGCTTGGTAATCGGGGCTTATAAATTCATAGCCATGTCGTTTAGCGACTTCGGCTAAGGCCAGCGGTTTTTCTCCCCAAGGAATGCTGCCCTTGCCGTGGTTGTAGATAACGATTTTTTGCATAATGTTCTCGTGGTTGGGTTTGGTATCTAATGTTACGGGCTCACGTTTTGTGAGATGAAAATAATTAATAATGAATCGCTATCGCGATGTTATTTAAATCGGGTTCTCGCACCCGAAGGCGAGTTACTTTCTTTTGCGCCGCCTCGGCAACTGCTCCTGCGTTGCTCTACCTCCTGCATCCATGCAGTCGAAAAGCAAGTAGCCAAAGAAAAGGCGGCCCGGTTGCCGCTCATGTCTTGCGCTCCTCACATTTGTCGGGGGACGGCAGAATGGGCTTCCTGCCCATCTGCCGCCGTGCGGCATCCATGCCGCACCCCTTCGGGCTGTTCCCGACAAATGCTCCGGTGCTCGACGCGGCAAACGGGAGAAAAGCGCGTTACTGCGGAACATCAGTTGGTATGTTGATCTTAAGCAGTGCAAAACAAGCCGATGCCTTCATCTATGCCATGCTGAAAAACACAAGGCTTAGGCAATCGCTTACAATGTTGGGCGGTGTTGGTGAATTCAACACCTTTGCCCATTACTTTAGGATATTTCTAACATGGCTAATGAAAAAATCTATCTCAATGTGCCTTTTGCAGAAAAAGATGCCGCTAAAGCCTTAGGGGCAAGATGGGATGCCGCTGCTAAAAAATGGTATGCGCCTGCGGATAAAGATGCCAGTGTTTTCGCCCAATGGCTGAATGGCAGCACCGCGCCTGTCGCGGCTAAAGCGGCAACTGCCAATAAAGCGGCGGTTATCACCTACCCTGTTGATAAGAATTTTGTTGCTTACAATGGCGATGAGCCGCCTTGGTTGTAACGGCATTCGGTTTGGAAATAAAAAATAGGTTTTTTACGCCAGAAATATGCAGCCGTAGGATGGGCTGACGACAGGAAGCCCATCAACTCACACACACCAATGATGGGCTTCCTAGCGTCAGCCCATCCTACTTTTAAAGCATTATGACTCAATTGAAATACTTGGCAGGTTATTCGGAAAACGTCACTGGGCAAGTGCAGCAGCTGATTGAGCAGCAAAAACTGGGCAAGTTGTTGTTGAAAAAATACCCGCAATGCCATGATTTTAAAACCGATAAAGCCCTGTACAGTTACACCGTTGATTTAAAAAACCAGTACATGCGGCAATCTAATCCGCTGAGCAAGGTGATTTATGACGATAAGTTGGATGTTATCCATCAAGCTTTGGGATTGCATACCTTTATATCCCGTGTGCAAGGCGGCAATTTAAAAGCTAAGCATGAAATCCGCATCGCTTCGGTTTTTAAACACGCGCCCTTGGCATTTCTGAATATGATTGTTGTCCATGAGTTGGCGCATTTACGCGAAAAACAGCATAACAAAGCTTTTTATCAGTTATGCCAGCACATGGAAGCGGATTACCATCAGTTGGAATTTGATACCCGTTTGTATCTTACGCATTTGGATTTGTTGGGGAAGCTTTATTAATCCGGTGTGCGATAGTAGGGGCTAGCGGCTGGTCGCCGAATAGAGCCGGAATAAAAAACATGTTTTTTACTCCATCCTGACGCTTTTACGGTCTCAACCGATTTTCTCAATAGCAGCCAGCACCCACATTCCCATCATCAGGAAAAACAGCATGTCGATAAAACCCGCCAACAAAGCCAGCAATGCCGATTTTTGGCATACCACTATCGACGGGCAATTCAGCCAATTGGGCAGTTCACCAGCGGGTTTGTCGCAAGCGCAAGCTGCCGATCGCTTAAAACGCGATGGCGCTAATCTCCTTAACCATAAAAAACCCGCAGGTGCATGGCGTTTACTGTTGGCGCAATTTAAAAGCTCCATCATTTTGCTATTGCTGTTTGCCACGGGCATTTCCTTTTATTTGCATGACCATGTTGATGCCAGCATTATTTTAGGCATTGTCTTAGTCAGCGGTTTACTGGGCTTTTGGCAAGAAAAAGGCGCGGCGGATGCAGTGGCAAAACTGCTGGAAATGGTTGAGATTAAAGTCACCGTATTGCGCGATGCGGTGGCGATAGAAATAGCGGCGGAAGCGTTGGTGGTTGGTGATGTAGTGCTACTGAAAGCGGGTGATGTCGTGCCTGCGGATTGTCTGCTAATCTCGGCGGGCAATCTGTTTGTTGATGAAGCGGCGTTAACGGGGGAAAGCTATCCGGCGGAAAAAATCCCCGGAGTGGTTTCCGATGACACACCGCTCAGCCAACGCAGCAACGCTTTGTGGATGGGCACGCATGTGCAAAGCGGCAGTGCCACGGCGTTAGTGGTGGCGACTGGGCAACAGAGCGAGTTTGGCAAGCTCTCAAACCGTTTGAAATTTAACGCGCCCGAAACCGAATTTGAGCGCGGCATCCGCCGATTTGGCTATTTGCTGATGGAAGTCACTTTAATTTTAGTGATGATTATTTTCGCGGTGAATGTGTATTTGCATAAACCCGTCTTAGATTCTTTTCTGTTCGCCTTGGCATTGGCAGTCGGGCTTACCCCGCAATTATTGCCTGTCATCATCAGCGTTAATCTAGCCCACGGCGCACAGCGCATGGCGGCGCAAAAAGTCATCGTTAAGCAATTGGCGTCCATCGAAAACTTGGGCAGCATGGATGTGTTGTGTTCCGATAAAACGGGCACGTTGACCGAAGGCAAAGTACAGGTGCATGGCATGTTTGATGTCGCAGGTGCTGAGTGTGGGCGGGTCAACCGTTATGCGTTTTTGAATGCTGTTTACGAGCAAGGCTTTAATAATCCCATCGACACGGCAATCCGCGATTATAAAAATTTTGATCTCAGCCAAAGCCAAAAGCTGGATGAAATCCCCTACGATTTTTACCGCAAACGCCTAAGCATGTTGGTGCTGGATCAAGGCGGAACGCTGTTGGTTTGCAAAGGCGCGTTGCTGAATGTGTTGGAAGTTTGCAGCGCCATGGAAATGCCCGATGGCAGTTTATTGCCGATAGATGCGGCGCGGGAACAGTTATTAAAACACTATCAAGACTACAGTCGCCAAGGCTTACGCACCTTGGGGTTAGCCTATAAAACGCTGGGCAAAACGCAAACGGGCATCGCCCATGACGACGAAACCGAGTTGCGGTTTTTAGGATTTTTAACCTTTTTTGATCCGCCAAAAGCCGATTGCATTGAAACCATCAGCCAATTGCAGCACTTGGGTGTGACTTTAAAAATCATCACGGGCGATAACCGTTTGGTTGCCGAAACCGTTAGCCGCCAACTGGGCTTTGCCGAAAACAGTAAAATCCTGACTGGCCCGGAAATTGCCAAAATGAGTGAACGGGCGTTGATTAGCCAAGTTGCGGAAACCAATTTGTTCGCCGAAGTTGAGCCCAACCAAAAAGAATTCATCATTCTCGCCCTGCAAAAAGCCGGATTTGTGGTGGGTTATATGGGCGATGGCATCAATGATGTCTCTGCCTTACATGCCGCCGATGTCGGTATTTCGGTGGAAAGCGCGGCGGATGTCGCCAAAGACACCTCGCAAATCGTGTTGCTGGAAAAAGATTTGCAAGTGCTGGTTGCGGGCGTTAAAGAAGGCCGCATCACCTTTGCCAACACCCTGAAATATGTGTTTATGGCGACCAGCTCTAACTTCGGCAATATGTTCAGCATGGCGGGCGCATCGCTGTTTTTGCCATTCCTGCCGCTGTTGCCCAAGCAGATTTTGTTGACCAATCTGCTGACTGATTTTCCGGAAATGACCATCGCTTCCGATAATATTGATGACGACATGGTCGCCAAACCCAAGCGTTGGGATATTGGTTTTATCCGCAAATTTATGATGACTTTTGGCATCGTCAGCTCGGTATTTGACTACACCACCTTTGGTTTATTGCTGTATTTGGATGTGCCTGTGGAGCAATTCCGCACCGCTTGGTTTTTAGAATCGGTGGTATCGGCGGCGTTAATTGTGTTTGTCGTCCGTAGCCGCAAACCATTTTTCCGCAGCCAACCCGGTAAGTATTTATTAATGGCAACCTTAACGGTCGTGGCAATCACCATCACCTTACCTTACACAGCCCTAGCCGCATTTATCGGCTTTGTACCGCTGCCGCTAAATTTAATGGCTATGCTGGGTTTAATCGTGCTGGCTTATATCGTCACAGCCGAATTGGTTAAACAGTTTTTTTATCGGCTGGTGCGGGTTTGATTTGTAGATTTGGGTGGCGGTTTTACCTAGCTTTTACGGCAAAAAAACGCCTACCCACCCTGCCCCCTGATTAATCATGCTTTAGCAAAAAATACCATCGTTTTTAATTGCGCGTTTTTTTAGCAATATTTTGTTGCACAGTATTTGGTTTTAATACAAATCCCTCCCCTGTTCTTTCAATATTTTTTCTGCCTTGCCCCAAGAAATTGGTACGTCCGAACGCTTAACGATAATTCGGGCAAAGCGGCCTTTAACAACCGCGTCGATGCCATTGGCAATCGCGGCTTGATGGATTTCGCTGTGAACGAAATTTTTTAGGTTTTGCTCGTTATCCCATACGGTCATTGTCCAGCCTTCGTTACCTAAGATTACGCGCCGTATGCTGTGACCCAAGTAGCCTTGTTGTTGTGGCAAGGCAGCATCGACTTTCATGACATTTTCCCAAAACACTGCATTTTTTGTCGAATCTGTACCAGTTTTGACGTAGGTGAGCGCAATCAGCGCGGTTTCGTGGTCAGGCGGATGTGAGGCTTCAGTAGCTGGGCCACGAAAAGGGGAGGCGACTTTACAGCTGGTGAGGAGGAATCCCACCATGACTAAGGTGATGATAAAAAAAACGTCCATAGTCTTTTTTCCTTTGGCACAAAGGTTGTTGATACGTGGCATAGCGGCTTTAGCCTTTGTTGTTTTGATGTTTCGTCATGCCAGCCATAATCGCACCCATAATCAAAACCCTGCCCCAACGCGGCGCGGTGCTGATGGTATAGCCCAGCAATTTGGCTAACCAGCCAGGTCTAACTGTACCCGTTTTGCCCAAAGCCGCTAACGAAACCTTGGCAACCACATCAGCTGTTTGCGTCATATTCATTTGCATATTGGCGTGTTGGGCAAAGCCGCTTTGGATCGGGCCGGGCGCAACGGCAAGCACATCAACCTTGTAAGGTTTCAGCTCAATTCGCAAACCTTCAGCAAACGATTGGATGAAGGCTTTGGTGGCGGCATAGGTGGCTGATCGTGGTGCGCCTTGGAAGGCGACAATTGAACTCATCAGCACGATGCCGCCGCGTCCTTTTAATTTGAAGCGATTGGCAAAATGATGCGCCAATTTCACTACCGCACGGCAGTTGACATCAATCATGGCAAGTTCTTCCTGTATAGCGAGGTCGACAAATGCACCTGATGTGCCAAAACCTGCGGCGGCA
>CAIYRS010000111.1 GCA_903928685.1 uncultured Methylococcaceae bacterium
ATCGGCAAACACCGCCAACACTTGGCCTTTGCGGACCGTTTCGCCCACTTGTACCCGCACCTCCGCCAAGCGTTGGTCGCTGATTTCCGCGCCGATAATCGCTTCTTGCCAAGCGGCGATGGAACCGTTAGCGGATAAAGTCAGCGGAATGGTTTGCTGGCTGGGTTGCACCACCGTCACGCTCAACGCCGGACGGCTGGCGGCTGCGCCATCGGCGGGTTTATCGTCGCTGTAGCCAATGGGGCTGACCGTCACCAACGCCAAACAAGCCGTGGTGATTAAGGCGAGGGAGTTGCCGTGTTTCATGAAAATCTCCGATTAAATTAGGATTGGAGCGCGGGCATCTTGCCCGCTTTATTAAATGTAGGATGGGCTGACGTAAGGAAGCCCATCAAGACCGATCGACTCTGAGCGATGGGCTTCCTTACGTCAGCCCATCCTACTTTTGATTCAAGTTGGAATTTCACATAGTTTCATATAGTTCCCATGCTCTGCGTGGGAATTCATCCCGTAACGCTCCAGCGTTACGGGACGCAGAGCGTCCCTAGCTACATTCCCACGCAGAGCGTAGGAACGATGTGTTTCGCTCAGGGTTCGACAAGCCCATTCTGGAGTCAAAAATCATGATTTTTGATTCCTCTATTTTTGCGCCTGCCAACCACCACCCACCGCCCGATACAAAGCAATCCAAGCGGCGACGCGTTCTTGTTCCAAATCCTTCACCGCCAAATCCGCCGCTACTTGCGTGCGCCGCGCAGTTTCCGCATCCAATAAATTCCCCAACCCTGCTTGATACAACTGCTGGCTGGATTGGAAATTGGTTTGGTAATCTTTGGCGGCGGAGCGGGTTTGCGGTAAACGCTGATCGACACTCGCCAAACGCACTAACGCGTCTTCCACTTCTTTTGCCGCCGTGCGTACTGTGCTGCGAAACTGGGCAACAGTGGCGATGTAATTGGCTTTTGCCGATTCGACATTGGCGGCACGTTTGCCGGCATCAAACAGCGGCAAACTCAGCGACGGCCCGAACGACCAGGTTTCCGCCAAAGTCAACGCCGATCCGTTGACGTTTTGCAATACGGGCGTGATGTTGCCAGACAAGCTCAACTTGGGATAACGCTTGGCTTGTTCAGCCCCGATTTTGGCGCTGGCTTCCGCCATATCGCGCTCGGCGGCGGCGACATCAGGCCGCTGCAACACTGTTTGCGCGGGCACGGCGTTGATGGCAAACGCAGGCGGCTTGGGCAAGCTGGCGGTGCTTTGCGCCAACAACTGCCGCAAGTCTTTTTCTGCCAATCCGGTCATCGCCACCAGACTTTTCACCGAGCGGTCGCATTGTGCTTGTTGTTGCCACAACGCGGTTTTGCCATCGCTGGCACTGGCATGAGCCAGGGCGACATCGGCGCTGTTACGCAATCCCGCACTGGCGGCAAGGTCGAGCAACTTTGCCGAGGCTTGCCGCGAATCGGCATCGTGCTGCCGCAGCTGCACTTGCGCTTCGCAATAACGTTGCGCCAGATAGGCATTCGCCAATTCCGCCGCCACCGCCACCCGCGCATCATGCCAAGCCGCCGTGCGTGAGGCCAATTGGCTGCGCGCGGCTTCTTGCTGGCGCGCCAAACCGCCGAACAAATCCAGCTCCCAACTGGATTGCACATCAAAGGAATATTGATTGCGGATGAACGGCGCTTGTCCGAACGAAAACGACGAACGGCTGGCGTTTAAACCCGCGTCCAAACTCGGTAAAAATTGCGAATCGGTACCGACCAAACTAGAGCGCGACTGTTCAATACGCGCCTTGGCATTAGCAACACTGGCACTTTCCGCCTGCGCCGCCGCCAGCAAACGGCTTAACACCGGATCGTGGAATTGCTCCCACCACTGCGCCAACTCGGTCAATTTACCTTGATGTGCCAAGGCTGGCGGCGGCGCTTGCCATTGCTTTTCGGTCGGCGGCGTGGGCGCTTGGTATTCCGGGCCGACGGTAGTTAACCAGCCGCGTTGCATACCACAACCGGACAGCAGCAAAGGCAAAGCGATTAATAATGCTGGCGTAGGGTACGCTGTGCGTACCTTTTTAATTGCGAGGTCTTGCATCAAGGTACGCACAGCGTACCCTACAGTTTTTGGTCTGTTCATGCTTAAGCTCCAATACGGCGTTGCGCTTCACTGTCGATGATGGCGATGGCGTAAGCCGCTAGCCGATCTGCCAAAATGTCGATGTCTTCGGGGGTTGCCAACAAATGCGGGGCAATGCTATCGACGATGTCTTGCCCGACATAAAAATGCACCGCCATGCCGATGATGGAAAAGGTCAGCCGTTGCAAATCGTCATCGATTTCCGCCAAACCAAAACGCTGTTTCAGCATCAGCACCAAGGCTTCGTGTTGGGGTTTTATTTCCGCATCAATCTCTTCCTGCCACACGCCTGTTGGTTCAATCATTTCCCGAAACCGCAACTTCATCGCCAAACGCAATTCCTCGCCTTTTTTTAACGGCTCCAAAAACTCACGGAAAAACAAGCGCAACGCTTCCGGCAAAGGCAGCTTGGCGAAAGTTTCAAAGTTGGAATGGCAAGGCGCATCGCACATCGGTTCGGTATAAGCCGCCCGATACAAACCTGCTTTGTCGCCAAAGTAATAACGGATTGCAGAAATATTCGCCCCCGCCAATTCGCAAATACTGCGCGTGGTCGCGGCTTCAAAACCTTTTTCAGCAAAGATTTTTAATGCCGCCATCACCAAGCAAGTGCGGGCGTTTTGGGTGTCAGGCGTGTCGGGGGATTTGCTCATGGGTGTGTTCGGGTGAAGGTGTGGAAAAATTAAATCAATCGATTGATTGCGATTATTTCAATCAATCGTTTGATTGTCAATTTTTGTGATTAGGTTTTTGGGTAGGGTACGCTGTGCGTACCATTTTTAATGACGGTTTAAATGACATTGCCTGTGTAGGAGTCCAAAACATGTTTTGGACTCCGGCATCAAAATGTCTCCAAAGTGGCTAGCTAGATTTGGAGTAAAAAACATGTTTTTTATTCCAAGTAGTCGGTAATTTTAGAGCTACCATGTGCCAGCTTGGAAACACAAATCTCAGAAGCGTTAACTTCGATAGTGATGGGAATGCAGGCTTGGAAGCAAAAAAAAAGCGGAACTCGTTTAAAATCGAGTTCCGCTCTTAAATTACAGCTTAAGTGGTGTAAAAAACGTTATCTTGCGCCGTTCAACAACACGCTGACAGTCGGATTTGTAGAGCTTATAGTCGCTAAATCGGGTTTGCCGTCGCGGTTGTAATCTTTTATAACAACACCGTTAGGATTTGTGTCGCTGGGATAATCAGTTTTGGCAGCAAACGTACCGTCGCCGTTACCCGTTAATACGCTTAGGGTATCGGCGTTTTTGTTTGCTGTTACCAAGTCAGGTTTACCATCACCATTGACATCTCCGACAGTCACTTGGGTAGGCGCTAGGTCTGTTGTGTAGTCGGTTTTGACATTAAAAGTGCCGTCGCCTTTGCCTAGCAAAACACTGAGAGTGCTTTTTGAAATAGAGCTGGTAATCAAATCCGGCTTACTGTCACCATTGACATCCGCAAGTGCGGCACTACTAGGTTGTGAGCCAACCGAATAATCAACTTTCGCTTGGAATGTGCCGTCGCCGTTGCCTAGCAGGACACTAGCGAAGCTTGAGAAATTGTTAGCGGTAGCAATATCTGTCTTACCGTCGCCATTGATGTCGGCGACAGCAACTGAAGTTGGTGCTTTGTTTGTTGCGTAATCCACTTTGGTTTGAAAGCTGCCATCGCCATTAGCTAAGAGCAGGCTAACGGTGTTGCTAGCTGCATTCGCGCTTATCAAATCTGGTTTGCCATCACCATTGACATCTGCAATAGCAATATCACGGGGGGTATTTCCGGTTTGATAATCGATTTTGGCTTTGAAAGTGCCGTTGCCATTACCCAGCAAGATACTGACTGTTTTTGCAGTGCTGTTTGCCACGACTATGTCCGCTTTCCCGTCCCTATCTAGGTCGGTTACAGACGGTTTATATGGGCTTGATCCGGTTGCATAATCAACTTGGGGTTTAAACGTGCCATTACCTAAACCCAAAAATAGGCTAACGGTATTTGCATCCTTATTCGCCACAATCAAATCTGCTTTGCCATCGTTGTTAACATCGGCATTGGCAATGCCACTATTACCTGCGGCAGTGGTGGCGTAATCTACTTTTGGCTTAAACTTGCCAATCGGCGCAAAGCTGGTGGTATTGAGCAGGACGCTGATATTGCTATAAACAACGTCCGGATTACAGGTAGAAGGAACATCAATACAACCTGACGAATTAGCTATATTACCGGTAATGATGTCCGGCTTACCGTCGCGGTTGAGATCTCCGATGGCGACAGATTCTGGTAAGTCAGCTGTTCCAAATCCAACTGAAGCATTGAAACCGCTGCCTGTGCCCTTCAAGACAGCTGCTCTAGTGGAAAGAACATCTGCAATTGCCAAGTCAAGCTTACCGTCACTGTCTAAGTCGCCACTGGCAAAGCTATAGGTAAAAATTGTATCCGTAAAATAATCAACCTTGGCATAAAAAGCGCCATTACCTTTACCTTTCAGCAAACTAACGGTGCTGTCAAATTGATTAAGCACCAAAATGTCCGGTTTACCGTCTAAGGTTTTATCAGCGATGCTCACAGTAGTTGGCTTGGAGCCAGTCGCATAATCTACTTTTGTTTTAAAAGTGCCATCGGCTTTGCCCAATAATACGCTGACGGTATCGGCATCTTGGTTAGCCGTAACCAAATCCGGTTTGCCGTCATTATTGACATCGGCTAAGGCAACATCTTTAGGGTATGCGCCGACGCTATAGTCCACTTTGGTATTAAAGCCGCCTAGGCTGTTGCCTATCAACACGCTGACTGTATTAGCTCCGGTATTTGCCGTTGCCAGATCGGGTATGCCATCACCATTGACATCACCCAAGGCGATACCATTAGGATTTGAACCCACTGGATAATCAACAGCAGCATTGAAAACACCGTCACCTTTGCCTGTTAACACACTTAGGGTGTTTGAGTGACTATTTGTTGTCGCCAAATCCAGCTTGCCGTCTTTATTGAAGTCACCTACGACAATGTCAAAAGGAGAATTCCCTGTAGGATAAGAAACTTGGCTATTGAATGTGCCATCACCTTTACCGAGCAAAACGCTTAAAGATGAGGTATCAGAATTAACGCTGAGCAAGTCAGTAATGCCATCTTTATTGACATCCGCCATTGACACGGCGGGTACTTCGTCTTGACCGTTGACTAGATAATTCACATGCGGGCTAAAAGATAGCGTTCCAGCAGAAGCACCAGAACTGATTAACGCTAAAACCGCACTAGCCAGCTTTAGTTTTGGGGAAATTCGGGGGGGGCAAAGCATCTCATAAACACTCCAAGGACAAATAAAGTATGAAAAAATTAAACACGCCTAATACCAGCAAGCTAACGTTTTTTGTTAGCGGATGGACGAGGTGTTTTTAAATTATTTGTTTGGATTTGTCTAGTGCTAATTATTAGCTTGTAGGTGCGTTGTGTGTATCTTGGTATTAGGAATAAAAAACATGTTTTTTGCTCCAGTAATAAAGTAAACAAGCCCTTAACTATCGCTTTCCGCTTAAAAACCTGAAAGGCCTTATCATCGGCAATAAGCAAATTTTATATTTAGCCGATTTGCCGGGCACTAGGCTAGCGAGTATAGTGTCGGAAGGGTTTGCTGGCGGTGAACGCCAGTACCGTTCCGTAGTCTTAGTGCCGTTAATTAACGTTTGAGGAATCTACAATGAAATCGAATATTGTTTTACAAAAATCAGAAGCAGGTATTTTGACGACTAATAAGTTGTTGAGAAATACTTATATGTTGTTATCGATGACGCTGCTGTTTAGTGCTTTTACTGCTGGCTTGTCGATGCTTTTAAACTTGCCGCATCCTGGGATGATTATCACCATGGTGGGTTATTTTGGTTTGCTGTTTTTAACCCAAAAGCTCAGCAATAGCGCGTGGGGTATTGTCAGTGTGTTCGCTTTGACTGGCTTTATGGGCATGACTTTAGGGCCGATTTTGTCTATGTATATCCATAACATAAGCAATGGCACGGAGTTGGTGATGATGGCCTTGGGTGGTACTGGGGTGATTTTCTTAGGTTTGTCTGCTTATGCCTTAACTAGCCGTAAAGATTTCAGCTTTTTGGGCGGATTTTTAATGGTTGGCGTTTTGGTGGCGTTTTTGGCAGGTATTGGCGCGGCAGTTTTCGCTATTCCAGCCTTGTCTTTGGCGGTTTCTGCGATGTTTATCATGCTGATGGCGGGGATGATTTTGTTCCAAACCAGCGCGATGGTTAACGGTGGTGAAACCAATTACATTCTGGCGACAGTGAATTTGTATGTGACTATTTACAACTTGTTTTTGAGCTTGTTGCAAATATTGGGTGTGTTTGGTCGCGACGATTAATTTTTACGTTGTTGCGGGCTTGATAAAACGCGATGCTGAAAGGCATCGCGTTTTTTTTGGTCTAGCGTAATTGCCAAGTGGAGCGGTAAGTGGTTTCTTTATCAAAATTTTGCCAAACGTAATCGGGGTCTACTATCGGTTTGGTTGGGATCATGAAAGTAGCCAAGTCGTAAGCACCGGAAAGTGTGCGTCCTAACATGTGTACCATGCCAGTCATGAAGCCTGCGGTTGCGGCATAAGCTGGGCCTTCGGTGCGGTTGGTGGCGCGTATGGTTTTGGGGATTTCTAAAAATCCGGTGGACACGTTAGCGATGCCATTACCGAGTTTACCGCCTAAGCGTGAGGCATAACTGGATGCGCTGGCATCGTAAGAAGACAATAGCAGTAAAGATGTGGCAAGTAGCAGGGCTTTTGATCGGTGTTGCATGGGTAACTCCTTTAAAATTAATAAAAACTGGTGGCTGCAATTCATGGGCTAGATAGTAACATACGGTAAAAGGTGCAGAAAGCGGCGGCATTGGTTTTTGTGGCGTAAGTGTTTTTAAATTTGCGAACTATGTCGATGGGGTGCGGTGTTCCAAAAACATATTTTTGTCTCCGATAATAAAACCTCCAGCAATCAGTATCGTTAATAAATCTTTGAATGGTCACTTATGAGTTTACGTTACCAAATTAATATCCGTATTTTGCTCACCAGTGTGTTGATTTTGCTTGTTGGTGGGGTAATGGCAATTTGGCAGGCGCAAACTGCGGTCAATAAAGAAATTGAGTCTTCGTTGAATTTGGCGGCGCAGCTTATCCAATTAAATGTCCCTCAGACAGGAAAGCCTACGCAGACGGTTTTTGCAGTCAGTGCTTGGTTGCCGCATGTGGTGTCTTTGGAGCAGACCCGGCATTTGCATATTCAGTTGCAAAAGCCGAATGGTGAAATCCTTAAATTTACTGCTGCCGCTAAGTTGGTGGCGGATAAGGATTTACCGCCTGCGTGGTTTGTTAATCTAGTCAGCCGTCATTATCAGGTTTTAGAGCAACAATTGCTCACCGATGATGGGCAGAAAATTATCCTTACGATTCGTGCGGATCCGTTGGATGAAATTTCCGAGGCATGGAAAGAAAGCCAGGCGTTTTTTCTGTCGTTATTGGTGATGGCGATGTTGACGATTTTGGCGGTCAATTTGGTGTTTAACAAAGCGTTTAAAGCTATCTCGGTGATTGTTGATGGCTTGAAAGACTTGGAGCAAGGTTGTTATCAGCAAAAATTGCCGGAGTTTTCTACCCAGGAATACAACCGCATTGCCAAAGCCATTAATCATTTGACTGATGTGTTGGCAGTGGCTAACCAGCAAAACAGTGCTTTAACTTTGCATTCTTTGGAGATTCAAGAAGAAGAGCGGCAACGCTTGGCGCAAGAGTTACACGATGAGTTAGGTCAATCGTTAACGGCGATTAAGGTGATGGCGGTTAATGCCAATCATAATCCGGCTGCAACAGCCAGTATTACCGCTACCATCAGTGAGATTTGCGATCATCTGATAACCGTGGTGCGGTCAATGATGCGTAATTTGCATCCGTTGTTGTTGACGGAATTGGGTTTGAAGGCGTCGCTGGAAGATTTAATCAATTATTGGCATGAGCGGCAGCCGGATTTGTTATTGCGTTTGCATTGCGCCGATAGCGTGGCGCATCTGGAGCAAAAAATCGCCATCCAAGTATTCCGGGTGGTGCAAGAAGGCATTACTAATATCATTCGCCATGCTAACGCCCAGCAAGCCACTATCCATTTAGTCGTTAATACTTTGGCAAGTGGGCATCAACAGTTGTTGCTGGAGATTGCCGATGACGGGCAGGGCTGTCTAGTTGGGCAAACGCCAAGTGGTTTTGGTTTGTTGGGAATGCGGGAGCGGGTAAAAAGTTTGGGCGGGACGATGGACATCCAATCCGCGCCTGCACAAGGTTTGGTTATTAAGGTGAGTATTCCTTTAAGATGAATAAAGCGATTAAAGTTATTTTGGTTGATGACCATGCCGTTGTTAGGGCGGGTTTTCGGATGTTATTGGCGGCTTCGGATGGTATCGAGGTTGTCGCTGAAGCGGAGCGTGGTGAGGCGGTTTGCCAGTTGTATCAGCAGTGGCAACCGGATGTGGTGGTGATGGATTTGTCGATGCCGGGCATTGGTGGTTTGGAAACTATCCGGCGGGTGATAAGCCGTCATCAAGAGGCTAAGGTTTTGGTGTTTAGTGTCCATGATGAGCAGGTTTATGTGCATCATGCCATGAGTGCTGGTGCGCAAGGCTATATCACTAAAAATTCCGCACCTGCCATTTTGGTGGATGCCATTCATGCGTTGGCGGCAGGTGGCACATACATTGAGCAAGGTTTGCTAAAATCGCTGCCGCAGCACGATCAACAAATTGATTATCAAACGATTATTGCGACTTTATCGCCGCGTGAGTTTGATGTTTTGCGCTTATTGGCTAAGGGTTTGACGGTGCAAAAAATCGCTGAAGAATTGTGTTTGGGGCAAAAAACCGTCGCCAATTACGGCACGCAAATCAAAAGTAAGCTGCAAGTGTCAAACTTGGCAGAATTGGCGCATATGGCGGTATTGGCGGGTGTGGTGAAGAGTTAATTTGGCGATTGGTTGATTCCTGTTGTTTTATCTGAATCCCCGTTTTAACCGCGCAATCTTATTGCGGAATTGTCCTGCTTATTATTTTTTGGGCAAATTATTCGCAGTTGGCTTGTGATTGGGTTTTTAAATTGCTTACTCGCCATATTTGCTTGTTATAATGGTCAGTTTTTATAGCCATAGCATTCTGTTCGAGAGATTTCATGATTCAAGGTAGTATCGTAGCGTTAGTGACACCGATGGACGGAAGCGGTGCTGTAGATAAGGAAAGCCTGCAAAGATTAGTGCGTTTCCATATCGAGCAAGGCACTGATGCCTTGGTTGCTGTTGGTACTACGGGCGAATCGGCAACGCTGGACGAAGAAGAGCACTGTGATGTCATTAAGGCCGTGGTTGACTACGCGGAAGGCAAAATTCCGGTTATCGCAGGTACGGGTTCTAATTCCACTAAAGAAGCGATCAACCTTACCCGTCGCGCCCAGCAAGCGGGTGCGGATGCCTGTTTGATTGTTACACCTTATTATAATAAGCCGACTCAAGAAGGCTTGTTCCTGCATTATCAAGCCATTAACGATGCGGTAGCTATTCCGCAAATCCTCTATAACGTGCCAGGCCGTACCGCTTGCGATATGCTGCCAGAAACCGTAGGCCGTTTAGCCAAGCTGAGCAATATCGTCGGCGTTAAAGAAGCCACAGGCGATTTGTCCCGAGTGCAAAAAATCCGTGAGTTGGCGGGTGAAGATTTCGCCATTTATACCGGTGATGATGCCACTAGCCTCGAATTTTGTTTACTCGGTGGCAATGGCACTATAACCGTTACTGGCAATGTTGCCCCTAAATTGGTACATGAAATGATTATGGCGGCAATAGCTGGCGATAACGAAACCGCAACAGCCATCGACGAAAAACTCAGTGCCTTACACAAGCAGTTATTTATCCAAGCCAATCCAATTCCAGTGAAATGGGCATTAACGGAAATGGGCTTGATGGCTAAAGGTATCCGCTTGCCATTAACGTGGTTGACGGAAGATTGTTTTGACCAAGTACGTGCGGCAATGCGTCAGGCGGGCGCAATAACATGAAAACCATCACAGCGCGTGTTTACCGGATAGTGTGTTTGGCAGGTATTCTTGCCTTACCTGCTTGTAGCTATATAAAAAGCTGGTTTCCAGATAAAGAAAAGGAATATCAATACACTACCGAAATCCCCGAATTGGTTATCCCTGCGGATTTAAAAAACACCCCAAGTTTGGCTTTGCCAGCATCTAGCGCAAAAGCCGACGCACCGATAGCCATGCCGGAAACCCCTGAAGTTGCCGCTGCACCGTTAGATGCGCCAGCCGATAAACCTTTAGCAACCGCCACAGCGGCTACAGACGCTACACCTACAGATACTGCAAATACCGCCTTGCCAGAGGCGACTGAGCCATCATCGTCAGCACCTGTAAAGCGCGAAATTATCGTTACCGAATTGGTAAAAACTGCCGAACAAACCAGTTTACGCATCCAAACACCATTTGGGAAAGCGTGGCGGGCAGTCGATAAAGCTTTAAGCCGCAAATCTATTGAAGTGATTACCCGCAATAGCGAAGAAAAACAATTCACAGTCAAATATGATGCCGAAGGCAAAAAATTAGAAGACAGCTCCTTTTGGGATGAAGCCGCATTTATCTTTAAAGGCTTTCAAGGCAACGAAAAAACTTACACCTTGAAATTACAGGAAATGAATAATCAAACCCAACTTACGGTTTTGGATGACCAACTAAAAGCCACCAACGATGCCGGAGCAGCGGAATTGGTAACGGTTTTGCACGAAACCATCAAAGCCGACTTTGCCAAATAATCAACCAGCTAACTTTTTCTGGTTGCTGTTAAATCTGAGAACGTACTTTAAAAGCCTCGCAATCAAACTGCCTAGCCGCTTTTTAAACGCGTTCTTAAGAGGATGCCCTATGGCGTCACTGCCAATTAAATAGACACGCTCTGCCTAACAGTTTCCCTTTTTTACAGAATCTTAAAGACCACTGCCATGATAAAAATCTCAGGAACTGCCGCATTATCCAGCTTCCGCATTACCAATTTGCTCGCCCGCCTGCAAGAACTTGACGCTAGTATCACTGGCTTATCCGCACAATTAATCCACTTTGTTGATGTCGATAGCGAGTTGCCAGAAGACCAATTAACCATCTTAAATCGCCTGTTGGATTATGGTTCAGCCGTGGAAACCATCAGCGAAGGCCTACGCTTATTGGTCGTGCCCCGCGCTGGCACGCAAACCCCGTGGTCTAGCAAGGCGACTGAAATTGCCGGACGTTGCGGTTTGTCGGCAGTTAAACGCTTGGAACGCGGTATTGAATTCACCTTGGCAACCAGAAATCTGCCATCAAAAGAATTGCTGGCGTTATTGCATGACCGCATGATGCAAACCGTGGTTATCGGTGATTTGCAACCGGCATTGTTCGTCCAACACGAAGCGCAACGCCTGCAAACCGTGGCGATTATGGCGGAAGGCCGCGAAGCCTTATTGCAAGCCAACACCAATTTAGGTTTGGCATTATCAGACGACGAAATAGATTATCTGCTGGAAAGCTTCCAAAACTTGCAACGCGATCCCACCGATGTGGAATTGATGATGTTTGCCCAAGCCAATTCCGAACATTGCCGCCACAAAATATTTAATGCCGATTGGACAATTGACGGCGTTGAACAAGGCCGCTCATTATTCAAAATGATTAAAAATACCGCTGAGCGCAGCCCGTCCGGTATTTTGTCGGCTTACAGCGACAATGCTGCCGTTATCGCCGGATCAGCAACTCAAGTATTTTTGCGTAATCCCGAAAGCCAAGAATATGGCTATGTGGATGAAGCCGCGCATTTATTAATGAAAGTGGAAACCCACAATCACCCCACCGCCATCTCACCATTTCCAGGTGCGGCAACGGGTTCGGGCGGGGAAATCCGTGACGAAGCGGCTACAGGCCGTGGCTCGGCAACTAAAGCGGGTTTGACGGGTTTTTCGGTATCGCATTTAAAAATCCCTGGCTTTAGCCAACCTTGGGAAAGCGACAACGGCAAGCCAGGGCGTATCGCTTCGGCTTTATCGATTATGTTGGAAGGGCCTTTAGGCGGTGCGGCTTTCAATAACGAATTTGGCAGGCCGAATTTGGCAGGCTATTTCCGTAGTTTCGAGCAAGCTGTTCCCGATTCTGACAATGAATATCGCGGCTACCATAAGCCTATTATGCTTGCTGGTGGTATGGGAAATATCCGCCCGATGTTGGTAGAAAAACACGCTATACCTGAAGGCTCGCTCATTATCATTTTGGGCGGCCCAGCCATGTTGATTGGTTTGGGCGGTGGCGCGGCGTCCTCGCAAGCGTCTGGCAGCAGTTCCGAAAGTTTGGATTTTGCCTCGGTGCAGCGGGAAAATCCGGAAATGCAACGCCGTTGCCAAGAAGTCATCAACCATTGCAACGCCTTGGGCGAAAACACCCCGATTATTTCCATCCATGATATTGGCGCAGGTGGTTTGTCCAATGCCGTGCCGGAAATCATCCATGATTGCCAACGCGGCGGTAACTTTGAGCTGCGTAAAGTCAATAGCGCCGACCTTGGCATGTCGCCCATGCAAATCTGGAGTAATGAAGCCCAAGAGCGTTATGTATTGGCAATCAAACCAGAATCTTTGCCATTATTTACCGAATTCTGCGAACGTGAACGCTGCTTATTTGCCGTGATTGGCGATGTCACTGCCGAAGAGCATTTGTCGCTCAGCGACCAATGGCTAGGCGATAAACCCGTGGATTTGCCGATGTCGGTATTGTTTGGCAAACCGCCAAAAATGCACCGCCAGGTTGAGCATGTCCGCCCGAAAACCCAAGCATTAATCACTGACGGCATCGAATTGGCGGAAGCGGTTAAACGAGTACTGTCTTTCCCAGCAGTAGCCGACAAAAGCTTTTTGATCCATATCGGCGACCGCTCGGTTACGGGTTTGGTAGCCCGCGACCAAATGGTTGGCCCTTGGCAAATCCCCGTTGCTGACGTTGCAGTAACCGCTTCCGGCTTTTATGGCTTGACTGGCGAAGCGATGGCGATGGGTGAACGCACACCGATTGCTGTCATTAACGCCCCGGCTTCAGGTCGTATGGCGATAGGCGAGGCGTTGACCAATTTGGCAGCATCACGGATTGATGCCTTGCACTTGGTGAAATTATCTGCCAATTGGATGGCGGCGGCAGGTGCTGCGGGTGAAGATGCGGCCTTATTTGATACCGTGAAAGCTGTCGGTATGCAGTTATGTCCAGCGTTGGGGATTGCCATTCCTGTCGGCAAAGATTCCTTGTCGATGAAAACTGTTTGGCAAGAAGGCGATAGCCAAAAAACCATGACTTCGCCGTTATCGTTAATTATCACCGCGTTTGCGCCCGTTTTGGACATCAGCAAAACCTTAACGCCGCAATTGCAGCCTATTGCTGGCAGCGTGTTACTTTTGGTGGATTTGGGCGCGGGTAAAAACCGTTTAGGCGGATCGGTGTTGGCGCAGGTTTATGGGCAGTTGGGTGACCGTTGTCCTGATTTAGAACATCCATCGTTATTGAAAGGCTTTTTTGAAAGCATACAAACCTTAAATCATCAGGCGAAAATTTTAGCCTATCACGACCGTTCCGATGGCGGCTTGCTGGCGACAGTCAGTGAAATGCTGTTTGCAGGCAGGGTAGGGGTTGAGCTGAATTTGGACGGCTTAGGTGATGATGCCTTGGCGATTTTGTTTAATGAAGAGTTGGGCGCGGTGTTGCAAGTCCGTGAAAGTGATTGTGCCGATGTTATCAAACAACTTCGCCATTATGGTTTGGTCGATTGCGTACAGGTGATAGGTAAGACCACGGTTGGGCAACAACTGACTATCAACCAAGGTGATGCCGTTATTTACACTGCCGCGCGTGCTGAATTGCAAAGCGTGTGGTCAGAAGTCAGCTATCGGATGCAAGCCCTGCGCGATAACCCTGAATGCGCTGAACAGCAGTTTAAGGCGATTGCCGATGACCGCGATCCTGGCTTACAAGCATTTTTAACCTTCAATAGCCATGACAATATTTGTGCGCCATTCATCCATGCCAGCAAACCGAAAATCGCCATTTTGCGCGAACAAGGCGTTAATGGGCATGTAGAAATGGCGGCGGCTTTTGATCGGGCGGGTTTTACTGCAATCGACGTGCATAGCAGTGACATTATTGAAGGTCGGGTCAGTTTGTCGGCGTTCAAAGGTATTGTTGCTTGCGGTGGTTTTTCCTACGGCGACGTATTGGGCGCAGGCGGCGGTTGGGCAAAATCGATACTTTTCAACAGCCGCGCCCGCGATGAGTTTGCGGCGTTCTTCCAGCGTACTGACAGTTTTGCTTTAGGTGTCTGTAACGGTTGCCAAATGTTATCGCAACTGAAGGAATTGATCCCTGGTGCTGAACAGTGGCCGCGCTTTATGCGTAACCAGTCTGAACAATTTGAAGCACGGGTGGCAATGGTGGAAGTGCAGCCGTCGCCGTCGATTTTGTTGGCAGGTATGGCGGGTTCTCGGATGCCTATTGTGGTGGCGCATGGTGAAGGTCGGGCGGTATTCGCTGATGATCTGCAATCGGTGTTGGCGAATAATTTAGTGTCCTTGGCGTATGTTGATAATTACGGCAACAAAACCACGGCATTCCCAGCGAACCCGAATGGCTCACCGTTGGGTATCACGGGTTTAACCACGCCGGATGGACGTTTTACCATTATGATGCCGCATCCTGAGCGGTGCTTTAAATCCTTGCAAAACTCTTGGCATCCAAGCGATTGGAGTGAATACGGCGCTTGGATGCAGTTGTTTAGAAATGCTAGGGTATGGGTCGGCTAAAGCCAATATGAGATAGCGGTACGGCCTTGCATGTACAGTGCAGGGCTTATCCTTTATACTCGCTGCAACAATGGCAAATTGAACTATTAAGTGTCGAATAATCCATGAATTCACTGACTTATAAAAAAATTGTCAACGGATTGGCGATAGCTGGCGTTATTGTTGCCATCCTGATTCCAGATGTGATTTTGGAGCTGATAGCAGAAGGCTTGCATTTCATTTTGGAATCAATCATTGAAATGTTGCATGTGGTCTTTGAGTGGGTTGAATCCGCACTGGATCATGTTATTGAACACTTCTTTGAAACGGAATTACACGATACCCAAATTATCGTTTTCTACATCATTATGGCGTGCCTGTCTTTTGTCGGCTATCGCTTGGCATTAAAAGTACCACGCCTTTATAGGCGTTTGGCGGATTGGTTTATAGTGATGCTGGAAGTCAATAAGGTTCGCGCTTATATGTATTGGTATAGTCTGACCCTGTTGGGGCGGGTTAAATTGGTGGGGTCTGTCTCCGCAGTTATTTTGAGCTATTTATTTTTAGGTATGTAGCCCAGTGTTTTTAAGATTGCCCAGCTAAACGGCTGGCAGCTTAACTTATGGCAATGGCATAAAAGCCGCGCATTTTAGAAAATTATCGACGTGAAGTTACAAGTAGAAAATCTCGTACAAACACCTATCCCGACCAAACACGGTCAATTCATCCTGCATTTTTTCAGCAATACCGAAGACAACAAGGAGCACATTGCCTTGGTTAAAGGTGATGTGGTTGGCAAAGACAATGTGCCAGTCCGTATCCATTCCGAATGTTTTACTGGTGATGTTTTAGGTTCGCGCCGTTGTGACTGTGGCGAACAGTTGGATATGGCGATGCGGATGATTAATGAAGCGGGCTTTGGCGTATTGATTTATTTGCGCCAAGAAGGGCGTGGCATTGGCTTGTTAAAAAAGCTCCAAGCCTATAATTTGCAAGACCAAGGTTTGGATACTGTTGATGCTAATATCCAACTTGGTTATCTGGCAGATGAAAGGGAATATGACATTGCCGCCTTGATTTTAGAGAATCTGCAAGTGCAATCGATCCGCTTAATCACCAATAATCCTAAAAAAATTGATGGCTTAAAACAGCTTGGGATTAACGTGGTTGACCGTATTCCTGTGGAAATTGTCGCCCACCACGATAATGTCGATTACTTAAAAACCAAGGCCAACAAAATGGCGCATCTGCTGTTCACCAGCGAAAAGCCCGACTAGATTAGTCTGGATTTTTTTAGCAAACTCGTTATAGTTATCGCCTGCTAGCAGCTAATCCTGTGGCAAACGCCGTTGTTACGGTGTTTTGAAAATAGAATAAAAACAATAAATTCGAGACTATTTTATGAAAATAAAACGATTACTTTTAGTATCTTTCTTGTTCGTCAGCGTGTCGGTTAACGCCGCTGAACATCATAGCGGACATGGCGGTGGTACAGGCGGCGCATCTGGCGGCACTGGTTGTATAAAAGCCCATCTGAGTAAATTTACTCCGCCGCACTTATCAAAAATCGCTCCGCAATCTGAATTTTCCTTTGTGGCGCAAAATATCCACTCACCCGATCAAATCCGCCTGACGGTTAAAGGTACGCCAGTTGAATTTGATGCCGAATTCAAAGATCCCTTTTATCTGATAAAAGCCAAATTGCCAGCAGACTTGAAAGCCACTATGGCGAGAGTCAACATTAAAGTGTCGGCGAAATCGTCAAGTTGCGAAGCAGAAAATGGGTGGTTGTTGGATATAGGCGAATAAATCGGTTGACTGGTGGCGTCTACTAAGTATGTCACCAAGCTTCAACAGTGGGTATGGTAGACTGGTGGCTTATTTATAAACCCTGTCACTGGGGCTAATAATGTTCTCCGCTAAACGTCAACGGGTCTTTTATGTCTGAAAAAATAGCCTTTAAACAATGTGCTGCTTATTGTTTGGCGCAGCGCTTTGATATTGGTGCATTGGCAAAGCTTATCTCAGATTCAACGCTGATACGGATTATCAAAGGCTCGTTGATGATTGAGGATGACCAAACTTGGTCGGTGATTTTTTCCTATGGCGCGGTTGTCCATTGGAATATTGGCGCAGAAGAGCAGAACAAATTACACCAGTTATTGTTAGCCCATGCGGAAAATCCGCTGGCGAATGTTGAGGAAGACCATTTTACCTTCGCTTTAGATTGCGAAAGTACCCGCATTGTTGAAGACCATATTGAAATAGAATCTTCCGATCCGATTTTATTGTTTTCCTTGTCCCACGGTATGGCGCAGTCTATCAAGCTAGCGTCGTTTGAAACCAACGCCATCACCACCATCAACAATACCAGTTATATTCCGAAGTCCTTGGCGCAAGATGGCGTCATTAAACTGACCAGAAACCAAATTGCTAAGATTCGGGGGCAATTGTTTTTGACTAAAAGCGATATTATTCTGAATTATGATTTGCTGGATACGCCGGATTTCTTTTGGGAATACCCAGAATATGAAAGTTATTATGGCGTTACTGCGAAATATTTGGAGATAGCCCAGCGGACGCAGGTGCTGTCCAAAAAGCTGGAAACCATCCATGAGCTGTTTGAGATGTTAGCCGATGAACAAAAACATCGGCATTCAGCTATTCAAGAGTGGATTATTATCTGTTTAATCACATTTGAGATTGTGATGGCAATTTTGAGTAAGTTTTTCTAAATTGCCGATTTAACTTGGTTTTACGCTAATTTCAACACGGCGGCTTTCGCCAGTTCGCTCATCCCTTCACCACCTTCTTGACAATAAGCAATGATTGCTTGCCGCATTCTTGGCTCCCAAGCGCGTAAAATGTGGTTTTTTACACCTTCAGCCGCTATTTCCTTATCGCTTTCTGCGTTAAAAAAATCGCTAATATCGTTGGCCATTTTAATAAGTCTTTCAATTTTCATAATTTTTAATTAACAGTATGAATTAAACGTTGTGGATGTGTGTAAACGACGTGTTGGTCTGCACGGGCAAAGCCGACTAAGGTTACGCCAGCTTCGTCGGCGAGGCGTATTGCCAAACCAGTCGGTGCGGAAATCGCTGCCAGCAAATTAACGCCGATGAATGCGGCTTTTTGCACCATTTCATAACTGGCGCGGCTGGTAACTATAATAAAACCCGTGTTTGGCTTTTTTCCTGTCCGCAATAAAGAGCCAATGAGTTTGTCCAAGGCATTGTGCCTACCGACATCTTCACGCACGGAAACTATGCCTGTTCCAGGTACAACCCAAGCGGCGGCATGTACCGAGCCTGTGAGTTTGTTGATACGTTGCTGTTGGCGGATGTCATTCAGCGCAGTAACCAATTCGTCGGCATTGACCTGTAAATCCCCATGTACGGGGTTTGGTTGCCGAATCGCTTGTTTTAAGGTGCTGGCTCCGCACAATCCGCAACCCGTGCGCCCCGTTAAATTACGGCCTTTGTCGGCTAGGCATTGAAAGCGGTAATCAGGGATTTTCAATTGCACTTCAATGCCGTTAGAGCGGTTGTAAATCCGGGTGGACAACAATTCTTGGGCTGTGCCGATAATGCCTTCGGTGATGCTGAAACCTAAGGCAAAATCTTCCAAATTGGTTGGTGTCGCCAACATGACGACATGGGGTATGCCGTTGTAAATTAACGATACGGGGACTTCTTCGGCAATGTAGTCTTGCTCTATCGAACATTGGCCTTGTTGCCAACGTTCGACAGTGCTTTGCTGATAGCTAGGCCAACCTAAATCCAAAGCCAGCGATTGCATCGCGGCATCGGCATTAGCCATTCAAGCCTTGCTCCAGAAACTCCAATTGCTGTTCAGAGAACGCTAAGTAGTCTTGTTGCCATTGTGAAGTGTGGGTAACTTTTGTTACCTGCACAGCGGTCACTTTATACTCAGGGCAGTTGGTGGCCCAGTCGGAGTTGTCAGTGGTGATGACGTTGGCACCAGATTCTGGGAAATGGAAAGTGGTATAAACCACGCCAGGTTGGACTCGGTCTGTAATCAATGCCCGTAATACTGTTTCTCCAGCACGGCTCTTAATGCCAACCCAATCATCACTGTTGATGCCACGGTCTTCGGCATCGTGCGGGTGGATTTCTAAGCGGTCTTCTTGATGCCAAGCGTTGTTTTCAGTGCGGCGGGTTTGAGCGCCAACATTGTATTGCGACAAGATACGGCCTGTAGTCAAAATCAACGGGAACATCGGAGTGATTTTTTCTTGTGTGGCGACGTAGTCAGTCAACATAAACAAGCCTTTGCCATTGTCACGCATGAACTCTTGCTCGTGCATAATTGGCGTGCCTTCTGGGGTGGCATCGTTACAAGGCCATTGGATACTGCCCAGTTGATCGATTTTTTCGTAGCTGACGCCATGGAAAGTCGGTGTCAATCTGGCAATTTCATCCATGATTTCTGATGGATGTTGGTAGTTCATCGGATAACCCATGGCATTGGACAGCATTTGGGTAACTTCCCAATCTTGGTAGCCTGCCAATGGTTTCATCACTTTACGCACGGGCGATATACGGCGTTCGGCGTTGGTGAAAGTACCGTCTTTTTCTAAGAACGATGCACCGGGTAAAAATACATGGGCAAATTTTGCGGTTTCGTTCAGGAATATATCTTGGACGATAACGCATTCCATAGCACGCAATGCCGCGTGGACATGTTTGATGTCTGGATCAGATTGGGCGATGTCTTCGCCTTCAACGTAAATACCCATAAAACTGCTATCAAGTGCAGAATCAAACATGTTAGGGATACGCAGACCTGGATTTAAGCTCAGCTCAGCTTGCCATGCGTTCTCAAAAAGTTTGTGGGTTTGTGGGTTAGAAACGTGGCGGTAACCAGGGTATTCATGCGGGAATGAACCCATATCGCATGAGCCTTGGACGTTATTTTGACCGCGCAATGGATTTACACCTACACCGACGCGACCTAAGTTGCCTGTTGCCATAGCGATATTGGCAATACCAATAACCATGGTTGAACCTTGGCTGTGTTCGGTTACGCCTAAGCCGTAATAGATAGCACCGTTTTTGGCAGTCGCATAAAGTCTTGCGGCGGCGCGTATGTCAGCAGCTGGCACACCTGTGATTGCTTCGGTTGCTTCCGGAGCATGGCGCGGATCAGCAATGAATGTTTTCCATTTAGTGAAAGATGCTACGTCGCAACGTTCATTGGCGAATGCTTCGTCTGTGAGGTTTTCAGTGACGATGATATGGCCTATGGCATTAATTAAAGCGACGTTAGTGCTAGGACGTAATTTCAGATGGTAATCAGCTGTTACGTGTGGGCTGTTTTTTACCAGATCAATCTCACGTGGATCGACAACAATCAATTTTGCACCTTGGCGCAGACGTTTTTTCATGTGTGAACCAAACACAGGATGCCCGTCTGTTGGGTTTGCACCGATGACCATGATGACATCAGATTGCATAACAGAATCGAAATCTTGGGTACCGGAGGATTCACCAAAAGTTTGTTTTAAACCGTAGCCAGTTGGTGAGTGGCAAACACGGGCGCAGGTGTCGACGTTGTTGTTGCCGAAGCCTGCACGGATTAATTTTTGTACCAGATAGGTTTCTTCGTTGGTGCAACGTGATGAAGTGATACCGCCAATAGAATCTTTGCCATATTTGGCTTGGATGCGTTTCATTTCAGATGCCGCATGATTAATAGCTTCTTCCCAGCTAACTTCTTGCCAAGCATCTTTAATGCTGGCGCGGATCATCGGTTTAGTAATGCGGTCTTTATGGGTTGCGTAACCGAAAGCAAAACGGCCTTTAACACAAGAGTGTCCGTGGTTGGCTTTGCCGTCTTTATTTGGCACCATGCGGATGACTTGTTCGCCTTTCATTTCCGCGCGGAATGAACAGCCTACGCCGCAATAAGCGCAAGTAGTGATAATGGCGTGTTCCGGCTGTCCGTTATCAATGACGGATTTTTCCATCAGTGTTGCTGTTGGGCAGGCTTGTACGCAAGCGCCACAAGAAACGCATTCCGAGGACATGAAGGCTTCATTTTGTCCTGGGGATACTTTGGAATCAAAGCCGCGACCATCAATGGTCAATGCAAATGTGCCTTGGGTTTCTTCGCAAGCGCGGACACAACGGGAACAGACGATACATTTGCTCGGATCAAAAGTGAAATAAGGGTTGCTTTCATCTTTGACGGCATCTAAATGGGTTTCAACAGGGTTGTAACGCACTTGGCGTAAGCCTACTGCACCAGCCATGTCTTGTAATTCACAATCACCATTGGCGGAGCAAGTTAAGCAGTCTAATGGATGATCGGAAATGTAAAGTTCCATTACACCGCGACGTACTTCAGCCAGCCTAGGGTTTTGGGTAGTGACTTTGATGCCTTCTGCAACGGGGGTGGTGCAGGAAGCGGGCATACCACGTCCACCTTCGATTTGTACCAAACATAAGCGGCAAGACCCAAATGGCTCGATGCTATCGGTAGCGCAGAGCTTAGGAATATCAATGCCTATGCTTGCCGCCGCGCGCATGATGGATGTGCCAACAGGCGCGGTTACCTTAAAGCCATCAATTTCTAAGGTGACATTGGTGGTGGCTGGGCTGGCTGGGGTACCGAAATCTTGTTCTTTATTCATGGACATGGTGATTACCTCGAAATGGTTATCAAGCTGCGTTGGTTTCAGTGCTGTTTGTTTGACCAATTCCGAAATCTTCAGGGAAGTGGTTTAAGGCACTTAGCACAGGGTAGGGAGTCATGCCGCCTAATGCACAAAGTGAGCCGTTAAGCAGGGTGTCGCAAAGCGAACGCAGTAACGGTATGTTTTTGTCTAGTTCGCGGCCTTGCATAATGTCATCCATTAATTCGTAGCCTCGCGTTGATCCAATACGGCAAGGTGTACATTTGCCACATGATTCAATGGCGCAAAATTCCATGCTGTATTTCGCCATGACTGCCATATCAACGGTTTCATCAAAAGCAACCACGCCGCCGTGGCCTAAAACAGCCCAAATAGCAGCGAAGGCTTCGTAATCTAATGGTGTGTCAAATTGTGATTCTGGTAGATAAGCACCCAGTGGGCCACCTACTTGTACGGCTTTAATCGGTTTTCCAGTTGCTGAACCACCACCGAAATCATAGAGCAATTCGCGTAAGGTTAAGCCGAATGCTAATTCGACCAAGCCAGTGTGTTTTAAGTTGCCTGCAAGTTGTAAAGGTAATGTGCCTCTTGATCTGCCCATACCAAAATCGCGGTAGAAATCACCGCCTTTGTCTAAGATGATGGGGACAGACGCTAATGAGATGACGTTATTGACGACAGTCGGTTGTCCAAACAAGCCTTTGATCGCTGGCAAAGGTGGCTTGAAACGGACAAGGCCGCGTTTGCCTTCCAAGCTTTCCATGAGCGATGTTTCTTCACCACACACATAGGCGCCAGCACCTAAGCGGACTTCTAGGTGGAAGGCTTTGCCGCTGCCTTGAATATTGTCGCCTAAGTAACCTGCGGCATTGACTTTTTCGATAGCGGCGTTTAGGGCTTTGTGAGCATGTGGGTATTCAACGCGCAAATAGATATAACCTTGGGTTGCACCTACGGCAATGCCAGCGATGGTCATGCCTTCAATTAATACGAACGGGTCGCTTTCCATAACCATGCGGTCAGAAAATGTACCTGAGTCACCTTCGTCGGCGTTGCAGACGATGTATTTTTGCTCGGAATGCGTGTTCATTACGGTATTCCATTTAATACCGGTAGGGAAGGCTGCACCGCCGCGACCGCGTAAGCCGGAATCGGTAACGGCTTTAACGATGTCCGCTTGGGACATGTTTAAGGCGTTAGTAAGTCCACGGTAGCCATCATGGGCTAGATAGTCGTCGAGGCAAATGGGGTTTGTTATACCAACGCGTGCAAAAGTCAGGCGTTGTTGTTTTTTAAGATAAGGTAATTCTTCGGTAAGACCTAAAGCCAGGGGGTGATTGCCGCCGTTGATAAAATCAGCATCAAATAAGCTGCCAACATCGCTGGTTTGTACTGGACCATAAGCGATACGGCCTGCATCGGTAGCCACTTCAACCATCGTTTCTAGCCAATACATGCCACGCGAGCCGTTACGGACGAGGTTGATTGCTAGGCCACGTTGCTCAGCTTGTTGGGCAATTGCTTTGGCGACACGGTCTGCGCCTAAAGAGACGGCGCTAGAATCACAAGGAACGTAAATAGTTATGCTCATACTGAAGTCTCCAGTTCGCTGATGATTTCATCAAAGCAGGTGTTTGATACCCGTCCATAAAAATCTTTGTCAATTTGTATGGCAGGTGAGCAGGCGCAGTTACCTAAGCAGTACACAGGCTCTAAGGAAAATTGACCGTCGGTGGTGGTTTCGTGGTAATCGATGCCGAGTTTGTTTTTTACATGGATTTCTAATTCAGAAGAGCCCATGGCTTGGCAAGATTCTGCACGGCAAACATGGATAGTGTGTTTGCCTGGTGGGGTATCGCGGAAATAATGGTAGAAACTGATGACACCATGAACTTCGGCACGTGACAAATTCAGGGCTTTAGCGATTACAGGGACGCTATCGCTAGGGATATAGCCCAAAGCATCTTGTATGCCGTGCAATATCGGTAAAAGTGCGCCGGGTTTGTCCTTAAGGGCGGTGATTACATCCTGCACAGTGTGTGCTGTGGTGCTTGCTTCGGTCATGTTTCTCTCGGTAATGGTTCCATGTTGCAAAGAGGGCTGCTATCCCTTGTTGCTGCCGCTATTGTGCCAATTAGGATAGCATAAGAAAATTTGTCTGTAAAAACACAAAACCCCTAGCTATCGTTGGTTTTTTCCGCCAAATCGTGCAGTTGTTTTATCGTGAGTAGCAAAGCCTCTTCGGTATCAGTAAGGGCTGTGGCGTGGGCAACTTTCCTGCCTTGGCGCGGGGCTTTGTCGTATAGATGTAGGTGTGCGTTGGCGATTGTCAATACTTCGGCTGTGCTTGGTAGCCCGCCAATAAAATTGACCATAGCTGTTTTGCCGACCGCTTGGGTTGCACCTAAGGGTAAATTGAGGATGGCGCGCAGATGGTTTTCAAATTGGCTGGTTGCCGCGCCTTCAATAGTCCAATGTCCAGAATTATGTACCCTTGGCGCGAATTCATTGGCGACTAAATGCCCGTCAACATCAAATAGCTCTAGTGCTAAAACACCAACGTAATCTAATGAGCTCAATAATTTGGTGACATATTCTTCAGCTTTTGCCTGTAATGGGTCATTAGTTTTACATTCGGCAATGCGTAAAATGCCGCCGCGATGGTAGTTTTCAGATAGCGGATAAAACACCAATTCGCCAGCAGGACTACGCACGGCAATAATGGAAACTTCGCGCGTAAACGGCACAAAAGCTTCTACGATGGAAGGTACGCCTTCTAATAATTGCCATGCAGCGACCAAGTCGTCAGGTGACTTTAAAACTGACTGGCCTTTGCCATCATAGCCTTGGGTACGGCTTTTTATAATCGCTGGATAGCCGATTTCATCCATCACCCGCTTTAAGTCATCAAGCGAATTGACTTCAGCATAAGCGGCGGTGGGAATGCCCAATTGGCGAAAAAAGTTTTTTTCAAAAATACGGTCTTGCCCAACCGCTAATGCTTGGGCGGGTGGGTAGACTGTGGTATGTGCGGTCAGGAAAGCCGCGACATCCGCAGGGACATTTTCAAATTCATAGGTGACGACGTCGGCACGTTCAGCCAGCTCAGCGAGTAATTGCGGATCGTTGTATTCGCCATGAAGATGTTCGCCGAGTTTATTGGCGCAGGCATCGGCGGAAGGGTCAAGAAAGATAAACTCTACACCTAAAGGAAAGCCTGCTAATGCCAACATTCTGGCAAGTTGGCCTGCACCTAAAATACCGACTTTCATAGTGTTGCCTCGCGAGGATCCGGTTGGGCAAGTACCGACTCGGTTTGTTCATTGCGGAAGTTTTTTATAGCTGCTTTGTATTCAGTGTGTTTGTTGCTGATTATCGCCGCCGCCAAAAGTGCGGCATTGATAGCGCCCGCTTTGCCAATGGCTAATGTGCCGACCGGAATTCCCGCAGGCATTTGTACAATCGATAATAACGAGTCCATGCCATTTAAAGCTTGGGACTGCACAGGTACGCCCAACACGGGCAACGCAGTTTTGGCGGCAGTCATGCCCGGCAAATGCGCCGCACCGCCTGCACCTGCGATGATAACTTCCAAACCTTTGTCTTCGGCAGTTTCGGCATAATGGAATAATTTATCTGGGGTTCTGTGCGCTGAAACTACTTCCACTTCAAAAGGAATGCCCAGTTTTTCTAAAGTTTCCGCCGCAAAGCGCATGGTTTCCCAATCCGATTTGGAACCCATGATGATGCCCGCTAATATTGCCATTAAGTAGCTCCTTATGTTTTAAGAGACCGTTCTGTTCGGCTTCAAAAAATAATCGTGACAAATTTTTAAACCCAATAGTATCGCATAAATCTTGCTGATTGTTTTTAAAGTTTCTGTGTTAGTTTTAACCTTAATAACAATCGCTTAAATGCGGTATTAAGTAAAAAACATAGTAATTGCCTATCAAAATCAACAGATATATTTCTTAAGGGAATAATTTATTTAGAATAAATTGGTAATTTTCTATAGAATTTAGGGTTTACTTTATTGTTACTGTTAATCGCCATGGATTTAAAATTTCTCGATTTCGAACAACCCATTGCTGAATTGGAAGCAAAAATTCAAGAACTCCGTAGCGTTGAGTTCGATAATAATTTCAATATTACCGATGCCATCAAACAATTAGAAGAACGAAGCCAAGCGTTAACCGAATCCATTTTCGCGGTGCTTTCTGACTGGCAAATATCCCAGCTGTCAAGACATCCAGGACGGCCTTATACCTTGGATTATATTGAACACATGTTCACCGATTTCCATGAGCTGCATGGCGACAGAACTTATGCCGATGACCCAGCAATTGTTTGTGGTTTAGCGCGTTTGGATGATCAGCCTGTAATGGTGATAGGCCATCAAAAAGGCCGTGACACCAAAGAAAAAATCCACCGTAATTTTGGTATGCCGCGTCCAGAAGGTTACCGCAAAGCCTTGCGGGTGATGAAATTGGCAGAACGTTTCCAATTACCGATCATTTGCCTTATCGACACCCCTGGCGCTTATCCAGGTATCGGCGCAGAAGAACGCGGTCAAAGTGAAGCCATTGCCAGAAACTTGTTTGAAATGGCACAACTTAAAACGCCAATCATTTGTACCATTATTGGTGAAGGCGGCTCAGGCGGTGCTTTAGCCATTGGTGTTGGCGACCGCTTAATCATGCTGGAATACAGTATTTACTCGGTTATTTCGCCAGAAGGTTGTGCGTCAATTTTGTGGAAAAGTGCAGAAAAAGCTCAGCTAGCTGCGGAAGCGATGGGCATCACTTCTGACCGCATCCGTGAACAAGGCTTATTGGATGAAGTGGTACGCGAACCATTAGGCGGCGGTCACCGTAACTTTAAAGCTATCGCCTATAATTTAAAAGAAGCTTTATTGCGTAATTTAAATGAAATCAAAAATCTGCCCGTTGATGAGCTGTTAGAAAAACGCTATCAACGCTTGATGGATTTCGGCGCGTATACTGAATAACGCCATTAATAAAAAGGCGGCTACTAAGCCGCCTTTTTAGCTACAGGCTTTCTAACTTAGTTTAATTGTCCGCATCAAAGGCATAACTGTTAGCTAACCATTGGGTATCAGTTTTGCCATCGCTATAACGGGTATGCGATAGGATTTCGTTGATTAACGCGTCATTTACTGTCGTTATTTTGCTGATAAAAGCCGCTAAATCATGGCCTTCTTCGGTGAACTCAAAGCCATCGTGATCGAACAAAAACACTTTGCCCGCCTCAGTGCCCGATAACGGCATCAAGTAATAATTGCCAGAACGCGGCACTTCACCAAAAACGATGTAATCATCCAGCCATTCGGGTAAAAAATCCCGCTCGTCATCATCAAGATGCTCTAGCCAGCCTTCAAAATAGATTTTTAATTCCGCCCATTCGTCAGGTTCGGCAATATAAAAAGCAAAATCTTCACCAATGGTGTCGCAATACAAAGATAAGCTGCCATAGCGGCTGTAAAACGCCGCTAGCTCAGGGATTGCGGGGATTTGTTCTTTCAGCAGTGCCAATTCGTCAGCTGACAGCGGATCAGTGTAATTATGGGCAAGCATGGCAATATGGCGTTCAGGGCCAGGCTCAGGCCAACCATTATCGATACAAATAAACCGCTGGTTTTTCCGTGCCAAAAAATTATCTAACTGACTGAAATCCATAAGCTGCTCCGCTAAAGCTTACATCACAATGCAAAAATGGAACGGCTGTTCCGCTTCGATCGCTTTTTCCAATTCTGTTTGCGAATCTTCCAACTCCCAAATCAAATCATCAATATCATAATCGCCTAGACTGATAACTTCCGGATTGGCTTCTAAGCTCTCCAAAATCGCCGTAACCGAGCCATAAGCTTCCTCAGCATTAAACCAAGTTGCTTGGTCATTGCTCCAGGCGATGTCGGATTCTTCCTCGTAATCTTCCTGATCGTCATCTTCTTTCAGGTTGTATTCCATATCGGTGTAATCGTAAAAAGCCGACAGCGGTTTTACACCTAAAGTACCCGCCAAAATATCCAATTCATCGGTTAACGCCAACATTATTGAATGGTCTTCTTCGTTACAATCAATGTCGTCGCCGTTGTTAATGTTGATCCAAATAGTTTCGCTCATGGGTATGTCCTCTAATTGATGGGGCTTCAATAATGGCCTTACGGATAATGCCAAATTTATTGGATTTAAATATATCCGACCTTACGGGTATATCAACCGAATGTCTATGATAATGTCATTACCTTGTGCGCTTGTAAGGCTGGCTATAGGCGCATAGCTTGCTGTGCGGCTATTAGTTACCGCTTACCATCATAGGTTCAATGATAAAAACATTGGCGGAATTCACGTCCACAGTCACTTTTACCCAATGCAGATTTGGGCTGCCAAACGTTTCCAAACGAGTTAGGTTTTTTAATAAATTTGGTTGATTGCTTAATGGTTTGTCGATTTTAAAAAAATGCGTATCACCGTGGACTAATAAAACCTGCCCAGCAAAATGGCTGGTTTCTTCGGTTAACGCGTTGATAAAATCCGTATAACCATCAACATTCGCCGCATCGCGCTCGTAAATTTTTTCAGTTTCTGGAAGATCAAAACCCAAATCCGCTTGGATAACCACCACCAAACCCGGCGCATGCGCTTGCTTCGCCACCTCAAAGCTTTCACGTAAATAACGGATATTGGCGGCATCACGGGCTTGATATTCCGCATTCGCCGCTTGGCAATCGGCAAGCGTTCTCGCACTTAAGGGATCAAGACAGTTTGCCATAGCCACTTTATTGTTATTACCACCCGGCAGATTTAGGCCAACAAAAACAATACCGCCGTGCCGCCAACGGCTATTTTCTGCATACAAACCACCCGCCGCGCCTTGGCGATCAAGCTTGAATTTGTTTTGCCCAAAGCTGTAAGCATCAGCAAATAACGTGCGCCGTAAAAACGCCAACCGCTCCAAACTATTGTAGCCGCCATTATTCTTTCGATGGCAATCCGTCCACTCATTATCGCCCGGCACATAGATGGTTGCAGGCTTAAGCTTGTTAAACAGCAGCACCACATCTAAACCGATAGCGGTATCGGTGCACGCAGAAGCACCGTCTTTGCTATCACCATCAAACACCGTAAAAGCCAAATTCGCGGCATTAATGCTATCGAGCAAACGCTGCATTTTTGCCCCATTTTTGCCGCCATCATGGTTTTTGTCATAAGGCATATCGCCCCAAAGGCCAAAAGAAAAACTGTCGGCGGCAACTAACGGTACATGGCTGAACAGTAAAACGAAGAGGTAAGTGATGGCTGATTTCATGGCTGGTCTACAATGGCGAAGGTGTGGCTAAACTGTAGCAATGATTCATAAAATGACAATGACAACGCGCAGTTTTAGGCGAATTTAAATGACAGCGGCTACAGCTTGCTGCTTACCCAAACGACAACAAGGATTAATCCGACCATGAAAAAACAATTTCAGATACTCAATAAACACATTTGTTATGACGGTTTTTTTCGGCTAGAAAAACTCACCCTCAAACACACCCTTTACGGCGGCGGCTGGAGTGATGAGCTTAGCCGCGAACTGTTTATCAGGGGCGAATGCGTCGGCGTGCTGTTGTACGATCCCGATGCCGACAAAGTCGTGTTAATCGAACAAATTCGGGTGGGCGCATTAGCGGAAGGCGAGCGTGCGTGGTTGGTGGAAATCGTCGCAGGCGCAATTGAAGCCGGAGAAACTGCTGAAGCCGTCGCTTACAGGGAAGCGCAAGAAGAAGCGGGTTGCCAAATACAAGAATTGCTGCCAATCAGCCAGTTTTACACCACCCCAGGTGCTTGCGGGGAAAAGTTAAGTCTATTTTGCGGCAAGATAGACAGCACAGGCATTGGTGGCTTACATGGGTTAGCAGAGGAAGGCGAAGATATTCTGGTAACAACCGTCAGCTTTGAAGAAGCCTACGCCATGCTAAGCAACGGCAGCATCATCTCAGCAATCCCTATTATTGCTATCCAGTGGCTGGCGTTGAATCGTGATGCGCTTCGGCAGCGGTGGGTACAATAAATATTCGTTAGTTCTTGTAGGTGGAAGGTAGAGCGAATTAAGACGGCTTTTCTATGATTTAGGACATCACCAAATCAAGCTTAAAAAACCTAACAACATTTTTAAAATCTACTATTATTAATTGAAATCCACGTAAATTAACTTCAATTCTTTATTAATCAATAGGTAACAAAATGGTCACAATAACAGGCGACAACAATGACGATATTTTGTCAGGCATCACAAACGATGACAGTGAGATTTTTGGCTTGGGCGGCAATGACACCATTAACGCTGGTAGTGGCTCAGACACCTTGATAGGCGGTCTTGGTAATGACACGTTGGCCGGCAATGGCGGTGCTGACACATATATCTTCAGTAAAGGCGATGGTATCGACAAAGTCACTGGCGATAATGCCGACACAGTACAATTCACTAACGTCGCCACCACCGACATTACTGCCATATACCGATCATATTTTTCTGACGACTTGGTCATAGAGTATGGTGTTGGCGACCAAGTGACAATCAAAGGTTATTTTGTCGGTTTGGATGCAGGTTATTTATATAGCGTCAAGCAATTCAAATTCACAGATGCCACATGGACTCTAGCAGACATTGCCAAACACTATAATGGCTCAGCCAAAGATGATTATATAAGAGCAATTAAAGGCACGGATAACATTATCAATGGCATGGCAGGTAATGATCGTATTGAGGGCGGTGATTCCAACGATACATTAATTGGCGGTGATGGCAATGATGCTATTTACGACCATGGTGGCAACACTATTTTTATTGGCGGAACAGGCGATGACAATCTTTACGGAGAAAAAGGTGCAGATACTTATGTATTTAGTAAAGGCGATGGTAATGACAGAGTCTATTTCAACAGCACTGATACGCTTAGTGACACGGTACAATTCACCGACATCGCCAGTACCGATATCACCGCCATATACGAAAATCTTTCTGGTAGAGCCTTGGTTATAGAATATGGCGCGGGTGACAAAGTTTCTTTTCAATTATTTTTCGGCAACTCCTCGTCCAGCAACCCAATCAGCCAATTCAAATTCACCGATACTACTTGGACACTGGCTGACTTTGCCCAATACCACAATAATGGTACAGCCTCTGATGATTACTTAGAAGGCCTCAACGGTGTGGTTAACAACATTAATGGCTTTGTGGGAGATGACTATATATTCGGAGGGGATTTAAACGACACATTGATTGGCGGTGATGGCAATGACCGTATATCTGGCCGTGATGGCAATGACACATTGTATGGTGGTGACGGCTTTGATGATTTGGATGGCGGCAAAGGTGCTGACCTAATGGTAGGGGGGATAGGCTCTGATCATTATACAGTCGATAACGTTTTAGATATCGTCGTAGAAAATGCCAATGAAGGCGATAATGACACAGTAAGTACAGACCTACTAAACTACACCTTAGGAGACAATATTGAGACTCTCATTCTGTTTGGTAGCTTGGCAAGTAACGGCACAGGTAATGGCTTGGACAACATGCTATTTGGAAACCAAGCCAATAACATCTTAAATGGCGGTGCTGGTGCTGACAGTATGTGGGGTTCGTTTGGGGATGATACTTATATTGTCGATAACCTATCGGATGTTGTGACAGAGTTTAAAAAAGGAGGCACAGACACCGTACAAGCTAGCGTTAGCTATACGTTATCGGCGAACGTGGAAAATCTCACTTTATTGGGTACAGCGGCAATTGACGGTAGAGGTAACGTGCAGAAAAACATCTTGCTAGGCAACGCTGGCAACAACATTCTTAATGGTGGTTTGGGTGCTGATACGATGAAAGGAGGTGCCGGTGATGATATTTATATCGTAAACGACAGCGGTGATGTGGTGGCTGAAAATGCTGGCCAAGGCACCGATACGGTGAAATCCTGGGTGTCTTATGCCTTGACTGACAATGTCGAAAACTTGGTCTTATTAGGCAACCGTGCCATTAATGGCAAGGGCAATGGTTTGGACAATGCCCTCACCGGAAATGCCGCAGCCAATACCTTAGAAGGCGGTGCGGGCAGCGACACCTTGGATGGAAAGGCAGGTCCAGATACCTTAAAAGGTGGCGAAGGTGCTGACAGCTTTGTGTTTTCCACAGTAACAGGCGGAGCAGATATAGCTTTGGATTTCCTATCCGGCGTCGATAAAGTGCAGTTGTCAGATGGTATTCTTGGCTTAAAAATTGGTGATCGCGACGGCATTATTGATAACGCCGCGCTAAGCAACAGCCACGGCGGCTTCTCAACTGGGTCGGAATTGGTGATCTTCACCCCAAATATCATAGGCGCAATTACTACTAGCACAGCAGCTACGGATATTGGTTCTGCCAGCAGTGCTTTTGCCAAAGGTGATGTCCGCGTGTTTGCGGTGGATAACGGTGTCGATAGTGCTTTGTACCTGTTCAAATCCGCTGGTGCTGATGCCTTAGTCAGCAGCACGGAGTTGACTTTGATTGGCACATTGCAAGGAACAGCACAAACGGCCTTGGCGGATTATGCCTTTGCTTGATGGCTAGGTAACGCTTAAAAAAAACGGGGACACATTAATTTGTGTCCCCGTTTTTTTATGTCCGCAATTTAGTAGGCGTTATCAATAAACATCCCTAACGTAACGCTTGTCTTTTTTCAGTTGGTTAACGTAGTCAACCGCTTGTTGTTCAGACAACTTGCCTTGTTCGGCTATGACATCGTGTAGGGCTTTGTCGACGTCTTTTGCCATGTGGTAGGCGTCGCCGCAGACGAAGAAATAGCCGCCTTGTTCTAACCAGGCGAACAGTTCTGCGCCGTGTTCGCGCATCCGGTCTTGCACATAGATTTTTTCTTCTTGATCGCGTGAGAAGGCTAAGTCTAAGCGGTTGAGCAGGCCAGCGCTTTGCATGGTTTCTAGTTCTTCACGATAGATGAAGTCAGTGGCGGCGTTGCGGTCGCCGAAGAATAACCAGTTTTTGCCGCTTGCTTGGCGTATTTGCCGTTCCTGTAAAAAGGCGCGGAACGGGGCTATGCCTGTGCCTGGACCAACCATGATGATGGGTAAGCTGTTGTCTTCTGGCACGCGGAAGACTTTATTGGGGGTAAAAAAGCAGCGTACTTCGGTGTTTGCATCAACTAAGTCGGCTAAGAAAGTTGAGCAAACGCCTTTATGCGGGCGGTTGAAGCTTTGGTAGCGGACGCTGGCGACGGTGAGGTGGACGCTGTCTGGGTACATTTTGCCGCTGGACGATATGGAGTAAGCGCGGTGTTGCAGCGGTTTTAATAAGGCGATGAATTCGTTGGCGGAGAAGTCAATTTGCGGGAATTGCAATAACAAGTCCAAAACATCGCGTCCCCACAAGTAGTTGCTGAGTTTGTCTTTATCGCCGCTGGTTAGCAGGCCGTTGAGTTCTTGGTCGCCAGAACGGTTGGCGATTTCTTGCAATAACTCTTTGTTTGGTAGGCGGATTTCAAAATGGTTAAGCAGGGCTTCTTGCAAGGATAGCAATTCGCCATTGACGGGTTCCATTTCATCGCCTTTACAGCCGATGGCTTTGATGATGTCGGCAACCAATTCTGGGCAGTTGGTTGGTACTACGCATAAGGCATCGCCCGCTTCGTAGCTGAGGCCTGAGCCAGCAATGGAAATTTCGTAATGTCGGGTTTCTTTGGAAGAGTTCTCAGCAGTCACTAAGCGGTTTTCGGTCAATTTTGCCGGAAACGGGTTTTTGCGGTTGTATTGGGGTTTTTCCGGTGCTGGTTCTGAGCCGTCGACAAAGACATTGGCACTGCCGCCAGACATTTGCGGGATGACGGTGGCTATCCATGCTTGTGCTGGGGCTTCATAGTCAACGTCGCAGTCTACGCGCGGGGCAATGCGGGTTGCGCCCAATTCGGCAAGGCGGTTGTCCCAGTCTATGCCTGCTTGGCAAAATTGGTCGTAGCTGGTGTCGCCTAAGGCAAGTACGGAGAACGTCAATTTAGACAGGTTGGGGGCGTTGTCGGCGCGTATCGCATCCCAAAGCATTTGAGCGTTGTCGGGCATTTCGCCTTCGCCATAGGTGCTGGTAATGATGAGCAATAAATCCATGCTGCTGAATGCGGCAAGTTCGATTTCGTTCATGCCTTTAACGATGGCTTTTAAGCCGTGGGTTTTGGCAGCGTTGGCGGCATCGTTGGCGACAGATTCGGCGTTGCCTGTTTGCGTTCCGTATAAAATATGGATGCTACGGCTTTCTGCTTGGCTGTTTGCGCCTGCGCTTTTAATAATTTGGGTGTGCATGCCAGCAAAAAAACCGCTTAGCCAAGCGCGTTGGTTGTCGCTGTAAGGTGCATCTAGGGGGATTTGAGGTGTTGTCATTACTGGTTGTTAACAAATAAAAGTTGTTAAGGGGATAACTGGCGCTTGCAGGTACAGATTATTTTTCTGTACCTGCGATGCCGTCGCTAAGCGGTTGGTTCTGCCATCAGGGCTTGCACAATATCCAAGCCGACTAAGGCGGCTAAATAGTGGTCAACAGCAGGTACAGACGCTAAAGCATGTTTGTTAAGCGAGTCTTGGCTCATGATCCAAGCGGTCGAACCCATTGAATAGATGCTTTGTACAGAACGGTTGATTAAGGCGGTTTTGTAATCGTGCAGGCGTTTATCTGCCAGCAACGCCGCCAATTGTGGCTCTTGGTAATTGCTGTAAGCTTCACGGGTGATCTTTACCAAGGCATCCTGTAATTTACGGGGGCGCTCAGTAATGATTTTGCGTGCTGCTTGTTCTATACAGGCATTGGTGCGTTCGCTTTCCGGTTTGTTTTTCAGCATTTCGCGGGCGATTTGCTGGGCTTTATCAAATACGGCGAAGCTGTTGACCAATTTGAAGGTCAGTTGGCTGTCTTTTTCACCATAATTAGGTACTAAGCCGCCGAATAACGGTTGTTGGCTAAGATAAGCTTGTTTTACTTGCGACACTTGCTGCTGTGCTAGCTCCAGAGCCAATTCTTCAATCATTTCCTTGCGGTCAATAGTTTGCTGCAAGTAGTGTGCGGTTTGGGTTTTGTACAACCACAGTGGCAGAGCAAATTTGAAGTGGACGCGTTCAACTTCCCAGTTTGCCAACAAGTTTTTGGCTTTGCTGGAGTTAGCGTATTCGGCGTGTTGCTCCAACATGGCTTTAATGAATTGCTCATGGGCGCGGGCTTCATCGCTGTCTTCCGCCAAACTGTGCAAGGCCACGGAGGTTTTGTCGTACAGTTGTTCCAAACGGTTTTGTGGGTCATATTGGTAAGCGTTACCGCCGGACATGCCGTTGCAGAAACCTTTACCAAAGCCGCCGATATTTAATACCGCGCCGTTGGTCATGTATTCACAGGCGAAATCACCAACGCCTTCCACAACTGCCATTGCCCCAGAGTTACGCACTGCAAAACGGTCGCCAGCTTCACCATTGATGAAAGCTTTGCCGCCTGTTGCACCGAATAAAGCAAAATTGCCGATTAAGACATTGTTGCCTGGGGTTTTGATGCCGCCGCCTGGGGATTCCACCACCAACGTACCGCCACAGGCAGATTTGCCGACGCCATCATTACAAGTGCCTAAGTGTTCCATACGCATACCGTCGTTCATGAAGGCCGCATAGCTTTGGCCTGCTGAACCTGTGGTGCGTATGATGACGCTGTCTGGCGCTAAATAACGGCGGCCTTGTGGATTGGTGTAGATTAAGGTGTTGTTGGCGATTTGTTCGCCAGTCAATTCGTAAGCTAACAAGCGTTCAATGTCGATTGCCGCTTGTCCACCAACGGTTTTGTTGCAGTTATTGAGTTTAAAGCCTTGGCCTTCAATAACGATAGGCTGATCTGTGCCGCTGACTAGGGCAGATTTCACTTGGGCAATGATGGTATCGTCAACGCGGAAATTGGCTTCCAAATAAATGGGCTTATCGATTTTGATTTCATCAACGTGTGCCAACATTTTGGTCAAGTCGATTTGGCCTATCATGCTGGGGTGGTCAATCAAATGCAGCAAATCGGTTTTGCCACGCACTTCTTGTAAGCTTTTATAGCCTAACGAAGCCAGTATTTCCCGCACTTCGTGTGCCAAGTTCATGAAATACTGTGCCAAAACACGGGCGTCGCCTTTGAATTCTTCGTGGGCGGTGGTTAAACCGGCTGGACATTTGATGTTGCAATTTTTTGCCATAACGCAACGCAACATCATCAATGCGGTCGTGCCGAATTCGAAGGAGTCGCCGCCTAAGATGGCTGATTTAACCATGTCGGTGCCGCTTTGGTGTGCGCCACTGCAACGTAAGATGACTTTCTCACGCAAGCCGTTGGCAGCCAATGCTTGATGCACTTCGGCGAGGCCAATTTCTGGTGAGCGACCGCTATTTTTTAAGCTGGTGACGGCTGCTGCGCCTGTACCACCTGTGTTGCCTGCAACGTTGATAACATCTGCACCTGCTTTGGCGACACCAACAGCAATCGTGCCTATACCTTCTGAAGAGACCAATTTAACGCCAACTTTAATGCGGGCGGCTTTGGCATCGTGGATCAGCTGGCCTAAGTCTTCGATAGAGTAGGTATCGTGATGTGGTGGTGGGCTGACCAATTCAACTCTAGGTGTACCACCACGCAAGGCAGCGATTTCTACCGAGACTTTGGCGGCGGGCAATTGTCCGCCTTCGCCTGGTTTTGCACCTTGGGCAATTTTGATTTCAATTTCTTCGATAGTTGGGTCAGCCAAATAACCCGCCCAAACACCAAAACGGCCTGAGGCGAATTGTTTGATTTTGCAAGAACGCAGCGTGCCATAACGGCTGAAATGTTCGCCGCCTTCACCAGAGTTGCTGGATGCGCCAACAATGTTAGTGCCTAAAGCGACGGCCTCATGAGCTTCTGCCAATAATGCACCGTGGCTCATTGCGCCAGAGGCGATGGTTTTGGTGATTTCGTGGGCTGGTTGCACGTCTGCCAAGGCAATTGGATCGCGGGCTGTGTGTAGGTTTTTTAGGTAATTACTGAATAAATTGCCGCTATCGACAACTACATTCACACTGCTTGCTTCAACCGTTAAGGTAAATTCGATTTCGGCAAAACGTTGCTGAAAATGCGCGGCGAGTTGTTGTAAACGCGCGGCACTGCTGTTTTCTGTAAAGCTAACGGCAAAGCCATTTTCACCAGCTGGGCTGACTTTAAGTCCACGCACCAAGAAGTTACGGTTGCCGCGCAAGTTGTGTTTGCCGAGGGCAAGGTCAAATTCGGCTTGGCTGTTGGCTAGGCGAATATCTGCCGGAAAATTCATAATGTCGCGCAACGCCGCCGGACGGGCATCACGTTCTAAGTATAGATTTTTGGTAAAGCTGCGGTAAGCCGGGGTTATGCCGAAGTTATCGATTTGTTCTGGGGTGCGTTTTTCATAGCCAGTATCTAAATAGGCGATGTCACTGGCGACTGGCGATTTTTCTTGCAGATATAAAATCGGCTCGTCAGTCATGCTGATGTATTCCCGAACGGCAGTGTTGCCATAGGAATGTCCGGCACCGTCTTGGCGTTCTTTAAACAAGCCAAGGAAAGGGATGTCTTTTTCTTCTTTTACCGATAAGGCTTTTTTATGCCATTCAGTCGCGCTGGCGGCAATATCGGCATAGTGAACGCCACCCACTGAGGCGTGGATGTTGGGGAAGTACGGGCTTAGTCGTGGTTCGTCGGTATCCAAGTAATTGGATTCGAAAAACTCGCCGCCGATATAGCTTTCCACCGTACATAAACCAAATTTCCCCATGGTTTTCATTAGGGATTTTTCTGTGCCTTTTTGGAATTTATCCAAGGTTTTTTGCCGATCAGCAGGCGCATAATGGCTGATAACGCGGTTATGTACGCTAATTGGGCAAATTGCCGATGCGCCAAAGCCTAAGATGGTGGCGATGTCGTGCGGGCTGGCGGCTTGTCCGGTTTCTGCTATCAGTGATGAATTAAAACGCAGGCCTTGTTTTACCAAGTGTTGGTTGGCAGCCGATACCATAAGTAGGGCAGGGATGGCGGCACGTTCTGGGCTGATGTTGGTGTCGCTTAAAATAATGATGCCAACATTATTGCGGGCGTGTAGGCCTACTTGTTCGCAAACATCTAATAAGGCGGCTTCTAGGGCAGCTTCATTGGCTTCGCTATCGTTAAAATCAGGCGTGTATAAAGTGTCTAAGGTAACGCTGGCAACGGCGGTTTGTTGGCGGATTTGTTCCAGCTGGGTGCGTTGTAAAATCGGGCTGTCGATGACCAGTTGTTTGCTGGATGCGTCAGAGAAGGTCGGTTTTGCACCTAAAGCCACGCGCAAAGTCATGCCGTCGCTTTCTCTGATGGAATCTAAAGGCGGGTTGGTGACTTGGGCAAAACGTTGGCTGAAATACCGTGACATACCGCCTTCTGCACCGGAAAGCGCATTTGGGGCAATGCCGTATCCCATTGCGGAAACTTTTTCCATGCCTGTCGCCAGCATTGGGTCTAGCAGGAATTTGAAGCTTTCTTGGTTGAGCGAGTATGCGGTGTGCTGTTGGTCAACAGAAAATGTCTGGTGGTTATCCAGTTCTTCCAGGCTAACTTTAGCCAAGCTGTTGATATGGATGCGGCGTTGTTCTAACAGCACAGCATAGTTTTGTTCGCTAGCCAGTTTTTCCATAGTCTGGTGGCTGTCGTAGGCCTGTCCAGTAATATGGTCGAAATACAACATGCCGCCCGCTTCAATACGTCCGCGTTTGATGATGTCTTTGGGCGGGAAGTCTATTTGTCCGGCTTCGGACATAACGGCTAGGTATTCAGACGTTTCTACGGAACGCAGTGGGCGTAATCCCAAGCGATCTAGGCGTGCGCCTACGCGGATGCCGTCGTTGAATACTAATGCTGCTGGGCCGTCGTTTTTTTCTTCATACAAGCTGAAGTATTCAAACATGGCGCGTACTTCAGGCGATAAGGTGGTGTCGTTTTCCCAAGCTGGCGGCATCATTGCTAAGACGGCGGTAACAATGTCCAAATCGTCTTCGTTAATACGGCGGGTGAGGGTTTGGTCTAATCTGCCGGAATCAGATAGTCCGCGTGGGAAAACAATGTGTTTGTTGTGCTGGCGGGCAATAGCGCATTCGCTCAGGCGATTTTTTTTGTCGGTGTTTAGTTCGCCGTTATGAGCCATATATCGGAACGGCTGTGCCATTGTCGTGGCTGGCGCGGTATTGGTGGAAAAACGGGTGTGGAAAAATAAGGTGCTGATTTCATGGTCTTTATCGTATAAGTCGATAAAGTACGGAATGACTTCAAAAGAGTTCAGGCGGCCTTTGTAAACTTGGGTGCGCGAACTCATGGATAAGGGGTAAAAACCCTGTAGTTCTTCGCTGGAAAACGCTTCGCTTTCTATGTCTAGTAACTTTGCTTGTATGTATTTTTCAAAAACAGCATGTTCAACGTCTTTTAGTGCTTCTGGGCGACCAAATACGCATTGTTTGATAGGCAGTTGCGCTTTCTGGGCAGCGGCGTTAATGACTGATTTATCAACATCAACGTTGCGCCACAATAGTATAGGGAAGCCAGCTGTTTTCAGATGGCGTTCGACTAATTCTTGGGCGGCGGAATCAAAGTGGTCGTGGTCTTCTGGGAAAAAAAAGTTGGCGACACCAAACTGGCCTAGTTCTAAGGATTCAATGCCAGTGATTTTGCGGAAAAACTTTCTTGATAAGTCAACGTTGACGCCAGCACCATCACCGATACCTTCGGCACTCATGCCGCCGCGATGCGGAATGGTACAAAGTGCTTCATGGGACTTAACCAACAGATCATGCGTTTGTATGCTTTGTTTATGGGTTATAAAGCCGACACCGCAGCTGTCTTGGGATAAGCTTGCGTCGTAAAGCATAGTTTGGTTATTGTCTGATTGGGTTTTTTGTGTCATTTATCCGGCCCGTTTATGTCATGCTGTTTAGGGTTCGTTTTTTTTTCAATGCGTGTTACAGTCGAAGCTATAAGATGTGCATCGATAGATGATGAAGCCTTTTCACTTAGTGAAACCTGCAAATTCTAATACAGATAGGGGAGGTAAGTCATTAGGTATCGGTTTTTTGTGAAAATTAGATTACTTTATAGTTGATTAATATGAAAGAACTTTTTGATGTGGTCATAGTCGGCGGCGGTATGGTTGGCGCTGCGGTTGCCTGTGCCTTGGGTGATAGTAAGTTGCGAGTTGCTGTTTTGGAGAACACTTTGCCAGAATCCTTTGCAGAAGACCAGCCTCATGATTTGCGGGTATCGGCGCTCAGTATTGCATCTAAAAATATTCTTGAATCGGTCGGGGCTTGGCAGGGCATTCTCAATCGTCGTTATTGCCCGTTCCGGCGGATGCGTGTTTGGGAAACGGCTGGTGATACCGAATTTTGTAGCGATGATATTAATTATCCTGAATTGGGTTATATCGTTGAAAACCGCATCACCCAATTGGCCTTGTTGGAGCGCTTGCAGGATTTTTCCAATATCGAGTTCATTTGTCCTACAGCCATCAATAAAGTGGATTATCGTCCGGGTGAATCTAGCCAGATTCTATTAGCTGACGGACGGGAATTGTCGGCAAGGTTGCTGATTGCAGCTGATGGTGGGCAGTCGAAAATCCGCCAAACCGTGGGTATTGGTGTAACCAGTTGGGATTATCAGCAACATGCCTTGGTTATCTATATAGAAACCGCTTACGGTCAGCAAGATATTACATGGCAGCGGTTTTTGCCGAGTGGTCCGCAAGCTTTTTTGCCATTGACAGGGCATTACGGTTCGATAGTTTGGTACAACTCGCCTGATGAAATTAAGCGATTGCAAAAGTTGCCGCTTGCTGATTTGGCTGATGAGTTAGTTAAGGCTTTTCCGGAATGTTTAGGGAAAGTTGAACGCGTTATTGCAGCAACCAGTTTTCCATTGCGCCGCCAGCATGCCCAGGCTTATGTTAAGCCAGGCGTGGCTTTGGTAGGTGATGCCGCACATACCATAAATCCGCTTGCAGGGCAGGGGGTTAATATTGGTTTGTTGGATGCGGCTGCATTAGCTGAAACAATAATAGAAGCAGCAAATAAAGATAAGGATATTGCTGATATTGCTACTTTAAAGCGTTACGAGCAAATGCGCCGTAATGAGAATTTAAAAATGATGACTGTGATGGATGTGTTTTATCAGGTTTTTAGTAATGAGATTGCGCCAATAAAGTTTTTACGCAATTTGGGCTTGGGTTTGGCGGAGCGGGTTTTGCCAGCTAAAAACTTAGTCATGAGGAATGCAATGGGTTTGGAAGGTAGTTTGCCTAAGCTTGCGCGTGGCAAGCAACTTAGTTAAAAGCTTTGCTAATTTACAGGTATTACGGTTGCGAAATAAAAATCCTTGGGTATAATAGCGAGCTCGAAGTTGTATAGACTTCAGGCGCGTAGCTCAGTTGGTTAGAGCACCACCTTGACATGGTGGGGGTCGTTGGTTCGAGTCCAATCGCGCCTACCAGATTTCATAAAGCACTGCTGGTCAGTGCTTTTTTTGTTTAAGAGACTAACATTCGAAAATGCCAATAATTACCCTTCCTGATGGTTCTCAGCGTCATTACGAGCAAGCTGTAACAGTAATGGATGTCGCCTTGTCCATAGGCGCGGGTTTGGCTAAAGCCACGTTAGCCGGAAAAGTGGACGGCAAACTGGTCGATGCCAGTTCGGTGCTAGAACAAGATGCCAGTTTGCAAATTGTTACCATAAAAGATGAAGATGGCTTGGAGATTATCCGCCATTCTACCGCTCATTTATTGGCGCATGCCGTTAAGCAGCTGTTTCCTGATGCCCAAGTAACCATTGGCCCAGTGATAGAAAATGGCTTTTATTATGATTTTTCCTATCACCGCTCATTTACCCCAGATGATTTGGCGGCGATAGAAGCCAAGATGCAACAACTGGTTGCTGAAGACTATAAAGTCTCCCGCAGTCTTATGCCTAGGGATGCGGCAATAAGCTTCTTTAAGGATATGGGTGAAGCTTACAAGGCAGAAATTATCGCCTCTATCCCCAATAATGAAGACTTGTCCTTATATGAACAAGGCGGCTTTACTGATTTATGCCGTGGCCCGCACGTGCCAAGCACAGGTAAATTGGGCGCATTCAAGTTAATGAAAATTGCGGGTGCCTATTGGCGTGGCAATTCTGATAATGAAATGCTACAGCGGATTTATGGCACCGCATGGAAAGATAAAAAAGAGTTGCAAGATTATTTGCACCGCTTGGAAGAAGCAGAAAAGCGCGATCACCGGAAATTGGCAAAAACCCTAGATTTGTTCCATGCCCAAGAAGAAGCACCGGGTATGGTGTTCTGGCACGAAAAAGGCTGGGTCATTTACCAACAGATTGAACAATATATCCGCGAAAAACTGCGTTTAAATGGTTATGGTGAAGTTAAAACCCCGCAAGTTGTAGATCGTTCATTGTGGGAAAAATCAGGCCACTGGGAAAAATTCAGTGCAGGTATGTTTACTACCCGTTCTGAAAATCGTGATTACGCGATTAAACCAATGAACTGCCCTTGCCATGTACAAATATATAACCAAGGCATAAAAAGCTACCGGGATTTACCTATCCGTTTGGCTGAGTTCGGCTCTTGTCACCGTAACGAGCCATCAGGCACTTTGCATGGCTTGATGCGAGTACGGAATTTTGTCCAAGACGACGCACATATCTTTTGTACCGAAGAGCAGATTCAAGACGAAGTTTCAGTATTTATCGACTTGCTTTTCGAAGTTTACAAAGATTTTGGTTTTGATGAAGTCATCATCAAATTATCAACCCGTCCTGAAAACCGTGTTGGTGATGATGCCGTATGGGACAAAGCTGAAAATGCTTTAGAACTGGCATTAAATAACAAAGGCCTTAAGTGGGATTTGCAGCCGGGTGAAGGCGCATTTTACGGGCCAAAAATTGAGTTTTCGTTAAAAGATTGTATTGGTCGGGTTTGGCAATGTGGCACTATCCAAGTGGATTTTTCCATGCCAGGCAGACTTGATGCCACTTATATTGCTGAAGATGGCTCAAGACAAACGCCAGTCATGTTACACAGGGCTATCTTGGGTTCTTTGGAACGCTTCATCGGTATCTTGATTGAACAACATGCAGGAACATTCCCCGTTTGGTTGTCGCCAGTGCAAGCCGTGTTAATGACCATTACTGACCGCCATAGTGATTATGCCGTTGAATTGGCTAGAAGCCTTGAGCTACAAGGCATTAGGGTCAAATTAGATTTGAGGAATGAAAAGATCGGGTTTAAAATCCGCGAGCACTCGATACAGCGTATACCGTATTTAGTGATTATTGGTGATAAAGAACTAGAACAACAAACTATCACAATCCGCACACAAAAAGGTGTGGATTTAGGTAGTCTGACAATGGGCGAGTTTGCTGAAAAGCTAAAACAAGACATTGCAGACAGAAAATAAAAACTTGGGAGGATCAGGGTATCGCTGCTAAAAAAGATGAAACGCGCATAAATGATATGATCACCGCTAGACGGGTGAGAGTTACAGGCGCTGAAGGTGAGTCGTTAGGCATTATCTCATTAGATGAAGCTAAGCAAATTGCTTACGCTGCAGACTTGGATTTGGTGGAAATATCACCAAATGCAGATCCTCCGGTTTGTCGGATAATGAATTACGGCAAATACCAGTTTGAGTTAAACAAAAAGCTGGCTATCGCCAAAAAGAAGCAAAAACAAATTCAGGTAAAAGAAATCAAATTCCGTCCTGGAACTGATGAAGGCGATTACCAAGTCAAATTGAAAAGTTTGACGAAATTTCTCAATGACGGCGATAAGACCAAAATTACCTTACGGTATCGCGGTCGGGAAATGGCGCATAGGGAAATCGGCATGGAACAGCTTAAGCGTATCGAAAAAGATTTGGAAGAAATCGCTATCGTCGAACAATTTCCGAAAATGGAAGGTCGGCAAATGGTTATGGTGATGGCACCCAAAAAGAAAAAGTAAAAACACTTTTCGTGTTTTTGTTTTTAATGGCAACACAGGACGTGTTGCCAACACCATGGCAGCATGGTGTAGACAATTCCTCAGGGCCTTGCATTTTGCCTTGTTGGGTTTATCTCAGGGATATTTATTATCATTATTGGAGCAAACAAATGCCTAAAATAAAGACTAACCGTGGAGCTGCCAAGCGTCTTAGACGTACCGGCAACGGTGGTTTTAAATGTGGAGCGTCGCATCGCCGCCATATTTTGACCAAAAAATCAACCAAAAGAAAAAGACAGTTACGCAAACCTTCCGCAGTGCATCCTTCTGATGTTCGGATGGCAGCACGTATGTTGCCATATAGCTAAAACAGGAAATAAGCAATGCCTAGAGTTAAACGTGGCGTAACTGCCAGAGCAAGACACAAAAAAATCTTAAAACAAGCCAAAGGTTACTACGGTGCCCGTAGCCGGGTTTATCGCGTTGCTAAGCAAGCGGTAATCAAGGCTGGCCAGTATGCGTATCGCGATCGCAAACAAAGAAAACGCCAATTCCGCGCCTTATGGATTGTGCGTATCAACGCTGCAGCCCGTATGTATGGCATTTCCTACAGCCGTTTAATTAACGGTTTGGCAAATGCAAATGTTGAGATAGACCGTAAAGTATTAGCTGATATCGCCGTACGTGATATTGAAGCATTTGGTGAAATTGCCAAAATCGCTAAAGCTAACGTAAGCCCACTTTCATAAAAATCTGTCTTTGCGTTATCAGAAGCCCCTGCCGATAAAACGGCAGGGGCTTCGGCTTGACAGAATCAAGCTTAGACCCCCATCCAACCAACTAGTGAGCTGAAGCAGTGTCCGCTACCCTAGAAGAAATTCTCGCGCAAAGCTTACAAGAGCTTGCTCAAGCCGAAGACCTTGCCCAACTAGATCAAGTCCGTGTTAACTATCTTGGCAAAAAAGGTCTATTTACCAACCAGATGAAAACTCTTGGCTCATTAGAGCCAGAGCAGCGCCGTGCTGTCGGGCAAGTCATTAATGATGCAAAAGACCAATTCCAAGCACAGCTTGAGGCAAAAAAATCAGCCTTAGACCTTGCCGCACTTGCCGCCAGATTAGCCAGTGAAAGTATCGATGTCACTTTACCTGGACGAGGTCGGGCCATTGCTGGATTGCATCCAGTTACCACCACCTTAAGACGCATCAACAAGATTTTTGCCAGCGTTGGCTTTAACGTCGTTGAAGGCCCGGAAATTGAAGATGACTACCATAATTTTGGTGCCTTAAATATTCCAGCCCACCATCCGGCACGGGCAATGCACGATACCTTTTACTTTGATGCCCACACCGTTTTAAGAACCCATACTTCACCCGTACAAATTAGGGTGATGGAATCCGAAGCGCCGCCATTAAAAGTTATTGCCCCAGGCCGCGTTTACCGTTGCGATTCCGACATAACCCATACCCCAATGTTTCACCAAGTTGAAGGCTTTTTGGTGGATACCGATGTCAGTTTTGCTGACCTAAAAGGCGTGGTATACGAATTTTTACGGGCGTTTTTTGAAAAAGACATTCAAGTCCGTTTCCGCCCATCTTACTTTCCGTTTACCGAACCTTCCGCAGAAGTCGATATTGAATGCGTCATGTGCAATGGCGAAGGCTGCCGAGTTTGTAGCCAAACTGGTTGGCTGGAAGTCATGGGTTGCGGCATGATCCATCCAGAAGTTTTTAAAGCCGTCAATATTGATAGCGAACGCTATAACGGTTTTGCTTTTGGTATGGGCGTAGAACGCTTGGCGATGCTCCGCTATGGCATCAATGATTTACGGTTGTTTTTTGAAAATGACCTTAAATTCTTAGAACAATTTAATTAAACAAAGGCTTGAGTCATGCAAATTAGTGAAGCCTGGTTAAGAAACTACGTAAATCCTGCCATTAACACCGAAGAATTGGTCGCACAATTGACGATGGCTGGTTTGGAAGTCGATTCCGTTCAAGCTGCCGCCGCCGACTTTTCTGGCGTTGTCATTGGCGAAGTCATGGCAATGGAAAAACACCCCGATGCTGACCGTTTGCGTGTTTGCCAAGTCAATGTCGGTGCGCCCGAACTTTTACAGATTGTTTGTGGTGCCAGCAATGTCCGTGTTGGCCTAAAAATCCCCGCCGCTTTAATTGGCGCGGTATTGCCCGGCGATTTTAAAATCAAAAAATCCAAACTTCGCGGCGTTGAATCGTCCGGGATGTTATGTTCGGAAAAAGAATTAGGTATTGCTACCGATTCCCAAGGACTGATGGAATTAGCGGCTGATGCCCCAGTGGGTAAGGACATCCGTGAATATTTGTCCTTAGACGATAAACTTATCGAAGTGGATTTAACGCCAAACCGTGCCGACTGTTTAAGCGTAGAAGGTATCGCCCGCGAAGTTGCTGTACTTAACGGCATCGATATGCAGCCTACTGCTATCGAAGCGGTGGCAATAAGCCACGCAGATACCTTATCAGTAACAGTACAAGAACCAGCTGCTTGCCCGCGATACCTTGGGCGCTTGCTAAAAAATGTTAATCCAGAAGCGGTAACGCCTTTATGGATGCAAGAACGCTTACGGCGTTCAGGCTTGCGGAGTTTAGGGCCGCTGGTCGATGTCACCAATTATGTATTATTGGAATTAGGGCAGCCACTTCATGCCTTCGATGCTGGCAAATTACAAGGTGGTATCACGGTACGTTTAGCCAAAGATGAAGAAGCGATTGTGCTCCTAAATGGTCAAAGCATTCGCTTAGAAACTGACACCTTGGTGATAGCCGATGACCAAAATGCCTTAGCTATTGCTGGAGTAATGGGGGGCAACGGTACGGCTGTTAGCGACACTACCCGCAATGTATTTTTGGAATGTGCGTTTTTTACACCACAACAAATCGCTGGCAAAGCCCGTAAATATGGCTTGCATACCGATTCTTCACATCGTTTTGAACGTGGTGTCGATGCCACTTTACAGCACCGTGCCATAGAACGCGCTAGCCAACTGATTATCAGTATTGCTGGCGGTGAAGCTGGGCCAATTGTTGATGTGACTGAACAGGCCGCATTGCCGCAACGTAATGCCGTTGCGCTTAGAAAACAACGGGTCGAAAAAATCTTAGGCATGGCATTGCCGGATGAGCTAATCGTTAGTATTTTCCAACGCTTAGGCATGGCAGTTACCACGCAAACCGACGGCTGGTTAGTCACGCCGCCGGGATGTCGCTTTGATATTGCTATCGAAGCCGATCTTATCGAAGAATTGGCGCGTATTTATGGCTATAACAATCTGCCAAGTACCCAGCCAATGATGCGTAGCAGTTTGGCGCAAGCCAGCGAAGCAGTCATCAATCTTGACCGCATCAAAGACTTACTGGTAGACCGTGGCTATCAAGAAGCCATCACCTATAGTTTTGTTGATGAAGACATCCAAAAAACCATTGCGCCAGATTGTGAGCCGATTCGTCTGAAAAATCCGATTTCCTCGGAATTGTCAGTCATGCGCACCACCTTATGGTGTGGTTTATTAAAAGCGGCGCTCCACAACACCAATCGCCAACAAACGCGGGTGCGCTTATTTGAGACAGGCTTACGCTTCATCAAAAGCAACGGCGAAACCGTACAGCAAAAAATGCTGGCGGGCTTGGCATTAGGTGCAGCATCGCCAGAACAATGGGCAGAAAACAGCCGAAAAGTTGATTTTTTCGATATAAAAGCCGATGTTGAAGCCATGTTTGCGCTAACAGGTTGCCCTGTTGCTTTCGCCCCAGCTGAGCAAATCGCCTTGCATCCAGGGCAAACAGCACAACTGCTTACCGACGATGGCGAAATTATTGGTTGGTTGGGCATGTTGCACCCTAATCTGGAAAAACAACTCGGTTTTGACAGCCAAGTGTTTTTGTTTGAATTAGACCAAAACCTGTTGCTGAACAAAAAAATCGCCAAATTCAAACCGTTATCCAAATACCCATCGGTACGGCGCGATTTGGCAATAATAGTAAAAGAAGCCGTCACCGCCGATGCCATTATCGCCAGCATCCACGCAAACAATGAAGCCAATCTGCAAGATGCGCTGATATTTGATGTCTATCGTGGCAAAGGCATAGACGAAGGCCATAAAAGCATGGCCTTAAGTTTTAATTTACAAAACGACACACAAACACTTACAGACACTGAAATTGATGCTATATTAAACAGAGTCTTAGAGACATTGACCAAAGAATTTAATGCAAAATTGAGGGACTGAAATGGCATTGACTAAAGCAGATTTCGCTGAAAACCTATTTGAAGAATTAGGCTTAAACAAACGCGAAGCAAAAGATATTGTTGAATTGTTTTTTGAAGAAATCAAAAGCTCCTTAGAACAAGGCCAACAAGTAAAAATTTCAGGTTTCGGCAAATTTGAATTGCGCGACAAAAATAGCCGTCCTGGAAGAAACCCAAAAACCGGTGAAGAAATCCCCATTACCGCCAGACGCGTAGTGACTTTCCGATCAGGCCAAAAACTTAAAGCTAGAGTAGAAGCCTATGCTGGAGCCGAGTAATAACAACGAATTGCCCGCAATTCCCGATAAACGCTATTTCACCATCGGTGAAGTCAGCGAATTATGCGCGGTAAAACCGCATGTTTTACGTTATTGGGAACAAGAGTTTACCGGGCTAAGCCCATCAAAACGGCGTGGCAACCGACGTTATTACCAACGTGGCGACGTACTGATGATTCGTCAAATCAGGGCGTTGCTATACGAACAAGGCTATACCATTGGCGGCGCAAGAACCTATCTTGCCCGCCAAGATAGTATTCCCGATAATGCTGGCAGCACCGTAGCGTTATCACAAATACTCGAAGAATTAGACGAAATATTACAAATACTGGGCTAATTTTTAATTAAAGCACAGCAAATACAGTATAATCCGCAGCCTTGCTTTAAGGCTCAAACACCTTCCAAAATTTCCGCAACAAACATTTATAGTCGGGACGTAGCGCAGCTTGGTAGCGCACTTGTCTGGGGGACAAGGGGTCGCAGGTTCGAATCCTGTCGTTCCGACCAATAAAATCAATTAGATAAAAAATATCATTTTTAGTAAAAATAGAAAAATTGCTTTTGGGATAACATTTAAACGATTATTTCAAATAAGAAGTTTTTTATTTTCGATACACCTCTTCAGCGCACACTGGCAATAACGAAGTACGCAATGCTTACATTGAAGCCGATTTGGTTGGCGATTTTTGTTTGATAGTCTGATAAAAAATTAAGGCTCAATTACCTTTATACCAATATTTAAACCAATCGCTTTATTAATGAGCCTCTTATCAAAACTGACAAATTCACTGGCAGATAAACTACAAGCCAAGTGTAAAGCATCGGCAAAATCCATTCCTTGTTGATGCCATGCTAACGCGCTAAGCACAGCAGCCTTATGTTCAGTAATGACGTTATGCAATCCCAATAAACCCGACAAAGCATAACCAACACGATCAGACGGAAAACGGTAGCTGAAACGTAACACCCATTCCGTTTCTAAAATAACGGTAGTGGGGATAAAAAGCTGGGCGGATTCAGCAAAAACCCTGTAAGCCTTTTGATATTGGGCTTCATCGTCCTTGGTTAAAAATCGTACTATCACATTGGTGTCAACTGCGATCATGTTGTCCCCATTCAGCGGCAATGCCTTGTTGAATGGCCTCGTCCATTTCTTCAATGGTTTTTGCCTCGCCTTGATAAGCCAAGCAGCCTGCAATTGCGTCAATGGACGTATTTGGCATGATTTTTTTTGGCTTCAATAAAATGCCTTGCGGGGTAGATTCAATTTCCAATTCTTGTCCGATAGCCAAATGATAAGCATCGCATATTGTTTTTGGAATGGTCACATGCCTTCGGCTAGATAAATGGGTGGTTTTCATGTTAATTATCCTAAAAATATTTTTTCAAGTGGCTATTTAACGACTTTCATTATTTCAGTAAAGCTAACGTTTGTTGGGCGTTGTTGACCATTTCATTGACTAACTCAGGCTCGTAATCATAGATAGTTTCATTTTCAAGTTGTAATTTTTGAATGAAGGTTAATCGGTCATAACCTGCCAATTCGGCGGCTTTGCCTAAGCTGAGTTTGTTTTTCCGATAAAGTATTAAAGCGTGGTTAAACAACATGGTCTTGATAAAGTCTTCTTGTTTTTCTTTGACAGAAATTAGGAAGTTATCGGGTATGTTTATCGTTAGTTGCATGGTTAGTCTCCTACAAGTGTTATAGACTGGAATTGCTAATACTGCCCCATATTCTCAACCCGAAACACTTGGTTTGGCTCAATTTTCTGGGTCGATTCGATATAGTGCATCATCCAAAGCCGCCCATCTTCTTGGGGCGACAGCATTAACGGCTTGCCATACAACTTATGTTCCGCCCTGATTTTATCCAAGGTGTTTTCACAATTGATGATATGCCCGCCTTTCGTTTCCACTAACAAAATACCGTCACCGTGATAACGGTCTTTAACGCCCACGATAAAGTCAGGAAAATAACGGTCGCCAATCGGCATGACGATGCCTACTGCCCAAGGTTTGCTGGATTCGTTCCGATGCCACCAAAGCACCGTGCCACTCGTATCTGCATCCAATAGTTGGGCAAATTGGCGTTCCGTGTTGTTAAGGTCTTGCGGCATGATGCCATAGACATTCAGCCTGGAGCGGCTTACACCCTCTGGCACTTCAAGAAAAGGCGGTAATTCCTTGGCATCTTCAATGGTTTTAAAGTTGGCGGCACAAACACGGGCGGCATCACGCACTAACACGGGAAACGTTGCCAAAATCAAGTTTAGGGCGCGGGCTAAGTCCGGCTCGCTTAAATCCATGCCCTGATGTTCGTTGTATTCAGTTTTTAAACGCGCCAGCAATAAAGGGTTCAAGTCCCGTTGGTCAATATAACTGGCATCATCCAGCACTTTTTGCGCCCGCCTATAAATTTCGGCATTCGACAATCTAGCTTGGACACTATCCACATTGCCATCAGGTTGGGTAAAAATATCGTCGATGGTGTTACGGGTAATTTTCAAACTTTTCCGCAATCCAGCATTTAACTCGCGGTCACTGAATTTAATGCGCTTACTGATACAGTCCACCAGCTCATCGGTACGCATCGGCAAGCGTTCAGTCTTAAAACGGGTCGGCACATCTTCACGCAAGGCGAAGCGGCTATTTCCAGCCACTATTGGACGATGATAAGGCGCAGTTGTATACGATTCATTGATTTGTGGGGGTGGCGCGATAAAGTCAGAAAACAGTGAAAAATTCGTGCCTTGAAAACTCACTACATCCGTATTTGTAGATGTCGTGCTTGGTTTGGTGGGTACTTGCCAATCAGGCGGTTTAAAACCTTGCGGCAATAACGACATTTGCCCGTTGGTAGACACTTGCACCTCGGTTTGACCAGCATACTTAACCACCATGGTATACGGCGTAATTTCAGACAGTTGTGTCGTGATGGCATTGATTTTTGAACCCGCATTTATCAAACCGCTTTGGCTTTCTGAATCGGCAAGAAACACATAACCAAAGCGCAACAAATCCGGTACGGTTTTGCTGATAGCCATTGCGCGTAAACGATGATGCACCCGTAAAATCCGCCCAACGACTTGAATGCCAAAATCGGTGCTTTTCGCGCCGCGTAACGATACCAACGTAAAAGCGCGTGGCGCGTCAAAACCCAAGGCCACAGCAACCTTAAATATCAATACCTCCTTGGTTTCATCCCGTGCCACTGCCAACAAATCATCATTAGGTTCATCAGCGGTGTACCACGCAATCGCCTCTTCAGCCACACCCAAATTCAGCAAATGCTGTTTGGCTTCAGTAATTGCCGATTCACCCACTTTGCCAGTATTGCCCACTTGCACCAACATCAACGGCGTTACCCGAATATTGGCCTCAAGCAACCGCGCCTTTATCAGTTGATGGGTGCGCCAGCCGTCTTCCAGTGCGGTGGCTTGTAGATTTACCAATTCTTTTTGGTCATCCGCCACCAGATAAGCAACCGACTTTACCGCATCTTTAATTAAACCCGCGTCCACGGCATGTTGCCGTGACACTTGAATCCTATGCACGATTGCCAAACTTGCCGCTTTTTTAAAGGCTTCAACATCGGCATCATCGGGTGTGGCGGTAATCAGTAAAGTAAAATCAGGGCGCATGATGTCGCGATAAAATTTCACCGCTTCCGTGGCTTTGGTAAAGCTGTGATGGGCTTCATCCACCACCACGCCAATGCGAAAACCTGCCTCGCGCAATTCGGGGATAAAATTATCCAAAGCCAGAGACAAATCGCCGCTGCTCCTTAGTTTGCGGGACCCCGCATTACGCGCGGCAACCGATGCCCAAGTGGTAACAAACACATCGCCGCTGTTGGCAGAATAGGTCTTACGGTCACAACTTAAATCGCGGATAGTCAGCGCGTTAAAATCCCGCTTTAACGCACCTTTAGCCTGTTCCACCAAATTGGCAAAGGGTGTGAACCAAAACCAAATAATCTTGGCATTATGTTGGTCATCGCTACGGGCAAAACTTTCGGCAATTTTACCCGCAATAAAGGTCTTGCCTGCGCCTGTCGGGGCTTCCAACAACACACAACCGTTAAAAGCACTAATGGCGCGTTGGTCTTCACCCGTATTGACTTGCTGTAATTGGCTTTCGGCATAACGGAAAATATCCAGCGCGTTCGCCACCGCGTCATCCTGATAGCCGATTCGGATAGTGTTGCTCATTCATTCAGCCTTTTATTGGAATGTCGGTTCATTTTTTTCCTTACATATCGGATGCGCATAATCATTCCCCCCTTTGTAAAGGGGGGCTAGGGGGGATTTTCCCCTGCACCACCCCAAAAATAACATCCATAACACCTGTAATATTCTTCAACACATCTAAATTGGTAAAACGCAGCACCGTCAAACCTTGCTGGGCTAAAAAAGCACTACGCTGCCGATCATAGTCTTGTTGGGCTGGGTCAAAATGTTGCCCGCCATCCACTTCAATGACCAAATCGGCACGGGGCGCATAAAAATCAACAATAAATTTGCCAATGGGTTTTTGCCGATAAAACTGCACGTCCAAGATTTGTTTGCGGCGTACTCGTGACCATAAAAGTTGTTCCGCATCCGTCATATTGCTACGCAACATGCGGGCTTTGGGTTTCAGTTTTGGGTTGTAGTTGAGCATTTTAAAATCCCCCCTAGCCCCCCTTTTTCAAAGGGGGGAATAATGTCGAATCCCTATTTTTGTCAAAATTGGGAATAATGTTCATATTCCGCCGTCAGCTCCCCCCTTTGAAAAAGGGGGGTTGGGGGGGGGTATCAAATTCACTTGTTACCAAAGCGATCCACTAAAAATTGTGGAATTGGTAAAAAACTCACCCGTTCATCCTCAAAATGTTGCCGTAACAAACCCGGTTGCCATGAATAAATAAGCAGCGTCGAATCAGTGGCAAGTGCGGTGGTCAACGCTTCCAAAACCGTTTCATTAATTTTGGGCAGATACAGCACATTAGCCGTTTCTAGCTCAAGCTGTTGAACCAGCGCATCGGCATTATAGGGCGACACCGTTTCCGTATGGGTTAAGCATAAGGCCGTCCATATCGCTTCATGTTGGATGCTGTTGAACAAGGTTTCGGCAGGGTGGCGGTGGCTACGTAAATACGCGAAACTGCCGCCTAAACCCGTTACGGCTTCCCCTTTTTTGTTGGTGTAGCCTTGCATCACCCGTCGCACTCGTTCGGCACATACGTCACGACATAGGTTTTTGTCGGGTTCGTCTGTGGTGGCTTCGGTGCTGGACACCAAGATAAAGCGGCGATTACCGCCGTCTTCGGCATTAAGTTTCTCGATGGCGTGGGCGGTTGTGCCGCTGCCTGCGAAGAAGTCTAGGATTATTGAATTTTTATTGGTTGCTAGTTGTAAAATTCGTTTAATTAAACGTAAAGGTTTTGGTGTATCAAATACAGATGATTCAGGGAATAGATCGTTGACTTCTTTTTTAGCCTCTTGATTGTGTCCGACATCCGCATATTTCCAAATTGTCTGACAAGCTGTGCCTTGCTTGACTTCAGAAAGAAAGCGTTTAATTGCTGGAACATTATTACCATTCGTGCCAAACCAAATACGATTATCCGCAACCATTTTCTGAAAAACTGGTTCTGTATATAACCAACAACGTCCATTGGGTAACGTGTGTTGTTTTCCGTTCGGGGCAGTCAAAATATAGAACTGGCTTGCCGTACCATGACCTGCTTGAGCAGTTGAATCTACTGATTTCCAAACTCCGCGTGCGTCATTGTCAAGATTGCGATAACGAGCGTTCATTTCATCTGAACGCTCTAATAAATTCGGATACCAATTGGTTTTGTTCTTGGCATATACAATTACAAAATCATGAGATTCAGAAAACCATTTTACGGCGTTTTGAGGGCTATACCTTTTTTCCCACACAATTGTGCTTACAAAATTTGGCTCACCAAAAACACTATCTAGCAATAACTTCAAATTCGCTTGCTCATTATCGTCAATCGAAACAAAAATCACCCCATCCTCAGCCAACAATTCCCGTGCCTGTTGCAAACGTCGGTACATGAACTCCAGCCACTTGGAGTGCCGATAACTGTCTTCCTTATCGACAAAACGGTCGTTATAAATGAAATCACGGCTACCCGTGTTGTAAGGCGGGTCAATGTAGATGCAATTGATTTTGCCCGCATGGGTCATCCGCAAATAGCGCAGGGCATCAAAATTGTCGCCTTCAATAATCAGGTTGCGGTAAGGCGCATCGCCACACGACAAGGCAGGGTCAAAATCCAGTGTGACAAAATCATCATTGACAGCTTTTTCATGTTCAATCTCTTTGCGCTCCCACACCAAGCCAAATCGGGGGCGGCGGTCGCGCAAGCGCAATTCACGAAGCAATTCTTCGCGGCTGTAATCGTCGTAGTTGTCAGCCATGTTTACCATTTAGTTGATAATTTGTAGAAACGTAAAACTTTAGGAGTTGTGTGTGGTGATTGTTGCAAGCCATCTGCTATCCGTTGCATAAGGGCATGATCCATCAAGTCATGCGCGGTAAGTTGACCTGATTTTACGCCACGAAGCAACGCATTAGCCGCTTCTATCCGCGCCTTGGTATAGAAAACGTAACCTTCATGTTTGATAATCCTGACAAAGTAAAGGTTTACAAAGTATTATGCAGTGGATTTGTCAGCCTTTTGTCAGTAATGAAGGTCTGCAATGATAAGGCTTACTGGTCATTTCTGACAAACTGACAAAAAAATTATTACCTTTTTATAGGGCTTGATTGCCCTTATCCTTAAAGGCGATCTTTTGTATGCCGCTATTTTGACTGTTGGTCTATTTAACTGTGCTGGCGTAGCATTACCACATTGGTGGCATCCATGTTTACCAACAAATTAAGCTGTTCCCCTAATGCTTGCCAAGCTTCCGCCTGCTCAATTTCCAAGCCTTGGCGTTGATAAATCCGTTTAACTTTGTTTTCTTCGGTATGGTTTAGGCATTTTTCAATCACATCGCCTTGGATGCGAACGCCGCGAACGTACAGTTTTCCCATTAATGTCGCGCCTGTGCGCCTTAGGTCATGGGGTGTCCAATTACCATCTGCCAACATCAGGGCTTGGGAGTCTTTGGCGCGATGAGTGAGTAGGGTGGTTGATTGATAAATTAACGTTCTTATGCAAGCAACTAAAAACTAAACTCACCACCGCGCAATGCCTACAACAACTGGCTGAAACCCAAGTAAAATAAGCGTTAACCTAATCAAAAAACCCATTAACTAAACTCAAAACTATGAAAACCACAGTAAAAGACATCAGAACCGTATTAGAAAACGCTTTACTCAAAGATGGCAAAATGGAATATGGCCTGTATGAATATGAATTTGAAGAGTTAATGGATGAATTAAAAGCAACCGTCATTCAAGACCAAGATGAGTATCTTTTTGCCATCACTACTCATAAAAATGATGAAACAGGTAAAGAAGACACGGCAATGGTTTTAATTGAGCAATCCGGTACAGTGCATATCAATGAATTGGCGCGGGATAAACTAAAAGACGTATGGAAAGGGGCTTATGAAGGCAATATGAAAAAATTCATACCTGATTTTGCCCTGCAATTGCATCAAGGTGAGATTCCAATCAATGGCGTTAAAACCGCTTAGCGTGCTTGATGGCATACTTTAGGGAATCGCTGAACTAATTGATTCCGATCATGCTTCGACAGGCTGGTTGTGGGTTAAATCTGGTGGACGGCGTACAAGCTGATATTCAGTCAATGTTGAATCGTCGGTATTATTCTTGTAGCGGCGAGCGGCTGCTCGCCTTATCGCGGCAGGATTGGTAAGGGGGTCTAACAAAGGCGGCCCCTACAAGCTAGATTGATCCGGCCTAGAACCAGAATTGCAACTTTAGCTCACCACCCAAATCCACTCGTTACCAAATCAGCAAAATATTTGTTTTGCGTCCACAATGTCGATAATACTCGACAACTAATTGATTTCATTAAAACATCGTCAATATCAGCGCGAGTGAAATCAATTAGCTCAATGCTTACTTGGTTAAATTTAATTTTTTAAAAAAGTCAATAAAATTTAAGTAAGATTGCATTGCAATTGCGCTTGTCAATCAAAGTGTTATATACGGAAAGTGCTACAATCAAAATCGAAAACACCTATAAGAGTGTTTCATCGATTGGTTTAGGCCACTACTTTAGGGGCAATGCGATGACAGTAATTCAGGAAAATACCCAGCTGCAAAAAACCGTCCTTATTGTAGACGACATACCAGACAACCTCGCGGTGCTTGGTGAGTTGCTCATGGCTCATTATAAAGTCCGCGTAGCCTCTTCTGGCGCTAGGGCATTGGCTTCAGCCATCATCAAACCGCTCCCCGATATTATCTTGCTGGACATCATGATGCCTGAAATGGACGGTTATGAAGTGCTGAAAAGGCTGAAGGCACAACCAGAGACACGGGACATCCCAGTCATTTTTCTTACCGCATTGGATCAGACCGAAGACGAAACCAAAGGCCTTGAGCTGGGTGCGGTGGATTTCATCTCCAAACCCATCAGGCCGCCGATCATCTTGACGCGGATAAAAGGACAGCTAGATATTAAAGCCGCACGCGACTTGCTTCGCGACAAAAACACCTGGCTTGAAAACGAAGTCCAACGGCGCATCAGCCAATATCAAAAAGTCCAAGACATAACCATGCGCGCCTTAGCCAGTTTGGCTGAAGCCCGCGACAACGAAACGGGCAACCACATCCTGCGTACCCAAGGCTATGTGAACGTCCTCGCCAAAGAATTGGCAACATTACCCGAATATTCCCAAGCGCTAACGCCGGACATCATCGAAAGCTATACCAAAGCCGCGCCCTTACATGATATTGGCAAAGTCGGTATCCCCGATTATGTACTGCACAAGCAAGGCAAGCATTCACCTGAAGAATGGGCAATCATGAAAACCCATGCTCAGGTTGGTGCTGATGCTATTTGGCGGGCCATTCAAGATGAAGAAGATTTGGAAGCAACCGACTTTTTACATGTGGCAATGGAAATTTCAGCCAATCACCATGAAAAATGGGATGGCAGCGGTTATCCCAACGGGCTTAGTGGCACAAATATCCCGCTTTCCGCCAGACTGATGGCCTTGGCTGATGTCTTTGATGCCTTGGTCAGCAAACGCGTTTACAAACCGCCCTTTAGCATAGAAAAAGTCACCGAAATTCTCCTTGAAGGTAAGGGTAAACACTTTGATCCCGCTGTTGTGGAAGCTTATATGCGTCGTATCGACGACTTCCGCGTCATCGCCGCACGCTATGCAGATCAAGCTGATGAATAACCGTAACATTTTCACCCGCCGCGACTTCCTGCGTTTGGCTGCCAGTTCACTAGCCGCAACGGCAATGGCTGAGCTTATCGGCTGTGCCAGCGAGCAGCCGCTTAAGACTGCCTTGCTAACAGGTTGGCCCGGTTATGCGTTGATGTTTCTTGCAAGGAAGCAGGGCTTGCTGTCTGAGCAAGAGTTCACACTGTTCAGTACCGCCAACCTCGGCGAGTCTTCTGCCATGTTGTTGAGTGGCAAAGTCGACGCGGCAGGGATTACGCTGGACGAAGTGCTGCATTGTATAGACCAAGGCGTTCCGCTCACAGTGCTGGCGGTACTCGACGTTTCCGCTGGTGGTGATGCGGTGTTGGTGAGGCCAGAAATCAAAATCTTGGCTGATCTTCAAGGCAAATCCATTGGTGTGGAGGTATCCAACCTCGGTGCGATTATGCTGGCTAAGTTGTTGGAGGTCGCCAAACTCAAACGCGAAGACGTAAATATTGTGCCGATGGACAATGACCATCTGAAAAGTCTTGAGCAAAACCACCTCGATGCCATCATCACTTACGAACCCGTACCTACCCAGCTTGAAAAAATGGGCTACACGCGGCTGTTTGATACCCGCAGCTTGCCCAACCTGATTGTGGATATACTTGCAGTGCGCCAGGATCGTGAAAAACAGCATATCCAAGCTCTAAAAATGCTGATAAACGCCCATTTCCAAGCGCTTAAGCTCTGGCAGACCAACCCGGCTGACACCGCTTATCTTTTGGCGGAAGTCATGGCTATCCCGGCTGAAGACGTAAATAATTCGTTTTATGGCATCAACCTGCCGGACATTAGCTACAACACCCACTATCTTTCCGCTCCTGCCGATGAACTTAAACAGTCCGTAAGCGACATCGCCAGCATCATGCAGCGCGAAGGCTTGATAAAACACCCCATTGAAAATGGTCTGCGTTTTAACGCGGACTACCTGCCAGAAAGTTTTTAATGAATATATTGCGTCTGATATTAGCCATGCTTTTTTTTATGGTGACGGCGGCACAAGCTGCCCAGCCAATGACCTTAAAAATCGGCGTATTGGCGACGCTGTCGGTGGCTCAGGAAAACACCCGTTGGCAAGTGTTGGCAGATTATCTGAATGGCGCGCTTGCCAATGTTGAGGTCAGCGTCCACGCCTACGACTTCAAAGGCATGGAGCAGGCAATCCTGAGCCACAACCTCGACATCATCATCACCGACCCTGCCGAATATTTACTTTATGCACATCGCATCGGATTGTCCCCGCCAATCGCCACGCTGGTAGAAAATAATAATGGCAAACCCTTGCAGGGATTTGGCGGAACTATTCTGGTTCGCAATGAACGCGCCGACCTAAAAACCTTGGAAGATTTACGCAACCGACTTATTGCCACCGCTGGACAAGAATCACTCGGTGGTTATCAGATGCAAGCCTACGAATTGGCAAAGAAAAACATCCATTTGCCCAAAGATGCCGCCGTAATTGTTACAGGCTTGCCTTATGAAAATATGTTGCAGGCATTGCTGGACAATAACGTCGATGCCGCTTTTGTCCGCAGCGGCATGATGGAAGCATGGCTGCGTGAAGGCAAGATTAAACCGGGGGAGTTGCGTGTTATCAATCAAGTCGCATACCCAGGCTACCCTTATGCGCTATCGACACCGATTTACCCGAACTGGCCCGTCGCCGCCATGCCTCAACTCGACCTTGAACTGGCGGAGCGCTTCGCTGCCGCCATGTTGCTGATGCCGGAAGCCGCAAGTCTTGGCATTCACGGCTTCACGCTAGCCTATAACTACGAACCGGTACGCGAAATTACCCTCGCGCTCAAATTGCCTCCTTATGACAAGGAACCGCCCGTTACCGTGGCAGAGATATGGCAAGATTACAGGCTGATAATTATCACCGCGATAGTCGGTTTTGCCTTTGTAGGTGTCCTTTTCGTTCTGCTGTTGATTTACTCAGCGCGGCTGCGAAAATCAACCATGGAAAGTGAACACAATGCGCTACGCATGGAGCGGGAACGCACCCGCTTGCGTACTTTGTTGAACGCACTGCCGGATATGGTATGGCTGAAAAACACCAAAGGATTTTTCGAATTCTGTAATCCCAAAGGCGAATCCTTGTTGGGTATTAGCGAAAAACACATTATTGGCAAGACTGATTACCACTTTTTTGACAAAGAACAGGCCGACTTTTTCCGTGCCAAAGACCGGGCTGCGATAGTGGCTGACAAATCGCTCACCAATGAAGAATGGTTATACTTCAAAGACGGCAGTTACCGTGGCCTTTACCAGACCACCAAAACCCCGGTCAAAGACAGCAGCGGGCAGATTATTGGCGTTCTCGGTGTTGCCCGCGACATTACCCAGTTACGCGAAACGGAGACAGCCCTTGGCAAGCGCGTTAAGGAGCAACATTGTCTTGTCAATGTCTTTCGGGCGACTGCCGATCTCGACACACCTTTACCTGAAGTGCTGCAAAGCATCGTTGAACTGTTGCCCTTTGCGTGGCTGCATCCAGAAATTGCAGAAGCCATGATTGCCTGGGATGGGCAAACTTTCAGTACCTCAGGCTATAGGGAGTGTGTTTCGGCGCAAACCACCGATTTTGAAACCGCTGACCATCGTCGGGGACGTATCAGTGTTTGCTATGTAGAATTTCGCCCATTGCAGCAAGAAGGGCCGTTTTTGCAGGAAGAACGCATCTTAATCGCGTCGGTAGCGCAGCAGCTGACTTTATTCATTGATAGAAAAGCCTTACAGACCCAGCTCACTACTGAACGTGAGCGCCTGCAAAACATCATCACCAGCACCCATGCTGGCACTTGGGAATGGAATTGGCAGACTGGCGAGGCGGTGTTCAACGAACGTTGGGCTGACATTTTCGGGTATAAGCTAGAAGAATTGATTCCCTTTACCGCTGAGACTTGGGCGCAATTCGTCCATCCGGACGACCTTAAACTCGCCAATAGTCAGCTAGAAGCACACTTAGCGGGTAATAGTGATTATTATGAATGTGATGTCCGTATGCGCCACAAATATGGTTACTGGGTATGGGTTGCCGATCGTGGCAGTGTAACGCGCCGCGATGACCAAGGCAGACCCATCATTATCAGTGGTACGCATGTCGATATTACTGAACGTAAAGAAGCAGAACAACGCCTACAAGAAAGCGAACAGCGCTTCCGCCGATTGTTTTCTGAGTCTAAGCAGCCGATGATGCTGAAAGAAAACGGACGCTTTTTTGATGCCAATCGCGCCACGCTGGAATTGCTGGGCTTTGACAGCTTGGACGAGTTCCAAGGCATTTCCGCAGACCAGATTTCCCCTGAATTTCAGCCAGACGGCAAGCGTTCCGCCGACAAGGCCGTTGAATTGACAGTAGAGACTTTAAATAAAGGTAGTCATCGGTTCGAGTGGCTACACCTCAAGAAAAACGGCGAACACTTTTTTGTCGATGTCATGCTCACAGTGATTGATTTTGGCTCAAAGCCGATATTCCATGTAGTCTGGACAGACATCACCGAACGCAAACGACTGGAAGCGCAGATGAAGCAGTTCGAGGCGATCGTCGTGTCTTCTGATGACGCCATCATCAGTATGACCGTTGATGGCATCATAACGAGCTGGAATCCCCGTGCAGAGACGATGTTCGGTTATAGCGCAGCAGAAATGCTTGGGAAAACAAACCAAATGCTTCTGCCCGAGGACAGATTGGATGAAGTCGATTGGATTATGGAGAGAATCCGGGGTGAGGAAAGTGTTGAACATTTCGAGACCTGCCGGATTCGTAAGGATGGCTTTTTAATTTTCATCTCCGAGACGATTTCACCGCTTCGGAATGAAAATGACCAGGTCATCGGCGTTTCTAAAATTGCCCGCGACATCACCCAACGCAAAAAAACCGAAGAGGAACTGGAAAAATATCGCTCACACCTTGAGGAGCTGGTTGAAAACCGGACTAGCGAACTTGAAAAAGCCAGAGAGGCGGCGGTGTCGGCAAATCAGTCCAAGAGTATTTTTCTGGCGAATATGAGCCACGAAATCCGCACGCCGATGAATGCCATCATCGGCTTTTCGCACCTGTTGGAAGGGCAAATACAGCAACCGGAGCAAAGAATGAAACTCAACAAAATCATTGCCGCCGGCAAGCACCTGCTCGGCATCATCAATGATATTCTCGATTTATCTAAAATCGAGGCCGACCGTCTCAATCTGGAAGAAGTCACCTTTTTAGTCCCAGCCACAATCAATCATGTGGTCAGCATGATATTTGACCGCTCCGCAGAAAAAGGCCTGCAACTGATTGAAGAAACAGACCCACGGCTAAATAAGCTGGCACTGGTGGGCGATCAGTTGCGTTTGGGGCAGATTCTGGTCAATTACATGAGCAATGCCATCAAATTTACCGAGCACGGCAGCATCACCTTACGGGTTAAAGTGATTTCTGAAAATCAGCAGCAAGTCACGATACGCTTTGAGGTTGAGGATACTGGCATAGGTATCAGCAACGATAAAATCGTGAAACTATTCGCGGCATTTGAACAAGCGGAAGCATCGACCACGCGCAAATACGGCGGTACGGGCTTGGGCTTGGCAATCTCCCAGAAACTGGCGCGCCTGATGGGTGGCGAGACGGGGGTTATCAGCACATTAGGTAAAGGCAGTACATTTTGGCTGACGGTGGCGATGAAATTGGGTTCTGCAAGCGAGTTGCCTAGCGAAGATGTCGGCTCAAAATCGGCCATACGCAAGTATGCACACATCTTGCTGGTCGAGGACAACGCCATTAATCAGGAAGTGGCAAAAGAAATTCTGGAAAGCTTTGGGTTTTTGGTAGACATTGCCAATCATGGCGGCGAAGCCTGCAAAATAATGGCAGATGGCGTTTATGACTTGATACTCATGGATATGCAAATGCCAGTCATGGATGGTTTGGATGCCACGCGGAAAATCAGGTCTATGCCCAACGGACAGAGCGTCCCAATTATCGCCATGACGGCAAATGCTTTTGAGGAAGACCGCAAGCACTGCCAAGAAGTCGGCATGAATGGCTTCGTTTCCAAACCCGTCGATCCTGACCGATTATTTGCTGAAATGGCACGTTGGCTGCCCGATGTAAGCATCGACCAAAATGCAGCGCCTGTTCCGCAAGCTAGCCATACGCTGAATAAAGCCACCGCCGATACCGCCTTGGTAACTACACTGCAAACCCGATATATCGATTTAGAAGATGGTTTGAAATACACCGGCACCGTCGCCACTTTCCACGCTATGCTGGCTGTATTTGAACAACACAATGGCGAAACCCCACAAAAAATCCGCGAGGCATTGCAAAAGGGCAATCAGCAATCGGCAGAAATCTTAGCCCACTCGCTGAAAGGTGTTTCCGCAATTTTAGGTATGCACCAGTTAGAAGATTTGGCAGCATCGATTGAACATAAAATCCATGAAGGATCCAGTGAAAATGCGCTGGATAAAGAGCTGATTGCTTTAGCCGCCGCGTTGTCATCGGTACTGGATGAAATTGAAGCCATCGATGTCCACAAATCTGCTAATTCAAATACTGACAGGGTAAAAGTTGCAAAAATGCTGAGCGACTTAGTCGCCCTGCTCGAAAAAGACGATATGCGAGCTTATGCCTTATGGCGAGAATTAGAACCCAGCTTAAGCTTAACCATCGGCAAAAACGATATTGCTGCTGTTAGTCAAAAAATTGAAGCTTTTGATTTCCCTAGCGCACTCTCAATCTTAAAGGCAGTTATTGCCTTGCACCCGAAGCTAACTAATGGCTGATATTTTTGGGTAGTTATGTGCTTGATATTTAAAAAAATGTATTTTTGTAAACACGCGTCAGTGTAATATCGGAAAAAGTTAGTAAGCTATCCATAAAAACAACAACATACTGATATAATCTAAAGAAAATTCTAACGATTGGCGGGTTGTATGAAACACCTTTTTGCTATTTTTTGCCTTTGTGGCCTTTTATTTGTACCAATCCTCGGCGTTGCCCAACAAGTTGATGTCAATGCCGTAGACTACCCAAACGGAAGCCAAGCCGGGCAAATCCGCTTTTCCTTAAGCCAAGCTGTCAAACAACGGCAGTTTATTCTCGATAAACCGTTGCGTTTGGTGATTGATTTAAGTAACACCCGTTTAAGCCAGCCGCTTAAACAACCTGCCAGCAACCATCCTGTATTTGCCAAAATAAGGGCGGGCAGTAAAAACGCTACTGATTTGCGGGTGATAGTGGATTTAAAAACCGCTGCGGCTATTAAGGATTTATCGGTTGCCGCCGAAAGCCAAAATCAACAATTACTGATCCATTTGGCGAATAAAGCTGCCGTCAACACAGCAGTCGTAAACAAGCAGAATAAAATCCCCAAAAATCCCTCCCCACAACCCAGTGCCGCCAAACGCAAGCTAATTACCGTTGCTATTGATGCTGGTCATGGTGGTAATGACCCAGGTGCAAAAGGTAATAACGGCACACAAGAAAAAGATGTCACTTTTGCCATCGCCAAAAAACTGGCGGCGCAAATCAACGCCCAAACAGGCATGAAAGCGGTGCTGATTAGGAATGCCGATTATTATGTCGATTTAAGAAATCGGATGAATATAGCGCGGGCTGCTAAAGCGGATTTGTTTGTATCCATCCACGCCGATGCGTTTAAAGATGTCGCTGTCCGTGGCGCTTCGGTTTACACCTTGTCTAGGGGTGGCGCTTCTGACGAAGCCGCGCATTGGTTGGCAGAGAAAGAAAACAGCGCCGATTTGCTCGGTGGCGTCAGCCTGAATGATAAAGAAGATGATGTCGCGCATGTGCTATTGGATTTGTCGCAAAACGCCACTCACGAAGCCAGTTTTCAAGTCGCCAATGAGGTCTTGAAAAGTTTTGCTGATGTTTCTGCTTTGCATAAAGACCATGTCCAAAAAGCCGAATTCGCGGTATTAAAATCGCCTGATATTCCTTCCATTTTGGTGGAAACTGCGTTTATTTCTAATCCTTTAGAAGAAGAAAACCTCATTAACGAACGCTATCAAAGCAAAATGTCAGATGCCATCTTTAAAGGCATTTACAACTATTTTAAATACACAGCGCCTGCTGATAACCGCATGGCGGAATTGTAAGTAAGCGTTGTTTTGTAGGAGTCCAAAACATGTTTTGGACTCCTAGCTGGAACTACAAAATCCCGCCTTACAGAAGCCCACCAATAAAACCAAGCAACTAGCCCCCGTGGCTCCACTCAGATAGAATCACCGCTTTTTCAATTTACTATGCGTATCCATTGCCTTCCCACCCAGCTTGTTAACCAAATCGCCGCTGGTGAAGTCGTCGAACGGCCTTCTTCGGTGGTTAAAGAATTGGTAGAAAATTGTTTTGATGCTGGCGCGACTGACATCAGCATTCATATTGAACAAGGCGGCGCACGTTTAATTAAAATCCGTGATAACGGCTGCGGTATCGTAAAAGACGATTTGCCCTTGGCTTTATCGCGACATGCCACCAGCAAAATTGCCAGCTTAGAAGATTTAGAACAAGTCACCAGCATGGGCTTTCGCGGTGAAGCTTTGCCTAGTATTAGCTCGGTTTCCCGATTGACGTTAATCTCGCGCACCCCAGCGACTGATTGCGCGTGGAAAGTGCGGGCAGATGGCTCGGAGCGGGATTTTAATCCAGAACCCGACCCGCATCCGCAAGGCACTACCGTTGATGTCCGCGATTTGTTTTACAACACCCCCGCCAGACGCAAATTCTTAAAAACCGAAAAAACCGAATTTGCCCATATTGAAACCTTAATCAAGCGCTTGGCCTTAAGCCGTTTTGATATTGGATTTTCCTTATCGCACAATCAAAAAACCGTCTTTCAGTTAAAACCCGCCAGCACAGAAAACCAGCAATTACAGCGTATTGCGGGCATTTGTGGTTCAGGGTTTGTTGATAATGCCGTAAAAATAGATTTTGCCGCATCCGGCTTGGCGCTATCCGGTTGGGTTGGTTTGCCGACTTTTTCCCGCAGCCAACAAGACATGCAGTTTTTTTACGTCAATGGCAGATTGGTGAAAGACAAATTGATTTCCCATGCCGTTAAACAAGCCTATCAAGACGTGTTGTTTCACGGTCGGCATCCGGTATTTGTGTTGTATTTGGAGCTAGCGGCATCGCTAGTGGATGTCAACGCGCATCCCACTAAAATGGAAGTGCGGTTTCGGGAAGGGCGGTTAGTGCATGATTTTTTATTCACCGCGTTACATCGGAGTTTGGCGGATTTACGGCCGGAACAACATAAAATAATGGCGGTTCCAGCCGAACAGTTTATCCCCCAAGCGGGGATAGTAGCAGAAAGCAGGGCTTACAACCAGCCTGTTACCTATGCGCGCGCGCCGCAGCAAAGCATTTTGCCCGCGCAAATCGAAGAACAAATGCAAGTTTATGGCAATTTATTGGCGACTGCCAAAGCCGCTGCCGAGCCAGTTTCGCCATCCGCTACGCCGCCATTAGGCTATGCCATCGCCCATTTACACGGCATCTATATTTTGTCGGAAACCCCCGCTGGCATTATTTTGGTAGATGCCCACGCTGCCCATGAGCGAATCATGTATGAACGCTTAAAGCAACAATATCAACAAGGTGCTATGCCTAGCCAACCGTTGTTGCTACCGATAAAAATCCCCGTCAGCCTGGCTGAAGCGGAATTGGCAGAACAGCATGAAAGCCTGTTTACCGAGCTGGGTTTTATCCTAAACCGCTCAGGCCCAGAAGCCATTATCCTGCGGGCCATTCCGGTGTTGTTACAAGCGTCTGATGTGGAAACCTTATTGCGCGATGTCTTGGCAGATTTATTGGAATACGGCGATAGCCAACGTATCCAAGACCACAGCAACGAGCTGCTGGCGACCATGGCTTGCCACAGCGCCGTCCGCGCCAATCGGCGTTTATCGGTTGACGAAATGAACGCCTTACTACGCGATATGGAACAAACCGAACGTAGCGGGCAATGCAATCATGGCAGGCCAACCTGGATTGCCTTATCAACTAACGAATTAGATAAATTCTTTTTACGTGGACAGTAACAGTATGGCAAATGCCACACCACCACTAGCGGTTTTATTGATGGGGCCGACCGCTTCCGGTAAATCGGCGTTGGCAGTGCAATTGGCGCAAGCCGTCAACGGGGAAATTATCAGCGTTGATTCCGCCTTAGTATTTAAAGGCATGGACATCGGCACAGCAAAACCCAGCCTTGCCGAACGCGGCGGCATTCCCCATCATTTAATCGACATCCTTGATCCATCGGCAGCGTTTTCCACCGGACAATTCCGCGACCAGGCTTTAAGCTTAATTGCCGACATCCAGCAGCGCGGTAAATTACCGATATTGGTGGGTGGCACTATGTTGTATTTCAACGCTTTATGTAACGGTTTGGCGGTATTGCCGCCAGCAGATGCGGAAATCCGTCAGCGTTTAGATCAAGAACTTGCCGAATTTGGCAAAGATTACTTACACCAACGTTTGGCGGCAGTCGATCCGCAAGCCGCCGCGCGCATCCATCCCAATGATCCCCAGCGTATCCAACGGGCTTTAGAAGTCTACGAAATCAGCGGCAAGCCGATTAGTGAGTTTTTTAGCCCAGATGAACAACCGCCATTACCATTCCAGCCGCTTAAATTTGTGATTGCCCCCAGCGACCGCAAAATCCTGCACGAGGTTATCGCCCAGCGTTTCCGGCAAATGCTGGCGCAGGGCTTTTTAGACGAAGTAGAAGCCTTATGGCAGCGTGGCGACTTGTCTGCCGATATGCCATCGATACGCGCAGTTGGGTATCGGCAAGCGTGGGCGTATCTGCAAGGCGAAGTGGATTTGCCGACCATGACCGATCAGGCAATTGCCGCAACCCGGCAGTTGGCGAAGCGGCAATTCACCTGGTTACGCAAAGAAACTGAGGCAATTAGCCTGATTAGCGGTGAAAACGCTTTATTGGCAAAAATTAAAAGCCATATAAATCAATGTTGTTAGTAACTTGCAATTTTAAATTATGTGATATGCCACACCTACTATGGCATATCACACAGTTTATTTGCCGCAATCCGCAATCGCTTATCCCCCGATTACCATCCTGCTGTCATCATCGCCAAAATCGATGCTAAATAATTAAAAATAAATAATTTTAAATCAACTGCTTATGTTTTTATTTCAAAATATCTCTGCTTGTTTTTAATTGTTGGCACAAAGCCTGCTTTATTACTAACGTAACGGAAAATGTCTCAATCGACAGGGAGTCGAATAAAAACACCATTTACTGATAACACAGGAGAACACAATGAGAAAAATCACAGCAGTAAAAACAATTGCATTAACGGCAGTTGCAGCAGCCATCGCCATTTCTAGCCAAGGCGCATTCGCCCACACTGGCATTAAGGATAAATTGTTTGTTGAAGGCATTGGCAACACTGGCAGTGGCGCGACTGCTTACAACGCATTTACTATCACTCATGGTTGTTTAAGCAATGCAGTTGCCGAAGGTACGCCTGCGGTACATAAAAACGTACAAGCTATGGCAGCTTTGTTTCCAAACTCAACAAACTCAAGCGACGCTATCATTTACCGTTATAAAACAGGTTCAATTGCACCCAATGTTAAAGGCGTTGATGGCACGGTGTTAACTGGTGTAGCAACCACTTTGCCAGTCACTAGTCCTACTGATTTGACTGACGATATCCAAGGTGCTGTAGCCGGTGCGGCATTTTCAACTATGGGTTTAGGTTTGGTTTCACCAAATTTGTTTGGCACTACAATACTTTCAAACTTGGATGCTTTGACCAATCTGCGTGGTTATGCCGTGTTTGCTTACAATCCAAATTCAGCTGCTAATGTTTTGTCAGAAAGCATTATCAGTACCACTGGTCTGTCAGCATTCAAATTCAATGTACCAAAATTTAAAACCACTTCTTGCGCCAAAAACTTGATTGTCCGTGTGGCGGTGTCTAACTGGTGTAAAAGAAGTGGCGGTGCAGCACATGATCCAGACCGTAAAGACGTTTGGATCGGTACTGATACTGGTAGCGTAAAATACAGCATGGCTGGTCCAGACGCTGCCATTATGCCGAACAGCCGTGATACTTTGGGTAACGCTGCTTCCCCAGATGAACAAGGTAACGGTAAAAGCTTCTGGCCTGCATTTACTGTAACCCGTGATTTGGTGGCTAATCCATTACCAGTTGCATGTAACGGCGAAGGCTATGATGTAGTTGTTGAGCCAAGCGGCGCGGATATTGATACCAATTTGGTTATTAAAAATGCTGTTTACCCAGCAGGCGCACCAGGCTCAAAATTTGAATAAAAGCTAATCTTGGCAAATGCCATGCAAATATTGAAATGAACAATGTTTGTTGGTATCTTGCGCCACCATTTTAAAATGGTGGCGCATGTTGCTAATTTTATAGTTAATGTTTTAGAAAAAGTGATGGAACCGGGCAAGTGTTAATACAAGGTTAACGCTTGTCCGGCTTTTTTATTGGTAAACAGGTGTCGCTATGGCTTTGTTCGCAAGTCAAAAAATGACAACAATTAAGTTTTTTTTATGTGCTTGGTTTTGTGGTTGGGCAAATCTCAGCTTAGCCAATCCTTCGCCCAGTTTTTTTGAAATGACCGCCGACCTTAATGCGAAAGGATGGCAATTGCAGGCTAAGCAATTAAGCTTGCCACAAATACTGGAACGCTTAGCCGCTAAGGCGAAGATAAACATCCATTATTCTGCTGTCTCTGAACAATTAGTCAGCATTGCTTGTGACAGTGAGGATTTGGCGGGCTTAGTAAAATGTGTGGCTGGCGATAGTGCCGATTTGATGTTTCGTTATGGGCAATCGACCACGCAACCCAGTGAAATTTGGTTGATTGGCAAAACCGATACCACGGCGGTTGTTAATAGTAGCGTCGATAAAGCCATTGCCGTTAAAGATAAATCTGTAGAGGGCAGGGCAAGCGTTACCAAAAAAGATGGCGCTAAAAATCCAGAAAAAAACTTGCTGGCGTTGGCAAAATCGCCAGACCCAGAAGTGCGTGCCGATGCTATTGCCAAACTGAGCTTGTCAGGTACAGCGGGAGATGCGCGGATAAAGCAAGTTTTTGCGGATGCCTTACATGATGAAAATCCCCGCGTCAGGGAGCAGGCCATAGCCAAGCTGGCGAATGATGCGAGTTATCAGGCGACTGAACAATTGTATTTGGCTTTGCAAGACAGCAATGCCTCAGTGCGCTTGATGGCGGTAGATGCCGCTGGTAACAATAGCCAATTATTACAACAAGCCTCGGCTGACAGTGATGAAACCGTCCGATTGTTGGCTACCAACAAATTACAACAATTAACAAAAACACCAACCAATAACTAAGACGTTTTTTAACAACAACTAAAAAGAGAAGATTATGAAAACTAGCCAAATAAAAGCCGTACTTTTTTCCTTAAGCGTAATGGCAGCCGCTATTGCCCCTAATTTTGCCAATGCCCATGAGTCCGGTGCGCGGGCATTAGGTGCTGGTGCTGGTGCAACTGATGTGTATCTGGTTTCTTGCTTTGACGATGGTGATGGCCCGACTAGTTACTTGACGGTAGCGGTGCAAGATTTGTTACCAAAAGCTGGGCCAATCGTTAACATCCAAATTTTTAGGGATGGTTTTGTTAACAATGCCAGTGATTTGGTTGATGGCGACGCTGTTGCAAGCCCATTTATCAAACTGAGTAGAGGAGACGGTACTTATTTTGTTATCGTCAATAAAACCAAATCAGGTGCGGAAAATTACCAATTTGAATACCACTGCATGACTGCCGGCAACGCACACACAGGCACTTCCGACGTTTTGCAATACAAACAAAACCAATAAACGCATTGGTCTGATGGATGGTTTGAAACCGTTGTTTAGGATTTGAAAATATTCAATTTTGGAGTGAAAAAAATATTTTTCACTCCAAGTGGGGATTTTTCTGTTTCGTAGCCAAATAAAAAATACCGAAAACTTGACTAAATCTGCCGCAGTATTAGCGGATTAACGAAAATTATAATAATAATGTTAATAAAACTCCGATTACTGCCCTATGTGTTGCTGGCGCTCGCTCCGTGGCAGCAAGTTGCCGCTTTGGCAGTCAATGATGCCGCGCCAAACTGCGCTTTAAGTACCATTAACAGTAAACAAGCACTGCACTTGTCCGACTATCGCGGCAAAGTCGTTTATGTGGATTTTTGGGCATCTTGGTGTGGGCCATGCGCGAAATCCTTCCCATTTTTAAATGAATTACACCAGCAATTACACGCCAGTGGCGTAGAAATTATTGGTGTCAATTTAGATGAAACCCCAGCTGATGCCGATGCCTTTTTGGCTAAATATCCGGCAAATTTCACTATTGCTACCGATAACAACCAGCAATGCGCCCAAGACTTTGCCGTGCAAGCGATGCCATCGTCTTACCTTATTGACCAAAAAGGCCAAATCCATCATGTGCATTTAGGGTTTAAAGCAGGTGAGGCGGCTGAATTGCAAGCGTTGGTTGAAAAATTACTGACAACGACTAAGCCTTAAAGTCTAGGAACAGCCATGCCAAAACTGCGATGTTACTTTCTGTTGCCAATGTTGATTGCCATGAGTTTGGTGTTATCAGGCTGTTCCCCTGTTGCCCCGTGGCAGCGCGGTACTTTAGCAAAACCTGAGATGGCGGCTAGCCGATCTGAATTAGCCGCCACCATGCGTTCCCATAATTACGGTAGCCGTGAAGCAGCTTCTGGCAGCGGTTCATCAGGAGGCGGTGGTTGTGGCTGCTACTAAAATATCCCCATTACACGCATTAACGGTGGCGGCTTTGGCTTTGCCAGGTCTCTGGACGGCGGATTGCCAAGCTGAAGAGGATGAAATTAATTTTCAATACAGCCGCTATCAAGAAAGCCGTCGGAATTTAATTAAAACCCCTAACCACTCTACGCCGATAGAAGTCGATAGCCTGTTTGGCAGTGCCAAAGTGACTTTGGCGGATAGGGTTAAATTTGCCTTCAATTATTCTCAAGATACTTGGTCTGGGGCAACGCCGATTACGGTTGCTCCGTTGGTTGTGGAAGCCAATCAAGCCGTCATTAAAAATGTCAAAGGTGGCAAGACCGTGGTGGTTGGCGCATCACCCATTATTGCTAGTCGTCAAATTACCTTAAACAAAAACTTAAAACCCTTGGCGTTTAATAAAAACGGCAAGTTTTTGGGTAAAGATTTACGGGTGGTTAATGTATTATCCACCGCCTCGCCAGAAACCCGTAAACAAGGGGATTTCAAATTAGGCTATGAATGGGATGAGGCTGCGCTTTATGCTGGCGGCGGTATTTCCGTGGAAAATGATTACGAATCGCGCTTTGGCAATATCAATGGACGCTGGGATTTAAACCAAAAACTCACCACTTTAAATTTAGGCTTGAGTTATACCAACAGCGACACCTCCGCCATTATTGACCACGATGCCTCTACCTATCTCACCAAAACTGCTTTTTTAAATCAGATTGAAAATCAAGGTGCTTATCAAGTTCTCACTGGCAACCGTCAAGATTGGGGCAGTAATTTCGGTATCAGCCAAGTGCTGAATAAAGAAGCCTTTCTTGAAGCTAATGTGGCTTACACCCGCAGCACAGGGTATATGGAAAATCCTTATAAAGCCACCACGGTAGTGTTTGTTGATCCTGAGCAACCTGGCATCAACCGTTTGATTGGTGATGTCAAAGCCTTATTGGAGCAACGCCCGGATGAGCGCGACCAATGGGCATTAACGGGCAGTTACCATCAATATATTGGCCTGTTTGATGCTGCCTTGCATTTCAATTACCGTTATTTTCAAGACACTTGGGGCATTAGCGCCCATACCTTCGAAGCCGAATGGGTGCAGCCAATTGCCACAACATGGACACTCACCCCACGGATACGCTATTACTCACAGGACGCGGCGGATTTTTACACACCGTATCTCACCAGCAAACAGGCGTTTGTCAGTATTGCTAAAGACAGCTCTGGTAGGGAGATTTTGGTGGATGCCAAGAACCCCAATAATGGCATCCAATATTTCCGTGACGACAATTACAATCTTATTGATAGCAATGGCAACTTAGTTAATGAAAGTACGGTATCGACTATTCCAAAAACCGTGGCTTTTGATCCGAAAAAGTTGCCTGCGAATTTTTCCAGCGATCAACGCCTCTCCGCTTTTGGCGCTATCAGCGGCGGCGTGAACCTGAAAAAACAAATTACTAAAGGCGTGAGTGTCGAGGCAGGGTTTGAATATTACACCCATGCAGGTGCATTGAAATTGGGCGGCGGCGGTGAAGGCAGTTATGCCGATTTTGGCTATTACGTCGCCAATGCGGCTTTAAATGTCAATTTAGCTTCTTTAAACGCAGGTACAAAACCGGGCGACCATGCTGGGCATAGCGCCCATCATCACTATCATCAAGGTGGTGCAGCGCCAGCCGGGGTGATGTTTGCCCATATGATGAACAAAGCCGATGATGTGATGGTTGGTTATCGCTTTATGCACAGCCACACTGGCGGCAAGATGTTGAATGGCGATGCTATCGCCAGTGATGCCAGTATTCTTGCTAACGGCTGCGTTACACGGAAAGCCGGATGCAAGATGGTACCGACGTACATGGATATGAGTATGCACATGCTGGATATTATGTACGCGCCAACTGATTGGCTAAATCTGATGTTAATGCCGCAATTTATGGATATGCAAATGAACTTGCGCCAGTTGGATGGTACGCCCGCGCCAAAACTTGGCGAACATATCCACGCAGGTACAGGCCATGCCACAGGCGGTATTGGTGATACAGGTATGTACGCGATGATAAAGCTGTTTGATTTGTCATCTTTACATCATCTGCATTTAACCTTAGGGCTGAGTGCGCCTACAGGTGATGTCGATATAACTTTGCGCCGCACCCATAAAGCCGATGAAGGTTTCATCCATTACGGGATGCAATTGGGTAGCGGTACTTGGGACTTCAAACCCAGTTTGACGTATAGCGGACAATTGGGTGATTGGTCGTGGGGCGCGCAAATCAGCGGCACTAAACGCTTGGAAGACAAAAATGCCTCCGGTTATTTGCTCGGCGATATTTTTGAATCCACCGCCTGGGGCAGCTATCGCTTAAACCATTGGCTATCGGCATCGGTGCGCGGTTTGTATAGTGACCAATCAGCCATTTCGGGTGAATTCAATCCCACGCCCGGCTTGGTTAACGGCAGATTAAGAAAGAATGTCAACCCAAATACCAGCTCAGTCGATTACGCCAGCAATTATGGCGGGCGTTATTGGGATATGGGTTTTGGCCTGAACGCGCAGATCAATAATGGCGATCTGGCAGGCAATAGTTTTGGCGTGGAATGGTTACAGCCGATAGCAACCGACGTTAACGGCTATCAATTGGATAGAGGCGGGGCAATTTCAGCCACTTGGGCTGTGGCGTTTTAAAACGATTTTATAGTTGTAGGTCGGGTTAGCGACAGCGTAACCCGACATTTCGAATGCCGAGTGCGTCGGGTTACGCTATCGCTAACCCGATCTACCCAAAACTTTCACTGCTGCTATAGTTTAGGAAAGAGCGCAACATTTCAGCCGCGTGCTTACGGAATTAAAAAATGGCTATGGCATTGTTCCAGTTCCCATTTAATGCGATGGGAACGCCCTGCGATCTGCAATTATTTGCTAATAGCCACGCGCAAGCCAAAAAAGTCGCTGATGCTGCTATTGCCGATGTTGGTCGCTTAGAAAAACGCTATTCCCGTTATCGGGAAGATAGCTTTTTGTCGAAAATTAATCGGGTGGCAGGGGTTGGCGGCAGTATCAACGTCGATGTCGAAACCGCTAAATTGCTGGATTATGCCGCCACTTGCCATCAACAAAGCGATGGCTTATTCGACATCACCTCTGGCGTACTGCGGCGGCTATGGCGATTTGATTCCGGGCAGTTACCAGACGAACAGCAATTACATGCGCTACTCGCGCAAATTGGTTGGCATAAGCTGCGTTGGCAAGCGCCTAGGCTGACTTTCTTGCAAGCAGGCATGGAATTGGATTTTGGCGGTATCGTTAAAGAATATGCGGTAGACCGGGTAGCTGGCTTGTGCAAAGCGGCGGGTATTCACCATGGCGTAGTCAACTTAGGTGGCGACATTAACATCATTGGCCCTCGTCCTGATGGCGAAGCCTGGCGGATTGGTATTCGCCATCCCCGCCAACCACAAGCGCTATTAACCACCGTCGCCTTAAGACATGGGGCAATGGCGAGCAGTGGTGATTATGAACGTTGTTTGATTATTGACGGCATCCGCTACGGGCATGTCTTTAACCCGAAAACGGGTTGGCCTGTAAAGCAACTTGCTGCGGTCAGCGTGGTGGGCGATTTTTGCGTGGTGGCGGGTAGTGCCGCGACTATCGCCATGCTGATGGAAATGCAAGGCCCAAGTTGGCTAGCTAGCCTTGGATTGCAGCATTTATGGGTTGATGTGCAGGGTAATATCGGTGGGCAATTAGCCGATTAATTGGTTTTGGTGCGCGGTCAGCTTGACCGCAACGGGCGAGCAAGATGCTCGCGTTCCTTCAATTATTTTTCATTTTGGCAAGTTCTATTATGACAACCCCAGCTTTAAATTTATTTGGACGTATCGGCCTTTATGCCACGGTATTTTTCACTGGGGCATCAGTAATGGTTATTGAATTATTAGGCACGCGTTTGATTGCGCCGTTTTATGGTGCCAGTTTGTACGTTTGGTCGTCGTTAATTTCCGTGACCATGATTGCCTTAGCGATAGGCTATTTTGTTGGCGGACGTTGGGCAGACCGGACTAAACCCAGCAGTTTAGCGTTAATTATCGGTTTGGCGGCAGTGCTTACCTTGGTAATTCCGTGGCTGAATAGGCCGATTTTGTTACTGACTGATCCTTTAGGTTTACGCGCAGGCGCATTTGTTAGCGCGTTTTTGCTATTTTTCCCTAGCTTGACTTGCTTGGGCATGGTCGGGCCGTTGGCGATTAAACTGGCGGCCTCACGCTTGGAAGGTATCGGCAACACCGCTGGTTCGCTGTATGCGGTCAGCACCTTTGGCAGTGTTATCGGCACATTAACACTGGGATTTTTCTTATTCCCGATGCTAGGTTCGCGGGAGATTTTGATTGGTTTAGGTTTGTTGCTGTTAGTGTTAGCCATCGTGGTGGCGGTTTACGAGCAAAAACGCTTGGCGATGCCATCAAGTATTTTGCCTTGCGTGTTGCTGGCGGCAGTCGCGCTGATGATGACACCAAAAATTATCAGTGCGGGTTTTGTCGATACCTTCAGCAAAGGCTCGCAAGTGCTGTCGGCAAAGGAAAGTTTGTATGGATGGGTGCGGGTAATCGATCAGCCTGCCCAAGATTTGCGCTTGCTGGCTGCCGATGCTTCGGTGATTGGCGCGTCTAATATCAGCGATAACCAAAGCCGTTTGAGTTACCAAGATATTGTTGGCGTAATCCCATCGCTAGTGCCGAAAATGACCAAAGCCTTAATCGTCGGGCAAGGGGCAGGGCATATGGCGGAGATTTTGCACAGCCGTTATGGCATTAGTACCGATACTTTAGAGATTGATCCGGCGGTTGCAGCAGCGGCTACGGATTTTTTTAAATTTAAACCGACGGGTAAAGCGATTGTTGGCGACGGTCGTTATGAAATCCGCCGTTTGCAAGGCCCGTATGATTTGATTATCCACGATTGCTTTACGGGCGGCTCAGAACCCGCGCATTTATTGACGGTGGAAACCTTGGCGCAGTTGCAAAGCCTGTTGTCAGATCAAGGCATTTTGGCGGTGAATTTTGTCGCCTTTGCCGAAGGTGAGCACAGTGATGCCTTAGCATCGGTTGCCAAAACCATCGCCCAAGTTTTTCCTAAGCAAACCGTGTTTGTTTCTGAGCCAGGGAAAAACTTCAATGATTTTATTTTCTTAGCATCGCGTCAGGCGATTGATTTGGATGCTAAAACTTTGCAACCAACCCAATCGGCATGGCTGAAAGAACGCTTGCTGAATATCACCAATCCCAATGGTGTGGTATTGACCGATGATTTCAACCCCATTGAGCATCTGCAAACCGCTAAAGCCGAGCATTATCGGCATTTTATTGTCGATTGGTTGGGTGCGGATTTGTTGATTCGTTAGAGGTAGTTTCTAGGGGGTAGGAGTCCAAAACATGTTTTGGACTCCAAACTGACGTTACGCAGTAACGCGCTTTCTCCCGTTTGCCGCGTCGAGCATCGGAGCATTTGTCGGGAACAGCCCGAAGCACCCAAGGGCATAAAGGGTGCGGCATGGATGCCGCACGGCGGCAGATGGGCAGCAAGCCCATTCTGCCGTCCCCCGACAAATACCCCACAGGGCACAAGTGCGAGGAGCGCAAGACATTAGCGGTAATCGGGCCGCCTTTTCTTTGGTTACTTGCTTTTGGAGGCGCAAAAGAAAGTAACTCGCCTTCGGGTGCGAGAACCCGATTTGAAAAACATCGCGATAGCGTTCATTATTAATTATTTTCGTCTCACAAAAGGTGAGTGCGTAATATCAGATAATAACTACCCCATAAACCCCAAGTTACTGCTATTGAAGCGGTTAAGATGCGGGAATATGGTGTCCAAATCGGCAGTGCTGGCACCAAACCAATTCGCCAGTGTTGCCGCGTATTGCTCAATAGACGTGGTGGGTATGAGACGCCCGTAGCCCGCATCGTCAGGGCCGTCAATGGTTTGGTTGGGGAAAGTACCATAGACGTTACCACCGACCACTGATCCGCCTGCAATCATCTGGACATTGCCCCACGCATGGTCAGTACCGTCGCTGTTGGTGGTTAATGTTCTGCCAAAATCAGACAGCGTAAAGCTGGTGACATCATTACCCACGCCCAACTCTTCCATAGCATTATGGAATACCGCCATAGCTTGCGACAATTCCGCCAGCAAATTACCTTGGCGGACGGTTTGGTCGTCATGGGTGTCGTAACCGCCTTGGACGACGTAAAACACTTGCCGTCGTTGACCAAAGGTTTGTCGGACGCTAATCATTTGGGCAACGGCTTTTAGCTGTTGGGCAATATAACTGTTTGGCCAAAAACCTGTGCCAGCTGTACTAGTGGCTAATGCAGTTTTTAGGGTTTGGCTGAGGTCAATAGTAGATTTGATGGCTTTGGCATATTCTTTATCCATTAAACGACCATTAGTTAAGCTTAAGTCCAGCATTTTCTTAAAGGCTTTGGTGCGCGGATCGGTATTGCCGCCAGACGTCACTTGAAAATTGTTTACCCCGTTGGTGTTCATGTAATACGGCACAGAGCCTTGGCCTACTTGGAACAGGTTGTTGCCGCCAATGGAAACACCTAACGGTAAGCTGCTAGTGCCATTAAGGTTGGCATATAAATCCGCTATACGCCCACCCCAGCCCACTTTTTGTAAAGCATCAGGTTGGGTGGACATGCCTTGGTCGGATTGGTCGTTATGTGAATACAGTTGCGGCGGGAGATTTTTGCCTGCTTGGTAGCTTTTTTTAGTGGTCGGTTCTAATAAGGTGCCGACATTGGCTAAGAATGCCAAACGCCCGTCATTGTATAAATTCCGCAGTTCTGGTGTCCGTGAGGAGACCGCGTATTTGCTGCCGGACGGGGTTACGTTTAAGTTCAGCAATTGCTCTGGCGTAAATGCCAAACCGCTGCGGGCTTTTTTATAAGTGGCATACGGAGTTGTGTCGGTAGGGATCAGGACATTAAAGCCGTCATTGCCGCCAGCCAAAAAAATACATACTAACGCTTTGTAGTCACCCGTTGCTGCTTCGACGGTTGCTGATTGCAGGCCTGCCAATAAGCCTAATGCGGCGCCTGGTGTGGTCATGCCCGCCGCCGTTGCGGTTGCACATTTTAAAAAGTCACGGCGTGTCCAATGTTTAAAAGTCGTCATGTCAATCTCCTTAATCAGCGTTGGATGAGGTAGTAGGGGGATGATAAGACCATATATAGGCCTTCCACAGAGCGGTTGATATTGCCGTTGTTGGTAGCATAAGGAATAGAACGAAGATAGTTGAGTAACACCGTTTTGACGTCATCCGGCATTTTGTTGCCAGTGAGTATTAAATTTAAGTAGTTGACTAGATCCTGAGGATTGCGTGAGCGTGACGTTAAAGAGTTGATGTTGATAAGGACATCATAGGGGTTAGCCCATGTGTAACCTTTGAATTTCCAATGGCTAAGGTTGAACAATTCATTGTGGAAATTGGTGTTATTGGCATCATTCACCAATTGGAATTCTGGGGCAAACAGGTTTTTGTCTTTAATTGCCCCACTAGGTGAAAAATCAGGTTTGAAGAAATTGAATACACTGGGCGCGGATAAAGGCGCCTGTCCTATGGTAGATTCTGGGTAATAATAACGTACTGTACCATCCAGTGAGCTACCGCTAAATGCCCGCCATAAATGCGTCAACACCAATAGCGGTTCGCGGAGTTTTCCGAAATTCGGGTTTGCCGACACACCTTTTGTCGCTTCTGTATCCATTAAAATTGCAGTGATAACGGCTTTCATATCACCTCGAACTCCTGAACCGTTATCGCTAAATACATCAGCAACGCGTTTGATATATTCTGGTGATGGATTGCTAGTTACTAGCCGTTGGATTAAACGACGGGATATAAACGGCCCGACATTTGGGTGGTTGAATAAGGTGTCCAACAATATTTTAAGGTCTGCAGGCGCTTTGCCGAGCCCAGGAACTGGGGTGTTGTTGAGCAGCGTTTTTGCGGTACGGTCATGATAATTTTCAGATGGCTTCATGCTTACCCGCCATTCATTGCCATCGAAAAAGTTTACCGAGTCTATTAATGTCCAGCCCGTTAATACCTTTGCCGAGTTTTCCACATCGGTTTGGCTGTAAGTAGGGATGGTATTGCCGTCTTGCAATAATGGAATCCCAGAGCCATCAAGCTGGACTAAGCCAATGGTGAATAGCTGCATTACTTCGCGTGCGTAATTTTCATCGGCACGAATACCTAAACTACGGTTGGCCTTTTGGTTATGCAAAGTTGATAAGTATTTGCCCATAGCGGGCGATAAAGTCACTTGCTCTAAAATATCGCGGAAATTACCGAAAGCATTACGCACTAGCACATCATAATAGGCGGTAATAGCATTAGGGCCGATGCCTGAGCCGACATCAGAAACTACGAAAATTTCCGATAACGCAAATGCTACCCTTTGACGTAATTGGTCTGGCGCGTTAACCGCTAAACGAAACCAAACTTCAATGCGGTTTTCGCGTTGGTTATTGTTTTGCGTCTGGTTAAGAAATGGTAAATGGCAAGAAGCATCCATGGCGAATTGTTCATCTAGCCATTCAGGAATCGTCATTTTACTGAGATGGTTGGTATCTCTGGGTAATGAACCAAAGGTTGCCATATTTAAAAAGCGCACTGAAGTAGTTGCAGATGTTTTTACCGTTGTGCCAAGTGTATCTGGGTAAGTAAATGCAGCTAAGGGATCAATGCAACGGCTAGAAGCCGCTTGTGCCAAACATGGCATCAGTGCGCCAAGCAAGATACCCAGCCTAAGCAAGTTTGCTGACGGAGAGCGGTGAGTGCTTTTCATAGGAGTGTTCCTTGAGTTTTAGGTATAAAGCCAATGATTGACGGGGTGCGTATAAATTCTGGTTGCAGTTGAGTTTAATCAGCCTGATCTTGCCGTCAAGCAAAAGCATAAAAAACCGCGAGCTAATCGAAACTAATGCGATTGAATAAGGGTTAAGTGCTGAACAAAGCTTTCGACAAACTCCCTGCAACTGACTTGTCCCCCTGCATCCTTACAGTTGAGGCCGAACGGTAACTAATTGATTCCGTTCGTGCTGAGCTTGTCGAAGCATGAATGGAATCAATTAGTCCAGCGATTCCTTAAACGCCTGCTTTGCAACAAAGCCTTTATGGTATGCTGGACAAATTACAATTCAATTACCCCCATTCATGCTTAGTTATCGACACGCTTTCCACGCAGGCAATTTTGCCGATGTTTTAAAACATTTCACCTTAATCCAATTAATTGATTATTTGCAGCAAAAAGACAAAGCCGTCTGCTATATCGACACCCATGCAGGGGCGGGCGGCTATGCGTTAAATAGCGATTATGCGTTAAAAAATAGCGAGTTTGTCAGTGGTATCGGCAAGCTTTGGACGCAAGAAACGCTGCCGACCGCATTAGAACGCTATGTCAGTCTGATTAAATCACTCAACGTTGGCAAACAATTGCTCCGCTATCCCGGCTCGCCACTTATCAGCAAGCATTTGTTACGTCCGCAAGACCGGATGGTGTTGTTTGAACTGCATTCAACAGAAATCAAACTGCTGCATACCTTAATGAAAAGAGATCCCCGCATTACCGTCAATCACGACGATGGCTTAAGCAATGCCATAAAACTGCTGCCACCCAAAGAACGGCGCGGCTTGATACTGATCGACCCATCGTATGAAATGAAAACCGATTATGCACAAGTGGTAGATACCTTAGAAAAAATGTACAAACGTTTTGCGACAGGTACTTACGCGCTTTGGTATCCAGTGATTGAACGCCGTCGCATCGATAAGCTGGAAAATAAATTACGGCTGAGCGGTATCAAAAATATGCAACTGTTTGAATTGGCGATTGCTGCCGATGGCGTCAATTCCGGCATGACTGCTTGCGGCATGATTGTGATAAATCCGCCGTGGACCTTAAAAGCACAAATGCAAGAAGTCTTGCCTTTTCTGGTGCAGCAATTAAGCGATAACGCTGGGTTTTTTCGTATTGAGCAGTTGGCGGATGAATAATTGTGGATTTTAAGCGGGTTACCAAGCTCCGGCTTGGGAATGCAGGATAGGAAGCTCTAGCTTCGAGAATGATAGGAAGCTAGAGCTTCC
>CAIYRS010000112.1 GCA_903928685.1 uncultured Methylococcaceae bacterium
ACGCCCTCAGCATCGCCCGGTTGCATTTTATTCTTCGCGAAAAGCATGCTCGAAAAAACGCCGGTTGCGATGAGGGCTACCTGGGACTAACGGCACTAACTTCTCCCGACTCCGGTTCGAAGTTCCATGTGCCGTCAGCGTCGGTTAGTGAACGTATTTTAAATACGGTGTTTTTATTAACTATCGGTTTGGGCTATTTGGCGGCCTTAGCCAATTTGTATTACACCCACCAAGGTTTGGATGGCAAAGCGGGCTTGTCGATAGAAGATGTGGTCATTAGCTATCATGGCTCTACCACGCAAACCCGTTTGGGTTCTGCGATACAAGGCATTATGAAACCGAATTTGCGTTATGCCTCCGATCAAGCGGTGATTTTGGAATGGATACGTGCTGGTGCGGATGAGCCGGAATATACCGAAAAAGTCGCGCCGATTTTGAATCGCGATTGCGTTATTTGCCATACGCCCAGCGTTAATCCATCGTTGCCAGATTTGACCAATTACGCGGGCGTTGCCGAAGTTGCCCACGGCGGTGGCGCAAGCATTCCTACCTTAGTAAGGGTTTCCCATATCCATCTGTTTGGTATCGCCTTTATTTTGTTTTTTATCGGCAAAATCTTTTTGCTTTGCGATATTAATGTCTATGTAAAACGCATTGCCGTGGTAATTCCGTTTGCCGCGATGCTGTTGGATGTAGTGTCGTGGTTTATCACCAAATCTACGCCGTCATTTGCTTATGTAGTGGTGATTAGCGGTGCGTTGATGGGCATTTCTATGGGGATGCAGATTTTGGTGAGTATTTATCAGATGTGGTTTTATTCGCGTAAATAGGGGTTATTAACCAAGCCACAGTGGCGGCGAAAGTATTGCCATTAACGATAAAAAGCAGGTAACCCCTGCTTTTTTTATGCCTGAAAATTAGCTTTGTCATTGAATTTCATCAGTTTGCCAATTTGCCTTGGCTAAGCCAATTAAGCCACAATAGGCCAATTTTTAGTCAATTAAGGTTTATGGACGCCAGTGCTTACCGATAAACAGAAACACATTATTTGCTTGTTGGCCGATGGCGAGTTCCATTCAGGCACGGAATTGGCGCAGGCCTTGGCGGTGAGCCGTTCGGCGATTTGGAAGCAGTTGGCTAGCTTGAATGTCTTGGGATTGGCGTACACGGCGGTTAGCGGCAAGGGTTATCGCTTGGAAACGCCGCTGGAATTGTTGTCCGCCGAGGCTATCCAACAAGTGTTGACCAACGAGGCGAAGGCGTTGCTCGGCGGTTTGCAAATCTTCGAGCAAATTGATTCCACCAATCGGTATTTAAGCGAGCAAGCGCAGCACCAAGCCGCTTCCGGTTTGTTCTGTTTGGCGGAGCAACAAACCGCAGGCAAGGGCAGGCGCGGGCGGCAATGGGTTTCGCCGTTTGGTTGCAATATTTATTTATCGCTGCTGTGGCGATTTCAGCACGGTTATGCAGGGGCGGCGGGCTTAAGTTTGGCGGTCGGGGTTGCGGTTATCGATGCTTTGCGGGAATTGGGCATTGATGGCTTGGGCTTAAAGTGGCCTAACGATATTTATTATCAAGGTAAAAAATTGGGCGGCATTCTTATTGAAATGTCCGGCGAGGCCGATGGCCCTTGTCATGCGGTGATCGGTTTGGGTTTAAACCTGTATTTGCCGGATTCGCAAGCGGAAGGCATTAACCAAGCATGGACGGATTTAAGCAAAGTGCTGGGGCAGCGGTTTAGTAAACGAAATCTGTTGGTGGGCTATTTAATCAAGCACTTGCTGATGTTAATGGCAGATTTTGAAAACGTGGGCTTGCCAAAATATTTACCGCAATGGCGGCATTATGATTGTTTGCTTGGACAGGCCGCGCAGGTGTTTGTCGGCGAACAGGTATTTATCGGCGTGGTGCAGGGTGTGGATGCCAATGGTTTGTTGTTGTTCCAACACACTGACGGCAAAATCCAGGCGTTTGCTTCTGGGGAAGTCAGTTTTCATGGACATGCCTCATGAAATTATTGCTGGATATGGGCAATAGCCGCTTGAAATGGGCTGTTTATGAGCAGGGGCAAGTGCTAGTTGGGAGCAGCTTGCCAAATCAACAAATCAGCCAATCCGGGTTGTTTGCGCTTTGGCGAGACTTGCCCGCACCGTCGCAAATAGCGGTTGCTTGTGTTGGTAAGCCACACGCTTTGGCGGAAGTACAAACGGCTATGGCGGCATTATGGCCTGCATCACCAGTCATGCTCGCTGCTTCGCAAGCACAGGCGTTTGGGGTCAGTAATGCTTATCCACAAGCGGAAAAACTGGGGGTTGACCGCTGGTTAGCGCTACTTGCCGCCCATCAGCATTATCCGGGAGGCAGTACTATTGTCGATTGCGGCACAGCAATTACCGTGGATTTCTTAGCTGCCGATGGTCTGCATCAAGGTGGTTGGATCTGCCCAGGTTTGGCGTTGATGAAATCGGCTTTGGCACACGGTACGGAGCAACTGCCGTTTGCCGATGGCGATTACCAGTTGCAGGCTGCCAATAATACCGAAACAGCAATCGCTAATGGCGTACTGGCGGCGGCAGTCGGCCTGATAAGCCAAGCAGCTTGCCGCCCGAATCCGCCGCAATTAGTGTTAACGGGTGGCGATGCCGAGGTAATCGCCGCGCATTTGCCGTTAGCGCATCAACTCGATGCCAATCTGGTATTTAAAGGTTTGGCGATAATGCTGGGAGACCAATAATGAAAGTCTTGTTTGTAGTAATTTTGCTCGCCAATGTTGCTTTGTTTATGTGGGAATATCGGCGTGGCGCGTTTGCACCTGTACACAAAGAAGCGCAAATGTCCGGACAAGAACCGATAAAATTGCTTAGTGAGCAGTCGTCGGGCAATAAATCCAGCCAGTAAATTGTTAACTAAAAGCAAAATTAGCCATGTCTATGGCATAATGGCGAACTTTTTTATTTAGCCCTACAAACGAGGATAATTATGAGTTTCTTTATTTCTGATGCGTTGGCAGCTGCCGCCCCTGCGGCACAACAACCTGGCATGGAAGGCATGCTGTTTCCATTAGGCATCTTATTGTTTTTTTATTTTCTGTTTTTACGTCCGCAAGCAAAGCGTACTAAAGAGAAAAAAGAAATGATCGCCACCATGAATAAAGGCGTGGAAGTGGTCACTTCCGGCGGTATCTTAGGTAAAGTGGTTGATATGGATGACAATTTTTTAAAAATTGAAATCAGCGACAATACTTTTATCCAAGTTCAACGCCAAAGTATTGAAAGCATCATGCCGAAAGGCACGTTTAAAGCCGTTACTAAAAAAATAGCGAAAGATTAACGCTCGGCACGGTTGCAGCTGACGCGGTCTAATAATTGGAATGAGATAATGCAAAACAGTTACCCTCTTTGGAAAAACTTTTCCATCATAACGGCCTTTTTGGTCGCGCTTATTTACGCTTTGCCTAATTTGTATGGTGAAGACCCTTCGGTACAGGTGTCCTCGGTAGGCGGCAATGCGTTAAGCCAACAACAAATGCAGCAAGTTGAAGCCGCCATAAAAGCCACAGGCGTCAGCAGCAAAGCATTTGAATTCAAAGACGGTCGCGTTCTGGCGCGTTTCACCAATACCGACGAGCAGTTAAAGGTTGCCGACGTGCTGCGCGACAGCATGGGCAATAACATGACCGTGGCTTTAAACCTCGCGCCAACCACGCCGAGCTGGCTGCAAGCCATCGGTGCCGATGCCATGTATTTGGGTTTGGACTTACGCGGCGGGGTGCATTTTTTATTAGAAGTTGATATGGATGCCGCTGTAAAACAAAAAGAAGAGCGCTATATCGACGACGTAAGACAGGGCTTACGCACTGGCAACGTGCATTACCAATCGGTCAGCAAAGATGCGGGTTTTATCAAAATTAAGCTGAAAGGCCCGGAAGATAAGCCTGCATTAATGACGGTTCTGAATAAAGATTTCCGTACTTTGGATGTTAAAGAACCAGAAGCCCAAGACGAAGTGTGGTTAACGCTGTCGGAAACGGAAATCAAAGAAACCAAAAAAACTGCCGTTGCCCAAAACATGACCACTTTGCGTAACCGCGTGAATGAACTGGGTGTTGCTGAGCCTGTCATCCAACAGCAAGGTGAAAACCGCATCATGGTGCAATTGCCAGGCGTGCAAGACACCGCTCGTGCGAAAGAGATTTTAGGCACTACCGCCACTTTGGAATACCGTTTAGTGGATGTCGAACACGATGTGCAAAAAGCGGTTGAAGGCCATGTGCCTGTCGGCAGCCGTTTGTATTACGAAAAAAATGGCGCACCGATTTTATTGGATCGCCGCATTATTGTAACTGGCGACCAAATCGTTGATGCTTCATCTGGGATGGATCAAGACGGTCGTCCGGCGGTATTCATTTCTTTAAACGGTGTTGGCGCGGCAAAAATGGGTAAAGTCACCCAGGCCAGTGTCGGCAAGCCGATGGCGGTTGTGTTTATTGAATACAAAGCGGAAACCAATGTGGTTAATGGCGAAAAAGTCCGCCATAAAGAAAAAGTTGAAAAAGTCATCAGCGTTGCCACCATCCAAGGGGTGTTCAGCAAACGCTTTCAAACCACAGGCTTAGATGGCCCGCAAGAAGCGCGTAATTTATCTTTATTACTACGTGCGGGTGCTTTAGCTGCGCCAGTGGATATTGTTGAAGAACGCACCGTCGGCCCAAGTTTGGGGCAAGATAATATCGATAAAGGCATGTTGTCTTTCATCGTAGGTTTTGCATTGGTTGTGCTGTTCATGGCGGTTTATTACAAACTGTTCGGCATGATCGCCAATATGGCCTTGGCCTTTAACGTGGTGATTGTGGTGGCGATTTTGTCGTTACTGCAAGCGACCTTAACCTTGCCAGGTATTGCTGGGATTATTCTCACCGTCGGTATGTCGGTGGATGCCAACGTACTGATTTTTGAACGGATTAAGGAAGAAATCCGCGACGGCAACAGCCCGCACACCAGTATTTTCTTAGGTTACGATAAAGCCTTCGCCACGATTTTAGATTCGCATTTCACCAACTTGGTGGTTGCGGTGGTGTTGTTTGCTTTTGGTACGGGTTCGGTGAAAGGTTTTGCCGTGACGTTAATTATCGGTATTTTGTCATCCATGTTCACCGCCATTAACGGTACACGGATGATTATCAACTGGATTTACGGTACTCGCCGCGTGGAGAAGTTGTCAATTTAGTGTTGGCAACCGAACTTACTACTTTGAACTCTTGAAATAGACAAAACCATGTTCAACACAAATATAAATTTTATCGGTAACCGCAATATCTTCCTGACTTTTTCCAGTATTTTGATGATATTGGCGATTGTCTCTTTAGGCGTCAAAGGTTTGAAAATGGGCATCGACTTCACTGGCGGTACGCTGATTGAAGTCGGCTACCAAGAAGCGGCAGATTTAAACCTGTTACGCAGCAAGCTGGACGAAAACAATTTTGCCGATGCCACGGTACAAAATTTTGGTACTGCCAAAGACGTATTAATCCGGCTAAAACTGAAAGAAGGCGTCAGCAGTGCCGACTTGAGCAACCAAGTTTTAGAAACCATCAATAAAGACAGCAAATCCCCTGCAAGCATCCGCCGTGTGGAGTTTGTTGGCCCACAAGTCGGTGATGATCTCGCTGAAGATGGCTTTTTGGCATTGCTGTATTCAACCGTCGCCATTTTGGCGTACATCGCTTTGCGGTTTGAGTGGAAGTTTTCCTTAGGCGCGATTATTGCGACTTTTCATGATGTTATCGTCACCTTGGGGTTTTTCTCGGTGTTGGATATTGAATTCGATTTGACGGTGTTGGCGGCAGTGTTGGCGTTGATTGGTTATTCTTTGAACGACACCATTGTTATTTATGACCGTATCCGCGAAAGTTTCCGGCTAATGCGGAACAAATCTACCGAAGAAATCATGAACATCTCGGTAAACGTCACTTTAAGCCGTACCATCATGACCTCATTGACGGTGTTATTGGTGTTGGTATCGTTGTTTTTCTTAGGCGGCGAAGTCATCCACGGCTTTTCTATCGTATTGCTGTTTGGGGTGTTTTTCGGCACCTATTCGTCGATTTTTATCGCCAGTCCGGTTGCCCTGATGCTAGGTATTAGTCCTGCTGATTTGATGGTGCCGGTAAAAGAAGGCGCTGATATTGATAATTTGCCTTAACGGCTGCGCTTGTTGGCAGGTAAAAGCCTATAAAAAAATGATAAATTAGGCAAAAAACCTGCCACTTTAAGTAGTTAAAGCCAGATTAGTTAACTTTTTCATGGCTTTCGTGCTTTTCGTGGACGCTAAACCCAGCTAATCGGCTATAATTTCCCGCTCATTATATTAATAAATATTCACTAACCTTTTGGAGTTTTCCATCTCATGGCAATCGAACGTACTTTTTCTATTATCAAACCTGATGCTGTTGCAAAAAACGTCATTGGCGAAATCTACAGCCGTTTTGAAAAAAATGACCTGAAAATCGTCGCTGCAAAAATGTTGCATTTGACTAAAGAACAAGCAGAAGGCTTTTATGCTGAACACAGCGAACGTGGCTTTTTTAACGACTTAGTGGCTTTTATGATTTCTGGCCCAGTTATCATGCAAGTTTTGGAAGGCGAAAACGCAGTACTTAAACACCGTGAAATCATGGGCGCAACTAACCCTAAAGATGCGGCTCCAGGTACTATCCGTGCTGATTTCGCTAACAGCATCGACGAAAATGCAGTTCATGGCTCAGACGCTTTGGCAACTGCTGAACGCGAAATTGCTTACTTCTTCTCAGCAGATGAAATCTGTGCAAGAACCCGCTAAGCAACTTATCAATTTGCTCGATTTCGACAGAAAAGGCCTCGCTGCCTTTTTTGTCGGGATAGGTGAAAAGCCGTTTCGAGTCAATCAATTGCTTAAATGGATTTATCACGAACAAGTCACCGACTTCGAACTGATGAGCAATTTAAGCAAATCTTTACGCGCTTATCTGCAAGCCAATTGCCAAATCACTACGCCAGAAATTGTGGTTGAAAAACTAGCTAGTGATGGTGTGGTGAAATGGGTTTTGGAAACCCATTGCGGCAATCGTGTAGAAACCGTTTTTATCCCCGAAGAAAACCGAGGCACTTTGTGTGTGTCTTCGCAAATTGGCTGTGCCTTGGCGTGTACATTTTGTTCCACCGCCCAACAAGGCTTTAACCGTAATCTGATGACCTCAGAAATTATCGGTCAGCTGATTGTTGCCCGGCAACGCTTAGGGGAAGGGCAGCGCATTACCAACGTGGTGATGATGGGGATGGGCGAACCGTTGTTGAATTTCGATAATGTGGTCGCCGCAATGAATTTGATGACCGATGATTTTAGTTTTGGTTTATCTAAGCGCCGCGTCACTATCAGCACCTCCGGCGTTGTGCCTGCCATGTACCGTTTGACCGAAGCTTGCGACGTCAGCTTGGCGGTGTCTTTACATGCAGTCACTGACGAATTGCGTGATGTTTTAGTACCAATCAATAAAAAATACCCATTAAGTGAGTTGATGGACGCTTGTCGTGACAATGCCAAAATTGCCCCAAGACGGACTATCACATTTGAGTATGTGATGTTGGATGGTATCAATGATTCTTTGGCGGATGCCCACGGACTGATTGAGCTGTTAAAGACCGTACCATCAAAAGTCAATTTGATCCCGTTCAACCCATTTCCGAATTCTATCTATAAATGTTCCAGCAATAACGCCATTCATCGCTTTAAAATCGCCTTGAATGAAGCGGGCATTGTGACTACCGTAAGAAAAACCCGTGGCGAAGATATTGATGCTGCATGTGGGCAATTGGTCGGTCAAGTGGCTGATAAAAGTCGTCGTCACCTTAAGTTAAAGTTGATGGAGGCAGAGCGTGAAAGTGTCGGTTAAGGTAAAAAAAGCGATCAATGGCGTAATGGTTTTAACTTTGGCTTTGCAATTGCAGGCTTGTTCGTCCATTACCAATTCCATGGAAAAGCAAAAAGCCAATACAGATGTGCATTTGCAATTGGGTATTCGTTATTTGAATCTTAACCGCTTGGAAGCGGCAAAAGAAAATCTGGAACTGGTAATTGCAGCGGACCCTAATAATGTCCAAGCGCACAACGCCTTGGCGTTTTTGTTTGAGAAAATTGAAAAAATTCCAGAAGCCAGAAAACATTATGAAACCGCTTTAAAATTGTCACCGGAAGACTTGAGCCTGCAAAATAATTTCGGCCGGTTTCTTTGTGAACACCAAGAGTTTGATAATGGCTTGGCGTTATTAGATAAAGCAATCGCTAATCTGCTTAATGATCGTCCATGGATGGCAATTACCAATGCGGGAATATGCCAGTTGGGTTTGGGACAACAGCAAAAGGCTAAAACTTTTTTTAAACAAGCTTTGCAAGCTAATTCAAATTACGCACCTGCTTTACAACAATTACAAAAAATTAGTTACCAAAACCGTGAATATTGGGCGGCAAAAGGTTATTTGCAGCGTTACTTGCAAGTTGCCCAACAAAACGAAGGCACTTTATGGGTGTCTTACCAAACCGAGCGTGCCTTAGGTAACCAAAATCTTGCCGAAGCTTACCGCAGCGAATTATTAGAAAAATTCCCCTTTTCCAAAGAAGCAAAACAAGTCGAATCTCAGCAATAGATTCAAAAAATTCATATGGCAAATACAATTCAAGCAATACGCGGTATGCACGATGTGCTGCCTACGGAAACACCGCTTTGGCAAACGGCAGAAGCCATCATCAGGGAAGTGCTGGGCAGTTATGGCTACAGTGAAATCCGTATGCCGATTGTGGAAAAAACCGAATTATTTAAACGCTCTATTGGTGAAGTCACCGATATTGTTGAAAAAGAAATGTACACTTTTGAAGACCGCAATGGTGATTCCTTAACCTTGCGACCTGAAGGAACAGCAGGTTGTTTGCGGGCGTGCTTGGAGCACAGTTTGCTACAAAGCCAAGCGCATCGCTTGTGGTATTACGGCCCTATGTACCGTCATGAACGCCCACAAAAAGGCCGTTACCGCCAGTTTATCCAATTGGGTGTAGAAACCTACGGCATGTCTGGCCCAGACAGTGATACCGAATTATTGTTAATTATGGATAGGCTTTGGAAACGTTTAGGTGTGCGTGACAAAGTCCGCTTAGAGCTGAATTCTTTAGGTACGATTGCCGAACGTTTGGTATACCGCGAAAATTTGGTCAATTATTTCAACCAGCATTTAGATAAACTGGATGAAGACAGCTCACGCCGATTGCATACCAATCCGCTGCGGATTTTGGACAGTAAAAATCCGGCGATGCAGGAATTGGTTGCCGATGCGCCCGTGTTAATGGACTATCTAGGCGAAGACACCATCAGCCATTTCCAAGCCATTAAAGCCAATTTGGATAATTTGGGCATTAGCTACCAAATCAATACCCGTTTAGTGCGCGGCTTGGATTATTACAGCAAAACCGTATTTGAATGGGTGACTGATGAACTCGGCTCACAAGGCACGGTATGCGCTGGCGGGCGTTACGACAGCTTGATCGAACAGCTCGGCGGTAAAGCCAATTTCGCGGTCGGTTTTGCTATGGGCATGGAGCGGCTGTTGGCTTTGCTGGAAACCGTGGCAATTCCTACCGCAAAACCTGTCGATGTTTACATGATCCGCGTAGGCGCATTGGCGGAGCAGGAAGGCCTGCGCTTTGCTGAAGCGATCCGGGACGCCTTGCCGACAGTGCGTTTGCAAGTGGGTGTCGATGGCGGGAGCTTTAAAAGCCAATTTAAAAAAGCCGACAAAAGTGGTGCCGATTATGCGGTTATTTTAGGTGACGACGAAGTCAGCCGTGGTGAAGTGGCAATAAAATCGTTGCGCGATGAACAAGGCCAGCAAACCTTATCGCAACAGCAAGCCGTCGCTTTCTTACAAAGCCGTTATTTTTAGACATAAAGACATAAAAGAGATTAACTGTGGAAACTTACGAAACTGAAGAACAACAGGTAGAAGCCATAAAAACATGGTGGAAAGAAAATCATCAGACCGTATACATCGGTGTGGTTATGGGCATCGCCATCGTAGTTGGTTGGAATTTTTGGCAAGATCACAAAAAAGACCAAACCCTACAAGCCTCAACCGAGTTCAACCAATTAAGCAAAGCTTTTGAAGCTAAGCAAAATGATAGCGTCAGCAAATTGGCTGAACGTATCAACGGGCAATATCCCGGAAGCGACTACGCCGCGTATAGCACGCTGTTGGCTGCAAAAGTTAAAGTAGAACAAAATGACATGGCGGCAGCGAAACAATTGCTGGAAAAAATTGCCGCCAGTAATAATAAGGAACTGGCCAATATCGCCAAGATCCGCTTGCTACGCATTATGTTGGCTAATAAAGAATACGAACAAGGCCTAAAATTAGTTAACGATATTGATCCTGCCAAATCGGAAAGTTTTTCAGCCGAGTATGATGAATTGGTAGGGGATTTGTATGTTGGCTTAGACAGGCTGGATCAAGCCCGTACTTCTTACCAAAGCGCCTTGCGTAACGGTAAGCAATCGCCTTTGCTGCAAATGAAAATCAATGATTTGACAGCACCTGAAAAAATAGAAAATACCAAATAATGCGCCTAATTACGCTTTTATTACTTTGCTTACAATTGGTGGGTTGTGCAGGATTGGATACTGTAAAAGAATCTTTTTCCGGCATTTCCGATTATTTTAGTGGCGGCGAAGACAACGCCGAACCGCCTAGCAAATTGACCGAATATACCCCGGAAGTAAAAATCCAAATTTTATGGAAAGAAAGAGTTGGGGTCGGTAGCGAAGAAAAATCCCTGAAATTGTGGCCCGCCATTGCTAGCGGCAAAATTTTTGCTGCTGATAAAAAAGGCGTGGTACAAGCCAGAAACTTAGCGACAGGCGATTTATATTGGGAAGCAGAAACCGGACTACCCATGTCCGCCGGCCCTGGTGTTGGCGGTGCTACCGTTGTTTTTGGCACTAGCAAAGCCCAAGTAATCGCATTAAATAGCGAAACCGGAAAAACCTTGTGGACAGTTAACGTTTCCAGCGAAATTTTATCTGTGCCTGTGCTTGCCAACGGCGTGGTAGTGGTGCATTGCACTGATGGTGCGGTCTTGGGCTTGGATGAAAGATCTGGCGTTAAACTCTGGAGTTTTGAAACCAACGTCCCGGCCTTAAGCGTGCGTGGCACGAGTACGCCAGTGATTTTTGAAGACCAAGTGATCGGCGGTTATGACAGCGGTAAGTTATTGGCCCTACGCCTAAAAGACGGCAAATATGTTTGGGAAGCCAGTGTGGCTATCCCCAAAGGCCGCTCCGAAGTGGAACGCTTGGTGGATATTGATTCCGATTTGATTATTGCTGGTGGTTCAGTGTTTGTCGCCAGTTATCACGGAGGCTTGAGTGCCGTGTCGGTATTGGACGGCGAACTTATCTGGCGCAATGAAAGCATCTCCGCTTACAGTGGCATCAGCAGCGATTGGCGTTATTTGTATTTATCTGATGCCGACAGTGATGTCTGGCAATTAGATCAGCGCAATGGCTCGTCCATGTGGAAACAAAAAGATTTGCACCAGCGCCAGTTGTCCGCACCTGCCGCCTTCGACAGCTATGTTGTTGTCGGTGACTTTGAAGGTTATGTCCATTGGTTAAGCACGCTTGACGGGCATTTATTAGGGCGCGAACAGATTACCTCCAGTCCCATCGATGCCAAACCGATTATTGAAGACAATATTGTCTATGTTTACGCAAAAGATGGCACACTCGCCGCATTAAAGGCCGTACCTTAATTATGTCTGTATTACCCGTTATCGCCCTAGTTGGACGCCCGAATGTCGGCAAATCCACCTTATTCAATTATTTAACCCGTACCCGTGAAGCCTTAGTCGCGGATTTTCCTGGCCTGACCCGTGACCGCAAATACGGTCGTGTTAAGCACGGCAACCGCCCTTGTTTGGTGGTTGATACGGGCGGTATTGCTGACAATGCCGAAGGCATAGAAAGTGTTTCCAGAAAACAAGTGCAAATCGCCTTAGAAGAAGCCGATATTGTGCTGTTCATGGTAGATGCGCGCGAGGGCTTAAGCGCATCGGACAAAATTATTGCCGATACCTTACGCAAATTATCTAAACCCATTGTTTTAGTCACCAATAAAGTTGATGGCCTTGATGCTTCAACTGCCGCCACCGATTTTTATGCCTTGGGTTTGGGCGAGCCATTGCAGATTGCCGCCTCCCACGGTCGGGGTGTGCCTGAATTATTGGAACACGTTAACCAATTGTTGCCGCCCATCTCCCTCGCCCCCGGTAGTGACGATGAAAGCAAAGGTATCGCCATTGCTGTTGTTGGTAGGCCAAATGTTGGCAAATCAACTTTGGTTAACCGATTATTGGGCGAAGAGCGGGTTATCGTTTTCGATCAGCCAGGCACCACCCGTGACAGCATTTACATTCCTTTCGAACGTAACGGCAAGCAATTTACCTTGATAGACACCGCAGGTATGCGCCGCCGCTCCAAAATTGCTGAAACCATCGAAAAGTTCAGCGTCATCAAATCCTTACAAGCCATTGAAAAAGCCCACGTGGTGATTTATTTGATTGATGCCAGCGAAGGCATTACCGATCAAGACGCGCATTTGTTGGGATTGGTGCTAGATGCGGGCAGGGCATTGATTATTGGCCTGAACAAATGGGATGGCTTGGATAACGATCAAAAAGAAACCATCAAACGCCAATTGGACGTTAAATTATCGTTCTTGGAATTTGCCGAGAAACACCCGATTTCAGCATTGCACGGCAGTGGTGTTGGTAAACTGTTTGATGTCGTGCATAAACTGTATGAGTCGGCGATGGTGAATATGTCCACGCCAGTGCTTACCCGCATCCTCAAAGAAGCGACCACTGCACACCAACCACCGTTGGTTGGCAACCGCCGCATCAAACTAAAATACGCCCATCAAGGCGGGCGCAATCCGCCCATCGTTATTATCCACGGTGTGCAAACCGACTCTTTACCCGTTGATTACAAACGTTTCTTGACCAATTATTTCCGCGAAAAGCTCAAGTTGTCGGGCACGCCTATCCGATTAGAATACAAATCGCCAAGCAACCCGTTCCAAGGGCAGGCTAACAAACAAAGCACCTTCCAAATTAAAAAACGCGAACGACAAGAAAAACAGACACGTCGTAAACGCTAACGGAGTTTTAAAACACATGGCAACGATTACTTTTCAAGGCAAAGCCATTCATACCAATGGTCAATTGCCGCCAGTCGGCAGCCCGGCGCCGGATTTTTTGTTGGTCAATAGCAAGTTAAAAAACCTGAATTTGGCAAATTTTGCCGGCAAAAAAAAGCTGCTAAATATTGTGCCAAGTTTAGATACACCAACTTGTGCGGCTTCGGCGCGTAAATTTAATGAAAAAGCCGGGCATATGAAGAATACTGCGGTGCTGGTGGTTTCCGCCGATTTGCCGTTTGCCCAATGCCGTTTTTGCGAGACCGAAGATTTACAAAATGTCTTTGCCTTATCCACCTTCCGCTCCAATTTCTCAGAAGATTACGGCGTGAAGCTGGTTGATAGCATCTTGGCGGGATTAACGGCTCGTGCTATCGTCATCATCGACGAAGACAATAAAATTGTGTACACGGAATTAGTGAATGAATTGACAAATGAGCCTAATTACGATGCGGCATTAGCGGCTTTGTAGAGAGTTGTTTTTAAGGCTTTGTTTTACTTGTATAAATGGTTTAAAGTGGTTTCAAATTAATCAACACGGAATTGATGGCTATGACAGAACTTATTGGTAGCGGTGTGGAATTAATGCTGGTTGGTATGGGCATTGTTTTTGTCTTTTTGGCGATGTTGGTCGTTGCCATCAAAACCATGGCTAGCTTAGTGCAGCGGTATTTTCCTGAACCTCCAGCAGCTGCCGTCGTTGTTCCGGTAACGACTGCCAATAAAACCGATAAAGCCACCATCGCCGCCATTTCTGCGGCAGTGCATCAATACCGTAGTAAAAATTAACAATAGCCCGGCGACCTTAGGCTGACAGCAGCCGTTTGGTATCAGGCTTTTTGATGCAGTTTATGGCAGTTCGTATCGCCGCTATTCGCGTCTAGTGAAGAACAAATCACTATCAATTGGAATTTTGTTTATTAATAACGTGCCGCAATTTGTACATCAAACGCGGCACAATAAATCAAGCCAGCATATGGCATCGGTTTTCTAGGAGAAATTATTAAAAATGGCAACTAATAACAAGCCTTTAGCGATCACGGAAGTTGTTCTGCGCGACGCGCACCAATCTATTTTAGCAACGCGTTTCCGTATTGAGGACATGTTGCCGATTTGCTCAAAACTAGACGACATTGGTTATTGGTCTATTGAATCATGGGGCGGGGCAACGTTTGATGCCTGTATCCGCTATTTGGGTGAAGATCCTTGGGAACGCCTGCGCTTACTGAAAGCCGCCATGCCTAAAACCCCGCAGCAAATGCTGTTGCGTGGTCAAAACATCCTAGGCTATCGCCATTACGCCGATGACGTGGTCGATAAATTTGTGGAACGCTCCGTAGTAAACGGTATTGATGTCTTCCGGATTTTTGATGCCATGAATGATATGCGTAATATCGAGCATGCCGTTAAAGCCGTACTCAATACCAACGCCCATGCCCAAGGCACTATTTCTTACACCACCAGCCCGGTGCATACCATTGATATGTGGGTAGATTTGGGTAAGAAAATTGAAGATATGGGCGCACATTCCATCTGTATCAAAGATATGGCTGGGCTATTAAAGCCTTATGATGCTTTCGAATTGGTCGGACGACTGAAAAAAAGCACCCGCATCCCCATCCATTTACATTGCCACGCCACTACCGGTTTGAGTGTTGGCACTATCATTAAAGCCGCCGAGGCAGGCGTAGACAACGTCGATACCGCCATTTCCTCGATGAGTATGACCTACGGACACAGCGCCACTGAAACCATCGTTGCTGCCTTGGAAGGCAATAAACGTGCAACGGGTTTGGATTTAGTCAAATTAGAAGAGATTGCCTCGTACTTCCGTGAAATCCGCAAAAAATACGCTCAATTCGAAGGCAGCTTAAAAGGTGTCGATAGCCGCATTTTAGTTGCTCAAGTACCAGGCGGTATGTTGACCAATATGGAAAGCCAACTACGCGAACAGGGCGCAAGCGATAAATTTGATGAAGTGATATTAGAAATTCCGCGTGTGCGCGAAGATTTAGGCTTTATCCCACTGGTTACGCCAACCTCACAAATTGTTGGTACCCAAGCGGTCATCAACGTGATGGCAGGCGAACGTTACAAAACTATCACTAAAGAAACCGCTGGCGTATTAAAAGGTGAATACGGCGCAACGCCTGCACCCGTCAATGCCGAATTGCAAGCGCGGGTATTGGTCGATGGTGAAGCCATCACTTGCCGTCCAGCCGATTTATTGCAACCAGAAATGGATAAGCTGATTGCCGAAGTACAAGAAAAAGCCGAAGCCGAAGGTGTGACCTTGGTGGCCTGTGTTGAAGAAGATGCCTTGATAAATGGCATGTTTGCCCAAGTCGGTTGGAAATTTTTGGCGAATCGTGGCAATCCAGCGGCTTTCGAACCTGCACCAGAAATGGCGGCAGCGGTTGCCTCAACGCCAGTTACTAGCGAAGCAAAAGCGGCTGAAAGCTACACCGTTAATGTCGATGGCAAAAACTTCAATGTGGTTGTTGGCCCAAGTGGCTCTCCATTAAGCATAGAACCTGTCGCCGCAGCACACGCGTTGGATTTGGTTGTCCATAGCGGCGTGGTTGTCCATGCACCTATGGCAGGTAATATCCTGAAAATTTTGGTGACTGAAGGCAGTGTTGTCGAAGAAGGCGAGATTGTTGTATTGATGGAAGCCATGAAAATGGAAACTGAGGTTCGGTCAAAATATGCAGGTGTGGTCAGTGCCGTGCATGTAAAAGAAGGTGCAGCAGTTGCAGGCGGAAACGCCTTAGTTTCTCTTTAAGCGTAAACGGGGCAAAACATGGAAAATGTAATATCACTTTGGCACAGCACAGGCCTGTATAACTTCACAGGCGGACAAGCATTTATGATGCTAGTCGGTTTCTTATTGTTGTATTTGGCGATTAAGAAAAACTTTGAACCCTTATTGTTATTACCCATTGGTTTTGGCGCAATCCTTAGCAATATTCCAGTAGCAGGTATCGCCGAAGAAGGCGGGTTGTTGTATTACCTGTATTTCGGTATTAAAGCCGGAATTTTTCCGTTGTTGATTTTTATGGGCGTGGGCGCAATGACCGATTTTGGTCCCATGTTAGCCAACCCCAAAACCTTAATATTAGGCGCAGCCGCACAGTTTGGGATTTTCGCTTCCTTACTAGGTGCTTTGGCATTAAATGCCATACCCGGTTTTGAATTTACCCTAAAAGATGCCGCCGCCATCGGTATTATTGGTGGTGCGGATGGCCCTACCGCCATTTACGTCGCCTCAAAATTAGCCCCAGATTTGCTTGGTGCCATCGCTGTTGCCGCCTATTCATACATGGCCTTAGTGCCATTAATCCAACCGCCAATCATGCGTGCTTTAACCACCGAAGCCGAACGCAAAATTGAAATGAAACAAATGCGGGCGGTCAGCAAAACTGAAAAAATCGTCTTCCCATTGATGTTACTGTTGTTAACTATCCTTTTATTACCTTCTGCAGCACCGTTAATCGGCATGTTTGCCCTGGGCAATTTAATGAATGCTTGCGGCGTGGTAGAGCGTTTAAGCCAAACTGCACAAAATGAATTAATCAACATCGTCACCATTTTCTTAGGCTTGTCAGTCGGCTCTAAACTGAGTGCCGAAGCGTTTTTACAAGTGCAAACTTTAGGCGTTTTGGCGTTAGGTGCAATCGCATTTGCGATAGGCACAGCGGCAGGCGTCATCATGGCAAAAATCATGAACCGCTTTAGCGATACCCCTATCAATCCACTGATTGGTGCGGCAGGGGTATCAGCCGTACCGATGGCGGCACGGGTAGCCAATAAAATTGGCTTAGAAAGCAATCCGCATAATTTCTTATTGATGCACGCCATGGGCCCAAATGTAGCTGGCGTTATCGGTTCGGCAGTGGCAGCAGGGGTATTGCTGAGTTTGATTAAATAGCCACGTTGTCCAAGCTGAAAATATTCCAGCGGCTGGTCATTATCAGCCTGGCGGTGACAATGTTGATGTGTCTGTTGTTACGTTGGTTGCCGCCGCCGACCAGCGTTTTTATGCTCTATCGGCACGGACAAGATGTGTTTGCAGGCAAAGGCCTGCTTGCTATTGATTACCGCTGGGTTGATGCCGATGCTATTGCCAGCTCGGCATTCGAAGCTGTGGTTGCCGCCGAAGACCAACAGTTTTTTGACCACTACGGTTTTGATTTTAAAGCCATACAAGATTCTGTAGAAAATTACGCCGAAGGTCGGCACAGCTTGCGCGGTGCTAGTACCCTCAGCCAGCAAGTCGCCAAAAACCTGTTCCTAACACCGTCAAGAAATTTCCTCCGCAAAGGCTTAGAAGCCTATTTTACCATGCTGCTAGAGCTGCTCTGGGACAAGCAACGGATTTTAGAAACCTACCTCAACATCGCCGAATTTGGCGATCATCTTTTCGGCATAGAAGCCGCCAGCCAACACTATTTCGGCATACCCGCCAAACAATTAAGCCGCAGCCAAGCCGCATTGCTTGCCGCAACCTTACCCAATCCCATCCGCTTTAAAGCCAACCAGCCATCAAATTATGTGCTTAGAAGGCAGCAATGGATACTCCGGCAAATGCGCAATTTAGGTGGTTAGTGATTTTTAAATATCCCAACAATAGTGATGGTTAAACGGCTTAACATTTCGTTTGCAGCACTTGAAAGTAGGAAGCCCATCATTGGGCATTTAGTTTGATGGGCTTCCTAGCGTCAGCCCATCCTACGGCGATATTGGATTAGATCATGTGTCTCGATGACCGTTTTTGGCAAGATACTAACTTAATCTGTCTTTATTTTTCTCATGCTGCCGCAACGCCCACAACACATGCTCCTTCACCAATTCCGAAGTATCTGCCATTTTTGCCTGCAACGCCGCCAGCAATTCTGGCGAACTCGGCGCATTGCCTAACGCCACGGCAATATTCCGCAACCAGCGTTCATAGCCAATCCGGCGTATCGCCGAGCCTTCAGTTTTCGCCAAAAACTCCGCTTCCGTCCACGCAAAAACCGCCAATAATTGCTGAGTATTTAAGCGATGCCGAGGATGAAAATCGCCTTCGCCCGTCAATTTGGCAAAACGATTCCACGGGCAAACCAACTGGCAATCATCGCAGCCATAAATACGGTTACCGATTAACGGGCGTAAATCTTCAGGAATCGCCCCGTGCAATTCAATGGTCAAATAAGACACACAGCGACGGGCATCGACCTGATAAGGCGCGACTATGGCTTGGGTAGGGCAGATAGCCAAACAAGCCATGCAATCGCCACAATGTGCGCTGGTTGGCTGGTCGCTAGGTAGCGGCAAATCGGTATAGATTTCCCCTAAAAAAAACCACGATCCAGCCTTGCGGTTAATCAGATTGCTGTGTTTACCAATCCAGCCCAACCCCGCTTTTTCGGCGATGGCTTTTTCCAAAACTGGTGCGCTATCCACAAACGCCCGATAGCCAAAAGCGCCAATTTCTGCCTGAATTTTATCCGCCAACTTCTGCAAACGGTTACGCATCAGTTTGTGGTAATCACGGCCTAAGGCATAGCGGGAAATATACGCGGCAGTTGGGGCATCCAAATTTGCTTGCATAGCGCTTGCCGCTTCCGGCAGATAATCCATCCGTACCGAAATAATACTCACCGTACCAGGTTGCAACAACGCAGGCCTGCTGCGTTTGTTGCCATGCCGCTGCATATAATCCATTTCACCATGAAAGTCTTTTGCCAGCCATGCAGCCAGATGCTGTTCCGCTTCCGGCAAATCCGTATCGCTAAAAGCTACCTCAGCAAAGCCCAATTCTTGACCCCATTGTTTAATTTTCGCAGCCAATGCCGACAGCGCTTGCCGATTGCCTTGCTGTTCATATGTTAGTGTTGTATTGGTGTTCATATTTAAAAATCAATCGCTTATGTTGAATGGCTGGCTTTAATGTTATTAATTGCCCACAAAAAATGCGGGGTAGAAACGGCAGTTTTTTATTAACCTACTTTGGCGATAAGGTCGGTAAACGTAAAATGCCAACCACTAAATATCTCTTATATAAAAAATTGGGTAATAACATGAACGAACAACAATTCTGGCAATTATTTGATGAAGTCAACAGCGCGGCAGACGGTGATATGGATGTAAAGTGCCAGCTGATTGAAGAAAAAGTCACACAATTGAGCGGTGCAGATGCAATCGCGTTCTCGTACCTATTCACCGAAAAAATGGCTGCCGCCTACAGCTGGAAACTTTGGGCTGCGGCGTATCTTATCAACGGTGGTTGCGGTGATGATTCTTTTATGGATTTCAGATCCTCATTAATCGCCCAAGGCCAAGCCATTTTTGAACAAGCCTTGCAAGACCCCGATTCATTAGCCGCTGTTGAAACAGACGAAGATTATGATTGGTGCTACGAAGGCGTTCAATATGCCGTAAACGACGGCGTAGAAGCCGCCGTAGGTGATACCGTATCACGAGAAGTAAGCCTTGATAGCGAACCATCCGGCGACGCCTGGGATGAAGAAGATTTAGCCGATTTATTACCTAAATTAGCGGCTAAGTATTCATAAATGATTGCGTGGAACAAGGCTTGTATTACGCAGCAACCCGTGTTCAGTGATGCCTTAGGAATGGTTATATTTATTGAGAATATCCCGAATAACCTGCTGTTCAGGAATATTCATTTGCTCGGCACTGAGCAACGCTTGGCTTAATAATTGGCGGCTTTCAGACAAATAACGCTCAGGGTCTATGGTTTGCAGCAATAGCGCTAAGTTAGTTTGGCACACTAGCAAATCACGTTTATCGCCCAAGGCTTCATACACGGGCAACTCTTCTTCACGGCGGATGCGTAAGGCTTCGTCCCCTTCTCCACGCGCTTGCAAGACATCGGCGATTTTGCCCATGGTCACAGCTTTGCTGCGTTTGTCGCCCAAGGCTTCATACACGGGTAACTCTTCTTCGCGGCGAATGCGCAAGGCTTCGTCCAGTTCGCCACGCGCTTGCAGGACATCGGCGATTTTGCCCATGGTCACTGCTTTCTCGCGTTTGTCGCCCAAGGCTTCATACACGGGCAACTCTTCTTCTCGGTAAATACTCAAAGCTTCGTCCCATTCTCCACGCTCGTACAGGACATCGGCGATTTTTCCCATGGTCATCGCCTTACTGCGTTTGTCGCCCAAGGCTTCATACACAGGCAATTCTTCTTCGCGGCGGATACGCAAGGCTTCGTTAAAATCACCAGTTTGGTGCAAAATATCAGCCAGATCACCATAGCAAATCGCTGTGGCACGTTTGTCGTGGTTTGCTTGGCTAATTAATATTCCTTGTTTGATGGCAATAATTGCTTTTTCGTAATCGCCTACACTAGCCAAAATGCGTGCTTGTTCCTGCCATAACCCGCCATCCGCTAAGCTGTAATCGGTTTTGCCTTGCAGGTATTCGCTGATGTCGATTAGGCGTTGCTGTTTATCGGCGTAATCGCTGTTATTTTCATCAATACGCAGGGAATAAAGCGGATGAGATGGCTGGTCTTCGCTATGGTTGCGAAAATCTACCACCGCTTTGCGCCAAGCCCATAAATCCGGGGCATCATGGGCAAAGTTATTGACGTTGGTTTCCGATAACCACACCACAATCCCACGATTGATGGTTTGCGCCAGCCATTCGCGACGTTGGTTGAGCCTATGTAAAAGGCTTTGTTGATTTTGGTTATCAAACCAGTTGTGTGTATCAATAAGATGAATAACGCTGGCGTGTTGGGCGGTTTTCGGCAAGTCAGCGAGCAAATCCGTTGATGCCGTAGCCGATAAAATCGCTTGTTGGGGGTATTCGGCGGCAAGTTCGGCTATGACTGTATCGCGATAAGGTTGGTTGTTATATTCCGCCAAAATCCAGCAAAAGCTTTCGCCATCATCCAGCAAATCGATAAGCCGCAAAACCGCGCCGGAATGGCGGCTATCAAGTTCTTGTGTCCATTCCATCAGCTATTTGCCGCCAATTGGTAGGCGGGCAAAGTACGCACCACCGGATGGCTTTGCCACCAGTAGCTATTGTATTCCAGCAATACTAAGTCATAGAGCAAGCGGCGCGATACTTCGCTGACAGGTACATGGCTTCTGTCGCGCTGGTCAATTTCCACTAATAAGGCGTAGTCGCTTTGTTGGATAACGCGTTGATATTCGCTTGCCAAATGTTTGATAGCAGCGTCTGCGGCGGCGGTATCAATCTTTTTGCGCCCTTGGGTTTCTGCCAAGCAATAATCCAATAAGCGCATTAAATCCCGCACATGCCCGCCGGAGGCTTTAATCAATTTGTCCAAGAGTTGGCTATCGGCAAACAAGCGGCTATCTACGCGCTTATGGATTAATTCGCTGAGTTGCGCCAGTGGTATGGGTAAATAATCAGCGGTATTTTTCTCGGCAATTTTTACCATCGGCAAACGGAATACGCTAAATTCTTGGCTGATTCTGCCGCTTTCGGTGAGTATGTCGATGGGGGTGCAATAAATGAAATTACTACGGATGAGTTTGAGTTGGTGAATGTCGCGGATGAAAAAATCATTGGCTTCGTTACTGGATAATCGGTCTGTGCCATCAACGACAAACAGGATTTTCCTGCCCAGATTTGCCTGTTGTAATTGTTCTTGGATGTGTTGTATCAAGGCGTTAAAGGCGCTGGCAAATTCGCTGAAACTGTTACGGACAATGTCACGGATTTCTTCTTTATGAGTCGAACCAATGCTGATGGACGTGGTTAATGTGGCGAATAAATTGGCTAAAAACGGCAAGCCTGTGGTGATTTTTGCGCCTGTTTCCAATTTGCCGCCCAAGGCTTGCTCATTAAGCTGCACAAACACACGCTGTTTAAACCAATTTTCCAAACGGTCTGAAAATATGGTTTCAATTTTAACGTCGTTAGCTTCCAACTGCTTCATCAACACTTTGGCTTGTGCCAGCAGAATATCGCTGTAATGCAAGTTGTTAATATCCAATTCTTTTAAGGCATCGACCAAAACGACGTAATACAACTCTGGGCGATGCAACCTTTTCGCTAAACGCCGTAATTCGGTACTTTTGCCGCAACCGCGATGCCCGCCAAATAAGATGTATTGATGGGGATTGCCGTCATCCAAACTCAGGCTAGGTTCGTCAACACCCAATTCCCACAATAATTTGTCTTGGCTAAAATCGCCCCGCGCCGCGTTCAAATCCACCAACAAAGCTTGATCGGTTTCAGGGTCTAAGGGTTTGTCATAACGTAGGTTTTTTTTAGCGGCTCTGGTGAGCGTTAACAGTTCGTCTGGCGTTAACTCGGACATAAAGTTTTGATTTAATGACAAAGAAGAGTGGGTGTGATTTTAGTTGATATTGTTTTGATTAGCGATAGCTTAACTAGGCAATATGCCAATGGAGCGACTGTTTGCGTTTAGCATCAACTTTAACGGAATGCTAATCTATCTACATTTCACTGGACAATAAAAAACCCGCTAAGCCAAGTAACTTGCGGGTTTTTGTACCTTATCGGTTGCCTTTGCATCCTTGTTTGGCGTCCCAAGGCGGATTCGAACCGCCGGCCTGTCCCTTAGGAGGGGACCGCTCTATCCTGCTGAGCTATCGGGACTTGTAGGGCAATTCTAACACAAATGCGGTGTTTTGGCTGGTAAGCGGCTTATGGGTAGATAACTTTTGGTTGAAAGTAAGCGGCTGGGTATTTGGCGTCAAATTGTGCTGTTTCTTCTACAGCTGCTGGTTTTTCTGATTTTGCTGCCAAGCTTTCGTCTAAGTAGATGACGGTAGGCTGGAAGTTTGCTGCTGGGTATTTGGGGTCGGTTGCTTCGCTGCTGGCTTGTGGTGCGGCTTTTGCGGCGCTGGCGTCGCTGTAAATAACAGTCGGTTGGAAGTCGGCTGCTGGGTATTTTTCGCTTGCGGTTGCGATGTTAGTAAGTGCTAAAAAAGCAAAGGCGGTGAGTGCTAAAAGGCTAGTTTTTTTCATTTTATGGTGTTCTCCACGTGTTATGCCAAGCGCCGCAGTAGCAGCCAGTTGGGCTAAAAGGCCGAAAGTATCGATTATTTTTGGGTTGTTCGCAACCGATTTTAGCGGTTGTTTACTACGGGTTAAAGCTCTATGCGTACGCCTATTTCCATGACTTGTTCGACCGGAATCCGGAAGAATTCGATGGCGGTGGAGGCGTTGTGTACTAAGTATAAAAATAGCGATTGCCGCCATTTGGGCAGTTTGCTGTTGCGTTTGAAGGTGATGTTTTCGCTGCCGACAAAAAACGAGACGTTTTTGGGGTCAATCTGCAAGCCTTCTTCTATCGATAAGCTTAAGGCGCGGCGCACATCTTGCGATTGCTGGAAGCCGTAATACAGTTTGACGCGGTAAAAATTGCGGTCGCGCCCGAATGAACGGATTTTTACCCGCCGCGCTTCTTCTACATAGGGTTCGTCGAGGGTGACGATGGTCAGTACCACGATGTATTCGTGCAGGACGTGGTTGTGTTTGAGGTTGTGCAATAACACGGGCGGTACGCCGTGCAGGGTGCGGGTCAAATAAATGGCGGTGCCTTTTACGGTGGCGAGTTCGTGGTCTTGGAGTTTTTCTTCCAGTTCTTCAAACAAGACTTTTCGGTTTGCCATGTGTTCGGCTAGCAAGCCACGGCCTTTAATCCATGTGGTCATCACTAAGAATATCAGTGTGCCGACGACTAATGGCAGCCAGCCGCCAGACAGGATTTTTAAGCAGTTGGATGACAGGAACAGGAAATCAATGGTCATGAATACGGTTAAGAACAGGACGCTGGTATAGGTTTTCCATTGCCATAAGGCTTGTATGACGATGAATGCCAACATGGTGGTGACTATCATGGTGCCAGTAACGGCGATGCCGTAAGCAGAGGCCAGTGCCGATGACGAGTGGAAGCTAATCACTAAGATGAATACTGCTGCCATCAACAACCAATTGACCGCAGGTAAGTACACTTGCCCCATTTCTTCGCCAGAGGTGTGCAAGATTTTCATGCGTGGGCAATAACCCAGTTGTATGGCTTGCCGGGTGATGGAGAATGCGCCGGAGATAACCGCTTGCGAGGCAATCACTGTTGCCAAGGTGGACAACACCAGTAGCGGGTATAAAGCCCAGGATGGAGCGAGCAGGTAAAACGGGTTTTGGATGGCTTCTGGATGTTGCAGCAGTAACGCGCCTTGTCCAAAGTAATTGCATAACAGGGCAGGGAAGACGAAACCAAACCAGGCATAGCGGATGGGTTTTAAGCCGAAATGTCCCATGTCGGCATACAAGGCTTCTGCGCCTGTGATTGCCAAGACCACCGCGCCCATAATCACAAAACCTTCCCAGCCAAGTTCAAACAATAAATGCAGGCCGTAATAAGGGTTGATCGCCATCAGTACCGAAGGATTGGTAATGATGTTGTTGATGCCTAGCCACGCTAAGGTGACAAACCAAATACACATGACGGGCGCAAACAGCTTGCCGATGGTCGCCGTGCCTTTGGACTGGATCATAAACAGCCCGCTTAATACAAAAATGGTGAGGGGTATGATGTATTCCCCCAAAGACGGGGCGATAACTTGCAAGCCTTCCACGGCACTTAATACCGAAATGGCGGGGGTGATGATGCTGTCACCATAAAACAAAGCCGCACCTAATAAACCGATGGTGATGATGAAGCGCCTGCGTCCGGGGTTGTCGCGGGAGCCAAACAATGCCAAAGCCATCAACGCCATAATGCCGCCTTCACCGTTATTATCGGCGCGCATGATAAAGATGGCGTACTTTACCGTGACGACTAAGGTTAGCGACCAGAAGATCAGCGATAACACGCCGAGTACATGCAGTTGGTCTATGGGTAAATTATCGTGGAAGACTTCTTTGACCGCATATAAGGGGCTGGTGCCTATATCACCAAAAACCACGCCGATAGCGCCTAGGGCCAAATTAGTAAGCTGTTTTTTAGTTTGGGTATGTGGGATTTTTGGCATGGCTGAAAAAAGAGCTGAACAAGCGGCGCATTTTACGCTTGTGTTTCGGCAATCTTAAGGATTATTTCCTCATATTTGCCAGCGCACGGGAAAACCTTGGCGATTAGCTTTATAATCGCGGCTTGATACCTCTATTAACAGGGCTGATATGAAATATTTACTGCTGCTTAGCGCGTTGTTTTTTCCTCTGGCTGTCCATGCTGAAACAGCCACGGTGGCGCAAAACCTCGATTTAACCCACCATGCTATTGGCTACTTATCGGTTTTTATTACCGTAATGGCCTATATTGCCGCAATGTCCGAAGAAGTCACCGAACTGCGTAAATCTAAGCCGATGGTGTTGGGCTCGGCCTTGGTGTGGTTTGCCATCTGTATTTACTACGCCTTACACGGTCAAGCCAAAGTTGCCGCGCAGGCTTTCGAAAGCAATTTGTTGGCGTATATTGAATTGCTGCTGTTCATCTTGGTTTCCATGACTTATTTAAACACCATGGAAGAACGCAATGTCTTTAACGCCTTAAAAGTGTATTTGCTCAGCAAAAAATTCACTTATCGGCAGTTATTTTGGATTACAGGCGGCTTGGCTTTTTTACTGTCCACGGTTATCAACGGTTTAACCATCGGTTTATTGATGGGCGCGATTGCTTTGGCGGTCGGTAAAAAAAGGCCAGAATTTGTTGCTTTGGCGTGTGTAAATATTGTTGTCGCCACCAATGCGGGCGGTACGTTTAGCCCGTTGGGCGGTATTTCTACCTTGTTTGTTTGGCAGCAAAATATTTTAGAATTTACCCAATTCTTTGCTTTAGCCGTCCCTTGCTTGGTGAATTTTTTATTGCCCGCTGCTGTCATGCACTTTTGGATACCCAAAGAAACCCCTGAAGCTATCCAAGAAAAAGTCGAGTTAAAGCGTGGCAGTAAGCGGATTATGTTTTTATTTGTCGTCACCTTGCTAATCACGGTTAGTGCCGACGTGTTATTGGAATTGCCACCCGCCGCAGGCATGATGACTGGATTGGGTTTATTGCAATTTTTCAATTATTACCTGAGCAAAACCGCGCATATTAGAAAAAGTGATTTTGCCCATGTGTACCGTTTTTATAATTTAGAAGTGCCTAATGCCAACAACACCCGCACTTTTGATGTTTTTAAAAATGTCGGCAATATCGATTGGGATACGCTGTTGTTTTTTTATGGCGCTATGATGATTATCGGCGCGGTGGGTTTTGTCGGTTATTTGGAAGGCTTAGCCCAGTTCTTGTTTGGTCAAATCAACCCAACCTCCGCCAATATTATGATTGGTTTGTCCTCAGCATTTGTCGATAACGGTACATTAATGTTTGCGGTTTTACATATGCACCCCGATATTCCGCCTGGGCAATGGCTGTTGCTGACCTTAACGCTTGGCGTGGGTGGTAGTTTGTTGGCGATTGGTTCTGCGCCAGGCGTGGGCATGTTGGGAAATATTAAAGGTTATTACACCTTTACCTGCCATTTGCGCTGGATGCCGATCATTTTGCTGAGTTATTTTGTCAGTATCGCCGTGCATTTTTGGATTAACGCGCGGTATTTTTAAACGGTAAGCATTGCTACCGTAAAGTCCTTTTTACTGTCTAGTTTTTGAGTCGTATATGCCAATTAAATCATTCTTGTCGCTGTTTTCTTTATTTGCTCTGTTTGCACCCTCGTTAGCAATCGCAGAAATGACAGGAGCTATTAACCAAAGCCAACCGTTAGATTTAACCGCGCATTGGGCGGGTTATTTGGCCTTGGTGGTGTTTGCCGTGGCCTATATTTTTGCCATGACCGAAGAAGTCACCGAGCTAAAAAAATCCAAACCGATGGTGTTTGCCGCTAGCCTAATTTGGATTTTTATTGCCAGCGTTTATGTCAGTGGCGGCATGAGCGAACAAGCGGGCGTTGCCTTCCGCACCACGCTAGAAGGTTATGCCGAATTGTTTTTGTTCATCATGGTATCGATGACTTATTTAAACGCTATGGAAGACCGGGGCGTATTTGATAGCCTGCGGGTGTGGCTGTTAAGCAAAAACTTCAGTTATCGGCAGTTGTTTTGGATTACTGGCATCCAATCGTTCTTTATTTCCGCCGCCTGTAACAACCTCACCACTGCCTTGCTGATGGGGTCGGTTATTTTGGCGATGGGCAAAGGCAGCCCGCGCTTTGTGACTTTATCGTGCATTAACGTCGTCGTTGCTACCAACGCAGGCGGCTCGTTCAGCCCGTTCGGCGACATCACCACATTGCTGGTTTGGCAAAAAGGCGTGGTACCTTTTACCGATTTCTTCTCTTTACTGGTTCCCGCGCTTATCAACTTAGGCATCCCTGCCGCCATCATGCACTTCTTTATCCCTAAAGAGCGCCCTGCTGCGGTGATGGAAGCACAAGCGATGAAACGCGGTGGCTGGGTAATGATTTTCTTGTTCATCCTCACCATCATCACCTCGGCTTGCTTTGAGAATTTCCTCAATTTACCGCCCGTGGCAGGCATGATGCTGGGTTTAACGTATCTGAAATTTTTCAGCTATTACCTGCAAAAAACCAGCGACTTTCATCCTGAATTAGTTGAAGACAAAATCGTTGACGAAAAAATCGATTACTTCGCGCCGATGAAATACATGAACAATCCCAAAGCCAATAAAAATCAACATGCCGCGCAGGAATTGCCGTTTGATATATTCCAGAAAATCGCCAATTTGGAATGGGATACGCTGTTGTTTTTTTACGGTGTGATGGTCGGCGTTGGCGGCTTAAGTTTTATCGGCTACTTAACCATCGCTTCCCATCATTTATATGGCAGCATCGATCCCACCACCGCCAATATCCTAGTCGGCATAGCCTCCGCCTTCATTGATAACGGCACGATTATGTTATCGGTACTCACCATGTCGCCCGAACTGTCCCAAGGCCAATGGCTGTTAGTCACCTTAACCGCAGGCGTCGGCGGCAGTATGTTGTCGATAGGCTCAGCCGCAGGCGTGGGTTTAATGGGGCAAGCCAAAGGCGTATACACCTTCATCAGCCATTTAAAATGGATGCCTGCAATCTTATTAGGCTACTTAGGTAGCATCGCCGCGCATTTTTTGATTAATGGGCGTTATTTTTAAGTATCGTCGGGCGCATTAGCGGCGTCGTAATGCGCCGGATGTTTGAAAGCCAACATGCGGTGCAATACGGCTATCGCCTATTGCACCCTACAATATCGTTCCCATGCTCAGCGCGGGAATGCCGCCGCTGATGCTCCAGCGTTTCCCATGAAAACATACCCCATTCTCTACAGCTTCCGCCGTTGCCCCTACGCCATGCGGGCCAGATTAGCACTCGCTTACACAGGCATAAAAGTCGAAATCCGCGAAGTTGAATTAAAAAACAAACCACAAGCCTTGCGCGATATTTCTCCCAAGGCCACCGTCCCCGTGTTGCACTTGCCCGATGGCAAAGTGATAGATGAAAGCCTAGACATCATGCACTGGGCCTTAGCGCAACACGACCCCGCCCAATGGCTAGCAGATACCAAAACCGCCAAAACTTTAATCACTTGGAACGACGGCGATTTTAAATACCAGCTAGACCGCTACAAATACGCCGACCGTCATCCCCAACACCCCGCCGAACACTACCGCAGCCAAGGCGAATTGTTTTTGGCAGAACTCGAAAGCCGCTTGCAAGTTACGCCTTGGTTGTTGGGCGAGCACTGCACACTAGCTGATGCGGCAATATTCCCCTTCATCCGCCAATTTGCCGCCGTCGATGGGCAATGGTTTGCAACGGCGGATTATCCCGCCGTACAGCAGTGGCTACAAAATTGGTTAGATTCGGCTTTGTTTACAGCCGTTATGGACAAATACCCGATTTGGGTAGAAGGAGTTGAAACTATTAGCAGAGTGGTTTGAGATAAGCTTGGAATGCAAAACAAGATTTACATCTTGTCAGCTAATAAGCAATCATAATATCACTGGCGGACAACGCTAAGTTACTCGCAAGGCCGAAGACTTCAATTTGGGTAAAGCCAAAGCCATTGCCGTCTTTATCAAAATATAATGCCCCTGTGGTGTCATCATAAATAACACGTTGATTACCATCGGTTGCCATAGCTCCCATATGAAATTGCGCTGCCGAAAGTGCGCCTGCAAGCATACCGCCACCAAACCCCAAGGCATTGAGGCTGATAATATCCGCGTTAACTGTAAAATCGGTAATGGTTATTTCCGAAAACTGCGGGCGATTATTAAAAACAAACTGGTCTGAGCCAACCCCGCCATGCAAGTTAATGCTGCCGATTGCATTATCCAAAATAAACTTATCATTGCCATTCCCGCCTTCAATGAGCAACTGTCCATAACTACAGAAAACAATGGCGAAGGTATCATCGCCTACGCCGCCATCCATAAGGGCATTGCCTGCACTTGATAGTTGGTTGTAAATATAGTCATTACCGTTGCCGCCCAGTAAATTGATATTGTCGCCGTTGCTGTTAATCATCCCGATAGTATCGTCGTCGTTGCCACCATCTAAAATCATATTATTCGCTTGATTGAAACCCGTTAGCGTGTCGTTACCATCCCCACCTTTGCCCCAGCCCGTTTCATAAAGCTCAATAATATCGTTACCTTTGCCACCGGAAATAGTGTCGTTGCCGCCGTTTCCAGCCAGCGTGTCATTGCCGTCACTGCCAACCAATACGTCGTCTTGGGTTGTGCCTTGAATATTAAGCGTTTCAATATTCTTATATTTAATGGCATTGTTACCGGAAGTAATCACGCCACTGCCAAGCAATACTGCGTCTTGAACCATTACCATACCAATACTTTGGTTGATATAGCTCAGCATTAAGGTGTCAGAGTTTGCACCGCCATCGACGTTTTGTACGGTGAGTTTAGCCACAGCCATAGGATCGCTAATGGCAATAACATCGTCACCATTGCCGCCCAACAAGGTATTGGCGGCAGCTGCTTGGGATAAGGTCAAGTAGTCGTTGCCATCACCACCATTGAGTAGGTTTTTGCCTGAACTGACAAACACGGTAAGTTGGTCGTTACCGATACCGCCAGATAAGTTGTTTTTCCCAGTTGAAGAATAAACCGTTAAGGCATCATTGCCAGAGCCGCCATTCAAGCTATTCGTATTCGACGTATCAACAAGGAATAAGGTATCGTCACCCGCATCGCCAAACAAATTGAGCAGGCCGTTCGCGCTAAAAATAGTCAATTTATCGTTACCGTTACCGCCTTTGAAGATATTGTTACCGTTGGTGTTTTTAACATCCAAAGTATCGTTACCATTACCACCCGATAGCGTATTGTTGCCTTCGCCACCATCCAGATGGTTATCGCCATTGTTACCAATAATGCTGTTATCCAGGGCATTGCCAATGCCATCGACATTGCCATTACCCGTCAAGGCTAAGTTCTCCAGATAATCACCGAGCATAAAGCTAACGGATGATTGAACGGTATCGATACCGCCAGCGTCTGCGCCAAGGCCGTCATCTTCGCTGACGCTATCACCGCTATTGTCAACCACATAAGTATCATTACCTGTACCACCAAGCAGCGTGTCTGCGCCAGTGCCACCGTTCAGTAAATCATTGCCATTCCAGCCGAATAAAACATCATCGCCAGCAAAGCCGTATATTTGGTCATCAAACACCGTGCCATTTAGGGTGTTGGCTTGCGGAGTGCCTTTAATTAACATAATAATTTTCTCTATGAAGACGGCTCTTTCATCGTCCGAAATCTCTGATGAGGGGAACGGTAATTGCCGTTTGAATTTGAGCCAATAGAATTTTTGTTAAAACAAAAATACAAGTTGCATCACACGGGATGCGTAAATTCGGTAAAAAGTTGTTTTGCAAACAACGCTTATCGCTATCGCCACAAAACAAGCTTGTGTAGGTTTAAAAGTTGAGAGGATTAATATTCATACGCACCAATATCCATAATCCAATCTTGTTTACGGACGGCAACTTGACTGGGTTCGGCAATGGGTAAGTTACTCAGGTTGATATTGCTTAAATCATTACCTGCATCAATTAGCGGCGAGCCGACGGCAGGACGGAAGTTGTGCAACGCTTCGTTGACAAACAAAGTCTGGTTGTTTGCGCCAAGGTTGGTGTTCCAGCCGGTAACAATCGCGCCAGTTAAATGCCCAAGCCAATATGGCGCGGCGTTTGGCGATACCCAATTGTTGGTCAGATTAGCTGTGCCATGACCAACTAACATCGCTTGTATTTTGCCTTTTGCGCCAGCGGTAGTTGGTGATGTGTAAAACACATTATTTTTCACATCGGCAACGGCATTTGGCCTATCCATATTGAACAGCAATATTTCTGGATAATTGGCATTCAGGGCATCACCTTTCAGCCGCATGGTGTTGTTGTAAAAGAATAATGTGCCTTGGCGATAATTGGCTGCCGTGCCGCTATCGCCACCGTAATGGATCAGGTTATTTCCGTAAGCCCCGACAGTTTGGTCGAACAAATTGCCATAAACATGGGTTTTTGCATAACCCGCATCACCCCAGATAAGCTGTTGGCCACCTGTTGAATCTTCCAAATCTATCGTTAAGCCACAGTTAGACGCAAAAGTGTTGTAACGGACAATTAAGCCGGAAGAACGGTCTTTCAGGCACGCGCCGCCCGCACCAGGGCGCAAATCACCAAAATAGTTGTATTGAAAAATGATGTCACGCGCTTCGGTGTAGCTATTGTGTTCAGAGAAGCCGTTAGTAACACCCGCTATTGGCGCATTGCTATTGCTATAAAAACGATTGCCATCAATCAGCACGTCTTGCGATAGTTCGACAAGGCTGCTGTTTTTGGAGTTGATAAACAAGCCATTGCCACAGTTATGGAACACATTATTTTTAACGACCAGATGCGCGCCAACTTCAACAAATAAACAAGTGCCGAAACTGGAAAAAGTGTCTTGTCCGCCTTTTAAAGCATCGGCAAATGGCGCGTTATAAACCGCATTGCGGATGTCGAGATTTTCAATGCCGATATAACCCGCCGGGCCGTTATTGTAGGCATAGCCGGATTGCGGCCCAACCATCACCAAACCTAGTTTGTAAAGCACTCGGCTAGCGCTGCCGTTATCATGATATTGCAAGGTGCGCGAGGCTTGGCCTGGGAGTGTTTCCAATTGAGTTGCAAGCACACCGTTAGTGTCTGCTGAACCATCAATAATAGGTCGCGCACCCGTTATAGGATCAGGCATACCAATAACCCGCATAAATTTGTTCGGTGCGGCGGGTGCCAAATTGGTGCCAGCAGAAAGCAACATCATTTCGTGGTAAGCATCATTATTCACTTTAGGATAAATTCTGACGGTATCGCAGCCTTGCAATTTGCTCCAAGGCAATTGGCTTATAGCGGAATAGGCTTTGTTAGGCCCGACATCGTAATAATTGATGGCAGCGCAGCCGGATTGGTCGGCAGCCAACGTTGGCGTAGCGGCGCGCAGTGTTGTTGATACCCCTGCATTCGGCGCAGGCGGCACAACAACCGGAGGCACAACTGCCGCCACCACAAAGCCACGGGTTCTGGTGTAGTTAACGCCGCCAACGGTAGCGCTGACATTGATAGAAGCGGTCGATCCAGGTATGGCGTTGGCGGGAATCGTCAGTTGGTAATTGCCTAAAGCATTGCCCACTGGCGCATTGCTGACAGCAACCAATGATGTATCAGTGCTATCAATCAACACTGGCACGGACAAATCTTCAATGCCATTCGTATCAATAAAGCCAATTTCAACATATTCGCTAGTGCCTGCCGTACGGGTATTGACGGCACTCAGCCCGACGGTTTTTGAGGAAAAGCCGATACGTGCTGTGCTTGTTGCTGCAAGGGCATTGCTCCCTGTGGTCAACAGCAAAAGGCATCCAAACAAAGGGATGACGATATTTTTGTTCATGGTAATTTTTCCTTAGTTATAACGCCTGGTAAAAAAGTAATCCGACTGTATTTACCGGGTTACAAGTCTCTGAAAATTCAGATGTTGTGGAGTCTAAAGGAAGAATTGCATGATTATCGGTAATAGGTCTTTATCTGTGGACTGGTTGCCACATTTAGGATAAATCCGCTTTTATTTTGCGGGATATAAGAATATTTTTTTGAAATCAAATAGTTACTTTCAATCTATATCTTTATAACATCAGACAAGTGAGAGGAGTAAAAAACATGTTTTTTACTCCAAGACGGAAGAGCAAACAGACAAAAGCAAATCCTACCGCCGTCGCCTCTGCAAAAGAAAATACACCACTGGCGTAGCAATCAGCGACAAGCCAACCGATAACACCAACGCGCCAATCACGGCAATTGCCAAGGGTTTCAGCATATCCGAACCCGCGCCGATGCCATAGGCCAGCGGCAACAAACCTAAGGCAGCCGCCAATGATGTCATCAACACTGGTCGCAAGCGCCGCTGGCCTGATTGCAACAAGGCTGCGGGTAAGCTTTCGCCTGCATCGACAAAATGCCGAACCGAATCCAGCAATAAAATGCCGTTTTTGGCGACCACGCCCACGCCGATAATCGCGCCCAATAAGGAAACGATATTGACCGAAGTCGCCGTCAGATACCACGCCAACACCGTGCCGCACAACGCCAATACCGAGCCAAACACAATGGCGATAGGCTCAGAAAACGAGCCGAATTCAATCAGCAACACGATGAACACCAACAGCACTGAAGCCAGCAGCACGATGAGCAAATTGTGGAAAGACGTTTGCTGTTGTTGATACAAACCGCCGAATTCGATAACGCCGGGCGGCAAGCTGGGGTCTTGGCTCAGTTTGGTTTTGATTTCGGCAATCGCACTGCCCAAGTCGCGGTTTTCCAAACGCGCCGAGACCGCCACCAATTGCCGCAAATCTTCACGGTCCAGTTGCAATTGCCCAGGCTCACTGACTAAGTCGGCAACTTGCGATAATTTAACCGTTCTGCCGTCTGCCGAGCGTAGCGGCAATTCGCGCAAATCCGCCATTTGCTGGCTGGCGGTGTTTTCCATGCGCACGCGGATGTTGACGACGCGGTCGCCTTCCAAAACATACGAGGCTTTTTGCCCCAACATGGCAGTGCTGACCGCCAAGGCGACATCTTGGGTGGTCAGGCCAAAACGCAGCGCATCCAACGAACGCACCTGCAAACTCAGCGAAGGCCCGGTGGTTTCCAAGCCGTTAAAGGTATCGACCACGCCCTTGATTTTGCTGAGTTCGGCTTCAATTTCTGGGGCTTTTTGCTTAAGCCAAGCGACATCGGTAGAAAACAGTTTGATTTCTATCGGGCGTGGCGACCAGGTTAAATCGCCAATCAAATCGTTGAGGATGCTGGCAAACTCCCAATCCACGCCGGGCACTTGTTCATGCAATTGCTGGCGCAGTCCGGCGATCACGTCTTCGGTAGAGCGTTTACGGTCGGCTTTGAGCTTGACCAGAAAATCGCCGCCGTGCGCTTGGGAAATGCCCAAACCCAATTGTGCGCCTGTGCGTCGTGAATAACCGTCCAATTCCGGCAGCTCATGCAGCAATTGTTCGGCTTGTTTCAATTGGCGGTCGGTTTCGCTCAGATTGGTACCAAACGGCGTGTGGTAATCCAACACAAACGCGCCTTCGTCCATGAATGGCAAAAACTCGCTGTCCAGCCGCGAGTACAAACCCACGCCGACCGTCAACACCAAACAACAGCCAAGTAAAACCAGCCAAGCGCGTTGTAAAGCAAAAGCCAAGGCTTTGCCGTAAAAAGCTAATAAGCCATCCAACCAATTTACTGATGCCTCTTTGTGCTTTGAATGTTGCGGCAACCAAGCCGCTGCCAAAGCGGGAATTAAGGTGACCGCCAAGAGCAACGAAGTCAGCAAGGCAACCACCATGGTCAGCGACAACGCGCGGAAAAAATTGCCCGCCACGCCATCCAAAAACGCCAGCGGAATAAACACCACCACGGGCGTTAAGGTTGAAGCCAGCAAGGGCCGGAATATTTCCGCCAAGGCTTGCGGTACGGCGGCGGTGCGCGGCAAACCTTGGGCGATTTTGCTGTGGATGGCCTCAACCACGACGATAGCGTCGTCAATCACCAAACCAATGGCGGCGGCGATACCGCCCAAAGTCATCAGGTTAAAACTCAAACCGAACACGCGCATCGCCAATAAGGTTATCAGCACGGTGGCGGGGATGACGGCGGCGGCAATCAAGGTTGCGCCCCAGTTTTTTAGGAACAAGTACAAAATGATGACCGACAAAATCAGCCCCAAAATAATCGCTTCACAGACGCTTTGGATGGCATCGCCGACCAGCAAAGATTGGTCATAAAACACTTCGGCGTGCATATCGGGCGGTAAGGTTTGGCTGAGCAAAGCCAGTTCGGTTTTCAATTGTTGGGCAATATCTAACGTGCTGCCGTTGGGTTGGCTGTAGACATTCAACAACACCGCGTTTTCGCCTTTGGCGGTGACGATGTTGAACACGGGTTCGGGCGCACGCTCCACGCGGGCAAAATCTTTGATGCGGATGGGATGCCCCAACGCAACAGGCATGCTGATGGCATTGGCGGCAACGGTTGTCACCGTCATGTTTTCAATATCGGCAAGCGTTTGCAGACGACCATCCACCACCGTCAAATACAATTGGTAGTTTTCTTCCAGCATTCCGGTCGGCGTGACTTGATTGTTCCTCAGCAAGGCATCGCTGACTTGCGCGAGGCTTAAGTTCACTGCCTGCAAACGCAGTGGATCGACAATGACGTGGTATTCCGGCGCACGTCCACCGACAATGCCAACCCGCGCAACATTAGGAATACGCAGCAATTGCGGTTGCAGTTGGTAACGGGCGGCTTCCCATAACTCGATGGCAGAATGGTTTTTGCCCGTCAGGCTTAAACCCAACACCGGAAAAGCCGCAAACGTCAGCCGCCAAACCGCCGTGCCTGCGCTGGCAGGTAAGGCTTTTTGCACCACCGCCAGTCGTCCTTGCACAAACAATTCGGCTTGCTGCATATCGGTTTGCCAAGTGAAGAACACATTCACTTCCGCCGTGCCGCGTCCGGTTTTTGAGCGCACCGTGGTCACGCCAGGAATATCTTTGACGGCTTCTTCGACAGGTCGGGTGATGGTCGCCATCATTTCATTGGCAGGCATCACGCCGTTGTCGATCAGGATGACCACGCGCGGAAAATTGGTTTGCGGAAAAATTGCCGAGGGCATTCCGAGCGCGGCGTAAGCGCCTGCTAAGCACAAGGCCAGGCACAGGAAAAAAATCGCTTTGTGATGGCGGATGGCAAACGATGCGTTCATGGCTGCACCCGAATACGGGTTTCCGGCGGCAAGCCATACGCGCCTTGGCTGACGACCGTCATCCCCGCTTGCAAACCTGCGCCCGAAATTTCAATCAGATCGCCATCGCGCAAACCTGTGCTGACCGCCTGTTGCTTGGCTTGATCGCCTTCAACCAATGCTACCGTTGCACCGTCGGCGTGATTGACCACACTAGCAATCGGCACTGCTAAACGGTTTTGCCGTGCTTCGACGACGATGCTGGCGTGGATGAATTGCCCGGCTTTTAAATCGCTGTTGCCAGGTGTTACGCGCACCAAAACCGTATCGGTTAACGGATCAATTTGTTGGCTGATAAAACTGACTGCGCCTGCTTGTCCGTCATTTTTGCCGGAAGACAGGGAAACGCTTTGCCCTAAGCGCACATCGGCAGCTTCGGCACTGGGCACGTGCAATACCACGGCAAGCCGTTGCCCATCTAAAATATCCGCCAACACACTGCTGGTGCTGATTGCTTCACCAACGCGAAAATGCACGGCGGTAATCACCCCCGACATTGGCGCGGTTACCGTCAGCAAAGCGCGTTGGGTTTGCGCGGATTGCAAATCGGCTTGTGCGCCTTCCAGCAATTGTTGGGCATCGTCGTAAAGCTTTTGCGAAATGGTCGCACCCGGTTGCAGTTGTTGTTTGCGGGCGGCGTTTTTTTGGGCAAACGCCAAAGCGACTTTGGCTTTGGCAACTTGGTCATCCGCCGCGCGGCTATCCAGCACCAACAGCGGCGCACCCTTTTTCACGCGCTGGCCTTCTTCGCAAAACCACTGGCTGATGATTCCGGCAACGGGCGAAGCAATTTTAGCGCTGGCGGCAGGGGTGTTGTGGCTGGCAGGTTCTGGTTCGACCAAGCCATAGGCCTGCACATAACGCTGCAAGGTGGTTTGGGTGATTTGGCTGGTTTTTACGCTGACAATTGTAGCGATTTCGGAATCGTCGGCTTGGGCGAGATGGCTGCTAAGTAGCGCAAACAAGGCTAGCATTGTTAGTTTTTCGTAGCTTGGCTTAATTTGATGCTTCATGGCAAAACCTTGGTGATAAGTATTGTTTAATTTTCATGCTGGAGTCCAAAACATGTTTTGGACTCCAGACTTTGAGCCTACGGAATTTCGGGATTGCCGAAACCAATTCGGTGTTTAGTCAAGCTTGCTGGAACGGGTTTGTAAGCCGTTTCATAATTTTTTAATGCCGTTAAGTAAAGCAACACAGCCGTTCGTGCTGAGCTTGTCGAAGCATGAGCGGCTGTGTTGCGGGCGGCGGAATTTTCCATTCATCCTTCGACAAGCTCTCGGCAACTGCTCCTGCGTTGCTATACCTCCTGCATCCATGCAGTCGAGGACGAACGGAAAAATCCTTATCTTAATGGCAGTGAGGACATAGCTGCCCTCACAGCAGGAGAAATCGGTTGGCGCAGGGCGGCTTCCAGCATTGCCAAACTTTGTTGGTTTTCCACTAAAACATCCAACTGGTTTTTTTTCGCTACGGCTAGTTCCAATTCTGCCACCGCCACGGTATGGGCATCGGTTTCGCCTGCTTGCAATAAGGCTTGCGTTGAACGCAGATTGGCTTGGCGATTGGTGAGCAGTTGTTCGGCGGCTAGTCGGCGTGGTTGGATTGCCTGCGCGTTGGCATAAGCGCGGTCAATCTCGCCGATGATGCGTAATTGCAAGGCTTCAAAGCGCTGTGCCGCTTCTTGACGTTTGGCAGCCATTTCCGCAATTGGGCCTTCGTTTTGGTTGAACAACGGCAATTGCAGCGCGGTTGCTCCTAATGACCAGCGGTGTTCGTCGGTATTAAAGGTATAGCCGGGGTTGGCTTGGATGTTCGGGTATTGGTTGGCGATTTCCAATTGCAAAGCCGATTGTGCGGCGGCGTAGTCGGCAAGGCTGGCGAGAATATCGCTGCGTTCGCGCAGGGCGTGGTTTTCTAGCGGGCTAATCGCCAGCTGTTGTACGTCGGGGTAATGTTGGAATTCGGTAAAATCCAGCTCCGTGTTTGCCAGCCCCGCTAGGGGTATGCCGATTGCCGCCGCCAACACCGCTTTGCTGTCGGCAAGGCGTTTTTCTGCCGCCGTTAACGCCAATTGGCTTTGCTGCAATCCCAATTGCGAAGCCAGTAAGTCGGTTTCAGCCAGTTCGCCCGCCTTGCGTTGTTGCTGTAAATACTGGTCGATGCGTTGTTCCAGCTGGTGTTGCTGGTGTAATAAGCGCCAGCTTTCTTGGGCAGCGAACATCTCCAGCATTGCCAAGCGCAACCGTGTGCGGATCAGCCAAGCGGTATCGGTCAGCCGCAATCTGGCTGCGTCGCTTAGGTGCTGGTTTCTGTCGAGGCGATAACCGCGTTTGCCCGCAGTTTCTATTGGAATGCTTAAGGCACTGACAAAAATCCACGGCGTGAGGGTAGTCAAATTACTGATCCAGGTGGGCGTGATGTTAAGGCTGGGGTTTGGGTGTTGTCCGGCGGTGATAATAGCGGCATCGGCAGCGGCCGCTTGGGCGCGGGCGATGGCTAAATCGGGGTGGTAAAAGTAGGCAGCTAAGGTCAGCTTATCTAAATGCCACGCTTGGTTTTTGGGGTATTGGGCTTTTGCAAAAAATTGGTTTATTTCCGTGCTATTTAGGCTTCGGCTTTGTAGTTGCGCGGCGGTGTTTGTTGGTATCAGTGGCTGGTTTTGGAAGTGGCTACAGGCGGTGGTCAGTAAGCTAATCAGGGTAAGTCGGACGATGTGCATTTGAGCCTGTAGTGTAAAAACAGCGGTTTAACGTATGGCAAGCTTGATAGGATGTTTTTTGGAAATCCAATAATCTGGCAGTATTTGCTGTTATTAAGCAGGATAGAGGCCAAGATAATAAGCTATTGATAATCAATTGCTTGGCTTTTGTTTGTGAAAAACTGTGTTTAAGTAAGGTTGATAAGCACTAGATTTTGATTTTTTATGGGTTGATAACAACCGTGATGGCTGCGGTAAATATACTTAAATGTAAGATGCACCCAAAGGGCATAAAGGTTGACGAAAGGAATCCCATCATTAGATGACGAAATTTGATGGGCTTCCTGTCGTCAGCCCATCCTACGGTGTAATAGATTGGTTTGGTTGCAAGCCTGTTAAAAACGCCAACACAGCATGTAAGTCATCCATTATATGGTTGCAGTAGGGCAGGGTTGCTGCTGTTATCGGCGGCGAGGAGGGGATTAGTACGGTGACTGCGCCAGCGCGGTGGGCGGCTAGGATGCCGACGTGGGAGTCTTCGAGGATGAGGCATTGGTGGATGGGGGTGTTTAGCTGCGCGGCGGCGGTTAAAAAAATCGCCGGGTCGGGTTTGCCGTTTACTACGTCATCGCGGCTGATGATGAGCGGGAATTGTTGCTGTAAGCCCGCCAAGCTTAGGCATTCTAGGGCGTTGTCGCGGCGGCTGTTGGTCGCTAGGGCGAAGGGGATATTTTGTTGTTGTATGAATGCCAGCAATTCATGAAAACCTGCTTTTACGGCGATGCCGTGGCTTTGTACATGCGCTCGCCATAGGCTGCTGGCAGTTGCCATAAAGGCGTTTATATCTAGGTCTTCGCTGCTTTGCGTTTGTAGTTTTTCGGTTATCTGCTTGCCATGTAGGCCGGATAGGGATTGGCAAAATGGCTCACTGAGCTCAAATCCCATGTGTTTTGCGGCTTGCTGCCAGGCTTGGCAGTAGCCGCTTTCGGTGTCTAAGACTAGGCCATCCATGTCGAAAATGATGGCGGCAAAAGCGCTGGCTTTAGTCACGGATTACCTTGATGTATTCGCCGTGGGCTTCGCGGCTGGAGCCGACGACGATGCGTTGCCCTTGCGGGGATTGTTCTAATGTACCTGCTACTTCGATGGTTTCGCCTTTTTTGGCTTGTCCGGTGTAGGTGGCGGTAAAGCTGACTACAGCTTGGATTTGCGGGTGGTCGATCAGGAATTGGCTGGGGTAGTCGAAGGCAAGTTGGTCATCGAGGACTTGGCATTGCAGTTTGATGTTGTCGAGTTTTTGGTGCTGCTGCGGGGTGTTGATTGCGCCGCCGTCAATATAGCTTAAGTCAAATTTGCGGTTGTTTATCATGGCTTTGTTGAGCTTGCGCTGTTCGTGCCAATGGTATTCGCTGTAGCTTAAGGCGCAAGAGCGGCGTTGATAGCTTTGTTGCCAGTCGCTGTCGCTTAAGGGTTGCAGTTGCTCGGTTTTGAGTAGTTTTTTGATAATGGCGCGGCAATCTTGGAAGGTGCTGCGTTGGTAACAGATCAGGTCTAAATCCGAACCGCTATTGTGTATACCTGGCAGTACGGATCCGGTGATGCCCATTTGCGCTAAATCTAAGCCGTTAGTGTCTAGCAGTCGCAAGAGTTGCTTGAGATCGGCTTCTACGGCATCTTTGGCTTGGCCTTGGTGGAGTTGTTGTAAGCGTTGTTGCGGCTGGTGATGCTGGATGATTTTGCTGGGGCTGACCGCGTGTAGGTGGGCATCTAAGTGATGCGAATAGTGCAGGTATTCTGGGTGTTGGTGTTGCAGGAAACTATTCGCCATGTCGGTATCAAGTTTTTGCCAAGTTGCTTGCTGTTTTCGGTAGCGCAAAAAGCATAAAACCTTGGCTTCGACTAGGCCGGATGTCACTACCGCGAATAACAGGCCTTCGGCGGTTTCAATAAAATCTTTGGCGTAGAATGTCGGTGACGGCGTATTCATTTGTTTGCTGCTTGGCTAGGGTAATGGGGCAGATAGTATCATGCAGTCTTTTAATTTATCGGTGCTTTTGGGCGGTATATGGAAAATTACGGGTTTTACAGTTATTTGATTGGTGCATTGGCGTATGCCGGGCTGTTGTTATGGTCTGTGCCTAAAATTAAACGACATTCGCCGATTAACTTTTTTGTTATTGCTGTGTTGTCTTCATTGTTATGGTCGGCGATGACGGCTTATGTGGTTTATAGCCAAAATTATTTTATTGCAGACAGCTTGGCATATGAAACTTTACGGAATATCAGTTGGTTTTTGCTGTTAGGGGCGTTTATTTCCCGAAAATCAGATAATTCTGTTTTAGCTTCGCTGATGGCTTCGAGCACTGCACAAGTTTTGGTGTCGGTGGCTATGTTGGTATTTGTTCTGGAAGCTTTTGGTGGCTTTCTGGAACGGATTAATTTGGCGTTTGCTTTGAGTGGGCAGTTGCGCTTAACCTTGCATTTGTTGTTTGCGGTGGTGGGTTTGGTGTTAGTCGAGCAAGTTTTCCGTAACGCGCAGGGCGATAGGCGTTGGGCGGTGAAGTTTTTATGTATTGGCTTGGGCGGCCTGTTTATTATCGACTTTATCCTTTATAGCAAGTCGTTATTGTTTGTGATGTTGGATCCGATTTTATGGGACTCCAGAGGGGTGTTGAATGCTTTGGTTGTGCCATTGTTGATGATTGCGGCTCAGCGTTTACAAACCAATAGTACGGCGGGTATTACGGTATCGCGGCAGGTGGTTTTTTACAGTACCGCAATGATGGGTGCGGGGCTGTATTTAATCTTAATGGCGTTGGCGGGGTTTTATATCCGTGATTTTGGCGGTAATTGGGGCGGTGTGGCACAAATCGTCTTTATATTTCTCGCTGGCTTGCTAATGTTGGTGTTGTTTGCTTCGGGGGCAATCCGCGCAAAAGTGAAGTTTTTTATCAACAAGCATTTTTTCCGCTATCACTATGATTATCGTGAAGAATGGTTGAAGTTAAGTAGAAATATTGCCGAACGGCATACTTTTAATGAGCTGACGGGTTTTGCTATCCAAACCATGATGGATATTGTTGATAGCGCAGGCGGCGGTTTGTGGTTAAAAAATGACCAAGGCGATTACTATTTATCAGAAAGTAAAAATTTGGCGTTTTCTGAGCCAAACATCATTGCCCGTGATGATGTGCTAGTGCAGTTTTTTCTGGAAAAAAAATGGGTGATTGATTTTGTTGAATATGATGAAACGCCGGAATTATTGGCTTATTTGGATTTAAGTGCCTGGCAACAGGAAAGCAAAAAAGTCTGGGTGATGGTGCCGATTTTTCAACAAAACAGCTTGGAAGCCATCGCGGTATTAACGCATCCGAAGGTATCTAGGGCATTGAATTGGGAAGATCGGGATTTGTTAAAAACTGTGGGCATGCAAATATCGAACGCCATTGTGTTGAGTAAAACCAATGAGGCGTTATCGCAAGCCAAGCAGTTTGATGCCTACAATCAAATTTCTGCCTATTTGGTGCATGATTTAAAAAATCTGGTTGCACAGGTTGGTTTGATTGTTAAAAATTCAGAAAAGCACAGATATAATCAAGAGTTTATTGATGATTCTATTGATACGCTAAAAAATGTCGTCCACAAAATCGACCATATTTTAGGCCAGTTGAAAAAGGGTAATGTTGGCGTGGAGCACCAAGAAATTATCTGTTTGGCGGATGTGTTAGAGGATGTGGTGATTCAACAGGCAACTAACGCACCCAAACCAGAGGTTGTAATTAATGGACAACAATTAACAGTTGTTGGTGAAAAACAAAAATTTATCGCTATTTTGGGACATTTGGTGCAAAATGCACAGGAAGCAACCAATGATAATGGTTTTGTTAGGCTAGAATTAAGCCAGTCCGGTCAGAATGCTGTCATTAAAATTATCGATAATGGCGTTGGCATGGATACCAAGTTTATTGCCGAACGCTTATTTAAGCCATTCGATACCACAAAAGGGAATGCAGGCATGGGGATTGGCGTTTACGAAGCCAATGGCTATATCCTGAAACAAGGCGGAAGTTGTCATGTTGAAAGCCAGCTTGGTGTTGGTACCTGCTTTACTATTACCTTGCCATTTACTGCTGAGCAGTTATAAGCAAGGCTTTTTTCTTGGTTAGGCTTTTACTAACCAATCTCCCATTGTCAGGTTTCCGGTTATAAAGCCACAATTTTAGCTGATGATCGTCACTCGTTACAAACTTTTACTATTTACACTTTCGTTAAGAGGAAATGTCATGAAACACAAAAATCTATTGGTTGTAGCTGCATTGACCAGTGCGGTTATTGCGCCACTGGCAAACGCTGGTGACGTTGTCGATAACAGATGGTACGTTGCACCATTTGCCAGTTTTGTTAACACAGGCGGTGACCGCGCTGCCCAAGACGGTTGGGGCGGTGGATTAGGCATCGGTAAAATGTTGAATGAAAATTTCAACGTGGAATTGAAAGGTTTTTACCAAGGTTTTGATAAAAAACCAGGTGTTGCTGGCGCTGAATGGCAATTAGCTGGCGCAACCGCTGATGTGCAATATGTTTTTTCTCGTAAAGCTTTTTCGCCTTATACAGTGATTGGTTTGGGCGGCATGAACACCACGCTTGGTGCTGTTGAAGAAGCCTCATTTATTGGTGAAGCGGGCGCTGGTTTTTCTTACGAACTGCATGAAAACTTGTTGGTGCGTAGTGATGTCCGTTACCGTTACAACAACAATTTCGATACTAAATTTGGTCGCAGCACCGATGAATTCCACGATATGGTTGTGAATGTCGGTTTTGTTATCCCATTAGGGCCAAAACCTGTTGCGGCAGCTAAATTTGAAATGCCAGCACCTGCACCAGTACCTGTCCCAAAAGCAGCGGATTGTTCAACATTGGATGATGATTCAGATGGCGTAAACAACTGTTTGGATGAATGCTTCATGACCATGGGCAATGTAAAAGTTGATCCTAAAGGTTGCCCAATTAGCTTGGAGTTAAAAGGCGTCAACTTTAAAGTGGATTCTGCAGAATTGACCCCGAATGCTAAACATATTCTGGATATAGTGGCAGCAAGCTTGATTGAATACCCTGAAAAAGATGATTTGGAAGTTCATGGACATACCAGCAGCGAAGGCAGCAATGCCCATAACCTGAAATTGTCGCAAAGACGTTCACAATCCGTTGTTGATTATCTGAAATTTAAAGGTGTCAGCAATAAATTGACAGCAAGAGGTTTTGGCGAAAACCAACCGATTGCTGAGAATTTGACTGAACAAGGCCGTTCTATGAACCGTCGCGTAGAGTTAATTTGGATGGGTCACTAATTAATTAGCCAGTCCCGATAAGAAACCCGCCTATATGGCGGGTTTTTTTATGCCTGATATTTCGCATTCCACCGCAAAAACTCAGGGGAATTTCAACCAAGCCCTTAAAGCCTGTGAGCTGTCTTGTGCTGGTAATTCGCGTAATAGTATTAAAAACCGTTGGTTAACAGCACACAATTTAGGCTTATCAGCGGTTTTATTGTAGGTGTCGTTAATGATCGACCAATCACTGCCATATTCCCGCATTAAGCTCGTGGTCGCTTCATGCCAAAGTTGGTGGGACGGTTTGCTGAAGTTGGTATTCGCCGATTGTTTGGCGGTACGGATGATTTCTGCCGCCGCCAAGGCATGGTCGTTGATAAGTTCATCAGCGAAGTATTTATTGGGGTCGATATATTCACCGCGAATATAGGTAGCGCAAGCCTCGCCGCTAGCCTCATCTTGCAAGATGCTCAATTCCTCAATCCTTAAATCAACATAATGGTTGACGGCGTCATCAGCGGCGTATTTCATCAAATCGCGGACACCACCTAAGTGGTTATAAGCGGTATCAATAAACAGCTTTTTCCATTCTGGCGATGGTATCGGCAAGTTTTTGCTGTTTTCACCCAAGGCAAATGAGGTCAGCAGGGTTTCGTAATGGTCTTTGTCGTAGTTTTTAAAGGCTTGGTACTCTGGCATTTTGTCCGCCAAGGCGGCAATGGCGGTACGTTTGTCGGCGAGTGCGCGGTCTGGTTCGTGCAGTAAATAATCCACTAGCGGATTGCCCGCTACGATGCAAATAGCCCAAGTGATGACGGCGACTAATAAACTTTTGGCGGCATCATCACCTTTTAATTTGCTGCGGAAATAAGAGAAGGTGGCGAGTAATAAGGCAATGAGGCTGGTGATATAAAATGGCGCGTTGCTTATCATGGGGTTAGTGTTGTTTTGGATAAAAGCTCATCAGATATAAAGCGGTGCCATTCGCCGCCAATAATAGCCGCTATGGGCGCGGTTATCCCAAAGCAGCAATTGGTGATTAACGCCTTTTGCCGATAATATCGCGCTTAATTGCTGGTTGTTTTCCAGAAAAGGGTCTTCTTTGCCGATGACTAAAACAATATCCATTTCCCGCAATTTGCCGAGCAACTGTTCTGAACTAAGGTTGGCGAGAAAATGGTTTGGGGTATTGAAATACACATCATCGTTATAAAAACCGTCCAATAAATCATAAAACGATTCAACATTTAAGGTTAAATCGTAACGGCCTGAGAACGCCGCCAGTTTTTTAAACAAATGTGGATGCCGGAAGGCGATATTGGCGGCATGGTACGCGCCTAAGCTTAAACCGTGTGAAATTACACATTCATGGGGATTTTTCTTGTGCATAAACGGTAAAACTTCGGTTAGCACATAGTCCTCATACGCCATATGGCGTTTGATGCGGCCTGAGGGATGCGCCCACCAGCAGTAAAAACTTTCCGTATAAATGGCATCTATGCAAAACAATTGTAGATGTCCGGCATCAATTTTATGTTGCAGAGCCTTTACCATCCCTAGTTTTTCATATTCATAAAAACGTCCGTCGCGGGTTGGGAACACCAGTACCTTGGCGCCGCCATGCCCAAATATCAGCAATTCCATGTCGCGTTGTAAGTTATCACTCCACCACTTGTGATATTCACGGTTCATGCAGAAAGCTCCTGTTATGGCGTTAAAGTTGGTTGAAATTGACGGTTAAGTTCGGCTGAGTGGCGCAAAAAAGTTTTCTAGGGATGCCAGTAATGCCCGTTCTTGCTGTGCTTGGTTGGGATAGTTGTAATGGCCTGCATCCAAAACGAATAATTCTTTATTACCCGGCAAGGCGTTGTAAATGGCAAACTGCCCTGGCGGGGCAACGCAAGGGTCAAACTGGGCGCAGGCGCAGTGCATAGGCATGGTGATGCGTTTGGCGGCGGTTGCGGCATCGTAAAAACTTAACACCTTCAAAGTTGGTTTTTTATGGTCACGATAATATTGCTGCACGCTGTTGGCGCTGCCTTGGCTGGGTAGGCGCAGACGCAATGGTTGGTTGCCAAACGTCGGCACATTCAGATGGCCTCTGGCGATGCGTTGTTCGTAAGCCAACGCCAAAGCGCCAATGCCTCCGGCAAAACTGATCCCCAGATAAGCTAAATGTCCCGACAATTGCGGGAATAAAGTCAGCAATGCCGTCACTCCCGTCCAAACATCTTCGACACAACCGCCCAAAATATAATGGTCGCGTTGGTCAATATCATGACGGACATGCCAAAAAGGATCGCTGGAAATACCCGCTTGTTTGCTCAGGCTTAAGCCGCGAAAACACGGAAACAGCAGGGCAGCATCTTGAAAAGGTAGATGAAAATCCGGTGCATCACGTCCGCCATAACCGTGCCCAATCACAAAGCCGCGTTTGACAATGCCCGATTTGGGTAGCATCAACCAGCCTTGTATTAAAAACCCCGCCGTTGAAGTATAGTCGATAGCAAATACTTGCCAAGTTGGGTTGTTGCTATTGAGATATTTGATGCGTGGCTTGACCCTAACAGCTAAAGCATTGTGGTAACGGTTACGCCAAAAATCGTCAAAGCCTTTTGGCTCCCTGGGTGTGGGGACTTGCTGTAATTGCGCGAGGCTGTAACCATAAGTCGGGTCAAATCCATATTCACTTTTGTTAATACATGTACGGTTGTCGTCTGGCATTTATACCTCGAAAAACACAGGCTTTTAGCGTATGTCCGTTACGGGAGCATAGCCACTAAAAGTCGGAAAATTTATTATTATTTGATGTTACGTATGTTTACATTGTCCACGAACGGCACGAAAAGACACTAACCTCGATAGCGCGGAACAAAGCCTTCGACAAGCTCTCGGCAACTAATTGATTCCGTTTGTGCTCGACTGCATGGATGCAGGGCAACGCAGGAGCGGTTGCCGAGAGCTTATCGAAGCATTAATGGCATCAATTAGTTTAAATTTAGCGACGAGGCTTTTCGTGTCTTTTCGTGTCTTTTCGTGTTGTTCGTGGACAAATGTGTAAATCTTATGATTCTATCAGTTGGTTTTTGGCCTAAGATTGTCAACGCCAAGCATTTTACATGCCTAAAGTTTATATAGAAAACGCCAATAGCCAATTTCCTTATGCCATAATGGTTTTAATCAAACATATTAACTGACGTTATTCAGTAACGCGCTTTTCTCCCGTTTGCCGCGTCGAGCACCGGAGTATTTGTCGGGAATAGCCCGAAGGGGTGCGGCATGGATGCCGCACGGCGGCAGATGGGCAGGAAGCCCATTCTGCCGTCCCCCGACAAATACGAGGAGCGCAAGACATGAGCGGCGATCGGGCCGCCTTTTCTTTGGCTACTTGCTTTTGGCGGCGCAAAAGAAAGTAGCTCGCCTTCGGGTGCGAGAACCCGATTTAAATAACATCGCGATAGCGATTCATTATTAATCACTTTTGTCTCACAAAAGTGAGTGTATAACATCAAATATAAAGGTTAACTATGTCAGATTGGGTTACAGTTTGTGATGAACGCGCCTTGGCAGAAGGCGAAAACGTGGTGGTTGATGTCGATGGCTGCGATATTGCCGTCTTTAAAATTAGCGGCGAATGTTATGCCATTGAAGATATTTGTAGCCATGACGGCACAGAAATCGCCAGCGGCATGGTAGTTGGCGATGAAATTATCTGCCCTCGACATGGCGCGCGCTTTTGTATCAAGACAGGCGCAGTAAAATCAGCCCCTGCTTATGAATCTATTGCCAGTTTTCCGGTACGGATAGAAAACGGCAAAATACAAGTGAAAGACGAACGTTGGGATTGATTCCGCTCATGCTTCGACAAGCTCTCGGCAACCGCTCCTGCGTTGCTCTACCTCCTGCATCCATGCAGTCGAGCACGAACGGAATCAATTGTTTACCGTTCGGCCTGAGCTTGTCGAAGGCTTTATTCAGCGTAGAGGCTTAAGTATGGAAAAGTGGTTGCTATATGCGATATTGTCCATGCTATTTGCAGGCTTCACTTCGGTGGTTGCCAAAATTGGCCTAGCGGGTATTTCTGGTGAATTGGGCTTAAGCGTCCGCACCTTGTTTGTCAGTGTGCTGGTTTTAGGCTTTGCCGCCATCGCAGTGCCGCTGCAAGATTGGGGTACGCTTAACCGCCACAATCTAATATGGTTGGGTGTGTCTGGTTTAACCACCACGTTATCGTGGATTTTTTACTATAAAGCTTTAAAAATTGGCGATGTCGCCAGCATTGCCTTAATTGATAAAGGCAGCGTGGTGGTGGCTATATTTTTGGCTTGGCTGCTGCTGAAAGAAACCATTAGTTTGCGGGTAATAATCGGCACCTTATTGATAATTTCCGGCTTGGTAGTCATCGCCAAAAAGTAGATACGCTTATCTAAACAGCTACATTTCGTTTATAATCCAGCACTTTTTATCTTTACCAAGGCTAGCTGAACAGCACCAAACCCATGCAAGAAATCAATCCCATCAAAAACAAAATTGCCGACCTAAAAACCCGCAGCCACGGGCTGAGGGGGTATCTTTGACTTCGACAATAAATCCGAACGCTTAATAGAAGTTTTACGCGAACTGGAAAATCCCAAAATTTGGGATAACCCCGAAAATGCCCAAGCCATGGGCAAAGAACGGGGACAACTGGAAGCCGTGGTCAACACCATCAACGAACTCGATCGCGGCCTGGCCGACGCTGAAGAACTGCTGATGATGGCGGTGGAAGAAGATGACGAAGACACCGTTGAAACCGTCATTGACGATTTGGATTATTTCGAGAAAAAAGTCGCCGACCTAGAATTCCGCCGCATGTTTGCGGGCGAAATGGATGCCAACAACGCCTTTTTGGACATCCAATCCGGCTCTGGCGGCACCGAAGCGCAAGATTGGGCGTCCATCATCGAGCGCATGTATTTACGTTGGGGTGAAAGCCGAGGCTTTAAAACCGAGCTGATCGAAGAATCACCCGGCGATGTCGCGGGCATCAAATCCGCCACCATTCGCTTTGAAGGCGAATACGCCTTCGGCTGGCTGCGTACCGAAACCGGCGTACATCGTTTGGTACGAAAGTCGCCGTTCGACTCCGGCAACCGTCGCCACACCTCGTTTGCTTCGGTATTTGTCTCACCAGAAATCGACGACGACATCGACATCGACATCAATCCCGCCGATATTCGCGTGGACGTCTACCGCGCCAGCGGTGCAGGCGGACAGCACGTTAACAAAACCGAATCAGCCGTGCGTATGACGCACAACCCGACTGGCATCGTCGTGCAATGCCAAAGCGACCGCTCGCAACACAAAAACCGCGACACCGCCATGAAGCAACTGAAAGCCAAGTTGTACGAACTGGAAATGCGTAAACGCAGCGAAACCGCGCAGGCCTTGGAAGACACTAAATCCGACATTGGCTGGGGCAGCCAGATCCGTTCGTATGTGTTGGATCAATCGCGCATCAAAGACCTGCGCACAGGCGTGGAAACCGGCAACACCCAAGCCGTGCTGGACGGGGATTTGGATCAGTTCATTGAGGCTAGTTTGAAGAGTGGGTTGTAGGCAGTCGTTATGAATAAAGCCGAGTTTGAACAGTTGGCCGAAATTAGGATAAAGGAAGCTGAAATATTGCTTAACCAAGGCTGTTATCATGGCGCTTATTATTTGGCGGGTTACGCGTTGGAATGTACGTTAAAAGCTCGCATTGCCAAACAGGTTAAAGAATTTGATTTTCCTGATTTTAAATTAGCGAAAAAAGTCTGGACTCACAATCTCGACGATCTGCTTCAGGCAGCCCAATTGCATCAAGAATTGAAGCTGAACGAAAGGCAATTGGAGTTCGCCCTAAATTGGGCGATTGCTAGACTTTGGTCAGAAGAATCCCGTTACGAGTGTAATATCGAAAAAGAACAAGCTGAAGACCTTTTTAATGCCATTACCAACAGCGAATCAGGAATACTGCCATGGCTACAGAGCTATTTATAACGCAATTGTTTTCCCAAGAAATGGTTGTGGCTGGTGAAAACTTAATAAACCGTTTGGACAGTGCCGATGCGGAAGTGCAGGCCGCTTTTTGGGTGTTGGAGGGTGACGAAGACAAGCCATGGAAACTTATTATTGTTTCACCATTAGTGACCAGCGAAGGACCTAGAAGCTATTACAGACGGATCAATAATATGAATGAACTGGCTAATCCAGAAGAATCCGTACTGTCTTTGCATGACATATATGCAACCAATATCCACAACCGATTTTTTAAGGCTTTTTGCAGCATAAAAGATACGGCGTTATGGAAAAAAGGGGTATGGCTTAACAATCGGTTGGGTAAAAATTATCTTAGCGGTGTTTATTTTGACGATATGTATATTTACAGAATGAATGATGAATTGATTGTAGATAGTCGATCACCGATAACAACCTCTCAAGACCTTACTCCTTTAACCCACTGAATTATGAACAAAATAATTTACAATCCTTTAAGTTAATAAAATAACATGTCCGAAATCCAACAAGACGAACAAGAACAAATCCGCCAACGCCGTAGCAAACTCAACGAGTTGCGCGAGCATAGCATTGCTTTTCCTACCGACTTCCGCCGTGATGTTATCGCGGGCGAAGTTTTAGCCGAATACGCTGGCAAAACCAAAGAAGAACTGGAAGCCGAGCCGTTGCGGGTGAAAATCGCCGGACGGATGATGACTCGCCGCGTGATGGGGAAGGCGAGTTTTTGCCATATCCAAGATATGTCCGGCAAAATCCAGTTGTATGTCAGCCGCGATTCGCTGCCAGAAGGCGTGTACAACGAGCAATTTAAAAAATGGGATATTGGCGATATTTTGGGTGCGGAAGGTGTGTTGTTCAAAACCCAAACTGACGAGCTGAGTATTAAGGTCGATAGCATCCGTTTATTGACCAAAGCCTTGCGTCCGTTGCCAGAAAAATTCCACGGCATTGCTGACCAAGAAATCAAATATCGCCAGCGGTATTTGGATTTGATTATGAGCGAAGAGTCGCGCAACACTTTCTTCATCCGCTCAAAAATTGTCGCCTACATCCGCCAATTTTTGACTGAACGCCAGTTCTTGGAAGTGGAAACGCCGATGATGCAGGTGATTCCTGGTGGCGCAACCGCACGTCCGTTTACCACGCACCACAACGCGTTGGATATGGACATGTATTTGCGGATTGCACCGGAATTGTATTTGAAACGCTTGGTGGTCGGCGGTTTTGAGCGCGTGTTTGAAATCAACCGCAACTTCCGTAACGAAGGTTTATCGACCCGCCATAACCCTGAATTCACCATGCTGGAGTTTTACCAAGCTTATGCGGAATATCATGAATTGATGGATTTGACCGAAGCCATGTTACGCGGCATTGCTGAAGAAGTGGTCGGGCAAACTGTCATTAACTACCAAGGCGAAGAATACGATTTCGGTAAACCGTTTGTACGCATGACAGTGGTCGAATCGATCTTGCATTTCAATCCTGATTTGACTGCCGAGGATTTAGTAACCCGTGAAGCGGCAGTGAAAGTTGCTGAGAACTTACGCATTCCAGTAAAAGAAGGTTACGGTTTAGGTAAAGTCCAAATCGAAATCTTTGAAAAAACTGTCGAAAGTCGCTTGATGCAGCCGACGTTTATTACCGCTTACCCGGTCGAAGTTTCACCGTTGGCACGTCGCAACGACAATGACCCGCACGTTACCGACCGCTTCGAGTTTTTCGTCGGCGGGCGCGAAATCGCCAACGGTTTTACCGAGTTGAACGATGCCGAAGACCAAGCGGAACGTTTCCAAAAACAAGTCGATGAAAAAGACGCTGGCGATTTGGAAGCTATGCACTTTGATGCCGATTACATCACCGCGCTGGAACACGGGATGCCGCCAACGGCAGGTGAGGGCATTGGTATCGACCGTTTGGTGATGTTGTTTACTGATTCGCCATCGATCCGCGATGTGTTGCTGTTCCCGCACATGCGGCCTAAGGCGTAATTAGACGCCTCAATAGCGAGTGTGTCAGGTTACGTTATCACTAACATGGCCTGACACTTTTTGTGGAGCGCGGGCATCTTGCCCGCCAATTGCGGGCAAGATGCCCGCGCTCCCAAAACGCTAATATGTCTTAAGCTTTGGTAAATGTTAAAAGCCGCTGGTCATCAACATTCACCTGTATCACATCACCCGCCACAAAATGCCCCGACAAAATTTCCTGCGCCAGTGGGTTTTCCAAAAGTTGCTGGATGGCACGTTTCATTGGCCTTGCGCCGTAGACCGGATCAAAGCCCGCTTCACCCAATAAATCCAGCGCGGCATCACTGACAAGGAAGCCAATATCGCGGTCTTGCAGCCGTTGCCTTAAGAAATCGATTTGGATGCTGGAAATGGTGCGGATTTGTTCGCGTCCTAGGGGATGGAACACCACCGCTTCATCGATGCGGTTGATGAATTCAGGCCGGAAATACTGGCTGACTTTTTCCATTACCGCCGTTTTCATGACTGGATATAAAGTCTCTCCATGCAGCTCTTGAATAATTTCCGAACCAAGATTCGAGGTCATCACAATCACGGTGTTGCGGAAATCCACAGTGCGGCCTTGTCCATCAGTTAAGCGCCCATCATCCAGCACTTGCAGCAGCACGTTGAAAACATCGGGATGGGCTTTTTCGATTTCATCCATCAGAATCACTGAATACGGTTTACGCCGCACCAGTTCAGTCAAATAACCGCCTTCTTCATAGCCGACATAACCCGGAGGTGCGCCAATCAAGCGTGCTACGGAATGTTTTTCCATAAATTCCGACATGTCGATACGCACCATGGCGTCGGTGGTGTCGAACATGAAATCCGCCAAGGCTTTGCAGAGTTCAGTTTTACCCACGCCCGTTGGCCCTAAAAACAGGAACGAGCCGTTCGGACGGTTGGGGTCGGACAATCCGGCACGCGAGCGGCGTATGGCGTTGCTGACGGCTTTTAGGGCTTCATCTTGACCAACCACGCGCTTAGCCAGCGCCGCTTCCATGTGCAGCAATTTGTCGCGCTCACCTTCGAGCATTTTTGAGACCGGAATGCCTGTCCATTTAGAAACCACTTCGGCGATTTCTTCCTCGGTGACTTTGTTTCTGAGCAAAGTCATTTTCTGGGTTTGCTCTGGCGCTGCTTGGCTCAATTGGTTTTCCAATTCGGGAATGATGCCGTATTGCAATTCCGCCTGTTTCGCCAAATCATTGGCGCGTCTAGCGGCTTCCAAATCCATTTTGGCTTGTTCGAGTTTTTCTTTAATAGAAGCCGAACCTTGTAGCGAGGCTTTTTCGGCTTTCCAGGTTTCTTCCAAATCCGAATATTCTTTTTCCGAATCAGAAATTTCATCTTCCAGAATTTCCAGACGCTTTTTCGAGGCGTTGTCTTTTTCTTTTTTCAGCGCGACTTGCTCGATTTTTAACTGGATCAAACGCCGATGTAACCTATCCATCACTTCCGGTTTGGAATCAATTTCCATACGGATGCGGCTGGCGGCTTCGTCGATTAAATCAATGGCTTTATCGGGCAATTGGCGGTCGGCGATGTAACGGTAGGACAGCGTGGCGGCGGCGACGATGGCAGGGTCGGTGATTTCCACGCCATGATGCACTTCGTATTTTTCTTTCAGGCCGCGCAAAATGGCGATGGTGTCTTCCACTGACGGTTGATCGACCATGACTTTTTGGAAACGGCGTTCTAATGCCGCATCTTTTTCGACGTATTTGCGGTATTCGTCCAAGGTAGTCGCGCCGACGCAGTGCAGCTCGCCACGTGCTAAAGCGGGTTTGAGCATATTGCCCGCATCCATCGCGCCCTCGGCTTTACCCGCGCCGACCATGGTGTGCAATTCGTCGATGAACAAAATCACTTGGCCTTCTTGCTTGGCGAGATCGTTCAACACGGCTTTTAGACGTTCTTCAAACTCGCCCCGGAATTTTGCCCCGGCAATTAAAGCTGCCATATCTAAGGCGAGCACTTGCTTGTTTTTCATGCCTTCTGGCACTTCGCCGTTGACGATTCGTTGCGCCAAGCCTTCAACGATGGCTGTTTTACCCACGCCGGGTTCGCCAATCAGCACGGGATTGTTTTTGGTGCGGCGTTGCAAGACTTGGATGGTACGGCGGATTTCGTCATCACGTCCGATAACTGGATCGAGCTTGCCTTTTTCGGCGCGTTCGGTCAGGTTGATGGTGTATTTTTTCAGAGCCTGGCGTTGGTCTTCGGCGTTGGCGTCATTAACGCTTTCACCGCCGCGCATGGCTGCGATAGCTTGGGTTAATGCCGCAGCGGTAACGCCGGATTTTTTCAATAAATCCGCCAAAGCGCCTTTTTCTTCCAAAGCAGCAAGCAAAAATAATTCGCTGGAGATGAATTGGTCTTGGCGTTTTTGTGCCAATTTGTCGGTTAAGTTCAGCAATCGGCCTAATTCGTTCGACATTTGCACATCGCCGCCAGAGCCGCTGACGGTGGGAAAGCGCTCTAATTGCCTGCTCAGTTCGGTGCGTAATTGCTGGGTGTTAATGCCGGATTGCGCCAATAACGGTTTGACGCTGCCGCCCTCTTGGTCGAGTAGGGCAATCATGACGTGGGCAGGTTCGATAAATTGGTGGTCTTTACCCAAGGCCAAGCTTTGGGCATCGGCAAGCGCGGTTTGAAATTTGCTGGTGAGTTTGTCCATACGCATAGTAGTAGTTACCTGTTGGAAAGGTTTATGTTAGTAACTGCTAATATGGGGAAGGTGTTGACGATTACAAGTAATCCTCTAACAAAGGTTATTTTTCTTTTCTGAATAATTGAAGGCGTGGGAAATTGATGATGGTATTTTGCAGAAAATAGCTGGGTTGAGTTGTGTTTGGTATTCAGATTTTCAGTCCCCCTAGATACCAGTTTATTGGCACTAGGGGGTGATATTTACAAACTGTGGCGTATTAAATCGATAGCATCATCAGTCAGTGGCTGGCGTTTATGGTCTAAGGCTTCGCCGTCTAGTTCAATCACCAGCAAACTGATGGTGTCCACTAAATCATCAAAAACACTGACTGCATCATCAAGCAGCGCAGGTTGCATAAAAAACACAATGCCTGGGGTGAAAAAATCATCCATTTGTTCTGGGAATGTGCCTGGCTCAACCATGCTGGCAACGCCAAAATCCACTAAACGGTTACCATCTAGGCGTTCAAAAATCTTCAAGTTGCCATATTCAAGGCCAACGATTTGAAAAGCCCTGTTCAAGTCATGACCGTTAAAGCCTTCGTCATCTTTCGCCATAATGCAAAATTTAATGATGTCTGGGGCGATAAAGCGTGGCTCAGGATCATGCTCTTCTGAATCTTGGTCTTCTGGTTCTTTTGCTTCCGTTAAAGTGTCGGCAAAATCAAAATCGACATCAAAATTTTCGAACATATCTTCGCTGGCAGCTTGAGTTTCCTTGGCTGCCACGGTTTCTTTGCTTTCGGTATAACGCTTGGTTTTTTTCGGGGTTATATCGAAATCATCATGTTCATTATGGACAACTAAGGATTCATCTATCCTGCTGCCGATAGGCAAATTGCCAAATAGGCTTATGCTGCCAGAAAAACCACGGTTTTTAAAAAAATGCCAAGCGAGCATGCCGATAATAATCAACAGGCCAGTTGCAATAATTACTACTCTTAAAAGTTCTTTATCCATTAGTTTTCCGCCAGATTCACTGCTTCTTCGATATCAACTGAGACCATCCGGGAGACGCCCGGCTCTTTCATGGTAACGCCCGCCAACTGCTGCGCTATTTCCATTGTAACCTTATTATGGGAAATATATAAAAACTGTACTGATGCCGCCATTTCTTCAACCATTTTTGAAAAGCGCCCGACATTGGCATCATCCAGCGGCGCATCCACCTCATCCAGCAAGCAAAACGGTGCTGGGTTCAGTTCAAAAATGGAAAATACTAACGCGACTGCCGTTAGGGCTTTTTCGCCGCCAGACAGCAAGTGGATGGAGCTGTTACGTTTACCTGGGGGTCTGGCGATGATGTTGACGCCGGATTCCAGTAAATCTTGATCGGTTAATTCTAAATACGCTTGCCCGCCACCGAACAATTTTGGGAATTTTTCCTGCAAGCCGCTGTTTATTTTATCGAAAGTTTCCTTAAAACGTAACCTGCTTTCATGGTCAATTTTATTGATGGCATGATCCAAGGTGTTCAATGCCTCGGTTAAGTCAGCATGTTGTGCATTTAAGAACTTCATCCGTTCTGCTTGCGACTGGTACTCTTCAATCGCGGACAAGTTGATTGTCCCCAGCCGTTCTATTTCGCGTACCAAATCATCGACTTTACGTTTCCACGCCTGCTCTTCGGCTTGTGCAGATAAGTTTTGCAAGATGTGTTTGGCATCAGCCTCTTGCTCTTTGAGCTGTTCAGTGACGGTTTGCTGGCGCACTTGGCTTTCTTGCAGTTCAAAACGCAGTTGGTCTAAGCTTTCTTTTTGCTTTTCCAGATCGCGTTGTGCGCGTAGTTGTTGCTCAGCTAGTTGGTTGATAGCCGCTTCGGTGGCATCTTGTTGTTGGCGTTGCTGTTTTAATTGCGCTTCTAACAAGTGTTTTTCTGCCGATTTTTCCGTTAACTGCTGTTGTTCATCATCCAAAGGCAATAGCGCTTGTTGCTGCTTAATTTCCAATTCGGCGATGCGGCTTGCGGCTTGCTGTTGATGCAGGTGTAAACGCTCGATTTGCTTACCCGTGGCTTGCTCGGTACTGCGAAGGCTGTCTTGCTTAGCTTTTAATTGATACAGCTGCTGCCTAGCGTTGTTGACGGCGGCATTCATTTCTTGATATTCGCGCTGTACTTGCTCGCTGAGATTTTCCAATTGTTGGCGTTGCCGTTCTTGCGCTGCCAAACGTTGTTCGGCGTCATCTTGTAACAGCCGATATTCAGCAATGGTTTCGGTGTTTTCAGCCAATTCTTGGTGAATTTCTTCCAGCTCGCGGTCAAGCTGGCATAAACGGCGATTTTGTTGTTCATGCCTGGCCGATTGTGCGCTCAATTTGGCATTCAGTGACGACAATTCCGTGCCTAGCTGATTATGCTGGCGCTGCTGGTTTTCCCGGCTGCTTTCGGCGGCTTTTAACTGGCTTTCGATCTGTTCTTGTTGGTCTTCCAAGGCATCGCATTCATCGTGCAATGTGGTTTGCCGTTGTTTTAATTCGCGTAAGTCTTTTTCCCGCTGCAACATGCCGGTTTTACTGTCTTTACTGCGGCTGATTTTTAGCCAGCCTGCGCCAAACCAACTGCCGTCGGGGGTGATTACCGATTCATGGGCTTGGAGTTGTGCCGATAGCTGGTAGGCTACATGGCTGTTGTCGGCGCAATAAATGCCAGACAGCAGCGATGCTAAAGGCCAAGGTGCGGTGAGCTTATCTAATAATTGCGGTAACTTGGTGGGTGCTGCGCTATTCGCGCTGACCTGCGAAGTCGCCAGTAAGATCAGCGATTCATCCGCCAGCTGATCCAAATTGCCGATCAGATTGGCGAATTGCTCGACACAAATCGCCTCTAAATAACTGCCCAATACCGTTTCCACAGCGGTTTCCCAGCCACTTGCCACATCTAAAAACTCCGCCAAGCGCGGTTGCTTTTCGATACTTGCCTCAGCCAACCAGTTCGTTAAAGTTTGGTTGTCTTTGCCCAGCGCGTGTTGTTGCAGCAATTCCAGTGAAGCGATTTTGCCTTTCACGTTGGCTAATTCGGAGCGGCGGCTATGCAGCTGTTCGTGGCAGTGTTTAAGCTGCTGGCGTTGTTCACCAATGGTTTGATGTTGGTGGTCTAGCTCGGTGTGTAGTTGTTCGCGTTGCTCGGCTAATTGTTGGATGGCTTCTTGCAGTTCCGCCAATTGTTCTGGCAAATCGTTGTCGCTTAGGCCGCCGCGTTCGTTGTCGAGTTTTTCCGCCCGGTTTTGTAATTGCCGATTCTGGTTTTCTAACTGGGTGGATTTTACCCGTTGTACTTCGGCTTGTTCTTTGTAACGGGCGCTTTCGGTTCGGTAGCCATCCCATTGTTGTTGCCAATCTTGCTGCTGTTGCTGGCTTTGTAGTTGGCGGTCTTGGAGTTCTTGGTATTGTTGTTCAGCGAGCTGTTGCTGGCTGTGGTTATCGTGCAATTGTTGGCGGATGTCTTCTAAGATTTCCATGTCCGCTACCAGCTCATCATTTAGTTCAATCGCTTGACTGCGGGTGCGTTGCAGCTCTTGTAAGGTTTGTTCTTGGCTTTGTTGGTTGTGTTTGATGGCTTGTTCTAAGCGGCTAACGTCCGCAACTAAACCATAGTAATCGCCTTGGCTGGCGTTGGTTTGCTGCTGTTGGCTTTTGTAAGTTGCGCGTTGCTCAGCAATTTGGCTGTCCAATTCCCGCACTTGTACAAACAAGCGGTTATGCTCGGTGGCAGTGCTGTGCATCCGTTGTTCCAGCTGCTCGGCGACTTGCTGGTAACTGCGCCAACGCATCGCCAGCAATTCCAATTTGCTTTGGCGTTCTTGTTTTTTTAGTTCGGTATATTTTTCGGCTTTTTCCGACTGGTTTTTTAGGTGTTTAAGTTGTTTTTCCACTTCTTCGCGCAAGTCATCCAGGCGTTCCAGATTCTCGCGGGTGTGCCTCATACGAGTTTCGGTTTCTTGTCTGCGCTCTTTGTATTTGGAGATACCTGCGGCTTCTTCAATATGGATACGCAAATCTTCGGGTTTGGCTTCTACCATGCGGGAGATAGTGCCTTGCTCAATAATGGCGTAACTGCGCGAACCTAAACCCGTGCCTAAGAACAAGTCAGTGATGTCTTTACGGCGGCAGCGCGAGCCGTTGAGCATAAACAACGATTGTCCGTCGCGGCTGACTTGGCGTTTGATGGCGATAGTGTCGTACTGGGCGTATTCGCCACCGAGTTTGCTTTCGGTATTATTGAAAACTAGTTCGACGCTAGCGGTGCTGACAGGTTTGCGGCCTGAAGAGCCGTTGAAAATGACATCCGCCATACTGCCGCCACGCAAATGTTTGGCGGAGCTTTCGCCCATCACCCAGCGGACTGCGTCGATAATATTGGATTTGCCGCAACCGTTTGGGCCGACGATAGCGGTTAAATTGCCTGTGATGGGGATGGTGGTAGGGTCAACAAAGGATTTGAATCCAGCCAGTTTGATTTTTTCCAACTTCATGGAGAATGCGATAACTCATTGGGCTACAAAAAGCTTGGCATTATCAGTGATTATGCGCTGAACTTCGAGTGTTTAATAGAAAGGCGTAGCAAACGCGTATAAATAAAATAAATTATCAATAGGTTACGAGATTTCGGTTGTAGACAATAGAGAGCTGGATTGGGTTTATAACCTTTTAAATTCTGGGGAAAAATATCAGTGCTGCAAATGGATACTTTACACAAGAAAATTTTACTATGGTCGGCGAAAGCAAAGGCAAATCTAATTGCTTCCATTTTTCTTGTTTATTTGGCTGAAAAAATCCATTTTTGCAATCTTTTGGTTAATAAAGTTGCACATAGCCCTGATGGTATGCCTCCAACGACCAAGCCGATGAGACCGAAAATAGGAGCGGTTAACACTAATTCTAAGGTATTGAGACTAAGAAATGGAGTCCCAATAATCAATTGCCCTGATAAGAATCCTAAAGCAAATCGTCCAATTATTCCAAGAGTAACTCGGCGGATAATAAAGAAGTTGAGAAATCCATAAGTGACTCCGATTGGTACTGCAACTATAAAACCTAAAACAAGAGTGAATATTTCTAGTCGCCCCCTGCTGATACACATACCTAACAGCGGATAGGCAATAGGGATTGTTACTCCGAAAACGACGGCCGACTTTAAGCAGGCTAAATACCACGGTGAAAGTACATGGTTACAATTTTCATCATCTGAGTGTTTGGCTTTTGCTGGCGAACCCTTTATGAGTTGAAAGCTTATGACGAAAATCGAAGTGAGAAACGCAACAACACCAAGCATGATTTCAATGAACTCACCACTCATTAGATATCCCATGTGCATGCAAATGAAAAAAGATGTATTCGAAGCGCAGTTCTCCCGATATTTGTGGGAGTACAAAACAGCTTTTGTACTCCAGCCCAAAATTTGGCAATCACATTAAGCCGTAGTTAACGGACTACGCGCCGCCCGTTTCAATACATAAACAATCACCGCAGTGATACCTAAAACCAGCAGCGTTTTGGTTGGAAATTTGACTTTATGCGCCTCTTCAACACCCACCGAAAACGGAATATGGCTGTCTAAACGCTCGCCTTCGTCGACAATCGTCACATGCGCCAAATACTCGCCAGCACCGTAATCCCTAAAATCCACGTCGCCTGTTACCGTGCCGGATTTGATTTTTGTGGGTTCTTTATAAAACACCCGTGTGCCTTCGGGTTCTTTAGTGACTTCAAATTCAACCGTTAAGTTACGCAGGCTTTTGCCTTCATAATCGAAAACCAAATTAGTTTCTTCTACGGTGGGGATAGCTTCGCAATAGCCTTTGTTATGGCTGTGTTCTGGCGTGTAAGCGGTGAAGTGCACCCGCTCATGACCGACCAAAATATTACAAGCATCGACCTCATCAGCCGGACCGCGATGGGCAAAACTCACAGATGAACATGTTAAAGCCGCTAACCACACAAAGAAAACGGCAAGGCGATGGATTAATGGGAATGACAGCATGGGGTTTTTCATGATTAGTCCCTGTTAAGTTGTGGAGAAATTTCCGCCTATTGCTGCTCGATTAAGGCGAAGGTTTTTTCGGGTAACGGTTTGCTTTGGGTATTTTCTAAAAAATCGCGGGCATCTTCATGCACCGCAGTCATAAAATGGATCAGGCGCATTTCTAAGCGCATTTTTTCTTCAAAATCCTCGCTTTCCCACATCGCGTTCAATAATTGCTTGGCATGGTGATGGATGGTGAACGCCATAGCTTCCGGCAATTGCGTATAGCTGCGTTGTATGGATATTTTTAGTTGCTCTAAGGATTTTAAATACTGTTTGTAATCTTTTATATCTTGTTCGCAACGGGTTTTATACATCACCAATTCGGCATCGTGCTTGGTTTGTAACAAGGTTAATTCATGCGCCAGTTCGGCACTTTTTTTTGCCAATTGTGCGGCTAAGGCTTGTTCTTCAATAATGCGGGCATGTTTGAGCTGGTCAATTTGTGCCTGATTTGCCGATTGCCAGTGTAAATTGGCATCTTTAATGGCATAAAACAGCGCTAGTAATCGGTTTATCGGGTTCTTTATCATTTCTGAGGGTTGCCGAGCAAGATGATGTGTTGTTGTAACTTTAGCAGGGCATCGCTATTGAGACTACGGTAATAAGCTTTGTTTTGTTGTTTTAAATCCTTAAAAGTCGATTTCGGTAGCTGGTTTTTAAGGCGTTGCAAATCCTTGTCGATTGCTTTTGATAAGCGTTTTAGTTGCTTGCGGTTATCTTTGGCGAGCAGCCGATTTTTGGCGACGTTATGGAAGTAACGTAATTGCTGGGTTTTAAAGCCTAGCAATTGCTGTAGTTGGTTTTGCCTTAATTGCAAAAATAGCAGGTGGCGATAATGCCGCTGTGGCGCGGAAAAATAGCCGCGAAGGGCTTGCCACAGCGAGCGGATTAAGGCGAAGGCGGCGATGATGATAAATACCACCGATGCCAAAAACAACAGCATCAGCCCTAGCCATGTGATGGCTTCAGCGAGATAACTTAAGCGCAACCAAAACAGCAGTTTGGCGGCAACCAATAGGGCAAAAGCGAAGGCCAGCGATAATAAGGTGATTCTGATAAACAAAGGCTTTAATCGGGCAAAATAACAATGCGCTATTGTACCCAAGGGCATGCCACGTTTAACAATTAATGCCCAATACCAACGGTTGATAAATTGTTCGGTTGCCGAGGTGCAGGTGTTTCTTGGTGTTGGCGCTCATGTCTGTGTGGATGGTCATCGCCACCGTTGGGATAAACAGGCACAAATTGCCGATAAGGGTAGCCATAGCCGCGATGAATTGGCTGGTTAACAATGATCGGTTGCCTAGCCCTATGCGCCAATTCTTCCTGCGCCCTAGCGTTACGCTGTAAGGCATCGACTTCTGCTTGTTTCAGTAATTGCTCTTGCCGAGCTTGTTCGGCTTTCCTTTCTTCCGCTTCGCGGGCGGCGAAATCTTTTTCCCACGCTTGCAGGCGTTGCTGGGCTTCTGCTTGCTGTTCGGGCGTCTGTTTTTCTATCGCCAATACCTTTTGGTCGACAGCGCCTTGGTTGCAAGGCGTAGATTGATAAACCGTACCTTCTGGCAATTGGCATTTAAAGACTTCCGCCTGATTAGGCCAAGTGATGACGGTTAAGATAAAAAACACGAGTCTGTTCATAATTACCTCGGCATAAATGAAAAGGTCGAATGGGTTAGTGGCTTTTTTCGTTAGTTTGTTGTTTTCCGGCAATTAAAATCCGCACCAAGTTGCGTAAGCCATCAGAAGAAATCGATAACCCAAATGGCGAGCCAATCGCATCCAGCTCATACATCACATCGGTGGCGGCAATAAACGTTAAATATTGCAAGGCTTGGGCTTCCGGTAATTGTTTCGCCAAAGTACGTAATACTGGAGACAAGTTATCCCACGTTTCCGTAAAGAAAACCCGCACCGGGTCTTCGCCATTGGCATCGTGGTCTTTTAAGCCAGCATGGAAGGCGCGTTCAGAGGAAGCCAGAATGGTTTTTAAGCTGCTCCGCAGTTCTTTAGAATCGCTATCTTTACTGGCTTGTTCCATGGTTTTTGTTAAGAAACCATGCCATTGTTGCCATAACTGCTGGGATTGTTTTTCTTCACTGGCGGTTAACGCCGCTGCTTTGTTGGGAAGGCTGACTTTAGTCGGCGCATCAAAACTAAAACTGACGGCGATGTTATGGTCGTTGGCGGTTGCGCTGGCAAACTTTAAGCTTTCCACAGTGGGCTTTATATCTGCCGCATAAGCAGGGGATACATACTGGCCTAAGGTGTGTTCAATATCGGCCTGCGATTTTTTTAAATCGATAGCCAAGGCCGCTAATTTGGGTTCAGCCACTTTTCTTAACAAGTCTTGGAGTTTGGCGATTTCCAATGGCCTGCCTTGTTGGTCGTAAGCCGTCACTTTGGTTACGGGTAAATTTAATACGCTGCCGTCGGCGCTTAAGGTTGGCTGTTGAAAAGTTTCCAATTCGCCAATCCATTTCAATACCGTGACACATTGCCCGCCAAATTCGGTGCTGAATTGCGCGGCAACATGGTTTTGCATTCTAAGTTGCCCATCTTGACCGCCAATTTGTGGGTTAGAAAGCGTTAAATGGCTGCAATCATGTTTGTCGTGCCAAACTTTTACCGATTGTTCATTGCCCGTATAAAGCTGGCTGACTAATAATTTTTTTATCAACGAATAATCCAATTGCAACGGCAAGGTAAAGCTTTGTGCGCTGGCTGCGCCGTTAGCCAAAAGTAATCCTAAAAAGGTGAAAGAAAGCAGGGATTTCATGCAGTTGTCCTAAAAGCAAAGGGATAGCAAAAGGCTTAATTTAAGCGCTAAATAATGCCGATAACTATGCAGGCATTCAAATGAATAAGCAATGAATAAAGCCTGCAGACAATAAACCTATACAAATCGGCTTAAAACCTTGAAAATGAATAAGTTATATACGTTTAAATGCAGTTGCCGTGAGAGTTTGCTTGTCTAGGCTGTATTTGAGCGACTTTCTTACCTTTTGCGGACAAATCAAATGAACCAACTTACCCCACAAGGGCAGCAGATTATCAATGCCATCGCCCAACGATATAATTTCAGCCCGGATGCTGTATTCAGCATGTTGCAGTCAGTGATTAATGGCAACGGCTCAATGGCGCAATTTAGCCATCCTGAATTTGGTGGCTCAGGTCAATGGATGCGCGGCGGCATGATTATGCTGGGCGATATGTTCAACAATGGCCTAAAAAATACCGTCGGCAATTTATGCCAAGAACTCGCCAATTTAGTCGCCAACCAACCGGGATTAATCCAAACAGGCAGTTTCCAATCGCAAAACCAAGGCAACCAACAACAAAGCAATTATGCCAATGGCGCTTCCCAGCAACAAAATCCGTCAAGCAACAATGGCAACAGCTTGTTTGTCGCCTCGCCAGCCAATAATTGGTGGCCTGAAGGTTTGCAATTTCCCAATAGCACGGGCTCGCAAAATAATATGAAGTACGCGTATTTCGCCAGCATCAACCGCTTGGCGATCCAAGCGAATGGGCATGTGACTTTGTACGATACCTTAAACCATCAAATCGGCGGCTTCTCGCAGCAACAATCCGGCAGCGGCTCGATTACTTTGAGCAGCCAATTTGGTTTGGTTGATGTCAATAACTTGCCAATTATCTCCATAGACAACCAGCCCGTAGCCGCACCGCAAGCCGCAACGCCTAGCTTTGTGGAATCCAGCAACTTTAATGCACCAACCAGCATTCAAGAAGAAGACATTTTTGCCGCCATCGAAAAATTAGCCAATCTAAAAGACAAAGGTATATTGACTGACAATGAATTCGCCAATAAAAAAGCGGAATTATTGGCGAGATTATAGGGTTTCGTATTTCTTAAGTAGTGGTTTAAATCTGTAATTCTGGTTGAATGTAGGACTAAACAAGTATTCAGTCAGTTTAGTTTTGATGGGTAAACGTAAAACCGTTCGTCCTGAGCTTGTCGAAGGATGGGCGGTTTTACGTTGCCAGCGTGTAGCCTTTCTCCATTCATCCTTCGACAGGCTCAGGACGAACGGAGAAAGGCTACACTGCTCAAATTATGTACAGGACATTTCAATATTGGCCGATACTAGATTTGTACCCCAACCACCCGATTTACCCCACCACCATTTTTACTGTTGCTATCAGAGGTTTTCCATGTCTGGAAAAAAATCCCCGATTAAAAAATTAGCGTTGTTTTTGTCGATATTACCGTTTGTTGGCGGTGTTAATGCCCAAACTTTAAGCGTAGGTCAAGCCGCACCGCAATTCCAATTGCAAGCCCACGATGGCTCGCAGATTAGCTTGGCGGCACGCGAACACCAAGGCTGGACAGTGTTGTATTTCTACCCCAAAGCCGACACCCCAGGCTGTACCGCCCAAGCCTGTGCCTTCCGCGATGCTATCGACATAATCCGCAAACAAAATGCCGAGGTTTATGGCATCAGCACCGATAAAGTCAGTGATTTGCTGAAATTCCACCAAAAATATCACCTGTCATTTTCGCTGTTGGCTGATCCCGATGCTAAAGTCACCGAGGCTTATGGCGTAAAAATGCCCGTGTTAAAAATCGCCAAACGTTGGACGTTTATCATCGATCCCGATATGGTGATAAGGCAGATAGATGATGATGTTGATCCGGCTTTAGACGCGCAAAAAGTCGCAGAACGCTTGCAAGCTTTGCAGGCCAGTAAATAAACGGATTTCTGCATTCAGCTATGGTAAAAAGCCTATTCCATCAGGATTAGGCTTTTTTTATGCCCACGATTTTTGCTGCATTGTTGTTACTTAGGGAGCGTTCTCAACCAATTCTAAACAAATAAGCCCTATTGATGTGTTCTAATATCCATTTGCCTTGGAAAAATCATGGATCGAACTGTTTTAAGGGATGACCAATGGGAACGTATAAAAGATTTTTTACCCGGCAA
>CAIYRS010000113.1 GCA_903928685.1 uncultured Methylococcaceae bacterium
ACGCCCTCAGCATCGCCCGGTTGCATTTTATTCTTCGCGAAAAGCATGCTCGAAAAAACGCCGGTTGCGATGAGGGCTACCTGGGACTAACGGCACTAACTTCTCCCGACTCCGGTTCGAAGTTCCATGTGCCGTCAGCGTAGGGTAATTTTTTAATCGATGAGGGGATACGGTTATGAATAGGTACAATTTTTTACAGAGGGATTTAAGGCCAATCATGGCTGCTGGTGGCAAAGAAAAACGGCACACCAAAATGCCTAATATTGCCGCATACGGTTGGCTGGCGATACTAATTGCCACATCACTGTGCATCTCAGGCCAAGCTATTGCTGTACAAGCAGCACAGCAAGTGAGCGTACAAGTGGTTGCGGTTGATCCGGTTAACCCGGCGCGAAAACTACATTATGTGTGGCGGGTCAGCGAAGGCAGTATCAGCAATGTCGATGCTCCGGTAACCACATGGACACTGCCCAAAGGCCCTGGTGTGCATTTCGCCAATGTCTTGGTATCAAATCGTTTGGGCGGCTATACCGAAAGAAGAATCGCGGTTATTACCGATGACTTGGGCATTAGCGCCGATGTCAGCCCGCTGAAAGATTTTTTCCCACCCATTAGCAACACCAATGAAATTCAGTATAGTGAAACGGAATTTGTGGTTGCTGCCGGGCCAAATTTTGCCAACTCTTTTAACGCCGGAGAAGGCCGTTATCAGAATGGTACCGCCACATTCAAACGCGCCGTTTACTTACCGGATGTTACCGTCGACTACACCGACGACTTGTCAAATAGCGTGTTTCAAGCGACTTCCAATTTATCTGGTCGCTTATCTGTTTGGAACAGTGGTCATCCTATTTGCTGCCTGGATGGCAATTTCCCCTATGGACACCCCCACACCCACGTCAATGCTATCGGTAATCAATCCCCTGAGGAGGCGTTGATTTACATAGCGGGCTCAGTCGCGCTTAAAGACGGCAATATATGCGGCACTGATAATAAATTCCAACGCGTACAAACCACCGCGACGGCTGTACTGCTCGATAGCAATAAACTTGCATTAGGTAGCTCTGTCCGGGTCAATCATTTTGGTGATTACGCCTTGCCTTGGAACGCATCCGCCCAGTATGTCCAAGTAAAATGCGAAAACAACTTTCAAAAAACGGTGGCAATCAACACTTTAACCAATGTCGCCAACACTGCTATTTTTAACACCACTGCTGCACCTACCGTTGCCAACATTACCGCAAGTATTGGTGGGCAAGTATTGGACGCAACTAGCGTTGCCAAAGCAAAATTTTTACCGCCAGATTCCGGCGAGATTTCTAGCAATTTTCCCCGCAGCGACCATTTTCTGGCATTTAAAGGGCTAGACAATCCGCAATCGGCTTGTGAATATTATCGGACTATCGGTGCAGTAAAGACTTGTAATGCTGCTGGCACAGCTACTGGCGCGGTGACGTTTGAAGACTGGAAAGCCAAAACTGGCCTAGGCATTTATAAAAATACTGGTGTTTTTAGCGGACAAAACGCTATTGAATACACCGCCACTTACATCAATAAAATCGATCTTAACCTGACGCGAAACCACCATGCCATTACTTATGTTATCAATGGTGTTAATCGCACAGCCGCTTATGTCTGCAATCATTTAGGGCCAGCAACAGATTCACAAGCGGATGTTGATGTCGCTATTGATAACGCCATCCATGGACGTAATTTAGTGGCTTGTGTTGCCATGGATTATGGTTATGAACTGGCAAACGGCAAGCCTTATGTACGCTTTTTGACCTTTGCCCCTAACGGTAAATTGTTGATGTCGGTCAATCTCGATGGTCGAGGTGAAAAACATATACCTGGTACGTGTATCGCATGTCATGGCGGCAGCAAATACGATGGTCAATTCCCTATGAATAAAGCCTCAGCCGATGTGGGTGCGCACTTTCTCCCTTATGATGTCGGTAATTTTGCCTTCTCAACCGCTAATGGCTTCACCAAGGCACAACAACAAAAGGCTATTTATAATCTCAACAAAATTGCCAAAACCACCAACCTTACGCCAATTGCAACGGACTTGATTAACGGCTGGTATCACAACGATACCGTCACCACCGTAGACCAAAATTATTTGCCTAAAGATTGGCAAGCCGCCATTGGTAAGCTTCCTGGCATTAATGTTAGTTATTTTTATAAGAAGGTTGAAGCCCCGTATTGCCGTAGCTGTCATGTTGCGATGGATTCCCAGCGTATTACCGATAATCCAGAAGACGTTGCCAATTGGCTAAAGACAGGCTCACCCAATAGCGATGATGCTTTCAAACAGGTTCTTTGCGGCGGTTATGCTACGGTTCAACGTAATCACAGCATGCCTAATTCGCTAGTGACTTTTAACCGTATGTGGAGTGACCCTATTGCCGTCGATCAGCTTACCCGTTGGTCTGGCGACAGCAATTGCCTTAACAGGCCTGATCCAAAAATAAAATAATGCCATCACTCGCTTTAAGCTTATCAAAATAGCTTAAATACTCTTCTAAAGCGGTGGTTCACTCGTTGAATCACCGCCCATCAAAAACAGCCTGAATAGCTTGAAAGTCGTTCCAGCGCACGTCCAAAACCTGTTTTTGACTCCGACATCATTAAAGCCAAGCCGCATAAGGCTCAACCATCACCACTTCCCCTATAGCCACACCGGAGCAATCCGCCGCGAGGATAATGGCGCAATTGGCTGTCGATAAAGTGCTTAAGATGTGTGAGCCTTGTTTGCTGGATGCGCTAACGGAAAAATTGCCGTCACTGTCTTGACTAAGCACGCCACGCTGAAATTCTAACCGCCCTAGTTGTTTTTTTAATGCCGTGGTGCAAGTCGCTTTGATGCGTAAGGGCTGGCGAACGTCTGCGCCAGACAATTGCACTAAGGCGGGTGCGAGCAATTGCTGAAAGGTTATTTGCACGGCGGCGGGGTTGCCGGGCAAACCAAAGAAATGGCATGCACCTATGTTGCCGAAAGCTAAGGGTTTGCCGGGTTTGATGGCAATTTTCCAGAAATCCACCTGCCCGCAACGGCTTAGCACGGTTTGGATGTGGTCGGCATCGCCTACGGATGCGCCGCCTGTGGTGATGATGACATCGTAGTTGTTAGCGGCGGCGGTGAGCGTGTCCATCAACGCATCCGCATCATCGGCAAGTATGCCGCCGTTATCAGCTTGGTAGCCTTGTTCCGTTAATAATGCGGCGAGCAAATAGCTGTTGCTGTCGTAAATTTTGCCGCTGGTGATGGTCTCGCCTAAGCTTAGCAACTCATCGCCTGTGGCAAAAAACACAATCTTCGGCAGTCTTTTGACGGTAACGTTGATAACGCCTGCCGCCGCTAAAAAACCCAAATCGGTGGCGCTGAGTTTTTTACCCGCAGAACACAATAACTGTCCTACTTGCACGTCTTCGCCTGCGGTGCGAATATTTTCTCCAGCAAGCAAACCACCGGGGAAATGGATTTGGTCGCCTTCAACCGTTACCCGTTCTTGAATAACTACGGTGTCGGCAAATGCGGGTACGACTGCGCCTGTAAATATGCGTACACAGTTTTGTACGCCAGCAGTGCCTTGATAAGGTTTGCCCGCCCATGATGTCCCCGCCAAAGTGAGGCCAAATGGCTGGGCTTGTATGGCTTGGCTGTTTAGCGCGTAGCCGTCCATAGCGGCGTTGCGCTCATAAGGCAGCGGTATTGCTGCGTACACGGGCTGTGCCAAAACCCGGCCTAAGGATTGGCCTAGGGCGAGCGTTTCGGTTTCCTGTAGGGGCTTTATGGCGGCGAGGATGCGCGCCATGGCTTCGGCAACCTTCAGCAAGGGTTTGCGCTCTAAGCTACAGGGATCCATTAATGTCGTCCTAAAAATTGTTTGAGTATAAAGTCGGCGATGCTGTCGGCTTGGTTTAAATCCAGTAACGGCAGATGCTTGGGGATTTGCAAAGGGCAATCGCTGGCGATGGCAATGATGTGGCTATCATCGGGATACAATAACGGTTGCCCAAGTGCTGGGCGGTGCAATTCAATTTTAGGGAAGGCTTCAGATTTAAAGCCTTCCACCAGTAACAAATCCAACTGACTTTGGTCAAAATGGCGTAATTGCTCATCTAAACTGGGCTGTTGCTCAGGTGTTATTTCGGTGATGATCGCGCGGCGTTTGCTGGAGACAATCATCACTGGCGATGCGCCTGCCATCCGCAATCGGTGGCTGTCTTTTCCTGGATAATCTATTTCAAAATCATGATGTCCATGTTTGATTAAACCAACGCGCAGGCCGTGTTGTTTTAATAACGGGATAAGCTGGGTAAGCAAGGTGGTTTTGCCGACGCCACTAAAAGCGGCAAAGCCAAGTAGGGGGATTGTGGCATGAAGCATAGTAAGCAATTCTCATAACATGTTTTAAAAGCTGCTACGCGGTTCGATTGCCGCGTTGCGCGGTGCTCGAAATCCTCATGTACGTCCAGTACACTCCGGTTTCTGCGCTCCGTGCGCCTCGGCAACTGCTCCTGCGTTGCTCTACCTCCTGCATCCATGCAGTCGTCGCACTCGAACCGCTCGCGACACTTTTAAAACACGTTATACGGCGGTGGTCGTGCGTTCTGCTATTCTAAGGTATTATTGGGATGCCTGCGAGCAGGCGATTTCAGGAGTCACACTTGTTACAGCTGCTTATTTTATTGGCCTTGACCGTTACGGTATTGCTACTGTCGCAAGGCCGCTTGACGCTTTTCCGCAAACGGCTGGCAAATTATCTAAAAAGTTTGGCGGCGGTTTTGGGCTTACTGGTGGTTTTGTACTTAACCGCCACAGGCCGCTTAAATTGGCTACTGGCAGCTATCGGTATTGGCTTTGCTTATTTGCTCAGAATACTCCCCGTACTGGTGAATTATGCGCCGCACTTGGCGCAGTTGTGGAAGCGGTTTAACACCGACAAACAAAAACCCCAGAATGCACACGCTAGCGGCAAGATGTCGGCGGAAGAAGCTTATCAAATCTTAGGCTTAGACGCGGGCGCTACCGAAGAGGCAATTATCGCTGCCCACCGCCGATTAATGCAGAAAAACCATCCTGATAGGGGCGGTTCCGATTATTTGGCAACTAAGATTAATTTGGCTAAAAAAACCTTACTGAACAGGTGACGCGCATGTACCCGATTTTTTACCTTATGCTGCTATTAGCCCCTAGTTTGGCGGGCGCGACTTCGGTAAGCACGCCGTTGTTGTTAGCGGAAAACCAGCTAGCCGCAACGCCAGCCATCGCCACGGCGACACCTAAACCTGTTTCCGTATCTACGCCAGCGTTGCCCGCACCTACCAAAAAAGCCTTTCCTTATGTGATAAAAGTTGGCGATAGCTTAAATTCCATCGCCAATAAGCACGGTGCAAGCTTTCAACAAGTGGTGGTTTGGAATCATTTAACACCGCCATACCATATTCATGCAGGGCAACGCTTGCTGTTATTCCCCACGCAAGCGAGCGCAAACCAAGCTATCGCCAAACCACTGCCTTTGCTTAAAAGCCCAGAAAAATCACCCGCTAGTTTGCCAAGCCCTGTTGCACAAGTGCCATTAAAAACGGAAATGCCCGTTAAAGTGGCGGTACCAGAAGCGCCCACAGCCATAAAAATTACCCCGCTACCTGAGTTTAAACCCAGTGCCGTGCAGCCGTTATCAACCATAGGCACCTCGACACCTGCGCCAATTCCAGCCGCTCCGGTTAAACCTGTATTAAAACCATCAGGACAAGCGCCTGTTAAAGTGGCAACGCGTGATAAATCGACAGTATCAAAAGCTATCCCAGTAGCCGTCGCCAAACCCAAAACCGCAACACCACTAGCCACCGCTGCGCCTACACCATCCGCGACCAAAACTATCGCCGCCAAAAAACTGCCGCCAGCGGTAAAACCAACAATCCCGCCTCGCCTTGCCAAGCCATCAACCGCCGAGAAAGAAAGTTTGCAATCGGTGGTTTTAGTAGACCGATTTGGTCACGAAATAAAATCAGTAACCGTGGCTGACAGCAAAACCAAAGCCATAATCACCAGTCCACCAGAAAAAATGTCGGATATCCGCAAAAAAATACCTGCCATTTCAGCCGAAAATAAAAAAATGCTACAGTTGAACTTCGGTTGGCCTATGAAAGGCGTTATTGCCAAAGACTTTTCTAGTTCAGAAAACAAAGGCATAGACATTACCGTTAAAGAAAGCAAACAAACCGTTAGCGCCGCTGAAGCGGGCAAAGTGGTTTACCAAGGCCAAGGCTTGGTTGGCTTAAGAAACTTAATCATCATTAAACATGATAATGATTATTTAACCGCTTATGCCAATAACAACCGCTCCTCGGTAAAAGAAGGCCAACAAGTCAGCAAAGGCCAAGTGATTGCCGAAATTGGCATGACGGGCAAACAACAAAAACCGTTACATTTTGAAATACGAAAAAACGGCAATCCGATAAACCCATTGGAGCTCTTGCCGAAAAATTAGGACGCGACTGTTTAATTGATTAAACGCTAGGCAAATTATGAATGAAGAGTTAAGCGAAGCCACTGATGTTGTGGCGGAATTGTTCGAAAATGAAACGTTTCTGTTTGATGATGAAAGTAATGCAGATGATTTCAGCACAGCACTTACCGATAAAATCATTTCCAATGAATTGAAAGCCGATTATAGGGGGGATTTGGACGCAACTAACGTCTATCTTACCCAGCTGAAAAATTCGACCTTACTGACCGCTGAGCAAGAAAAATTTTACGGGGCATTGGCTTTAAAAGGCGATGAAAGCGCCCGTAAGACGATGATTGAAAGCAACTTGCGCTTGGTGGTAAAAATCTCCCGCCGTTACCTCAACCGTGGTTTGCCGTTGTTGGATTTAATCAACGAAGGCAATATGGGCTTGATGCGTGCCGTTGAAAAATTTGATCCTGAAAGGGGCTTTCGGTTTTCTACCTATGCAACTTGGTGGATTAGACAATCGATTGAACGGGCGTTAATGACGCAAACCCGCACTATCCGTTTGCCAGTGCATGTCATTAAAGAAATGAATATTTATCTAAAGGCGCAACGGCAATTAGGCATTAACTTAGGTTATGAGCCGAGCATGGAAGAAATTGCCGCGTATGTGGGCAAGCCCGTACATAAGGTTGAAAAAATACTGAAGTTAAATGAGCGGGTTACCTCGATAGACATTCCGAAAACCGATAGCTCAGATAAGCCTTTGGTGGACTATTTGGATTCGGCTGAACAACCCTGTCAAGTTGAGCAATTGCAACAAGACAACGTCAAGAAAGACCTTACTTATTGGGTGTTACAGCTACCTAATAAACAACAGGAAGTGATTTGCCGACGCTATGGACTTTGCGGTTATCCTGAAGGGACGCTTGAACAAATCGCCGCAGCAATGAGCCTGACCCGCGAACGTATCCGGCAAATCCAAATTGATGCCCTAAAACGGCTAAAACAGGAGTTGCGTAATAATGGGTATTCGTTTGAGGAGTTGTTCTGTTGAGAAATTGCTGAACTAATTGATTCCGATCATGCTTCGACAAGCTCAGCACGAACGGAATCAATGAGTTATGTAGGTTGGGTTGCATGCTTTCCGCAACCCAACATCTGCGCCAATCCCGTTGGGTCGCAAAAAGCGCAACCCGACCTACGTCAGCTGTTAAGCAGGAAATTTTTGATGGTTACGTTTCGCCCAGTATGCTGTCGCCAACGCTTCCGCTTGTATTTGCGTTTCTGCCTTGCCCAATAATTTTAAGGCGATGGCAGCAGTGCCGATGACTGAAGCGGTGGCGAATTCATCCGCCAATGCGCCTGACCATAGCTGCGCTAATTGTTCAGGAGCAAGGGTTTCTGATTTGACATGACGGCGGCTAAATAACGCAGGCCAATTTTCATCGATCAATTCGCCGTTATGCACACTTTGCACTAAACAATCGACATCAGGATTACGTTCGGTTTCCCCGCCTTCACCTTTTAAAACCGCCATATGCGGCTGCATCAGTAATGCCGCTGCTTGCTGATGCACAGGCCGATAGCCCGGATGAAAAATACCTTGAATGCTGTAATCGGCATTGAACGGGTTTAGCAAGCGCACCAAAGTATGTACGGGGGAGCGCAATCCCATAATGGGCCGCAATTCAATAATGTCATTCAGTTTTGGACAAAATTGTTCTAAAGACAAATAACTAAAATGCTGCGCCGCCAGTTGTTCCTTGGCCTGTGCGATGGATTCAGCTGGTTTAAGCCCCAAGGCTTGCAAAGCGTCTTCGGTGTATAAACGTCCGCCTGTGTGGCCTGCGGCACCGTGCATAAATACGGTGATGCCATTTTCCGCCAACAGCAATGCGGATAACAAAAACCACGGCAAATGCCGACGCTTTCCGGCATAGGACGACCAATCCAAATCTACTGGGCAATCAGTAGCAAAGGCAAAGCTTTCCCGTACCGCTTGTACAAATCCCGCTAATTCTTCTGGGGTTTCTTCTTTTACCCGCATCAGCATCAAAAACGCGCCGAGTTGCACGGGCAATACTTCATCATTCATCACCATCCGCATAGCGCGATAGGCTTCTTCTTGGGTCAGCGGCCTAGAGCCTTTTTTGCCCTTACCCAGAATGCGGATAGTTTCCGCAAACGGATGCTCAGGATGCGGCGTTTGTTCGTGGTGGCTGAAGGTCATAAAGTGAATTTGAAATAGTGGTCAATTAACAGCACCGCAAACAGCGCGGTGATATAGACGATGGAATACGCGAAGGTTTGCATGGCGGTTTTATTGGTTTTGGTACGCATCATCAAAACCGCTAAGTAGATGAAAAACACGCCCAGCGGTAATGCACTGCCCAAGTAAATCAAGCCGCTCATGCCTGTGAGATACGGCAAAACGGTGACAATAAGCAGCAAAACGGTATACAGCAGAATTTGCAAACGGGTGAATTCCACACCGTGGGTGACGGGCAACATGGGGATATTAACTTTGGCGTATTCTTCGCGGCGGGCTATTGCCAGCGCCCAGAAATGCGGGGGCGTCCAGACAAAAATTATCAGCACCAAGAGCAGGGCATTAGGATCGATACTGTTGGTCATTGCCGCCCAACCCAATAATGGCGGGGTTGCGCCAAATGCGCCGCCGATAACGATATTCTGCGGGGTAGCGCGTTTTAAATATAAGGTATAGACAATGGCATAGCCAAATAGCGATAGAAAGGTCAAAACCGCCGTTAATGCGTTCACCAAAAACACCAGAATCAGCATGGAGCTGATCCCCAAAATCACGGCAAAACCCAATACATTGGCAGCGCTTAAGTTGCCTTTGGGCAATGGGCGATTTTCGGTGCGGGTCATTTGGGCATCGGCCTTGCGGTCGATAAAGTGATTGATCGCCGCCGCTGATGATGCAGCCAAGGCGATGCCGAGGGTGCTGTAAATGACTATCGCCAATGGTGGCATACCAGGAACAGCCAAGAGCATGCCAACCACTGCCGTGAATAGCATTTCTAAGACGACATTCGGTTTACACAGTGTCAGATAATTTTTCCAAGACACCGAAGTAGCAATGTTAGACATCGATTTATGGGCTCGTTTGATAATAACCGGATAGCATACAGTGAACCACCTATTATTGAAATAGCTTGCAGATGCCCGCTTTTTTGCCAATCTGCTAGGCAATTACCATTTAAAGGGTATATAGGAATGGCAACAGAGTTGGCTATTTTTTAATCGCCAATTGTCGCCCAGCTTCAGTGCCGCTTGTAAATCTGCCATAAATCCGCGTTGCCATCGCTACCTTACCCACAGATTTTATTCAGTGCACGGAAAGACTTGGCGGTGCTATTCGGTTAAAATAGCCTGCTTTGCAAATTGCCTTAATGATCTTAAGGGAATGAAGTTTAATTGTATGTCTTTCTGAGGACTTGCTATGCGTAAAAAATTGCTTACTTTCACTGGGGGCGCGTTATTGCTCCTTACCCATTCATGGAGCCAGGCAACCACTGACTTACCGCCTACCGCAAAAGTGGATATCGGGCCAGTTGAAGATGTCTGCTCTGATTTTACGCCGCCGGAATGGCGTAAGGCGCAAGTTATTGACGGTGTCACCATACAAGAATCAAAACTCTGTGAACCCGATAACCCAGCCGATATTGCCGCCTTTGTAAAAGGCACCAACGGCATTTCTATGTCCACGCTGATGGAAACTCAGCTTGCAGCCGACGCGATTACCCTGTCTGATGACACTGACGGCGACGGCGACCCAGATAAAATTGTCATTAAACTGGAAGTGGTGGAAATCAACGGTCACTCGCCAGATGTCAAAGAACCTATCACCACCTTTGATATAGCCCCAGGCATCCAGCCTACTTTTTGGGTATACGCGCCAAAAACCCGCGATATGTCTACCCGCAGCTTGTATGAACCAATCGCTAATCCATTACTGCGTGCACCGTCGCCAGTTATCCGCGTTGAGCAAGACGACGTGGTATGGATTGTTTTAGAAAACACCCATTATTTGCCACATTCCATCCATCTGCACGGCGTAGACCATCCATTTATGGATCACGGCGGACACGGCAACGACGGCGTAGGCCAAACCAGCAATATGGACACCATGCCTGGCGATGTCAAAACTTACGTCATCAAACCACGCCAACCAGGCACCATGTATTACCACTGCCATGTGCAGCCGCACACCCATATCCCTATGGGCTTGCAGGGTATGTTCGTGGTTGAAGAAAACCGCCCAAATAACTGGGTACAAACTTTCAACGTCGGCGCTGGGCAAGTACGCCATCCGTCGGTTGCTGTCAGTGAAAAATATGACCGCGAATACGATTTGCATTACCAATCCGTGGATAAAGAACTGCACGAAGTAGTCGCGCGTTCGGCTAACGATCCACGCTTGATCGCCAAACACATGAACATGGAATATGACACCACCGATGCCAGTGATGATTACTTCATGCTTAACGGACGTTCGTTCCCATACACACTGCGCGAATCGCTGATTGAAATGGAAAAAGACCGCAAAGTGAAATTGCGGGTGTTAAACGGACATACCGAAACCTTGGCTTTGCACATTCATGGTCACAAACCCACCATCACCCATTACGACGGCGTTGATAACGGTACTGGCTCTTATATAACCCGTGATGTCCACGGTTTAACGCCAGCGCAACGGGTTGATTTGGAATTAAGTGGTGTCGATGATGGCTTGCACAGCTTTGGGCAAGGTATTTGGATGTTCCACGACCATGTGGAAAAATCCTTTACCACTAACGGCTTAGGCGAAGGCGGCGATATTAGCTTGGTAGTTTATAAAGGCTTTGTCGATGAAAAAGGCATTCCCGCTTCTCACGGCATGAGCCTTGCACCGTATTTTTCCAAGAGCTTTTGGCAAAAAAATTACCCGATTTGGCAGGATTACGATGCTTGGCATAGCTTAGGCTTGCCAGATTTGAAAGGCGATTTCAAAACCGCCAAAGTGGCAGTGCAAACCATCGCGGAAAAACCTAAAGTTGGCGATGACAGCACTAACGGACAACAAGATTCTGTTATCGGTAAATTAATTACTGGTTTGGTTTTAGGCTTGCTCAGCTACTTGTTAGTCGCCAAACGCCGTCCTATCTATAACTACGCGGCAAACTTGCTAAACAAAAACAAATAGCCGTTTGTGGATGTAGGCGTGGCAACCACCACGCCTACCATTTACACTCAGTTGGTTTGCACCGGAATTAAATCAAAATCCTCATACAATCGCGTTTTTTTCCAGCCATCAAAACGATCATCGTAAAAGTCCAGATCGTTATCTATCGCATATTCATAACAGCTTCTAAATAACCTAGCGGTGCGGAACGCATGTAACTCATCGTCTGCGGTGATTTTATTGATATTGCCAACTTGAAAGGTTTTATTGCGGGCTTTGCCGTTATTCACCCAAAAAACCGTGTAGCAAAGATAGCTTTTGTCTTTACGGTGATCGTATTTAATTGTTCTGGATACCCCTGTAACCCCGGTTGTTGTTTTATTTTTTGGGGGTTTTAAAAATCGGCTTTTACTGCCTTTTAGGACAACTAACATCTGGTCGCGCCAAGTAATTGCAGCTTGTAACGACTTACCTTTATTGCCCCATAATTTGTGTGAAAAGTAACGGCTGCTTTCTTTGCCGCGCCGAACAATGCGGACTTGATAGCCAAACGTATCTGGCTCGGTGATATGTCTATTTTTTACCATAGGATAATTCCCCTCAAAGAATTATACAGATGTGTTTAGCGGCAAACGTATGTCGCCAAATGGTACAACCTGCTAAGAGTCTCTAAATTTTAACCATTTTGTCATGTAGCTGTAACAATTTATCGCTAAAGAGCAATCAAAAGCAAGCAAAAAAACCACAAGGCTAGACAATTACCAAGTGAATTAGTGTAGAATACCGCCAATTTCACCCTTAAAGCGGTGGATTTAACCACATAATCCTTTGTTTTTTAATAATTTTGGAGACAGTCAATGAGCGTATTAGTTGGTAAACAAGCCCCTGATTTTACAGTTCCTGCGGTGTTGGGTGATGGTCAAATTGTTGACTCTTTCAGCTTCTCTGAAGCCACTAGCGGCAAATATGCCGTAGTATTTTTCTACCCATTAGACTTCACCTTCGTTTGCCCAAGCGAATTGATCGCCTTAGATCACCGTATGCCAGAATTCACCAGCCGTGGTGTAGAAGTGGTTGCCGTTTCTATTGACTCCCATTTCACCCACAACGCATGGCGCAACACCCCAATCAACCAAGGCGGTATTGGCCCAGTGCGTTACACCATGGCGGCTGATATTGGACACAGCATCTGTAAAGCTTACGATGTTGAAAAAGCAGAATTCCCAGTTGCTTTCCGTGGCACATTCTTAATCGACAAAACTGGCTTAGTACGTCACCAAGTAGTTAACGACCTACCATTAGGCCGTAACATGGACGAATTATTGCGTATGGTTGATGCTTTACAATTCCACGAAGAACATGGCGAAGTTTGCCCAGCAGGCTGGAACAAAGGCGATGCAGGCATGAATGCAAGCCCAGCTGGCGTTGCCGAATACTTAGATAAAAACGCTGATAAATTATAATTTAAGCGTTTTTTAGCCCAATAAAAAAGCGCGTTGCCGCAAAGCAACGCGCTTTTTTTACGCCCAAAAACTATTGCCCGGTGCTTTTTTTAGCATCCGCCAACAGTTTTTTACGGATTAAAAATGCCGCCGCTACCGCGATAATAGCGGGCACTTGCAACAACAAAAACGTCCCAGTCGCACTTTTGGCAACCATACCAGCCAAGGCTGAAACCACCGTTAGCTTACCTACCCACCAAGCAATCCAATACCCTATTAAGCCAATAACCGCCCATTTAATCGGCGGTTCCGCGTTATTTCTTGCCGTTATATAAAACCACACTAAAATGGCGACACCCGCAGCTTTCGCTAAAAATAACATATCACTCCCCTTATTATTGTTTACAAGACCACCCGTTAACTACTTTTAGACGGTTGCCAATCTTACCAAGCATTAACGCGCTTAAGATAGGTTTTTAGCCAAACCCCACCCAAGAACAGGAACCAGAATGCAAGGCCAGCTAGAAAAAATGACCACCGAATTAGCCGATCCAGTGCGCTACCACTTGGTATTAGGCGAGCAAAAAATCCTCCTAAACGACTACATCGGCAAAGCCATCCGCCTACAACACACCGGAAAAATCACCTGTGTACATTGCCAACGGCAGATAAAAAAAACCTACAACCAAGGCTATTGCTATCCCTGCTTTATCAGCTTGGCGCAATGCGACAGCTGCATCATGAAACCAGAAAACTGCCATTACCACGAAGGCACTTGCCGAGAGCCAGACTGGGGCGATGCTTTCTGTTTTCAGCCGCACATCGTCTATCTAGCCAATTCCAGCGGCATAAAAGTCGGCATTACCAGACAAACCCAAGTGCCAACCCGCTGGATGGATCAAGGTGCGGTACAAGCCTTGCCGATATTTAAAGTGGCATCACGGTATATTTCTGGTTTATTGGAAATCGCCATAGCCAAGCATGTCAGCGACAAAACCAATTGGCAGCAAATGCTGAAAAGCCAAGCAACGCCGATCGATTTATTGGCACAACGGGATAATTTAGTCGCCTTATGTGCGGCGGAAATCGATGCCATCAGCCAGCGTTTTGGCGAGACGGCAATAGAATTATTAGATACAGCCAACATCGTGACGATTAATTACCCAATCGAGCAATACCCCGTAAAAATAAAATCACTTTGCTTGATTAAAACGCCGGAGATAGCAGGGGTATTGCAGGGGATAAAAGGCCAGTATTTACTGCTGGATACTGGCGTTATCAATATCCGTAAATATACGGGTTATGAAGTAGCGCTTCTGGATTAAAGCGCTGGCTAACGACATTTGTAGGTTACGCTGGGTTACCCTTAATTTTCAATAGGATAACTATAGGATGTGCCGGTGACAGGAGGCGCATCAATCGCGTATAAACTCGACAGATGGGCTTCGTACCTTTTATGCCCGCACATCCTATAACTCGTTCCCAAGCTGCGGCTTGGGAATGCAGTATCGGAAGCTCCTGCTTCCAGTTATTCTCGAAGCTAGAGCTTCTGAGACTTGGGTTACCAAGCTAGAGCTTGGTAACCAGATCGCTATCTTATTAACTGATGTTAAGCAGTAACGCGCTTTTCTCCCGTTTGCCGCGTCGAGCACCGGAGTATTTGTCGGGGACAGCCCGAAGGGGTGCGGCATGGATGCCGCACGGAGGCAAAGGGGCAGGAAGCCCCTTTTGCCGTCCCACGACAAATGCGAGGAGCGCAAGACATGAGCGGCGACCGGGCCGCCTTTTCTTTGGCTACTTTCTTTTGGCGGCGCAAAAGAAAGTAGCTCGCTTTCGGGTGCGAGTACCCGATTAAAAACTGTCGCGATAGCGACTCATTATTATTTGTTTTCATATAATCGAAAACATCAATTATTCAGCCACATTAAAATAAGGCGGCATGTTATGGACATAAGCCATATACATGCAATCCGCCATCGTCCATAAGACATCCAGCTTAAATTTCAGAATGTTGAGCATACGCTCTTGCTGTTCGCGGGTTTTATACCAATCTAAGGTGATGGCAAGGCCGTGTTCAACGTCGCGGCGGGCTTCGGCTAAGCGTTTACGGAAGTAGATATAGCCTTCTTGCTCCACCCAAGGGTAATGTTCGGGCCAGTTATCTAAGCGTTGTTTATGGATTTTTGGGGCGAACAACTCGGTTAATGAGGAGCTGGCGGCTTCGTGCCATTCGGCGCGGCGGGCAAAGTTGACGTAAGCATCCACGGCAAAGCGCACACCAGGTAAAACGTGTTGTTCGGAAACGATTTCTTCACGGCTTAGGCCAACCGCCATCCCTAATTGAATCCAAGCTTCAATACCACCCGCCTCCCCGGCTTGTCCGTCGTGGTCGATGATGCGCTGTATCCATTTGGCGCGGGTTTCCCGGTCTGGGCAATTGGCGAGGATGTTGGCATCTTTCAGGGGAATGCTGACTTGATAGTAGTACCGGTTGGCAACCCAGCCTTGTAGTTGTTGTTTGCTGAGTTTGCCGTCATTCATCAGGGTGTGGTATGGGTGATGGATGTGGTAATACCTTTCCATACCGCGTAATTGGGCTTCGAATTCTTCTGGGCTCCAAGGCGTTTGTTCGCTCATGTGGTTTCCTATGGATTTATAGGTTGCTGAGAAATTGATGTTCAAAAATTTCTGTGGACGGTTTTGGCAAAAAACCTAAAACACAACATCTTCATAAATATCCGCCAACGATAAAGCCGCGTGATAACCGTCGCAGGTAATGTCTAAGGTTTCACCGTCTGCCAGTACGCCGCTGTGCCAGTCACCGTTGTCATCGCGGTGAAAATAGTCCACTTTTTGTTGCCGCGAATCGGCGAGTAGGTAATAACGCAAGCTAGGTATTTTTGAATACACCAGCCATTTTTCGTGGCGGTCTACGCGTTCGGTGCTTTTGGATTGCACTTCGGCGATGAAGCAAGGCTGTTGTTTGTAATAGTCGGCGTTGTCGCTTTGCTGGCAAACTAGCATTACGTCTGGATAGTAATAAATCCGGCCATTTTCGATACGGCATTTCATATCGCTGGCAAAGACCCGGCACGTGCTACCTTTGGCAGCACTTCGAAGCGGCACGGCGATATTTAGGGTTATGAGATTGTGCTTCTCACTCGCCCCCGACATCGCATAGCAATCGCCATCAACATACTCATGCTTAATGTCGCTTTCCGCTTCTTGTGTCAAATAATCGGGTTCGGTAAGGTAACGTTTTTGTAATACCGCGCTCATGCCATAGCTCCTACAAATCTATTTCCATGCCATCATAAGCCACTTCAATACCATTTGCCGCGAGGATTTTTCGCTCATCAGAATCATCATCCAAAATCGGATTGGTGTTATTGATGTGGATCAAGATTTTGCGTTTTTCACCAAGGCTATTTAGCACTTCTATCATGCCGCCTTCACCCGATTGCGGTAAATGACCGATGTCGCGGGCGCGTTTTTGGCTGATGCCTTGAGTGACCATTTCGTCATTCGTCCAAAACGTGCCGTCTACCATGACGCAATCGGCAGTTTGCATGGCGGTTAAGACATGCGGCTCAATTTCGCCCAAACCAGGCGAGTAAAAGACTTTTTTGCCTGTGGAGATTTGCTCGATAATCACGCCGATATTGTCGCCATCATGCGGGTCATAACGGTGTGGCGAATACGGTGGCGCTTTGCTTTTTAAGGCTTGGGTGTAAAAGCGCAAATCATCGATGCCAGGAATGCTGAAGCTGCTGCCGTCGGTCGGCACAGGATGGTGGTTGACGGTGCAATAATGCGCCAACATATTAAATAGTGGGAAGCCGCTGGTTAAATCTTGTTTGACCATTTCTGAGCAATACACGTCCAGCGGCTTGCCTTCACGCAGCATCAACATGCCTGTGGTGTGGTCGATTTGGCTGTCGATCAACATAATTGCCTTAATACCCGTATCGCGTATGCCTTCTTTGGGCTGGATGGCGGGGAAGGCTTCTAATTGGGCGCGGATGTCGGGCGAGGTGTTAAACAGCAACCAGTTGCGGTTATCGGTACTAACGGCAATCGATGATTGCGTGCGTGCGCTGCCGTTCATCTGCTTGTTACGGATGCGGTGACAGTTATGGCAGTTGCAGTTCCATTGCGGAAAACCGCCGCCTGCTGCTGAACCAAGGACTCTAATTTTCATGGACAAAACCTGCTACGTAAAGGGGCTGAAATAATACGGGAATAATGCCAGACAGGCAAAGCCAATCAAAAACGACTATCACTTTATTATCAATATCAGCTACTTGTGTTGTTATTTTTTGATAAGCCAAAAAATTCTAGGCAAAAAAAAGGGGTTCTTGCGAACCCCTTCTTTGTCTCAACCAGAATTAACGGTTGTAGATGTACATAGTGACTTCAAAACCGAAACGCAGGTCTGTATAGCTTGGTGTTTCCCATTTCATAAGTCTAACCTCCAGAAGTTTTTGTATATATTTATTTGCTAGCTTGATCAAGTAAGCCGCCGATGAGTATACGATGAACCATTTTTTTACGCAAATTTATGACAGTCTTGTGATGGTTAAATTCCATCATTTAATTGGTTTTAATAATACTTGCTAAACCCAGGTTTTAATCACTTATTATCAAGGTAAATAACCGTGTATTTCCCATTAGCGTTTTGCCCAACGCAAAAGGTTTGCTAAGCCGGATAAATTGGTTATAGTTCTTTGATTGGCAGGCCTTCATTTGGCAGGCAAATTATGACGGGGACAGCGTTTTTTCGCTAATGCCGCGCCCTTGTGGCGTGTACTATGACACAAGCTAAAAAGGATTAAAGATGGAGGCGTTATTAAGTTTTGCCATTAATTTTGATGGCATAACGGTGTATTTATTGGTGTTCGGCATACTTCTGGCGTGTGGATTAGGTTTGCCGATACCGGAAGATATTACTTTGTTTGTCGCAGGTATGTTGGCTTACTACGGCATTGTTAATATCTGGCTGGTGATGTTTGTGTGTTTAGCGGGCGTATTAATCGGTGACAGCACCATTTTTTGGCTGGGCGGCAAATATGGTGAAGAACTGGCTAAACATCCTTATTTGAGTAAGTTTCTGCCACCAGAACGTATTGAAATAATGAAAGAAAAACTACATAACAATGGCCACAAAGTGATTTTTACCGCCCGCTTTATGCCGATATTACGCGCACCGACGTACTTTTCCGCTGGCGCCCTGCACTTACCTTTCCGGCAGTTTTTATACTACGACGGCATGGCGGCCTTAATCAGCGTACCGACCATTGTCGGCGTGGTTTATTATTTTGGTGATTTGGGCGACAAAGCCATCCAAACCATCAAAAATGTCGAACACGGCATTGTTTTTGTGGTGTTTGCGATTGTTGCCGTAATGGCTGGCGAATGGTATCTAAAAAACCGTAAACCCAAGCAATAATTGGCCTTTAAGCCAGCAAGCGCTCTTGTAAAGATTTAATCTCATCCCGGAGTTTGGCAGCTTGTTCAAACTCCAAGTTTTTAGCATGTTGGTACATAGCCTCTTCCAGTTGTTTGAGTTTTTTGGCAAGCTGTTTTGGCGTTAATGCGTTGTACTCTGCGGTAGTTTCGGCGACTTTATAGGCATTTTTGCCGTAAGACAAACCGGAACCTGGTATAGACACCTGCATAATGTCAGTAACCGATTTAAGGATAGTGGTTGGCGTTATGCCATTTTCAAGATTGAACAGGTGCTGCTTTTCCCGTCGCCGTCGGGTTTCATCAATGGCTTGCTGCATGGAGGCGGTAATCTTGTCGCCATACAAAATCGCCTTGCCGTTAGAATTTCTTGCCGCCCGGCCTATGGTTTGTACCAGCGATACCACCGAGCGTAAAAAACCTTCCTTATCGGCATCCAAAATCGCCACCAACGATACCTCAGGAATATCCAAACCTTCCCGCAATAAGTTGATGCCCACCAAGACATCAAATTTTCCTAGCCGCAAATCACGGATAATTTCCACCCGCTCAACGGTATCGATGTCCGAGTGCAAATAGCGCACTTTAATGCCGTGTTCCGCCAAATATTCGCTTAAATCTTCAGACATACGCTTGGTGAGTGTGGTCACCAACACCCGTTCATCAAGCTTTATCCGCAGATTAATTTCTGATAGCAAATCATCCACTTGCGTTGTCGCGGGACGTACCTCCACAATCGGATCAAGCAGGCCAGTAGGCCGGACGACTTGCTCGACGAAAACCCCAGAATTAGCGCGTTCGTATTTGCTTGGCGTTGCCGATACATAAATCCGCTGCCGGGCTTTGGCTTCAAACTCTTCAAAGCGCAACGGTCGGTTGTCTAACGCAGAAGGCAAACGGAAGCCGTATTCAACCAAGGTTTCCTTGCGCGACCTGTCGCCTTTATACATCGCGCCTATTTGCGGCACAGTGACATGGCTTTCATCAATAATAATCAGGGCATCGTCGGGCAGGTAATCAAACATGGTTGGCGGTGGTTCGCCTTCGGCACTGCCGGATAAATGCCGCGAATAGTTTTCTATGCCGGAGCAATAGCCAATTTCCAATATCATCTCAATATCAAATAACGTGCGCTGCTCCAAACGCTGCGCTTCCACCAATTTATTTAAGCTATATAAATGTTCTAAGCGATCTTTCAGCTCAATTTTGATGGCATCAACAGCCGTCAACAATTGATCGCGTGGGGTAACGTAATGGTTTTTTGGGTACACGGTATAACGGGCGATACGGCTTAGAATTTCCCCCGTTAACGGATCAAATAACGACAAACGCTCCACTTCGTTATCAAACAACTCCACCCGCAGCGCTTCATTATCCGATTCCGCCGGAAATATATCGATGACTTCACCACGTACCCGATAAGTCGCCCGCCGCAATTCGACATCATTACGGGTGTACTGCATTTCCGCTAGCCGCCGCAAAATCGCCCGTTGGTCAATCAAATCGCCTTTGACTAAATGCAGCACCATCTCAAAATACGACGCAGGTTCGCCCAAACCATAGATAGCGGAGACCGTGGCGACCACGATGGTATCAGGCCGCTCAATTAAAGCCTTGGTGGCGGAAAGCCGCATTTGCTCGATGTGTTCGTTCAGCGAAGCATCTTTATCGATAAAGGTATCAGACGCTGGCACATAGGCTTCTGGTTGATAGTAATCGTAATAAGAAACGAAATATTCCACGCTGTTTTCGGGGAAAAACTCTTTCATCTCGCCATATAACTGCGCCGCCAAAGTTTTGTTTGGCGCCATAATCATGGCGGGGCGTTGCACGGTGTTGATAACATTGGCAATGGTGAAAGTTTTTCCTGAGCCCGTCACACCCAACAAGGTTTGGTGCAATTCGCCATCATTCAATCCTTCAACCAATTGCGCGATGGCGGCAGGTTGGTCGCCTGCGGGTTGGAAGCGGCTGTGAAGGATAAACGGTTTGTGCATGGTTTTTACCGAAAAGAAAATCGTGGGTTTGCTAATTTGAATTAACTTTTTGGCTTAATGCCTTAAGTTGATTTTCCAATCGCTGGAGGTCATCTGCTTGTTTTTTTATTATCAACAGCAGCATCGCATTGATTTGATTTTGGGAAACTCTTTCTTGTTTAACACTGATTTTTCCTGTCGGTATCGGCGGTTGGGAAAATCTGGAAAAAATAGCATCCATACGTTGACGGTCATCAGCACAAGCTATTTGGATGGCATCAATTTCGCTTTGGTCGGGTAATAGTTCTGCTAATTCATAGTCATGGATCGGCGAATTGAATACCCCGGACTTCGTCAGTAAAGGCTGCAATTCTCTTGGTGAGACTTTCCCATCAAATTGCCCGTTATATAACGCCCAAAGTGCCAAGCAAGCATCGTTGGGCGTTTTATTGGACCGGGTGAGTTTTAATGAGGAATCATAAAGTTGGTAATAGATAAAAAAATCCTTGGTGACATCATCATAGGCATCAAAGTTTCTGATGCTTATATCTGCCCAGTTTTTTTCTGTTAGCCACGGCTCTAATTTAGCCGAGAAATTGGGCAGATGATTTTGGCTCCAAACTTTGAACGGCTGCAATGGGCCATTATAGGTTTTATGTTTGATCCCCCATTGCAGGTACGCGGATTGTAACCAAGCATCATGCCGCCTTATATAGGCAATGATGTGGACGCCGACACCTGCGCGGATTAAATCTTTTAGAATCGGGATAATAAAATCGCTAGTTTCCAAGAGCGTTTCATTAGACCAAATGGCCCGCCGATAACCTTGCTTGGCTATTTTTTTGATAGTTTTTAATAAGGTTTGCCGTAATTCATCTTGTGCTTGCAAACGTTGTCCATCTTTAAGCCAAGCTATGCTGTTTAACGTGGCATTTTTTTGCCAAGGGTAGATTTTTTCGGCGACACGTTCCATCAAAAGGCCAAAATAGGCCGTTTTTTGTTCATCCAGCCAAGCCTCATTTGCTGCCAAATTAGCTTGTATGGATGTTGAACCCGCTTTACCTGCGCCAATATGGACAATTAATTGGAAATTGGAAGGTAATTCAAGCTTAATCATCTATTTATGCAGTGGGTAGTTATACAAATTCATGATATCAGCGCATTTTTCCATGAAAATGGCTTTTTGCTTATCAGTCCAGCCAGTTTCGTCAATATCCATATAAGCTTTCGCTGGATTATCTTGGGTTTTTTCTGGATGCTGGGTAATAAAATACTCGTGCATGGTAGCAATGAGTTGTTTATCTAATCCTAAAAAAACCACCATATCCGAAGATACCTTCATTGGCTCATTAAGAATGTCGGCTTGGTCAATTTCAATCCGGTTACAGGCAGGGATAGTTTCTTTCGTTGCTATCCAAGCAGACATAGCACCAGACCAATCGGCACAATGCCTAGCAAATGGTACGTTCGGCCATTTTCGGCTGCGGGAAAAAACGTTTTCAATACCCCGGCGTTTGGCAAAAATAAATTTTGCATCCGGCCATACAGAAACAATACTAGGAACTGCTTCTATCATTTTAAAACCAGGGGTTTTATCAATAAAAAAGCTTCCAATATTTTCTTGATAGAGATTTTTAAAATTTTCTCTAAGCTGATTTTTAAAATAGTCTGGGGAAGTTTTAGCCAAGAACATGGCTTTATTTTCGACAGCACCTGCATTCGTTAAAAAATAATCATCAACATTATGTAACAAACTATGCAACAAAGGCATGACATGGCTTTCTGCATGTCCAGGTGTTTGCAATACCGACCTTAACATATTGCCTAAAATTGACGTGCCTGATCTTGGAGAACCAATGACAAAAATAGGATTTTGGGGACGTTTAATTTTTTTGGGCAACACCAAATCAATCGGGGCGTTTCGTAAAACTTGTCCGTTTTGCGCGGCAATTACGGAAATATTATGGCTTTTACCATCAAAATAAATGGCTGGTATCTTTACCGAAAAGGCGTGCTGGGTACCTGCAAAACGTGGGTCTTCGGCTAAACTTTTTCGAAATTTATCAGCGATCACGGAACAAGCGTCCTGCCCGTCAATAACTATTTTTACTTCTAAATGATCCTGTAAATTATTGAGGTCAGCCAGCCAGCCAATGATTTGTTGCGGCTCACATTTGTTGACGACACCGACGATCCGTTTATTCGCATTCATTACCCATCCAGCTCCAACTCACTTGAACAAAAAAGATGCCTACCTTTTATTAGGTTGGCTGCTTGAAAAATCCCGCAGGATTATCCTACAGTTTTAGCGTAATCCGATAGGTATACGTATCGCCGCGAAACGTACCTTCAACATATTCTATTAGCAAGTTATTACTGGCATAAGTTTTCCGCTTCAACAATAGACAAGGGCCAGGCTGGCTAAAGCCAAATACAGCGGCTTCTTCAGCATTGCTGATAACCGCCTCAATAGTTTGTTCGCCTTCTATCAAAGCAAGCCCGCCTTGATTTTCTATGAATTGGTAAGCCGAGCCACTCATATCCCAGTTTGCCAACTTGGGCACGGCGGTTAAGTCATACCAAGCCACTTCACGTGATAACGGCGTGCCATCGCCTAAACGCAGGCGCACTAAACGTAAAAACTGTGCCGATGCCGGGCGATTAAATAACGACGCGATAGTACGGTCATGATAAACACCGTGTTCTAAAATTTTGGTAGACGGGGTAATCCCAAGCTCCTGCATTTCTTCGGTGAAACCTTTCAGCTTACCCAGTTTAGGGTTGATCGGCGTGGGTGCATTAACAGTTACGCCAGAACGTCCATGAGTATGGATATGGTTTTGGTTGCGAAGCTCTTCGTAACAACGACGTACCGTGGTACGGCTTAACGCCAAGGCATCGGCAAGCGCACGTTCAGAAGGCAAACTATAGCCATCACCCAACTCCCCGGATTTAATCATCTCGGTGATATGCCGTAATAACTGCTTATAAACAGGCTCAGCAATACCCGCATCCGGTTTTATCCGGGCAATAAAATGCGCGCTATCGTTAGCGGCTAGCGGTTGCGCTGGTTTGGAAGCTTGGGTGAGGGTCATGGGGATTGCAGACTAAAGCTAAGCGATGGAAGTTATGGCTTCTGATGACAAAAGATTGTGTAAAACGCTTTATAACTGCTGGCTAAAATACCATAAATAAGCAGAAAAAAGCGTTATCTAACATTAAAAAGCTAAAGCGCTAGGCCGCAAAAACGTTGGTTTACTGTTAGCGGTGACAAACGGTATAAGCACTTTCTTTATACGACAGCGGCTTAGCGTGATAAACTGCCGCCAAGATTTCGTAACAGCCCGTTGCCCCATAAGTTCTTGCCGATATTGCAATACAAAAACTTATCTGACCAACACGGCAATGAAATTCTTTTACCGCATATGAAAGTCACCATCAGCGCCGCTGATCCGCTCTATCTGCACCATCACTTTTTCCCTTCGAGACCATTTAATGCCATTTTCCAATCTCGGTTTATCCGAGGCTTTATTGAAAGCTATTGCCGATTCCGGCTACACCACCCCTACCCCCATCCAAACTAAAGCCATACCCGCCATTTTAACGGGACAGGATTTATTAGCCGCCGCCGAAACGGGCACAGGCAAAACCGCCGGGTTTACCTTACCGATTTTACAAAGGCTGTCGCAAAAGCACTTTGACCGTAACCGTCCGGTACGCACATTGATATTGACCCCTACCCGCGAACTCGCTGCCCAAGTAGGCGAATCGGTAAAAAAATACGGGGCGTATCAAGAGCCGCATTTAAAATCCGAAGTGGTTTTTGGTGGCGTAAAAATCAATCCACAAATGATGCGTTTACGCGGCGGCGTCGATATATTGACCGCTACGCCAGGCCGCTTATTGGATTTAGTAAACCAAAACGCCGTAAAACTGGATAAAGTTGAAATCCTGGTGTTGGATGAAGCGGACCGTATGCTCGACATGGGCTTCATCAGGGACATCCGCAAAATACTGGCATTTTTACCTAAAAAACGCCAAAACCTGTTGTTTTCAGCAACCTTTTCCGCCGACATCCGCAAGCTGACCAGTGAATTGCTGGTTAATCCTTTAAGGATTGAAGTTGCCGTGGAAAATGCCGCCGCTAACACCATTGACCAGATTGTCTATAAGGTCAACAAGGCTGCTAAAACCGCGTTACTGACCCATCTAGTTACTAGCAAAAACTGGCAACAAGTTTTGGTGTTTACCAGCACCAAGCATGGCGCCAACAAACTGGTGGAAAAACTCAACACCGCCAACATCAAATCCGCCGCCATCCACGGCAACAAAAGCCAAGGTGCAAGAACCAGCGCTTTAGCGGGATTTAAGGCTGGTGATATTCGTGTGTTAGTCGCAACCGATGTTGCCGCCAGAGGCATAGACATCGTCAAATTGCCGCATGTAGTCAACTTTGAATTACCGCGCTCTTCATCTGATTATGTCCACAGAATAGGCCGGACCGGACGCGCAGGCCAAAATGGTCTGGCGGTTTCCTTGGTTTCACAAGATGAATATCCAGCGTTAAAACTGGTTGAAAAGCTGATTGGTACGCAAATACCTAGTGAACATATAGAAGGTTTTTAACTAACCGCTCTAAACGTCTAGTACTCAATCAATATTGAATTGTCAGCATTAATTTCGTAGGGGCGAGCGGCTGCTCGCCTTGTCGCGGCAGGATTTTGTAAGGGCGATAAAAAGGCGGACAGCCGTCCGCCCCTACGAGGCCAGTACTCAGTCAATCCTGTTTTGACAAGTAAACGCAAATCCGTTTGGCCTGAGCTTGTCGAAGCATGAATGGAATCAATTAGTTCAGCGATTCCTTAAAAAACCCCGCAAACGCCTTAGCTGTCACCGCCGGGCTTTTATAATAGCCTTGGTAATAATCGCAGCCTTGCGCTTTAAGAAAATTAAGCTGTTCCTCAGTTTCCACGCCTTCCGCCAAAACTTTTAAGTGCAGGGTATGCGCCATGACAATGATGGTAGCAACGATTTGTTTATCATCTTCCCGTAGCTCTACCTCCTCGATAAAAGACTTGTCGATCTTAAGAATATCCAGCGGAAATTGCTTGAGATACGACAAAGACGAGTAACCCGTACCAAAATCATCAATCGCCACAGTCACACCCAAAGCACGCAAACGCTCTAGCTGTAACAACACCACCGATTCCCTTTCCATCATGGCGGTTTCGGTCAATTCCAATTCCAAATACTTGGCGGGAAAGCCCGTTTCATTAACGATGGCTATCACCGTGCTGGCAATATCACCATTCCGAAATTGATATGGGGATAAATTCACCGCCAATTTAAGCGGCGGTAAACCCGCTTCAAGCCACTGCTGGCCTTGGCGACAGGTTTCTGATAACACCCATTCGCCAATTTCGCCAATCAGGCCGATGGCTTCTGCCACTGGAATAAATTGGCAAGGCGGGATCATGCCTTTATCGGGATGAGGCCAACGCAATAACGCTTCAGCGCCAACGATAGCGCCTGAACCGATGTCCACTTGCGGTTGGTAATAAACTTGCAATTCTTTATTCATTATCGCTTTACGCAACAGTGCCTCCATACTGAAACGGCTTACAGCAGCTTGGGTAAGCTGTTCTGAAAAGTACTGATAATTGCAGCCGCCTTCTTCTTTAGCCCAATAAAGCGCGGTATCGGCACGTTGCAGCAATTCTTCTGGGTTTTTGCCATGTTCCGGGCATAAGCTAATACCGATACTGACACCGATATGCACTTCAGTACCGACCAACAGCTGGAAAGCTTCGCTGAGTGCTTGAATAATATCGGCTGCCACGTTTGCCGCATCTAGCGGATGGGCCAAATGTTTCAGCAATACCACAAATTCATCACCGCCCAAATGCGCCACGGTATCAACGCAGGACAACCGTTCTACAAGGCGTTCCGCTACCTTTTTTAATATCTCGTCACCGACCAAATGCCCAAAGATTTCGTTGATGTCCTTAAACCTATCCAAACCCAATATTAACAAGGCTGCGGCTTGGCTGCGGCGCTCGCATAACACCATGCAATCTTGCAGACGTGAAAATAACAGCCGACGGTTTGGCAACCCCGTCAATGGGTCATGGTTGGCCTGATAATCTAAGCGTTCCAAAGCTTTATTAAGCAGGGAAATATCAGAAAATACGCTAACGTAATGGGTCACTTTTTGGTGTTGATTGCGTACCGCCCGAATATTAAGCACTTGTGGATAAATTTCGCCATTTTTACGCCGATTGATTATTTCGCCCTGCCAGTAACCGATGCTGTCCACCTCAGCCAAGATACTCTGATAAAAAGCCCCATCCTGACGGCCTGCTACTGGCAGCGTTGGCACTTGCCCTAATACCTCAGCGGGCGAATAACCAGTCAACTGAGTAAATGCCGGATTAACCAGCTCTATACGGTTTTCAGAATCTGTCACCATCACGCCTTCTTGGGCGCTTTGAAACATAACCGCCGCCAGCCGCAGATAGTCATCATTGGCCTTTTGTTGGCTAATATCGCTGATGACAACCCGCAATAGCTGAACATCTTTCACGCCATCCATCCTGTTCATTTCCATCCGAGCCCAGAAAGTAACGCCATTCGCTTTGATAAAATTCACTTCAATGGCTTGGGGCGCACCAGCCTCTATCTGCAATTTACGTTTGCGTTGTAAGTAATACATATCTTGGTTATCGGCGACGATAAATTGTGCCAAGATTTTGTTAATCAACGCCTCCCGCTCAACTCCCAATAGTTTCGAGGCCGTTAGGTTGGCATTTAAGATGACATCATCGGCAGTGATGGTCAGATAGCCTACAGGGGCAAAATCGTACAAGTCGACATAGTTTGCCCATGATTGTTCTAATTCAGCTTGGGAATGGCGCAAGTTGGCATTGAGCATTTCCAATTCGATTTGATGCACTTGCAACTCATGAATCAGCCGCTTTTCATCGCTAGGCGTTGCCTTAACGCATTCAGGTTCTGCCGCCAGTTGCTGCTCGGCTTGTTGGCGGAGTGTTATGGCATCAATGCTGTGATTTATTTCCCGATTCATGACAAATTACCCCGCAATTGCGCTTCCAGCTTTTTAGTTTCGGTAATATCAATCAAGGTGATTACCACGCCATCAATGACATTGTTTTGGGTACGGTACGGCATGATGCGAACCTTATAGTAAAAATGCCCGTCGTGGGTTTGGATTTGTTTCTCAACAAACACCAAGGTATCCAGTACGCTTTGCGCGTCTTGATGCAATTGCGGGTAATCCAGGTCGGTGACCATATCCGACAAAGGCCGCCCAACATCACTGGCAATCAGTTTGTACAAGTGGCTAATATGATTGGTGAAGCGGCGGATATTTAGCGCGCCATCCAAAAATATAGTGGCGATTTCCATGCTGTTGAGCAGATTGTTCATATCATTGTTCACTGACGACAAGTCGGTAACCCTCACTTGTAGCTCGGCATTCACGGTTTGCAATTCTTCATTCAAAGACTGCATTTCTTCTTTAGCAGTCGTCAGTTCTTCATTAGAAGATTGCAGTTCTTCGTTAGTTGATTGCAATTCTTCAATGGCGGTGTTCAATTCTTCTTGGGTGGTTTGCGCGGCTTCCTGCAAGTTTTGATTTTTTTCCTGGGCCTTATTCAGCGTGTCTTGCAAGCTCTGCAAATCGGCACTGGCTGAATGCCGAACACGCTTTTTAACTTTAGGCATCAGCACATCGGTAAAGACGACCAACAGCAAATCTTTTAACGCTTCCGGCGCAGTGAAAGCCTGCACGGTCAGGTCAATCATTTGGCTGCCGCCATTAGTACCCACCATTAAGTCACGCAATACGTAGGCTTCAGATTGTTGTTGCGCCTGCTTTAACGCGCCAAACAGCTCATCCCGCAAACCTTCACGCGCCATAGCATGAATATTCAAATTAGCTTTGCCCACGGCTGTTTCCAGATATTTTCCGGTGCGACCATGCACATAAACAATATCCCCTTCAGTATTGACCAGCACCGCTGCGGGGCAATAGTGATCTAATAAAAGCCGCTCAATCTGACTTTGCAGGTTTACAACGGGTTTAGTTGCCACGGTTTTTGACGGCGTCATAGTTGCTGTAGGGAAATATTTAGTTGGAAATTCAATGTCTTTAATAGGCAGGGTTTTATCAATGCGCTGGAACAAATGCGATGGGCTATCGATGCTGGCAAATAAATCTGTTGAGCCGCCGACCGTCTCGGCGCTGCCCAGCAATAATAAGCCGTTTGCTACCAAGGCATAATGAAACAAAGGTATGAGTTTTTTCTGTAGTTCTGGACTTAAATAAATCAGCAGATTGCGGCAGAAAAGCATATCCAGTTTGGTGAAGGGCGGATCCATAATGATGTTTTGCTTAGCAAAAATTACCATTTCACGGATTTCTTTATTGATGCGGTAGCCATCGTTATCTTGGCGCTCAAAAAAGCGCTTGAGCCGCTCTGGCGAAACATCACTGCTAATGGTTGATGGATAAAAGCCTTGCCGGGCTTTACCGACGGCATCATCATCGAGATCGGTGGCGAATATCTGCAACTTGAATTTATGCTCAAGCTGGTATTCCGTTAAAACTTCCTTAAACAGCATCGCCAGCGAATACGCTTCTTCGCCTGTTGAGCAAGCCGATACCCAAGCACGCATTTCCTTGCCAGACGGGTATTTCGCCAGCAAGGCCGGTATCGCATTGCTTTTAAGTTGTTCCCATACTGCTGTATCACGAAAAAAATGGGTGACACCAATCAGCAATTCTTTAAACAGCAAATCCAGTTCCTGTGGGTTTTCACGCAGGAAATTGACATAGTTACTGATGGTATTGATTTGATGCAAACCCATGCGCCTTTCAATGCGGCGATACAGGGTATGCTTTTTATAATGGGAAAAATCGTTAGCGGTTCGGGTATGCAGCAACAGCACAATTTGCTCCAATGCGCTGGTCGCTTGCATGTCCGGCATCGGCGCAGCAGCCACCTGCCCTGCCCTTGGTTTGTGTTGGAGATAAGCGGCGATCTTTTCCCAGAGCGTTTCCGGCGTGGCGATAATATCCGCCAATCCGGCATTGATAACACTCAGCGGCATGGAATCAAATTTAGCGGAATCCGGCGCTTGCGCTACTGCCAAGCCTGCGTTTTCTTTGATAGCACGCAAGCCAAGCGTACCGTCTGAACCCATACCCGACAAAATAACGCCGATTGCCCGCTGGCGCTGGTCATCCGCCAGTGCTTGCAAGAACAAATCAATCGGCAGACGCAAGCCGCGTGGCGCGCTGGGAACGAGCAGATATAGTTTGCCCTGCTGGATAGACAGGTCTTTATTGGGAGGGATTACATACACACAATCCATTGCAACAGTAACACCATCAATGGCCTGGGCAACTTTCATTGTTGTCACCCGTTGCAACAATTCCGACAACATGTCTTGCTGGGTGGGATCAAGATGCTGAATCACCACAAATGCCACCCCGCAGTTGGGTGGCACATGGGTAAAGAATTGCTCAAGGGCTTCCAAGCCACCCGCCGATGCGCCGATGCCGATAATGATGGGTGTGTTTTCTGGATTCACAGGGGGAGTGATGGGCAATTGTGGATACTGCAAGTCCAACTGAAATTTGGCTTGCTGGAAAATTTTAACAATCACTTTCACTATAAAAGTAAGTATTTAATCGATGCTATCATCGAAAGAATGGAAGTCCTAACTGTATCGTGCCTATCGTTGCCACGCGCCGGGGTCACTGCCATTAATATATTAAAATCAATACGTTGTATTTAATATTACAACAACTAAAATAAGCGAGTCGCTATTTTTGCGTAAAGATTTTCTGGGCGTCCTGCCCGAAAATCCGCAAAAACTACGCGACGGTTAGATTGCTTCGCAAGCCCAGGGCGTCCTGTCACAATATCGTCCCGACCCAACAAGGGGATCGGGA
>CAIYRS010000114.1 GCA_903928685.1 uncultured Methylococcaceae bacterium
AACTCCCCGCATTTTGGGCATCTGTAAATCCAGCAAGACAATATGAGGCTTGTGCTTTTTATAGAGTTCGACAGCTTCCAAGCCGTCTTTTGCTTCCGCCACCACCGCAAAATCTGCCACCTGCTTAAGAAGACTGACCAGCCCTTTGCGGAAAATGGCGTGGTCATCAGCCACCAATACTTTGAATTTATCCTTTTCTTTATCTTTACTGGGCATTTGTGATTCCTTAAGAATTGGGGTTGGTATCCATGTAGTGATTATCTGTGTACCGTAACCCGGTTCTGAAATGACGGTCAGTGCTGCATCAATGCGCTGAGCACGCTCCTGCATTCCGGTCAGGCCATAGCCTAGGGTGATGGTTTCGGGATTAAAGCCTCGTCCATCGTCAATGATGCTTAAATTAACGCCCTGTTCATCCATCGCCATCAAGGCAATGGTAATGGCCTGACCTTGACCATAGCGCAACGCATTCTGCAAGGCTTCCTGGGCGATGCGTAGCAATTCGTCCTCGACATGCTCTGGCATTTTAGGAAGCTGTTTATCAGCAGCCAATTCTATTTGGATGTCGCCCACCCGTTCTACGGTATTAATAAGCTGGCGTAACGCATCCGGTAAGTTGTTATGATCAAGCAAACGAGGACGTAATGCCCCCAGTGAGCGCCTTGCTTCGATAAGATTATCTTGCGCCAAGTGCTGAAGCGCATCAATGGTTTCTATCGCATCGGCAGGCAGCGAAAATTGTTTACGCAATGTTTTTAGATGGATCAGAATGGCGGTAAAACCTTGTGCTAGCGTGTCGTGAATATCACGCGCAATACGTTCCCGTTCGCTGGCGATGGCATTGACACGCAACTGCGCCGCTTCTTGGCGTTCATACTGGACTGTTATTTCACGTTCACGCTCGGCAATTTGGCTGATATTCATCGCCAGCGCAATTTGTTTACCTAGTGATTCCGCCAGAGAGCAATCAGCTTCGGTAAAAGGCTTATTTTCTGGGCGGAAAAGTGTGATGGCGCCATCAGCCAAACCATTTACCATCAACGGTACATTCAACTCCCAATCCCATCCCATCGACACCGCAAATGCGTGTAAGGGTGGCGATGCGGTCGCCGTACGATGATGGACAATGCTTGAATGGATTCGGCGTCGGTAATCGACACCCAGATGCGCTTTGGGTACGGTGAAACCTGCTGCCAATTGACTCATGACACAAAGGTGGGTGGATTCTAGCCCCGGCAAGTCACTCGGTCCATAAATCGTATCCTGGTGCAACCAAAAGCGAAGATAGATAAATTCACCGGGATGCTCAAAATAGCCTGCGCTTTCGACACCGAAGGCTTTCGCCACGATACGCAAAGCATGGGGTATGAAATCATGTAATGTTTGGAGCTTGGAAACCTCGTCGATGGTTTCTTGTAAGGCGATACTGGCACGTTCCAATTCCTCTGAACGTACCAGTGCGGCGCGTTTTTGTTCGCGTTCTATCGCCGATTGCTTGGCTTCTTCGATCAGACGACAGGTTTCCATCGCCAAGCCTAGTTGTTTAGCCAGTGCTTCAGCCAAAATGATTTCTGAGTCGGCAAAGTCATGGCCTTGGGTGCGATATATACAGAGGGTAAATGCCCTTATGCCTTTAGACGCGACGCCGATATTCAGCTCGTGATCCCAGCCTATGTTAATGGCAAATTCATCGAATTCCGCAACCGATGTACCGGTAATGTGGTTAAGTAGCACAGGGCCAATGATCTCTTTTGAGGGGCCTCCCAAATAACTATCTGGTGCCTCAAAGCCAGCGGCCAACATGCGCACTAAGGCAAATTTTTCCGGATCGAGCTGCACCATTTCTTCCGGCAAGTAGGTTTTGTCAACGGAAAACCAATATTGCAGCCAGATCTTTCCTGAGGGATCATTCTTAAACACCGCGCAGCTAGTGGAGTTAAAGGTTTTAGCCACGATTTCCAAAACACGGGGCACAATTTGGTTAGGATGGGTGATGCCGCTTAAAGCATCAATGGTCGTTTGCAGTGCATCATTGGCTTTTGCTAAATCGGCGGCACGTTGCTCTGCCTGATGCTGAAGCACCCTAGCTTGTGCAATGTCTTCGTTATCTGAATGCGCATTGGTCACTGCATTATCTCGAATTCTTAAAGCTATCTACGTTAAGCTGTTATATATCATCCTTCCATCCGAAATAATGCGGAAGAAAAGCTACGACTTTAGAATGATTGCCAACCGCCCTAAACCCCGTGACTATATCGTTTAAATTTAACTTTAAAAGATAAAATTCTGTTTTATGACAAACCAAATTGAGCTGCTTATTACCCCGCGAGAAAAAAACCTCGGCGGTTTTTCAGTCCGGCGCATACTGCCTTATGCCCAGCGCCAAATGGTAGGGCCTTTCATATTTCTCGACCACATGGGGCCAGCCGATTTTGCAGCGGGGCAAGGCATGGATGTGCGTCCGCATCCGCATATTGGCCTCGCCACTGTGACCTATCTGTTTGAAGGCGAGATGTTCCACCGTGATTCGCTGGGTTCAGCGCAGGAAATTTTGCCTGGCGCAGTCAATTGGATGACCGCCGGTAACGGCATCACCCATTCCGAGCGGACAGGCGATGATGCACGGAAACACCCACGACGCGTACATGGCTTGCAAAGCTGGATAGCACTGCCCAAAGCGTTTGAGGAGATAGCGCCGGAGTTCCATCATCATACCGCTGAATCATTGCCCGTGTTTCAAATGGGTGAGGTGCAATTAAAACTGGTTGCAGGTAGAGCCTATGGTTATGAAGCCCCAGTAAAAACCTACAGCCCATTATTTTATCTCGAAGTAAAAATGGCGGCGGGTAGTTCGCTATCCTTGCCAGATGATTATGCTGAACGCGCTCTTTATCTGATTGATGGCAGTGTGCGCATTGGCAATACCATCATCGAGCCAAAAAACATGCCGATATTTACCTCAGGCGAGAAAATTACTGTCGAAGCGCTTGCCCCATCGCACCTCATGTTACTGGGTGGCGAACCACTGGGCGAGCCGCGTTTTATTGATTGGAATTTTGTTTCCAGTTCCAAGGAACGGCTGGAACAGGCTAAAAATGATTGGAAAGCCGGACGCTTCGCGAAGATTGCTAGTGATGATAGAGAATTTATTCCCTTACCTGAATAAGGCTTTGCCACTCATTTATCTCTGTTTTCAGGTAATGAAGCGGCATAACCTTTTTGGCTCTATATGGGTTTCGGGGTCTTTGATTAATGAGAGGCCACAAATTTGGCGTCATTCCGGCATGGACTGCCGAATCCAGTTCACATGGATGTGAATGTTAACAATGCGACAAAATTAATAACAACTATAGTTATAAAATTAACAATCTGATGATTTTTAATCACATAAAATTGAAATACTGCCATCCATGGCATCTGGATTCCGGCAGTCCATGTCGGAATGACAGGGTTTTTTATGTTTTAAAAAAAGACCTCAAAACCCGTAAAGAGCCACCATTTTTATTCCTTACCTGACCCGCAAAAGCTTAAATGAACACCGACCTTACCGTGTATTCTCAGACTCTCTTTACACTCATCAATACCCCGCTTTTTAAATTGGGCACTCAGCCAGTTAATTTGCTCTGGCTGTTGAAATTTTTACTACTGTTTAGCGTGGTGATCCTTACCACTCAATGGAGTAAACAAATTCTAAAACGCCGAATCTTGGTTAGTCTCGTCACCAATGAAGGGGATCGTAATATCATTGCCAACACCGCTAGTTTTACCCTAGCGATCATTGGCATCTTATTGATTATGCAAGCGATGGGGCTTAAGTTAGAAAGCCTTGCCATTGTTGTGGGTGGTCTCGGTGTGGGTATTGGCTTTGGCTTGCAAGGGCTCACCAAAAGTTTGGTCAGTGGCCTCGTCCTTTTAGGAGAGCGAAAATTTCGGGTCGGCGATTTAATCGACTTCAAGAATACCGAAGGCTATATCCAAGATATTTCCTTACGTTTCACAGTACTGAAAACGTTTCGAGGATCGGAGCTGATTATCCCCAATACTCAACTGACAGATAGCCCTATCGAGAAATGGCATTTTCAGAATCTTTTCGGACGTATCGATATACCGCTGATGATTGAACACAATAGCGATTTAGTTTTGGTTACTGAAGTACTGTTGCGGGCGGCGTGTAGCGAAGCGATGGTGTTGGCTGAACCCGCCCCCAAAGTCGTCTTTAAAGCGTTTGGCGAGTCAGGTTTGCATTTTGAACTCTGGGTTTGGGTCGATCATATCGACCAACGTACCAGCATCAAAAGTGCGTTAAATTTTTTGATTGAATACCAATTCCGTCTTCATCACATAAAAATGGCTTATCGGCCAGTTGATCCTTGGTTAGCGTGTAATCAAGTGTCCAGTCCGGTTGAAACACCCTCGGTAGGATTGCCATTGGTATCTGACTCGCAAACCATTATGCCAACACCGCCGCTACGCGATTTATTATTGGCAATGTGCTATTTCCAAGATTTCGACGAAATTGAGATCAGAAAACTGATTGAAATGGGTAGCCGTAAAAATCTAAACGCTGGCGAACTACTGGTAAAGCAAGGCGAATTCCACTCCGCATTTTGCATTGTTCTTGCAGGAGAAATTGATGCGATATATGAAAACGACAAAATCAGCCAACGGCTGTTTACTTTTCAATCGGGTGAGTTTTTTGGTGAATTACCGTTACTGTTAAATATTCCCTACCCCACAGCCATGCGGGCCGTCGGTGACGTTTCGTTATTTCTTATTGACGGGTCTAAATTTAAAGATTTGTTGGATCGATACCCAAAACTTAGCGATTACGTAACAGACGAAATGGCAAAGCGGCAAGATTATATTCAACTATGCCAGCAAACCTTGCGGGACATGGATTTGCTGACAGATGAACAAGTTTCTAATCCTGTTGTATGGCTTCGTGATCGGTTGATGAAATTGTGGGGTAATACAGTTAAGAATAATGGGTAAGTTACAGAACGCTTATGCCTGTATAAATACCCGTGGACTCAAAATTTTCTAACCCCCGAGCAAGACTTAAATTCCGCCACCATCTGTTAAATTCGCACTGCGGTGCGAATCAATCAAGTCATTGACCATTTGGGCAATATCAATCGGACAGGGTTGTCCCATTACGTGGGCTACGGCGCCCATCCCTTCCAGTAACAACAACAGTTTAAATGCCAACTCATCGGGGGCATCTACGGGAATATCTTTTACCAATTCTCTGAAGACACCCAATTCCCAAGTCTTAAAGATACGGCAGGCCGTTTCGATAGCCGAGTCTTTGCCCGCAAATTCGCCCATTGCATTGACGGCTAGACAGCCGTGGTGTTGGTCATCACCAAACCAATTTCGGGCATCGTCAAAAATCGCCAGTATTTTTTCACGGTTGTTTAGATCCGAGCTCGTTAGCAAGCCGTTTAGGCTTTGTTCGTAATTGCTACGGTACAGCTCCAGCACAGCGACGATCAAGTCGTTTTTAGTCGGGAAATAAACATACATTGTGCGTTTGGAAACACCTGCCTGACGCATGATTAAGTCCACGCCAGTGGCATAAAAACCATTTTCGGTGAACAACTTATAAGCGGCTTGAATAATTTGCATACGTTTGGGAATGTTTTCGGGCAGCACTTCAAGTTCGTTATTCATGTTTCTCTTATTGAGTTTGTTTAGTGGTAGCTTACCAAATACCTAAAAAAAGTAAACTGATCTGTATACAAATTCATTGACAAGGTAAACCGATCGGTTTACCATTTGGCTCAAGTAAACAAATCTGTTTACCCATTTCAGTTTAACTTAATTAGGAATTTATCATGCAAAGAATCAAAGCTGTTACTCAAGCCGAAGGCAAAGCTAAAGAATTATTAGATGGCGTTAAAAAAACGATGGGCTCCACGCCGAATATTTTCACTACCTTTGCTAATGCACCTGCTGCGTTGGAAGCTTATCTGAGCTTTAATACTGCTTTAAGTGGCGGTGTGTTGGATAAAAAACTGAGGGAACAACTGGCAGTTACTGTGGCTGGTTTCAACGGCTGTAATTATTGCGCGTCCGCCCACATTTTCTTAGGCGGCAAAGCTGGGGTTGTCAGAGCCGAATTGGCTGCGAACAGCAAAGGCCATTCTAGTGATAGCAAAACGCAAGCAGCGATCAACTTTGCCCGTGCCTTAATGGAAAAACGTGGCAAAGTTAATGACCACGATATGGAAGACGTCCGTGCCGCTGGTTTTAGTGATGAAGAAATCGTCGAAATATTGTCGCACGTCGCTTTGAACACGTTTACTAACTATTTCAACGAAACTGCATTGACCGCTATTGATTTTCCAGTCGTCGATCTCAAAACACTATAACGGAACGCAACCATGTTTAATGCAAAATTAATTGCCATCGTTTTTGGCTTAACTTTCGTCGTCGTGGGTTTGCTGGGCTTTGTCGAAAACCCCATCGCGTCGGAATCCGGCTTTTTTCAAGCCAACTGGGCGCATAACCTCGTTCATTTAATTACTGGTGCGATCTTCTTGGGCGCTCTCAAGTATCCTGGCCAAGAAAGAGCTTTTGTGCTTTATTCTGGATATTTTTACGGTTTGGTGGCCTTGTTAGGCTTTATTTGGCCGGGCGATATGTTGTTGGGTTTTATTCACATCAATGAAGCTGACCGCTGGTTACATCTGGTTTTGGCAGTCGTCATTGTGACGGCAGGGATGCTTGCAACACCAACACAAGCGGGATTAAAGGCTGAGTACAATTAATATCAATTAGGGGCGATTAGCTTAGTGCAGGTCGCCCCCTTTTTTAAATTGTTGGCTCAAAAGCAACCTAAACAGGAGGGTTAAATGAACTGGCTAACCAATGATTGGCATCAGCTGTTGACACATCCTTGGCTGGAAATTGCCTTGATCGCCGATTCTGTGTTGTGCGGTGCGTTGATTGGTGCTGAACGCGAGCGCAAACTCAAACCCGCTGGTCTGCGAACCATGATCTTGATATGTTTGGGATCGGCAGTGTTCACCTTGCTATCGCCTGTGTTAGAAACCAGCACTGGCGAAAGCGGTCGTGTTGCGGCGCAAATTGTCAGTGGCGTAGGTTTTTTAGGTGCGGGCGCCATTCTTCAAGGCAGTGGTGGTGTACGCGGCTTGACATCGGCTGCCCTGATTTGGACAACCGCTGCCATCGGCATGGTAATCGGTGCGGGAATAGGGAGTGCTGGATTGGCCTTAAGCTTATTGTTGCTGGGGATCCTGACGGTCGTCGCAAGACTGGAAAACCGCTATATTGGCCCTTGTGTCCATCGGCGCGTTGTTCTGGTTTATGAGCCTAGAGGCGGCAAAACCGCCGTAAAGATTGACCATATCCTCGACAATTATCAATTGCTTGACAGCATGGGCAAGAGTGAAATGAATGGCGAGAACAAAGTGAACCTAGTGCTTAACTACTGCAATGCCCATAAACATCACAAAGATTTTTTGGTAAAGCTGGCTGAACTGCCGGAAGTTGAGTCGATCACGCGGATTGATTGAAAAGGAATTGCACCTTAATAAAGGCGAGCGCAAACCCTCCTAAACATGATCTTGATATGTTTGGGATCGACAGTGTTTACTTCATTGCCGCCTGTTTTAGAAACCAGCACTAATCATCCAATTTTCAATATTTCGTACTATTCACAGCTTTTATTTAATTCTGGCACTGCACTAATATTTATTAAATTCTCTGCGGCAATGCGTGCAGCAAATGCTAAATTATCTGCAAGATTATTGTCTTGAACAGAGCGGGTTATAGTCACCGTTCCAGACAGTAATGACATCAATGCGTAAGCTGTCTTGATCTCACGATCAGGCAAGCCATCAGCAATGGCAACTGCTATCTCTTGTAAAGCTTGTTCATAATCCTTCTTGGTTGCATCGTTGCTACGTATCACATCAGCTGATAATCCAGGTAAGGCACATCCACAAGCAAGATCATTACGGTGTTTTTCACCAAGATAATAATCCAGAAATTCGCTAATCCATTTATCGCCATATTCTGTTTGGAATTTTTTAACGCCATCTCGGTAATCGATTAATCCTTGGATTGTAGCGGCTTGAAACGCCTCGTCTTTGGATTTGAAATGACCGTAAAATGCGCCGGAAGTCACCCCTGCCTCTTTAGCTAGCCCATCGACACCCAAGCCACCGTAGCTGTGTTTACGGAAACCGCGCCCCGCAGCTTCAATAATTTTTTGTCGTGTTGATTGCTTGTATTCCTCAGAAACCTTCATTTTTTCTTTCCAAAACCAATAGTAAAGATCAATTAATAACGATCGTTATTTTTTATTTGACAAGATAACGACCGTTACATATTATATTTATAACGATCGTTATTCAACTTAAATGATTCGGTCGTGATTGTCCGGCAATCCTGCCTGACATTTTAAATACTTATGGAGACTTAACATGAGCAAAGCCTTTGTCTATACAGAATTACAAATTTCAGTACCTTTTGAAAAATCCCCTTGGAGAGAAATCAATCCGCAGCTTTTGCAACAGGAAGGGTTTCGTAACAAAACATGGTTGTCGGGTATCGCCAACCAATCCTTGGGAGGATTTTATGAGTTCGATACTATCGAAAACGCCAAGAAGTTTGTTACGGGAATTTTTCCAAAAGAAGCCAAAAAGCTCGGCGCGGCTCTAACCACGCGCATATTCGACGGTGATGTGGTGGAAGAAGCAAGCCAATTCCTAAACTCAGCGCATTTCGATGGAAAGGTTACGACTAAACCCAAAGCCTATGTCTATACCGAGGTGCAAATCTCGGCGCCATTCGCAGACGCACCTTGGAAGCAAATGAACCCATTACTTAAGGCTCAACCAGGATTGCTGCACAAAACCTGGTTGAGCGGTGTGCAGAACAATTCGGTTGGGGGCTTTTATGCTTTCGATTCGATTGAAAATGCGACCACATTTGTCACGGATTACTTCCCAACCGAAGCTGCCGGGCTCAACGTTGCCTATACCACACGGTTATTCGATGCTTTGGTCACCGAAGAAGCCAGCCGTCCTTTAAGTTCTCCTTTCTATATTTAATTTAAGAATCGGTACCTCATTGCCTTCGGGTGATGAGGTCGCCGTAAAACCATATACTTTCTGATATTCCATCTCGACCACCGATTAGAAACTCAAGCCAATATAGTCAGCTGGATTTTCTGATTGCTTATGTCGTTGCCAAAGTGCCCTCACGCCAATCAGGCCAGATTCAGCTATTCTAAATACATGCGAAATAGCAGCTTAAAAATATGATTTATAAATCTTTATTTTTTAAAAAGGACTGATTATTTCATGTTGCTTTCAGATCACTGCTCAGTTGTTCGTAGTTTTATATAGACCAAAAGTTGCAGTTAGAACTCAACTTTTGACCGATTGTTGACTATCGCTATTTTAAGGAGAATGGCTCACATCCAAAAAGGAGTAAATTCAGTGACTGCAATTAATGCGCTTGATAGCACAGAACAACCCACAGGCTTCCATCTCCCGCCATTACCTTATCCATTTGACGCGCTAGAACCGTTTCTCGATAGCGAACTCCGCAGCTCTACCATCTCGCCATAGCAGATTTGTAGTTTTGTCGCAAATTAATCAAACGCAATTTCTTTTTATCTTGATAAATGACAGGAATTAGTAATGGCCAAATTTTTCGGCTTTAAGATAAATATCACGCAAAATTTGCAAATTAAAATGCTATCGATCCTGTTTGCGATTTTTTTAAACGGATGCGCGACAACGCATGGTTCGGCTACGAATGATCCATGGGAGGGTTGGAACAAAAGTGCACAATCATTTAATGATGGTGTCGATAATTTTGTGATGAAACCTGTTGCCAAAGGTTATGACTGGGTGATGCCAGCATTTGCTCATCAGGCAGTGACTAATTTTTTTAGTAACCTTGACGATATCGATGTGATTGCTAATGACACTTTACAGGGTAAATTTTCGCAATCAGGCGAGGATGGGGCGCGATTTTTGGTGAATTCTACGATTGGTTTAGGCGGTTTAATAGACATAGGAACAAAGATAGGTCTTATCAAGCATAACGAAGATTTTGATCAGACCTTTGGATATTGGGGCATACCATCCGGCCCCTATCTGGTATTGCCGTTCTTTGGACCCAGTTCGCCTCGCGGCGTTGTCGGTTTATTAAGCGATGCGACAATGAATCCTTTTAGTTATGCCGGTATCTATTTTGGGGCGTCCTCAACCACTACATACGCCGTTACAGGAGGTTTGGGTGTATTAAAAGTCATTGATAGCCGCGCCAATAACCTTGGCGTGGAAAAAGTCGTCACAGAAGCCGCTATCGATAGATACGAATTCTTTAAAAATGCCTACTTATCGAGGCGTAATTATTTAATACATGATGGTAATGTTCCAGAGGAGGATGATTTGTACTTAGAGGAGAAAAACAATAGCGGCTTTGGTCCGATTATCCCTTACTAGAACAAAATAGTTAGACCATTACAATTGCAGTTATCCGAATCTTTGAAGCCGAGGGAAAATTCTTTGGCCGGATTGACATAGCTTTGATAAAAACGACCTTCAGCGCAGCTGCGATGCCTGCGCTGAAGGCACCAACTTCTCCCGACTCCGGTTCGAAGTTCCCTGTGCCATCAGCGAAAGAAGAACCACAACTTGACCATGATAATTCGATTAACGCCTTGATTCGGCGCTACCGTCGGTTTAAAAAGGTTGGAAATGAAAATACCTTATCTATTTAACCAAAGCGACATCAAAATAAAGCACCCAAAAAAATCAGGTGTAAACAGGGAACACAATATTATCGTCTGTAGACTCCAGGATTTATCAGTTGGCTGGGCTCAACGCATTATTGACAAACATACCAAGGATACGGTGGTTTCAGGCGTTACTATTATTTCTATGGAGATTGGCACGACCACAAGAATTCGCGTCTTTGTCGAGCACAGTAGCTCGGACTTTTTCCCCAGCCGATGGTTTGTCAAAATTCCCTCATTGGACTGGCGAGCTTGGTGGATTACGGCTTTACCTCGGTTGCTCCATAATGAAGTTCGCTTTTATCGGGAGTTTACGGAAGCTTTCCCGGTAAATCGGCCATCCATCCTTGCGGCGCAGAGCCGGCTTGGCTTAGGGTCGACGCTCGTACTCACCGATGTGACAGAGTTTGGCGCAATTCCAGGTCGTCCAGGGGATGCGTTGACCGCTTCCCAAGCCATGGTAGTTGTCGAGCAGCTGGCTTGTTTACATGCCCGTTTTTGGAATAAGGTTAGTCCCTCTGTAAACACGTATTGGCTGGCCAATCCCATTCGGCAATTGGAAGACGTCCTGGGGACAGTAATGGCTGTACCCTTGATGAAGCGGGGGTTACGTCTAGCTGATGGCCTTATCCCATTAAAACTTTACGCTCCAGCTATTCACTATGCCCGTCGCCGCAAGAAAATAATGGGCTTTCTATCGGACGGTTGCCAAACGCTTGTCCACCATGATTGTCATCCCGGTAATTTATTCTGGCACCAATCACAGCCAGGATTCCTTGATTGGCAGCTTGTGCGTGCTGGTGAGGGGATCAGTGATATAGCTTATTTCCTAGCCACATCACTGGCTCCTGAAGTCCGTCGGCTTCACGAATTCAGCCTGCTTTCAAGATATGTCCAAGTGCTATTAGATAATGGTGTTGAGGGGATTGATGTAACTAGCCAAATGCAAAGATATCGTGCTCACCTTGTATATCCCTTCGAAGCCATGCTGATAACTTTATCTATCGGAAGCATGATGGATCTGGAAAGCAACTTGGAACTCATACGCAGGACGGCTATTGCCGTTGAAGATCATGATACCTTTTCTTCCCCTCTTTTTAATTGATAACGCGTTAATTTGAAAGTTTATATGGTTTTTAATGGCCAATTATCATGGGGATGGCATATCAACACCCCCATAACGTTCGTCTATATTGGCTAGTTGTTTATTAATTTAAGAAAACTAAAAAGGAGATGGCTTAGTGAAAATACGAGAAGTTAACTTCGCTGATTTTACGATCAATCTGCAAAGATCACTTACCCTACTAGGGGTGGGATTGTTCTTGGTGTCAACTTCGGCATTCGCCGAAATCAATCTCGGGGTTTATGCTGGGCGTTCATTTATTGACAATGGCGATTTAAACCTCACGCAAGGCAATACAAACCTGAATTACAAAAATATTAGTTGGGATGACAAATCTTTCGAATCGCCAATTTTTTATGGTGCGCGGATTGGGTATTGGTTCAATGATGCCCCAAACTGGGGGGTATCGGTAGACTTTAGCCATCTTAAAAATTACGTGGTTGACAGCGAAACTGTCAAGGTGAATGGCATCCAAGACGGTATTCCGTTAAATGGCAACATACCCATAAACAGTACTAACCTGCAAAGTTTTAATATGTCCCACGGTTTGAACACCATTACGTTCAACGGGCAATATCGTTGGTTCCCTGCTGGACAACGTGATCAAACCCTACTGGGACGGATGCATCTTTACACCGGCTTAGGGGCAGGATTTAGTGTCCCGCATGTAGAAGCAACCGTTAGTGGCATAAGGACATACGAATATCAAGCTGGGGCAGGGCCTGTCGTCAATGGCATGTTGGGTATTAATTACGACATCTATCGCTTTATCTCAGGATTTGCCGAATACAAACTAACTTACGCTGATGTCGAAGATCAACTTAAAGGCGGTGGTACAATCAACACCGAAACTGTCAACCATCAATTGATTTTTGGTTTGGCGGCGCATTTCGACCTTTGAACATTCTTTACCAGTAAGATTTATCAAAACTTCTAAAACGTGTGTTTATAAACGCATTAAGTAGAGGCTTTTTATGGTTAATCAATATGCTAACTCCTCAGCCATCAGATGTACTCAGCTCCATTCCTACAGATTTACCAATCCCGATTGATGATGGAGCATGTCAGCATCTGGAAAACAAGTTGATGCCTGATATAACTCTCCCTTCCACAGATGATGAAAGAGTCAATCTATCCCAATTAACGGGTTGGAATGTTCTGTTCTGTTACCCAATGACTGGTTGCCCTGGGCATGCGATTCCTAATGGATGGGTGCAAATCCCTGGTGCCGCAGGTTGCACGCCACAAGTTTGTTCTTATCGTGAGAATCTGGCCGCATTCAAGAGCAATCATGTTGGCGTTTTCGGTGTAAGCTCCCAAACGCCAGAAACACAAAAAGAAGCCGCTATTCGCCTAGAGTTATCCTATCCACTTTTAAGCGATTCAATGTACTCGTTTTCCTCGGCTATGGAATTACCTATGATTGAAGTTGCAGGTAAAAACTAATCAAGAGACTAACGCTCATTATTAAAGACGGCGTGATCAAAAAATGCTTTTATCCAGTATTTCCACCGGATAAAAATGTTAATGAAGTGATTGTTTGGCTTTCAAAAAACCAGGCTAACTTTTCATAGAGATGGGCTAAATTTATTATTTATACCAATCGCATTACAATAAAAACCAATAACTTATGGTTTATAAAAATTTTCAATAAAACGGTTTTGTGTGCCTGCCTATCGGACCATGGTTGATAAAAAAGCCAAAAGTTTCTTTATAGCCAATGTGCGGTTTTACAAAATTTTTGGGTACTTGTTACAAAATGCTGATTAAATAACTTGTTGCTTAAATACGCTGGTTCTCGATGTAATCCTGAGTAGCATTTCCGCTTTTTGCATTGTTCTCGCAGGTGAAATTGATGCGATTTATGAAAACGATAAAATCAGCCAACGACTGTTTACTTTTCAGTCGGGTATGATACTCCCCATATTTTAGACCAGCAGTTAAGATAGAAAGCCTTACCCAAAAAGGCAAACTAAAATATGGCAACTGTACGCAAGAACCATACAACGGAATTTAAAACCAAAGTGGCCGTCGAGGCGATCCGCCAACAAAAAACGGTTAACGAACTGACCAGCGAATACGGTGTCCATGCCACCCAGATCAACCTCTGGAAAAAGCAGGCGTTGGCGGTGATCCCGGAAGCCTTCAGTGGCAAAAAGGAAAAGGCACGGGACAACCAGCAGCAGGACATTGACGAGCTGCACCGCCAGATAGGCCAGCTCATCGCCGAACGGGACTGGCTTAAAAAAAAGTCCTCGGCCAGCCATTAGCGGCAAGGCAAATAGGGGTTGACCCGCAAAACCGGCCGTTCAGTGTCCGGCAGCAATGCCACCTACTGGGTATTAACCGTTCGTCCTTGTACTACAAGCCAGCGGGTGAAAACCCGGAAAACCTGGCGCTGATGCGGCTATTGGACGAACAATATACTCGGACACCCTGTTATGGCGTATTGAAAATGGTGGCGCATTTGCGCAACTTGGGTCATGTAGTGAACGCCAAGCGGGTCAGGCGTTTGCTGAGGAAGATGGGGCTGGAGGCGGTGTACCAGAAACCCAACACCAGCCAGCGGAACCCGGAACATAAGGTCTACCCCTACCTGTTACGCGGACTGGTGATTGACCGTTGCGACCAAGTGTGGAGCACCGACATCACCTATATCCGGCTGGCATCGGGCTTTGTTTACCTGATGGCGGTGATTGACTGGTACAGCCGATATGTCCTGGGCTGGGCGTTGAGCACCACCTTGGATGCGGATTTCTGCATTGAAGCCGTCGGCACTATAACCGAACGCCAGCAATGCGAAATCTTCAACACCGACCAAGGAGCACAGTTCACCACGCCCCGCTTTACCCAGCCGCTGCTGGACAAAGGCATAAAAATCAGTATGGATGGACGTGGTCGGGCACTGGACAATATTTTTGTCGAGCGACTCTGAAGGACGGTCAAGTATGAGCATGTGTACTTGCAGGATAGTCACACCGTCCAGGAAACCTGGCTAGGGTTGAGGGATTTCTTCAACTTTTACAACCATGAACGACTACATCAGTCATTGGACTACCGGACACCGGCCGATGTGTATTTAGGGAAGTGTTATGAGAAGGATGAAACAACCCATTTTTATCAACCGGCTTCTATCTTAATCTTATGAGATTTTGGTCTAGACAATGGGGAGTACTTTAGGGTGCGTTTTTTGGTGAATTGCCGTTACTGTTAAATATTACCTACCCCACATCCATGCGGGCCGTCGGCGACGTTTCGTTATTTCTGATTGAAGGGTCTAAATTTAAAGATTTATTAGAACTATACCCAAAACTTAGCAAATACGTAACAGACGAGATGGTAAAGCGGCAAGATTATATCAACCATGCCAGCAAACCTTGCGGGACATGGATTTGCTGACAGATGAACAGGTTTCTAATCCCGTTGTTTGGCTTCGTGATCGGTTGATGAAATTATGGGGTAATACAGTTAAGAATAATGGATAAATTACCGAACGCTTCTGCCAGGATAAATACTCTTGGACTCAAAAATTATCAAGATCAATAACATAATCAATACCCCAATTTCTTAAGCAGCCCTAAAGCGCAACTAGGATCTGTAATGGTCTGCCAGAAATCAACGCGCCCATGCAAAGCACCGCCGCCGACATCATCAAAAGCGCCATGATCGCTACCGACCACTGGCTAAAACCAACTAACCCCACGCCAAAATGATTATGCAAGCCCGTACGGTGTATAAGCGAAGCGTCATACACCGCACCGGGATTACCAATCACTGCAAACAGATTTACCGCTCCCCGTCATTCATTCCTGCCATGAATTGACCCTACATGGCGTGTTGTCTATTCACAATTCGGTGTATGACGCTTCGCTTATACACCCTACTTTGTTCTGCCGTTTGGTGATCCTAACTGACGTAGCAAAAGTGGAAAACCGCCATATTGACCCTTCTGTCCACCGCCGCATTATCCAAGTTCACTGCCTAGTTATACGTAGTTTTATATAGACCAAAAGTTGCAGTTTGAACTCAACTTTTGTCCGATTGTTGAATATCGCTGTTTTAAGGAGAATGACTCCCATCTAAAAAGGAGTACATTCCGTGACAGCAATTAAAGCGCTTGATAGCACAGAACAACCCACAGGCTACCATCTCCCGCCATTACCTTATCCATTTGACGCGCTAGAACCATTCCTCGATAGCGAAACCATGTGGTTTCATCACGATGGGCATCATCAGGCTTATGTTGACCAGCTCAATAAAGTGATAGCGCCTTACCCGCAACTCCACAATCTCACTATAGAAGACTTGTTACGTCGTTTAGATGAAGTGCCTGAAGACATTCGCCTCGCTGTCCGAGATCAAGGTGGCGGTCATGCAAATCATCAATTTTTATGGAAGGTGATTGGGTCTCCACGCAATACCCAACCTCAAGGCAGACTTTTGGAAGCGCTGAATGACGAATTTGGCAGCTTAACCTTATTTCAAGAGCAATTTACCAAACTGGCTCTCAAGCATTTAGGTTCAGGCTGGGTATTTTTAGTCATTAATCCTGAAAATAACAAGCTAGAGATTATGGCGCTTGCCAATAATGACAGCGTCTTGCTGCACAAACGGGTGGGCCTGCTTATCTGTGACGTTTGGGAACACGCCTACTACCTAAAATACCAAAACCGCCATGCCGAATATCTAAAGGCGTTTTGGAATATTGTCGATTGGGAAGTGGTTAGCGCGAGATTAGATAATTTTTATGCTGGAAAACAACAACTTTAACTTACTGGAATAAAGGAAGCGTCATGAGTTCAGCTACATTTGAGACATTGACGGCTGATAATTCAGCCATGCTGCTGATCGACCATCAAGTTGGCACAATGAATTTTGGTCTTGCAGATATTGATGCGCTGCATCTAAAGAATCAGACTTTATGGCTGGCTGAAGCGGCGAAAGCTTTTTCAATGCCTGTTATTTTGACAACCAGCAATCCGAATGGCGCTAATGGCCCATTGTTTCCGGAGCTGATTGCCACATTGCCAGATGCGCAAGTGATCGACCGACTTATCATCAACGCTTGGAAAGACCCGAATTTTGTTGCTGCAGTTGAAGCGACAGGACGTAAAAAGCTGATTATGGCTGGCGTTACTGCGGATGTCTGTTTGACGTTTCCGGCGATCAGCGCAGTTGCTGATGGTTATGATGTTTACGCCGTCATGGATGCTTCCGGTACTGTCAACCAACACGCTTTGATGGCGTCAATGTTTCGCATGAGTCAGGCGGGCGTCAAAATTGCCAATGCCAATATGGTCATTGCAGAAATTTTGGCGGATTGGTCGGGTGAATTTGCTGCACCGTTGGGCAAATTGTATAGCGAACGAGTACCTAATTTTGGTTTTATCGCTGCCCATCTAGCGCACCAATCCCAATTAAGGACATAAACTCATGAATGCAAAATTAGACTCCAGTGCAGAAGGCGTTTCATCCCGACCTCGCTTGTTTGATCTCGAACAAATCGCAGGCAAAATTTACAGTAATGGTTGGGTTGATGGCGATCAAATTATTGATGTCATTGAACCCGCTACGGGTGCGACGCTGGCTAAAGTGGGCTTAGGCTCCAAGGCCGCAATCGCCAAAGCGGCTCAATCGGCAGCTAAGGCGCAAAAGGAATGGGCACTTGTACCACCGGAAGAAAAACGAAAATTATTTATCCGTGCCGAACAAGTGATGCGTGATTTCGCGGAAGAATACACCGAATGGGTGGTCAGAGAAGTGGGTGCGCCGCGTTCCAAAGCCCGTTTTGAGGTTGAATTCTTTGCGGATGAATTTTTAGAAGCTGCCGCCTACCCCACGCAACAACACGGCATGATGTTGGGTGACCGTAGCAATCGCCTTAGCTATGCCATTCGCATTCCTTATGGTGTAACCGCAGGCATCACGCCTTCAAACGTGCCGTTGGTTCTAGGCTCGCGTTTCATCGCCCCCGCTTTGGCAATGGGCAACGCCGTCCTGTTGAAACCACACCGGACAGCGATTATGTGTAGCGGTTTTGTCTTTGCGCGGGTACTGGAAGAAGCCGGATTTCCTGACGGTATTTTTCATTGCATTCCTGCAGAAGGCGAAGACGCGATGGCATTTGAAACCGACCCTAATATTGCCATGGTGCATTTCACTGGCTCTACCGTAACAGGTGCTAAGGTTGCAGAAGCTGCCAGCCGGTCGCTCAAAAAAGTATCCATCAGCGGCAGCGGTAAGAATCCGTTTATTGTTCTGGATGATGTCGATGACTTTGATGCTGTGATCTCGGCAGCATTGTATTCCACGTTTTATTTCTCCGGTCAGGTCTGTATGGCGGCGGGCCGGCATCTGATTCACGAATCTTTATATGATCGCTATATTGCCGCATTGGTTTTAGCGGCTAAAAAGCTCGTCGTTGATGATCCTTGGAAAAATCCACACGCCTCTTATGGCCCAATGACGCTTCCTGGAGCCGTCGACCGCATGGATGACATTGTTGCCGATGCTATTGCCAAAGGCGCAAAACTGCATTTGGGCGGCAAAAAGAACGGCCCGTATTATCCGCCAACTATTCTCAGTGACGTTAAACCGGGAATGCGGGCGTGGGAAGAAGAAATTTTTGGCCCCATCGCAGCAATCAGCAAATTCAATAGCGATGCAGAAGCCATCGCCAAGGCCAATGACACCCAGTACGGTTTATCGGCAGCGGTGTTTGGATCGGAAGCGCGAGCAACCCGAATCGGTCATGCCATTGATTCCGGTATGGTGCACATCAACGATAAATCGACTGACGATGCCGCTTACATACCTTTTGGCGGTACAAAAAAATCCGGTAATGGCGGTCGTTATGGCAGTTATGTGAACTGGGATGAATATACGCAAACCAAATGGATAACCGTTTCGCCAAAACCCAGACCCTTTCCTTTCGGACATTGACAAATACGCTATGGCTAAATTTATTGAATATAGTCACAACGGGCTAGGGCTGACGGGTTATTTCGTACCGTCAGCCACCATGACTAAAGCGCCAGGCATACTGATTGTTCCCGCTTGGTTAGGCGCTACCGATTCCATCAAACTGCGGGCAGATCGTCTTGCACAATTAGGCTATTCGGTTTTTGTCGCTGACATGTTTGGTAAGCCAGTCGATATAGCCGCCGGCCCTAAATCTGCTGTCGGCCCATTTCGGGCTGATCGGTTATTGTTGCGACAACATGTCCGTGCGGGTTTGGAAGTTTTGGTTCAACAACCGGAATGTGATGCAGCTAGAATAGCCGCTATTGGCTATTGTTTTGGCGGCAATGCCATATTGGAGCTAGCTAGGGATGGCGCCAATTTGAAAGGTTTTGTCAGTTTTCACGGTGAACTCGATACGCCTTATCCAGCGCAAGTCGGCGACATAAAAGGCAAGCTTTTAGTGCTTGCGGGTGATGATGATCCTGTCGTTCCTTTTGACGAAATTAGCGCATTTCGTGATGAAATGCGTGCGGCAGAAGCAGATTTTGAAATTACTGTCTATAGCGGCGCAAAACATAGCTTTACAGGCGAAGGTTCTTTAGGTGCAGCGAAAACGCCAGAAGCTGTGTTAAATGTCCAAGCTGATAACCGCTCGTGGCAACGGATGCTAAACTTTTTTAGCGAAATTTTTGATGGCAATCATTATCAGCGTTCTAATGGCATATAGTGGTTAAGGGTTGCCGTTAACATTTTAAAAAACTGACCTGCCTAACGGCTAAGCAGCCCGATAATCGCAACTATCTGGAAATTCATTTAACACTAGGCACTTAGGCCAATTTGAGAGAAAACATGAAATTATTAGCATTTGCAGCAAGTAGCAGTAAAAAATCAATCAATAAGCAATTGGCCACTTATGCGGCTAGTTTACTGGAAGGAGCAGAAATTGAAGTCCTAGATTTAAACGACTATGAACTGCCTTTATACAGTGTTGATAAAGAACAAGAGCTTGGTCATCCGCAATTGGCGCAAGCGTTTCTGGCAAAAATAGCCGCTAGTGACGCGATCATCATTTCTTTTGCCGAACACAATGGCTCTTACAGTGCGGCTTACAAAAATTTGTTTGATTGGTGCTCACGCATAAATCCCAAAGTCTTTCAGGATAAACCACTGGTTTTACTAGCGACGTCACCAGGCCCAAGAGGTGCGGCTACCGTATTGGATACCGCCGTAAATTCTGCCCCTTATTTTGCTGGTGACGTTAAAGCCAACCTTGCTGTGCCAAGTTTTTATGAAAAATTTGATGTTGAACTGGGCATTCTTATAGACCAACAGCTCAATCTACAACTTGTTGATGTAATTAATAGTTTGAAGTAAAACTCTTTGGTAATGGTAAATGTCAACGTGATTTTGTGTTACAAAGATGGCATCAAAAAAACTGTTTTTTTGACACTTCTTTCGTGCAATTACTAAATCGTTTACCACTACCAAAAACTCATGTATTCAATTCAATATTGACATTGAAAGCCTTTTTAATTGCTTGTTAATTACCTGGTCAACCCGTTGCAAAGCGGGTAACTCACCATACCTCACCTCCAGTGAGCCTTTAACCTCGGCTTTCTGTTCAGTAACTTTATGCAGCATATCTTCAACCAGGCTTAGCATGCGCTTAGGTCTAATCTGGCATTGTTTGGCTAGCTCATGCCAGTCGGTTATCAAGACGTTATCAGGATTTTTTTGCTGACCGATGCTTAAAGCAAGGGTGCTGTCCAAATGTTTTATTGCCCTGGTGCAGACCAAATCATAAAAAGGCGCCAATCTAGTCCCAGTTCCTGAATATAACAATGAGATGTTTTTGATATGGGCATCCGAATTGCCCGCGATGAGGTTAAAAATCTGCCAGCGTAACAACTGTTCACAATCAATTGTCGGGTTGTTTGAGTGCTGGATTAGCAATCGGTAACATTGCGCGAAGGAAGGCGTTTCATTGCGTTGATATTTTTCTTGCAAGCCTAAGGCTTGGCAAAAATCTTCTTGGTGAATGCGGGATATGTGATCGCCTAGCAAGCGGTCATAACGCGTTGACAAGGTATAGCTCGCCTCCCCCAAACAACCCCACACCATATCAATCACATTCAGTCCGGCAGCTTTTGCAAGCTCGGTGGTATAAGCTTCATAAAGTGGTACATTTTTAAAATCGCTGACTTCAAATTTTAAGATATGCGTTGAAGGCGATTGTTTGAGGGGTAAATAAACGTCCTTATCTTTTAGGTACACGGTGATTTTGTCTTGTGCGCCCGCCAAGGACAAGCGCGGTTTATCGTCATTAGTTAGTGAAGCGCCGCGTGTTGAAATCAGCCTCGCCAATGCTTCCGCACTGAGCTTTTCATAGCGTTGGTTAAGATCAGGTTCTTCCGTAACAGGCAGGATTGAAATTGCCCCGGCGCATTCACCACCAATGGTTTTTAATAAATCAAAATCCGTGTTGGGGCAACGAAAACGATGGCAAAGCCGTTCCCTCGCCTGCCCTTCCGGCAACAAATGGGCAAAGAAACGATGGGCGATGAATGTGTGTGCTGAAAAGGCATCTTGTTGCAATGGCAAGCTGATGGATAACGGGAAACCGCTGGCAAGCCACTCTTCTGCATAGCGGAATGCCATAATATGGCTGGCATTCCGCCACAGATAGCCGATCAACTGGTCTTCAAACCAGACATTCAATTCATCATCCATTACTTGCTGCCCCTGGGTACTACCCGAATTTCTAGCCCAAGGCAGGCCAATAATTGGAATATTTTGCCAATTTGGCAAGTGGCTTTGCCACGTTCACATTCGCCAATAAAGCGCTCACCCAGCATCGAAATTTCAGACACATCGTTTATACGTACCTGTTGGCTTTTACGATGACGGCGTATCAATGCCCCTAGTTCTTCCGCCGTTGAAACCTTCCCGTAAGGTATTTTATTTTCCGAATCCATGTTAATGCCCGCAATTATTACCGATAAGTAATATTTTATAGGATTACTTCACTTTCACGAAATAATATTACTGTTGGGGAATATTTTATATGCTACAAAAATCGAAAATATGGAGGCCATAAACCCACATCGGTGACAACCCACTCAGGGATGTTTAGCAGAGGGTGATGAGGCTGGATTTGAGCTTGGATGGCGAAGATTTGGATGTTTTCTCAATTTTCTCAAAATTTCAGCCAATTGCCACATATCTTGGAACCTAGTCGCATCAAACTATGCCACTTTTTTGATACTTTTCGGTAAGACGGAAAACTTAAGCGCCTGTCATACTATTCGATTTAAACGCATCTCGAACAAAGACCACGTTATCAAATTCAATTAATGAAAATTTACTCAAATTCTTAATAAAGAAAATATGAATCCTTCAAATCTTGAAAAATTGGTGATGTGTAATTTATGAAAGGCTTTATAGGTGTTTACCAATTTGGGCTTTTGCCATCTGTTTTATTGATTCTGAACGCTCAGAATTGTCTGCTTTACTGCAATTTAATATCCCTTTAGAACGTTGAAAAATAAGCAGCGAAAAAAATCAGGCAATCGGTGCGGGCATAACCCTGCCAAACCACGCCGTTTTTCGCCGCCTGAAAAACATGCCATCCGCCCACACCTATTGGTGGCTTGTATAGTACGGATAATGCTCTATTTTTTAAAGCCAAGCCTTTTCCCCACACTGAACGCCGCCAACGGCTCTACTCGCCAACAACGTAGTGAGCGGCGCGAAGCCTGTATTGCGATGCTCTGTTGTATTGTCCACTATCTGGACATACTCACGCTGCGTGTTGGTATCCCACAAGCCAACGGTGCTATGCAAGGGTTGGACATGCGTTATCTGGCTAAATTGTCAGGTTTGAGCATACGCCGTGCGGAACGGGCCGTCCATGATTTAAAAGTGGCCGGATTCATTACCGTGCACCCGGTTTGTGAAAAAATCAGCGACACCGAATATAAGGGCGTGGCGGCCATCCGCACGGTGAGCAGTAACTTGTTTATCGTTTTAGGCTTGGATGGTTGGTTACGCCATGAACGCCGCCGGGCCAGCGAGAGAAAAGCCAAAAAAGACGCAAAACGCGACCGTAAGGCGGCGGCAAACGCCAGCCTGGCAATGGGCGCACAGCGCAGCAAAACCCCAACTAAGCCAGTGCCGACAAGCAACGGCAGAAGAAGCGAAATGTCGCCGGTTGCCATGTTCTTAAACAGCGCCAAAGACATACTAAAACCGAACACCAGTTAAACCCCCCTTTCCGACAAATCCCCCCCCTTTTTTAAACCGTCTGCCATCGGTGACGGTTTCCTATTGCCTAACGAAACGTAACGCGCTTAAAACCGCCTTACACCGCCCATTTTCGCCGAAAAATTACCCGCAACCACCCAATAATCTGCTTAGCCCGCCTGAAGGCGCGGCATTTTAAACGCTTGTCCCTGGGTGTTTGAAATTAAGTGTCGGTACGGATTTTATGGGGGGTGCGCCCCATCAGGTTAAGTGTCGGAGCGTAAGCGGTTAAGTGGCGGCTCTAATTCAGTCCATTTATTCAGATCAAGAAAAGGAGTGGCTAGCGCCACCAGTATATGGATGGATGCCCCGTCGCCATTTGTCACTGCCCTAGGGTGGGTTATGTGTTTTCAATGCGGATTCTGTTAAGCCGGTATTACTACAGTCTCCACCCAACCAGGGATGGTGGGTTTAGGTGCTACGTGCCTTGCCAGTAACCCGGTGCGGTTGGCTATTCACGGTTTTATAACGGCGGCTTGTTGGTGTTGGCGGTCCACAACGGGATTGGTGATGGGGGCTGTAAGTTGCCATTAGACGAATGACAATGGGTGTTAGTCGGGTCGAACTATACCACTTTTTTGGCACTTTTCGGTAAGACAGGAAGTTTTAGCACCTGCCATACTATTTCGTTCGAAAAACTAACGCTGTTGATTAATTTTTTGCCGTAAGTCACTGGAGTGACTTACCAAGATTTAACTCAAAAACTTCTGAAACAAATGAGCCAAATATCGAAATTTACCAAAAATAGTAACGATTTAGTGATTTCAAAAGGGAGCAGTATGGGTGGTTGGTTATGACAACATCAAAAGATCCTGCCAAAGTCATTGAATCTATTGCCCAGCGTGAAAAAAACAAAAAGAAAGCTATTGTTACTGTCCAACCTGTTATAGAAAAGAATTTCCAATTTCCACTGTTGTTCGGGGAAAACACCCAAGCGGTTTCCAATGCCCTGGCACGCAGTGCCTTGTTTGCCGCTGTAAAGGAACGTGGCCAATTCAATGACTATGTGCTGGTTGGTGAAATTAACGGCGTGAAAATTGAATTTAGTGGCGAACAGTTCAACCAAGACGATCATGACACATTATTACAATTGGTCAGGATGTCGGTTAACAAACCCTATGGCGCCAATATTCAGCTGCCTGTTAACGTTGTCCTGCGCGGTATGGGCCGGAAGACACATCAGGAACAACGCCGCCAGCTTTTTGAACAAATCGACCGTCTCGTTAGGGGGACGATCCGTCTACAAACGCCCGCTCAAAAATATAGGGGGCATCTGGTCAATGACGCTTCAACGCCCCAAGACCAACTGCTGTTGCCACAACATCGCAGGCATTTGACCTACAGCCTAAATCCTAATTTTGCACAGCTTTTTGCTGAAACTTCCTACACGTTGTTTGATTTGCAAGAACGCAACAAACTGAGGGGTAGGGGTAGTGAACTCGCCAAATGGCTACATCTTTGGTTGATTGGTAATGCCGTCCAGTATCCCCATAAAGTTGAAACTATCCGTTATTTGTGTGGCAGTAGGACTAAAGAGTTGTTTAAATTTAGGCAAACTATGCGCTACGCATTAGATTTACTTAAAACAGCCCACATCATTTCTGACTGGCATTTTGATGATAAGGATTTGGTGGTAATAGAGCGTAATCCAACCCCATCCCAACTAAAACATCTCACAAAAAAGCAAGCGGGCATAAAAAAATAGCGCGGCTTTTCGGGTAGGGCCATGGGTAATTTTTGTCGGGGCTGATAAGGCTTTTTGAGTGTATTTTGTATGGAAGGTTGGTTTCTTTGGTTGGTGTTTTACTGCCCATAAGCGCGGCTTTTCGGGTAGTTGTGTGCGGCTTTTCGGGTAGGTAGCTGCGGCTTTTCGGGTATGCCATCGCGGCTTTTGGGGTAGCAAATCATAAATTAATGCGATTCAACTATTTGAATAATAATGTTTTGTCCGATAACCGATTACCTCTTAAATCATATTTAAATCTATTTTAAATCAGGCGTCCTCAAGTGTTTTCCTGTGGATAACTTTTTACCTTCCAGGGGGAATACGCTTGGGTGTGGGGGTGGATGGCGTAGGCAGGCATTGCCCCATACCGCTGTTAGTGCACCCGTTTGTCACCTTGCAGGGCTTTCTCGGTGGCGCCTAATAGCTGAGGTGCCAACCGCTCTTCACAGGCGTCCAGCCACGTTAAAATATCCGGGCTTTTGGGGTGTGCGTGTGCTTGGACGATGGTACGGAAGGCGCTTATGGTCAGGAAGTGTTGGCCATCGTGCGGGCGGAGAAAATAACCCTCATCCAAGGCGATGCCGCATGTTTGCAACCAGGCATTTATCCAATCCAGGTAAGTGCAACCCAAATGCAGGGCGTTATACAATGACTTGGCATCGATCAATAACATCAGCTGCCCCCGGTGTTCCACGACTTGGAAGCTGGCGTCTATGCCCTTTACGCCCAAGTTCGCTTCAAATTGGAGGCTGTTGGGCTGCGGGTCTGTTGTTTGTTGTGCCATTAGGTTGCCCCTTTTTTGTTGGTTTTGTTTGGTTAGGGGCTTATGCCCACCCTTCGCGTGGGGGTGTCAACACACTACCCCCGAAAAAGCGGAAGGCTGGGTATAAGCCTTGGTGTTTTTTCTTTTTAGCCGATCAGTCTCAATAAGCGATAAAACATACTGGCCACCACCCCGGCAACCGCACCCAATATAATCATCGCTGGGATCGCCGCCACGGCCCATTTGACCGTCAACCGCACTAATGACCAAAACGGTACGTTAATGTCCGTCAGTACGACTTCTTGCCCGGTTTTTTCGCTATTCATCTGCCCTTCCCTTTTTAATGCTGTCAATGTGCCATGTGGGCGGTTAAAACGCCCGTTCGATTTGCGCTTGGGTTTTGCTGTCCAATTGCCCCCATACCGCCATCACTGCCCTGCCCAGTGCCGCTTGGTTGTCCAGGTCGCGGCCGACCAGCCAATAGGTGCCGCCGATGGCGACCCAGCCGGCAACTAATGCGATTGCCAGGCAGATTGCCGCCTGTTTCCAGGCGGGTAAACCGGGTGGCCGTTGCAGTTCCCGGGCCATTTGCTTACCTGCCTTTTCCAGGCCGTTGCTGGCGTTGGTGACCGCCGTTTGTAAGGCTTTGGCTAAAGCAACGCGTTCTTGTTCCGCTAATGCTTGGATTTCTTGCTTTTGGTTATCGGCGTGCCGTTCTACCGCGGCCATTGTCCCCATCTGGGCGGCGTGCAATGCCGCCACCAATGGTGCGACGGTGCTGTTCAGTTGGTCGGCTTTGGTTAGCAGCTCACCCAGGTCGCCTAGCGCCTCTAGGATCAGGGCGTCGCGGGTTGTGCGCGGATGCTTGTCTCCGTCCATATCACACCGGATTAGGCAAATAGGGCGGCATAGGCGGCATCCAAGTTGCGGTTTACGCCTTTGGCCAGTGCTTTTAGGCCAAACATGTCCGCCCAATAGGCACGTTGTTTCTCATTGGCATCTTTGTTTTCGCGTAGCAGCGCTTTGTAATCCTTGGGGTCTTCCAACAGCTTGACGATGGAGATTTTCTTGGCCGCCAAGACGTCGAACAGTTCATTTTCATGGATGGCCGCCTCTGGGTTGGCGGTGGCGGTTTGGGTTTTCTGGATATGCTTCAGGACGATCCCGAACGATTCTTCGACGCTGGATTCGACCCGGTTGAACAGCAGGCGGATTTTTTCCGCCGGCACGCCTTGTTCCGCCAAGGCTTGGATCAGCATCACGGTTTCCCGTTGCTCCTTGGTGCCACTGGTGACCGGCACCACGAAATAATCGAATTCGGCATGGGAGGCTTCAAACTTGTTCATGCCGCCCATAAAGTCCTCGATGTTGGAAGCCCCGACATCGACAATCAGGTCATCCGCCACCAACAGTTTGCCCAGCAGTTCTTTGAACCGCTCGCCTTTTATTTGCTCCACGGTGGCGCCTAAGCCACTCGCGGTCTCATTGATGCTTTCCACCGCAATGATCGGGGCATTGCCCATGCGCGGTGCCAACAGGTGCGTGGCCACGGTGGTCTTGCCCACTGTGCCGGTGTAATTAACTACTGCTACTTTCATGTTTGTCCCCTTTACCCTCTTCGTAATCAAATTCGTCAATAAAATCGTCTTCGTCCAACGATTTCGCTGTTTCTGTCCTGTTTATTGCCATCTTTTCTTTATACGTCAGGTTGCCCCTGTTCAAGGGAGGTACGACGTGTTCGGCCACCACCGGCAGGTGGTTTGGTTGCTTTGCCGCCACCACTAACGTTGTCCCGGTTGCCGTTGCCGGTTTCACCTCGGTAGCGGCTACTTGCCCCGTTACCGCCACTTTACCTTGACGCCGCCGCTTCCTGATCCGGTACAGGCTGGTCTGGAAGCCATTCAAATTCATCGTAATGCCCAAGGTTGGCCGCAACGTTTCAAGTACCGTCGCCCGACGGACACCGGCTGCCAGGGCCGCCTCAATTTGGTCGATGACCTCCAGCAGCTTTTGGGTTTGTGATTTGCCGTCAGTCCCTTCCGTCAACTTTTCCAATGCCTTGATGGCGTCATTCCCATTCTGGCCCAAATACCCCCCCTTATTTATGTTCCGGTTGTCCGCCCCGCCTGGCTTTCGTATGCCCATTAGCGGGTGATGTAGTGGCTATGTACTGGAACTGTACTGCGGGTGCCATTTTTGTACTGGCGTTGTACTGTGCCATCCCATTTGCGTACTGGACCTGTACTGCATCCGTACTGTGGAGGCCTATTTTTCATTGGATTTGACGAAATGGGAAGCGCGAAAAGTGGCACTTTTTTGGTAGAGTTCGGTGGACAGGGCGGCTTTTAAATCAGGCGGTTGACAGCTTTTGGCGGCATGGCGCACAATCCACCCCGCAGATCGTGATTCTAGGATGATTTCACTGGGCAGTGTCAGTTCAACACTCAAAAAAACGAATAAACAGGCGAGGTTCAGGCAATGTTTTGCCGGCAGGATGC
>CAIYRS010000115.1 GCA_903928685.1 uncultured Methylococcaceae bacterium
AGACATGAGCGGTAATCGGGCCGCCTTTTCTTTGGCTACTTGCTTTTCGACTGCATGGATGCAGGAGGTAGAGCAACGCAGGAGCAGTTGCCGAGGCGGCGCAAAAGAAAGTAGCTCGCCTTCGGGTGCGAGAACCCGATTTAAATAACATCGCGATAGCGATACATTATTAATTATGTTCGTCCCACAAAATGTGAGTGCGTAACATCAGTTAGGTATTTCAACTCATGAATCATATTGCCATAAAAATGCTGATGGGTGACACAGGCAAATACATCGGCATTATCATGGGATTAACCTTCGCTTCGCTGATTATGACCCAACAACCAGCAATTTTTTTGGGATTGATGGCAAGGTCATACAGCTTTGTTTCAGATGTCGGCTTGCCAGATATTTGGGTGATGGATCCCAAAGTACAATTTGTCGATGACATTAAACCAATGCAAGACACCGAATTGTATCGGGTGCGCGGCGTTGCTGGCGTTGAATGGGCCATGCCCATGTACAAAGGCTTGTTGAAAGTGCGCTTAACCGACGGCACTTTCCAAACCTGCAACGTTATAGGTTTGGATGACACCACCTTAATCGGCGGGCCAGCTAGGATACTGCAAGGCGGATTAGCGGATTTACGCCGTAGCGATAGCGTGATTGTTGATGTCGATGGTGCGAAAGATAAGCTTGGCAAACCGTCTGCCATCGCAGGCGGCAAACGCACACCGCTTAAAGTCGGCGACAGTTTAGAGCTAAATGACCATCGCGCCATTGTCGTCGGCGTTGCCAAAGTTACCCGCACTTTCCAATCGCAACCCGTGATTTACACCACCTACTCCCGCGCCAAAAGTTATGCTCCGCGCGAACGCAAATTGCTCACTTTTGTGCTGGTGAAAGCCAGAGCCGGGCAAAATCTGCAAGAACTAACCCAGCGCATCCGCCAATCCACAGGCTTAGCGGCGTACACCCGCGAAGAATTTAAAGAACTCACCTATAACTATTTCTTAAAAAATACTGGTATCCCGATTAATTTTGGCATTTCCGTTACCTTGGGATTTATTGTGGGTGCGGCGATTGCCGGGCAAACGTTTTACAACTTCACCCTAGAAAACCTGCGGCAATTCGGCGTATTAAAAGCCATGGGCACAGGCAACTGGACGTTACTGCGGATGATTTTATTGCAAGCCGTTATGGTTGGTAGCATCGGCTATGGCTTGGGCGTGGGCTTAACCGCCTTGTTTGGCTATTTAATGCGCCACAGTATTTTGGCGTTTAAATTCCCGTGGCAACTACTGGTGTTTAGCGGCGCTGGGGTAAGCCTTATTTGCGTGTTGGCGGCAGTTATCAGCATCATCAAAGTCATCCGTTTAGAACCCGCGATTGTATTTAAAGGATAACGGATGGCAGCGCAATTATTGGCGGTACGTTGCCAAAACCTCACCAAAACCTATGATGCTGGCGGACAAAAAGTCATTGCCTTAAACCAAATCAATCTGGACATTGCCACAGGCGAGCTGATGATGTTGGTCGGCCCATCCGGTTGCGGCAAAACCACGTTAATTTCCGTGATTGCTGGCATTCTTGACCAAGATAGCGGCAGCTGCGAATTGTTTGGTGAAAACCTGCAACAATTAAGTAGCCGCGATAAATTGCGCTTTCGGGCGAAGAATATCGGCTTTGTCTTTCAGGCTTTTAATTTACTACCCGCGTTGACGGCGGTGGAAAACGTTTCCGTACCGTTGATTATTAACGGTATGAAACGCCAAGCCGCCGAACAAAAAGCCTTAAGCTTGTTGGAACAAGTCGGCTTAGGCGATAGGTCAAAATCCATGCCTTCGCAACTGTCCGGCGGACAGCAACAACGGGTCGCCATCGCCCGTGCTTTAGTGCATAGCCCGCGCTTGATTGTCTGTGATGAACCCACCAGCGCTTTGGATCATAAAACGGGTAATACTGTGATGAATTTGCTGAAAGAAGTGGCTTTGCAACAAGATCGCGCCTTGGTCATCGTCACCCACGATGCGCGGATTTTTGAATTTGCCGACCGCATTGCCGAAATGGATGATGGGCATATTGTTAGCGTGCAGGCACAGCAACGAAATCAGGGTTAAATCACCCTCAATACTTTTTGATCTTTAAACTGAATCCCTATGAAACCTAAACACCTACTGCCTTTGCTGGCGATCATCGGATTTAGCTTTGCAGCGTATACCGTGGTCAGCAGCAGCAAGCCTACGCCGATTGCCCCTGCGGTCGTGCAACCCGCGTCGGCACCTTTTCCAAACTACATTGCGGGTTCGGGCATTATTGAAGCCAAAAGCCGTAACATCAGCATTGGCACGCCGTTATCGGGTATTGTCGCCACGCTTTACGCCAAAGTTGGCGATAACCTAAGCGCAGATGCGCCGTTGTTTGTTTTAGACGACCGCGAAGTGAAAGCCGAATTGGTGGTGCGGCAAGCGGATTTGGCAAAAGCGCAGGCGGAAGTGGCTATCGCCCAAGCCAGTTTGCAAGATGCCCGCTCTTTACTGCGGCTGGCGGAGGCGGTCACCGATAAACGCGCGATCAGCCGCGAAGATTTGTTAAAACGCAGTAATGCGGTCGCGGTTGCCAATGCCAAATTGGCAGGTGCAATGGCGGCGGTGCAACAAGCCGAAGCCGCTGTGCTTGCCACCAAAACCACTATGGCGCGGTTGACGGTACGCGCACCTGTCGCCGGACAAGTGCTGCAAGTTAATATCCGCCCCGGCGAATTTGCCCAAGCAGGCGGGCAAAACCCCGCGCTATTGGTGTTGGGTAATTTGGAACAACTGCATGTGCGTGTCGATATTGACGAAAACGATGCCTGGCGGTTTTTACCGCAAAGTAAAGCCGTTGCTTTTTTGCGCGGTAATCGCCGCTTTAAAGTAGATTTGGAATTAGCCTATGTTGAACCGTACGTGGTGCCGAAAAAATCCTTAACGGGTGATAGCACCGAGCGTGTTGATACCCGCGTATTACAAGCTTTGTACCATTTTGACCGCCAACAATTGCCAATTTATGTGGGCCAGCAAATGGATGTGTTTATAGAAGCCAAAGAAACTGTTGATGAGGCGGGGGCGTTATGAGGCTAGTGCCTGTGGCGATGGTTTCGGCGCTGTGTTTGGCTGGCTGCATGAAAGTCGGGCCAGATTATCAAACCCCAAAACTGCCGATTGCCAAGCAATGGGCGACTCCCGTATCGGCAAGCGCAACAACGCAACAATCATTACAAACCTGGTGGCAACAATTTAATGATGCCGAATTGAACCGCTTGGTAAATGATGCCTTGCTCGCCAATTTAGATTTGCGGCAATCGCTCATCAAAATAAAAGATTTACGCGCTCAACGCGCTAGCATTTTTGCCGATGCTTTGCCGGAAGTGTCTGCCAAAAGCAATATCAGCCGCCGCTATAACAACAGTGCGGGTGCCGCGCAATCGGGTGCTAATCAAGGTGGTGGCTTTGGTATTGGCAATAACCTCACCACTATTTTTCAAAGCGGCTTTGATGCCCAATGGGAGCTGGATTTTTTCGGCGGTGTGCAACGCGCGTTGGAAGCTGCCGATGCCACCATCGCCAGCGAGCAAGAAAACAGCCGCGCGGTGCAAGTGACATTGTTGGCGGAAGTGGCGCGGTATTATCTGCAATTGCGGCAAAACCAACAGCTCTTGGCAATAACCCAAAGCAATCTGCAAAGCCAATTGCAAACTTGGCAGTTGCTGCAAGTGCGCCAACAAGCGGGTTTTACCAGCCAGTTGGAAGCCAGCCAAGCCGAAGCACAAGCGGCAGAAATCCAGGCGCAGTTGCCGCTGTATCAAATCCAAATTCAACAAGCGATACACGCGCTCAGTGTGTTATTGGCAAAACAACCGCAAGAATTGGCAAACCGCTTGCTGAATGCGGCGGATATTCCCGAACCTAAATCGGCGATCTGGCCTGATTTGCCGTCGGAATTGCTGCAACGCCGCCCCGATATTCGCCGGGCAGAACGGCAATTGGCTGCCGCTACCGCCAATATCGGCGTAGCCACGTCAGCGTTGTATCCTAAGTTGAATCTCACCGCGTTTTTAGGGCTGCAAAACATGAAAATTACCGATGCCACACCGATTGGTAAGTCCTGGTCTACGGCGGCATCGTTGTCTATGCCACTCTTTAATTGGGGAAAATTATCCGCCAATATCGACAGCAAAAAAGCCCAAGCGGAACAATTGGGCTTGGCGTATCAAGCGGCGGTGTTGGTGGCATTCAAGGAAGTAGAAGATGCTTTGGTGGCCTATAACCAAGAGCAACAACGCAGGCAAGCTTTGCAGCAAGCGGTTGCCGCCAACCAATTGGCAGTCAGCTTGGCGCAGGAACGTTATCAAAAAGGTTTGACTGTATTTTTAGATGTGTTGCTTAGCCAACAAGCCTTGTATCAGGCGCAAACTAAGTTGGTGAACAGCAAAGCGGCGGTATCTGCCGATTTGGTGGGCTTGTATAAAGCCTTGGGCGGCGGTTGGCAGGCATCGGCTGCGCTTAGCCAATAGTAAAAGGATTATTATGCGTAGCTTGGGTTGCGCTGTTTGCAACCCAACGGGATTGGTGCAAATGTTGGGTTGCGAAAAGCATGCAACCCAACCTACATAAAAACTAACTTTTCAATAGCTTGTTAATATTTTAAGGTCGGTTGTATAAGGATTGTTTGGCTTTGGTAACGATTTGTTTCCCTAAAGATTTTAACGCTTGTAGGCTTGCTTCAGATTGCCCAGTGTCATAATCGGCGTACATAAAAGGGCGGATTTTATTCGCTTCACCTTCGCCTCTGGCAACACTGTAGATGTAGCCATTTTTGGTGTCTATCAATGCCGCTTCATAAATGGCGTATGAATCTCTATGGTGTCCAGGCGCTATCCACATGCCGATCAGGGTGATATTTAAAAAACTCAGCGGGTTAATATAGCGGTCAGTAATTACCGATTGACCAATAGAGATGATGGCATCGGCTTGTAGCTGTGCGGCAGCCGCGCGGGGGCAATCGCTAGTGATATAAAAACAGCCTTCTTGCAGGGATTTTGGTATTACCACAAGGTCGGTTGCCAGGCCTGCGGCTTTCAATTCTGGTAGCCACGATTCAATTTCGTGAATTTCTTCCGAAGTCCATTCTTTATTTCTGGCTGGTTGGGCAACGGCAATTTTTATGGGTGGCTTGATTTGTGGTTTAAGCTTGCCGATTTCTTCCACTGATTTCAGCGTAATTTGCGGCTTTTGCGAGTGCAGGTTTGCAACCATCGCAGATTTAATGTTTTCGGTAGGGGAGCATGCGGTAAGCGAAATAAGGGCAATGGCTAATACAAGTTTCTTCATGGAAAAATCCCCAGTTATTAATCACATCAAAGCCTGTCTAGCGGTGAACCGCTTGTAGGGTTTTGTTTTAAGGTGTTAGGCATATGGTTTTAAAAAAGCCCCAAACACCGTGTTTGGGGCTTTTGTTAGTACGGTTTATTTTTTCTTTTCAACCGCTTTGGCTTTTTCTTCTTTTGGTGCTGGTGCTGCTTGTTGGGCTGCTGCTGGTGCTTTTTCTTCTGTCACTTCTTCTACGACAGTTTCTTTGGCAACGGTTTTGCCTTCAGCATTTTTTACTTCTTCTTCAACTACCACTTCTTCAGTGACAGGTTTTGGTGCTTCGGCTTTTGGTGCTTCTTCAGTTAATGGAATCAGGATTTCCACTTTCGCTTCTTTGCGTTTGCTGGTCAGCATGTCTTGCACTTTTTTACGTTGCAAGTATGGCAGCAATTGTTCTTTTACGGCTTCCAACGGTGGTGGTGTTTGTGCGCGTGAATCTTCGCGCAAAATAACGTGCCAGCCGAATTGGGTTTGTACTGGGGCTTTGGTGTATTTGCCTTTTTCCAATGCAATAACGGCTTTGGAGAATGGTTCAACCATTTGTCCGGCAGCAAACCAACCTAAATCGCCGCCGTTTTGTGCTTCTTTGCCATCCAAAGAATTTTTGTTAGCCAATTTGGCAAAATCGCCGCCTTTGTCGAGTTCAGCAATGATTTTTTTCGCTTCATCTTCAGTTTTTACCAAGATGTGGCGGGCTTTGTATTCGGTGCCGTTAGCGCCGCCGACTTTGCTTTCGTATTCGGCTTTAATTTCAGCATCTGTTACTGGGTTGGCTTTGATGAAAGCTTGCACGTCTGCTTGGGTCAACAAAGTTTTTTTGGTTTGTTCCAAACGTTCAGCAACTTCAGGTGATTTATCCAATTGGTTTTTAATGGCATCTTGTACCAAGATTTCTTGTTGGATCAGTTCTTCAACAATTTTTTCTTTTGGGAAAGATTGGCCTTGGGCGCGTTCTGCTAATTCTTTTTCCAGTGTTGCCAAAGTGGCTTTAGAGATATAAACGCCGTTGACAGAAGCAATGGCATCTTCTTTTTTTACTACAGGCGCGGTATTGCCGGCATTTTTGTCACAAGCGGTCGCCAGTACAGCACCAACAACCAACAGGGGGATAAACTGTGCTTTCATTTAGATATTTCCTTTTGTTTCTTCAGAGGGTGAGAGGGCATTTATGCCAAGGGCATGAATTTGTTGCTTCATCATATCGCCTAGGGCTTTGTAGACTAATTGGTGGCGTTGCACCAAGCTTTTGCCTTCAAAGGCATCGGCGACGATGGTGACGTGGTAATGTCCGCCACCTGTGCGTGCGCCTGCATGTCCGGCATGGGCGGCGCTGTTGTCGATGATTTCTAAAGTTTCGGGTTTAAAGGCATCGGTTAATAGCTTTCTGATTGATTCTGTAGTCATTGGGGGAATACTTTTTTGAAGGGTTTGACGGTGACGCTGGCATAGACGCCGGCATCAATATAAGGGTCAGCATCCGCCCATTGTTGGGCGGCTGCGAGGTGTTCAAATTCGGCGACAATCAGGCTGCCAGTAAAGCCAGCATCACCGGGATTGTCGGTGTCAATCGCTGGATGTGGGCCAGCCAGCAGTAATCTTCCGGCATCTTGTAAGGCTTGCAGTCTAGCGAGGTGTGCCGGACGGGCTGCGAGCCGTTTGCTTAAGCTGTCGGCGTTATCTTCGCTAATGATGGCGTATAACAAAGCTTTATTCCTCGGTGTTGGGGACGTATTTGTACAGGTAAACCATTTGCCCTGCGATAAACAGCACCATTAATGCAGGTACGCCAAAGGTTTTGAAGGCGACCCAGTCATCGGTGTTGTAGTTATACATGACATATAAATTGATAAAGCCGACGCTGGTAAAAAAGCTGCCCCACATAAAGTTGAGGCGTCTCCAGACCGGTTCTGGCAATGTCAGGTTAGTGGACATCATCCGTTCCACAAAAGTTTTCTTGCCGATCACTTGGCTGCTAAAAAAAGCCACACCGAATAGCCATTCAATAATCGACAATTTCCATTTGATGAATTGCTCGTCTTGCAAATATAAAGTCAATCCCCCCATCACAACTACCAAGGCCAAGGTGATCCATTGCATGGTTTCCACTTTACGGTGGCGTATCCAACTATAGGTGACTTGTAAGATGGTGGCGATCATCACTACCGCAGTGGCGATATAGATGTCGTAGGCTTTGTAGGCGATGAAGAATAGAACTATCGGAAAAAATTCAACAAGTTGCTTCATGGTTTTATTAGGTTTTAAAAGCAGGCAGGGCTGCTTTAATGGCGGTTATCGCAGGGATAAGTAGTCAGCTATTGTAAAATCTTTGCTAGCTAATGTACATGGCTGCCAATAGCTTTCTGCTAGAATGCGCGGTCTTTGGGAGGGGATTATGAACGATAGCCAACAAATTGAATTGGAAGCCGCCGCTTTCCGGCGCTTGCTTGCACATTTGCAACAACACACGGACGTACAGAATATTGATTTAATGATAACAGCGGATTTTTGCCGTAATTGTTTGGCGAAATGGTATGCAGCGGCGGCTGAAGAGCAAGGCTTGGCGGTGGATTATGAGCAGGCCAGGGACTTGGTTTATGGCATGCCGTTTGCCGAATGGAAGCAGCAATTTCAACTAGAGGCTACGCCAGAGCAGTTGGCTGCGTACAACCAAAAGCTGCAAAACAAACAAGGGCATTGAGAAGATTTCGACTGCTGCGGCTTAGAAATCACTGGTCAGCCTGCCTATACAATTGACAGCTTGAAAATGAGCTGTTATTTTTCCGCCCTTGGCACTCAGCTTGTTAGAGTGCTGATTTTGTTCTGATTGAGGTGGGGTATGGGCAAAAATACGCAAATGTTAAATGAGCGCTCGCTACAGTTACTGAAAACATTGGTGGAGCGCTATATCAACGACGGGCAGCCAGTGGGTTCGCGTGCTTTGTCGAAAGATTCTGACCTAAACCTAAGTCCGGCAACTATCCGTAATGTGATGGCAGATTTGGAAGAATTAGGCTTGGTGCAATCGCCGCACACCTCGGCAGGGCGTGTGCCGACCGCCAGTGGCTACCGTTTGTTTGTTGATAGCCTGCTAACCGTCGGGCCGCTGAATGCGGAGGAATTGTCGCGCTTACATCAAGGCTTGATTGTGCCTGAAGATAGCAGCCAAGTGATTGGCATGGCATCTAGGTTATTGTCCGAGCTGACGCAAATGGCGGGCGTGGTGACTTTGCCGAAGCGGGAAATTGTCTGCCTGCGCCATGTGGAATTTTTGCCGTTGTCCAATACCCGCGTACTGGTGATATTTGTCACCAATGAACAGGAAGTCCACAACCGCATCATTCACACCACGCGGGTGTTTAACCAAGCCGAATTGCAATATGCAGGCAATTACCTCAATTCCATTTATGCAGGCCAAAGCCTTGCCAGTGTGATGGATGCCTTGGTGAAAGATTTGCAAACCACCCAAGAACATATCAACCAAGGCATGTTGGATGCCATCAAAATGGCGCAATTGGCATTCAGCCAAGAAACCACAAAAGATGATTATGTGCTGACCGGAGAAACCAATTTGATGGGTTTTTCTGAGCTTTCTGATATGGATAAATTAAAACAATTATTTGAAGCCTTCAGCCAAAAACAAGGTGTTATCCATTTGCTCGACCAAAGCATGAAAGCCGATGGCGTACAAATATTTATCGGCGAAGAATCCGGTTATCAGGCTTTTAAGGATTGCAGCTTGGTGACTTCATCGTATTCCATTAGTGATGAAGTGGTGGGCGTATTAGGCGTGATTGGCCCGACCCGCATGAACTATCAAAAAATTATTCCGTTTGTTGATGTCACCGCAAAATTATTAGGCGCAGCCTTGAATCCTAAAAGCGCATCCCCATTGTAAGCGGCTGAGAAGGTGTTTTAAAAGCGGCAACGCCGATCGTCGTGCACTTTTAAAACACCATCTTCATAACCTAACTAACATTTATCTTTTAAGGTACAGCGATGAGTACAAATCAGGACGCGCCAATTGAGGAAACGCCAGTAGCGGCGGAGCCGGCACTGGAAGAAACCGTGGTAACAGGCGAAATTGTTGAAGACGATATTGCAGAAGACACATTAACCGCTGAGGCAGCGCCGCAAGCCAGTATTGAAGTCTTACAAAAAGCGTTGCTGGAAAGCCAGCAAGCGGCCCAAGAAAATTGGGATAAGGCATTACGTATCCAAGCGGAAATGGAAAATTTGAAACGGCGCACCCAAAAAGATTTGGATGATGCCCGTAAATACGCCTTGACCAGTTTTTCTAAAGAATTGTTGCCCGTTTTGGATAGCTTAGTTTTAGGCTTGCAAGCGGCAACAGGCGATGGCGAAGACGTACAGAAATTCCGCGAAGGCAGCGAGTTGACTTTGCGCCAATTGGAAACGGCATTTACTAAATTTAATATCACCGAAATCAATCCGGTTGGTGAAGTGTTTAATGCCGAACAGCACCAAGCGATGGTGATGCAAGCAGTAGAAGGCGCAGAGCCGAATACCGTCGTTAACGTATTCCAAAAAGGCTATCTTTTAAACGGACGGTTATTGCGTCCGGCATTGGTTGTCGTAGCCAAAGCAGCAGAATAATTTAGGCTTGAAATAAAAATAAACAGCCTCATATCGACAACAACATTAACAAAAACAAATTCAAGTCTGGAGACATTCAATGGCTAAAATCATAGGTATAGATTTAGGAACAACTAATTCTTGCGTTGCGGTGCTAGAAAACGGCGTAGCGAAAGTAATTGAAAACAGCGAAGGCGCGCGTACTACGCCGTCTATTATTGCTTTCACTAGCGATGACGAAGTACTGGTTGGTCAATCAGCAAAACGCCAAGCGGTAACCAATCCACAAAACACTTTGTTTGCGATCAAACGTTTAATCGGTCGCCGTTTTAAAGATGATGTTGTACAAAAAGACATCAAAATGGTGCCTTACAACATCGTAGAAGCAGAAAACGGCGATGCCTGGGTTGAAGTTCGTGGCAAAAAAATGGCCTCACCTGAAATTTCAGCACGTATCTTAATGAAGTTGAAAAAAGATGCCGAAGCGTATTTGGGTGAAGAAGTGACCGAAGCGGTTATCACCGTACCGGCTTACTTCAACGACTCACAACGCCAAGCCACCAAAGATGCCGGACGTATCGCTGGTTTGGATGTAAAACGTATCATCAACGAACCAACCGCATCTGCATTAGCGTTCGGTATGGATAAGCCAAAAGGCGACACCAAAATTGCCGTTTATGACTTAGGTGGCGGTACTTTTGACGTATCTATCATCGAGATTGCTGAAATCGACGGCGAACATCAATTTGAAGTATTGGCAACCAATGGCGATACTTTCTTAGGTGGTGAAGATTTTGACGCCCGCATTATCGAATTCTTGGTAAGCGAATTCAAAAAAGACAGCGGCGTGGATTTGCACAGCGATCCTTTGGCGTTGCAACGTTTGAAAGAAGCGGCAGAAAAAGCCAAAATCGAATTGTCGTCTAGCCAACAAACCGATATTAACTTGCCGTACATCACTGCTGATGCCACCGGCCCTAAGCATTTAAATATCAAGCTGACCCGCGCCAAATTGGAATCGTTGGTTGAAGAATTGATTAACCGCACCAAAGGCCCTTGTGAAATGGCCTTGAAAGACGCGGGCTTAAGCGCTGCACAAATTGACGACGTTATTTTGGTTGGCGGTCAAACCCGTATGCCAAAAGTACAAGACATGGTAAAAACCATTTTTGGTAAAGAGCCACGCAAAGACGTTAACCCAGACGAAGCAGTAGCTTTGGGCGCGGCTATCCAAGCGGGCGTTTTAGGCGGCGAAGTCAAAGACGTGTTGCTGCTGGACGTTATCCCGTTATCACTGGGTATTGAAACCATGGGCGGTGTGTTGACCAAATTGATTGAGAAAAACACCACTATCCCAACCAATGCCGCGCAAGTGTTCTCAACAGCTGATGATAACCAAACCGCCGTAACCATCCATGTGTTGCAAGGCGAGCGGGAAATGGCAGCGGCTAACAAATCTTTAGGCCGTTTCGATTTGGCAGATATTCCACCTGCACCACGTGGCGTACCGCAAATTGAAGTATCTTTTGATATTGATGCCAACGGTATTTTGAATGTATCAGCAAAAGACAAAGCCACTGGCAAAAAACAATCTATCGTCATCAAAGCGTCTAGCGGTTTGTCGGATGAAGAAGTTGATCGCATGATTAAAGATGCCGAAGCCCATGCTGATGAAGACCGTAAATTGGTTGAATTGGTACAGGCCCGTAACCATGCCGATGGCATGATCCACGCCACTGAAAAATCCCTGAAAGAATTGGGCGAACAAGTGGACGCGGCAGAAAAATCATCAATTGAAGCGGCTATCGAAGCGCTGAAAGAAGTGGTCAGAGGCGATGATAAAGCGGTAATTGAAGAAAAAACCAACGCCCTGACAGAAATCGCTGGAAAATTGGCGGAGCGCGTTTACGCACAAGCAGGCGCAGGCGATGCTTCTGCCGCCGATAACCAAAGCCACGCGGCTGACGACAATGTTGTCGATGCTGAGTTTGAAGAAGTGAAGGACGATAAAAAATAATTTTATCGGCTAATTAAATTATGGGCAGGATTTAACCATCGTTGAATCCTGCCTTTTTCCTTTTATGATAGGGCAACTCTAATTAATTTTAATAATCGGTCAATTTCTTGTGGACGATTATTAAAATTAAATAACCAAGGCTAAATAAACATGGCAGCAAAAGAAGATTTTTACAAACTGCTGGGCGTGGAGCGTAACGCCAGTGATGAGGAAATCAAAAAAAGCTATCGCAAGATGGCGATGAAATTCCATCCTGACCGTAACAAAGATGATCCGGAAACCGCAGAAGCCAAATTTAAGCAAATTAAAGAGGCTTACGAAATATTGTCCGACGCGAAAAAGCGTGCCGCTTATGACCAGTTTGGCCATGCAGGCGTTGACCCTTCTATGGGTGGGCGTGGCGGTGCAGGTGGTTTTGGCGCAGAAGGCTTTAGCGATATTTTTGGCGATGTTTTTGGCGATATTTTCGGTGGCGGCGGACGTTCGCGTGGCGGTGTCCAACGTGGCGCAGATTTACGCTATAACTTGGAAATCACTTTAGAAGAAGCCGTTGCTGGCACGGAGCAAAAAATCCGTATTCCGGTGTTAACCGCTTGTGGCGAATGTGCCGGAACTGGTGCCAAAAAAGGCTCTTCCCCTATCATTTGTACAACCTGCCACGGTCACGGTCAGGTGCGTATGCAGCAAGGCTTTTTCTCGGTGCAGCAAGCCTGTCCGACTTGCCGTGGTACAGGCAAACAAATTAAAGACCCTTGCGGGAAATGTTATGGCCAAGGTCGGGTGCAGGAATCAAAAACCTTGTCGGCAAAAATCCCCGCAGGCGTCGATACTGGCGACCGTATCCGTTTGACAGGTGAAGGTGAAGCTGGCGAACGTGGTGGTCCGGCAGGTGATTTGTATGTGGAAATCCGCGTTAAACAACACGATATTTTTGTGCGTGATGGCGCTAACTTGTATTGCGAAGTGCCGATTAGTTTTGTTACCGCCTGTTTAGGTGATGAAATTAAAGTGCCTACCTTGGATGGTAGCGTCATGCTGAAAATCCCGGCGGAAACCCAAACAGCCAAGCAGTTTAGATTGCGCGGCAAAGGCGTTAAGCCAGTTCGCGGCGGCCCAGTGGGCGATTTGTTGTGTAAAGTGCTGGTGGAAACTCCTGTTAATCTGACTAAGGAACAAAAAGCCTTAGTGGAAAAATTAGGTGAATCTTTAACTGGCGGTGGTAAGCACCATAGTCCGCAAGAGCATTCCTTTTTAGACCGGGTAAAAAACTTTTTTGATTTGTAATGGATAGGCCATGATTCGCATTGCAGTAGTTGGCGCTTCTGGGCGCATGGGTTTATGTTTGTTAAGGGCGGTATTGTTGTCTGAGCAAGCGCAATTGACAGTCGCTGCGGTTCGTCCTGGTTCGGCGGCAGTTGGCAAGGATGCGGGCGAATTGATTGGCCTTAGCCCTTTGGGTATCAACGTGGTGGATGATTTGTCCACGGTGCTGGATCAATTTGATGTTTTGATTGATTTCACCCGACCAGCGCCGTCGATGGCGTTTATTGAATTATGTCGGCAAGCAGGCAAGGGCTTGGTTATCGGCACGACAGGTTACAGTGATGCCGAAAAACAGCAGATTGCTGTTGCCGCACAAGATGTGGCGATGGTACTGGCACCGAATTTTAGTGTCGGCGTCAACTTATCGCTGAAGTTGTTGGAGATTACCGCCAAAGTGATGGGCGATTACACCGATATAGAAATTATCGAAGCCCATCACCGCCATAAAGTCGATGCGCCATCTGGCACAGCATTACGCATGGGTGAAGTGATTGCCAAAAGTTTGGATCGTGATTTAAAAACCTGTGCCATTTATGGCAGGGAAGGCAATACCGGTGAGCGTGATCCGAAAACCATCGGTTTTTCCACTATCCGCGCTGGCGATATTGTTGGCGAGCACACAGTCATGTTTGCCGACGACGGCGAACGCATTGAAATTACTCATAAAGCCACCAGCCGTATGACCTTTGCCAATGGCGCAGTCAGGGCGGCAATTTGGCTGCAAAATAAATCAGCAGGTTTGTTTGATATGCAGGATGTACTGGGTTTAAAAAATTAAATGCCAGGTTTTTGCACTTTCTGGATGGCTTGTCGGTCATTAGGTTTTGATAGGGACATCCAGCAAGTGCATTAATTATGGCTAAGGTATTAGTAACAGGGGCTAGTGGTTTTATCGGCAAGGCGTTGTGTTTGGCCTTAGCTAAACAAGCGGATGTTTATGCCGTTGTCCGCCAATTTATTCAGGATGACTCGTTAGCCTCTGTCCAGCAAATTCAAGTTGCCAACATTGATGGCGATACCGATTGGTCAGCGGAATTACAAGGGATTGATGTTGTTGTCCATCTTGCTGCTAGAGTCCATGTTTTAAATGATACCGCCGCTGATCCGCTAGCGGCGTTTCGCAAAACCAATGTTGATGGCACGGTTAATCTTGCCAAGCAAGCACAACAAGCCGGAGTATCGCGCTTTGTTTTTCTCAGCTCTATTAAAGTAAATGGCGAAGCTACCGAGTCGGGCAAGCCATTCACCCCTGAAGACAATCCCAATCCTTCCGATGCCTACGGCCAATCTAAACTAGAAGCCGAGCAAGCTTTGTTGGCTTTCAGTGCTAATCAGGCCATGTCTGTGGTCATCATCCGCCCACCGCTAGTTTACGGGCCAGGTGTTAAAGCCAATTTTCTCGCGTTGATACGCATTTTAAACCAGCGTATGCCCTTGCCGTTTGCCGCTGTCCATAATCGTCGTAGCCTTGTTGCCCTCGATAATTTGGTCGATTTAATTATCACCTGCTGTTGGCATCCGGCGGCGGCAAACCAGATTTTTTTGGTAAGTGATGGTGATGATTTATCCACTACCCGGTTATTGCGGGAAATTTCCCAAGCGTTAGCAAAGCCAGCGCTGCTGCTTGCTGTGCCGACAAAATGGCTATTATTGGTCGCAAAATTACTGGGTAAACAAGCGGTGCTTTCGCGTTTATGTGGCAATTTACAGGTGGATATTAGTAAAACCCGGCGACTATTGGCTTGGCAGCCGCCAGTCAGTGTTGACCAAGGCATACAAAAAACCGTGCAACATTATTTAAATTCATGCAAATAATCAAAATTGCGGCATTTGCTATCACGGCATTTGGCCTATCATCTGCGTTAACTGGCTGGATATGCCGACACGCACTCACCAATAGCTTGCTTGATGTGCCTAATGACCGAAGTTCCCATAAAATCCCGACACCCAGAGGCGGTGGCTTAGCCATTGTGGTGATTTTTTTGCTCGGCTTGCCGTTATTGTCGATAAACGCAGCAATCGCCGATCATTTATTTTGGGCGTTGTTGGGTTCAGGGGCTTTAGTGGCGGCGGTCGGTTTTATTGATGATCGCCAATCTGTCGCCGCCCGTTACCGATTGCTGGTGCATTTTGCTGCTGCGGCTTGGGCGCTGGTGTGTTTAGGCGGCATACCTGCTATCGTCATTTTTGGCTGGCCTATAGGTTCAGCGTGGGTTTTGTTTCCGCTTGCTATGGTCTACCTCGTTTGGTTATTAAACCTGTATAACTTTATGGATGGCATTGATGGGCTTGCTGGCATAGAAGCCATTAGCGTTTGTTTGGGCGGTATTATCGTGGCTTTTATTACCGATAATGGGCAGTTTTGGGAATTGGTGTTGTTGGCAACGGTAACGGCTGGTTTTTTAGTCTGGAATTTTCCGCCTGCAAAGATTTTTATGGGTGATGTCGGTAGCGGCTTTATGGGCATAGTGCTGGCGATTTTTTCCTTACATGCCGCTAGTTTTTCCGCTGCGTCGTTTTCAGCTTGGTTAATTTTATTGGGTGTATTTATCGTCGATGCCAGTTGGACTTTAGCTAGACGTTTTCTACAAGGTGAAAAAGTCTATCAAGCCCATCGCAGCCATGCTTATCAACACGCTGCTAGCCATTATCAAAGCCATCGGCAAGTAACTTTAGCGGTAGCGGCAATCAATCTGTGTTGGTTATTGCCGCTGGCTTTGCTGGTTGCAATGCAATACTTAGATGGCTTGGTTGGTTTATTAATTGCTTATTGCCCATTAGTATTATTGGTAATGAAATTTAAAGCGGGAATTAAAGGCGAGTTTTGATGGAATCTCAATTAGCGTATTGGTTTATTGGTTTATCGAGAACAAAGAAAGCCTGCATTTTAATAAGTGCCGATGTGTTTTTTTCGGTTTTTGCTCTGTGGGTGGCGTTCTCGCTACGCTGGGGGTATTTCTATGTGCCTAAAAATAATGAATGGTTGTTGTTTGTTGCCGCACCGTTCATCGCCGTTCCGGTATTTATTCGCTTAGGCTTATATCGGGCGATTATCCGTTATATCGAGATACGGGCTTTATGGACGATTGTTCAAGCCACCGTTATTTATTCATTGATTTTTGCTGTCGTTATTTTTGAGTCAAGCATTTTAGGCATTCCCAGAACAGTGCCACCGTTAAACTGGTTGTTGATGTTGTTATTGGTGGGTAGTAGCCGATTTTTTGCCCGATGGTGGTTGCGGGATATTTATTTCCAAGTGACTGGTAAACGCAGTATTACTAATGGCTACAAAAAAAATGTCATTATTTATGGTGCGGGTAGTGCGGGTATCCAGCTGGTTTCGGCATTAGCTCAAGGCCGTGAATTTCATCCTGTGGCTTTTGTTGATGATGACGTTTCGTTGCATAAACAAAAAATCAACGGTATAAAAATTTATCCGTTTTCTGCGTTGGGTTTTTTGATTAAGCGTTTTGCCGTCACCGATATTCTGTTGGCAATCCCTTCCGCTTCAAGGATGCGGGTCAGTGAAATCATCGGTTTACTTGAGCCGTATGCCGTACATGTGATGTCCATGCCGGGTCTGTCGGATATTGCCCAAGGTAAAGTCACTTTTGATGCTCTTCAAGAAATCAGTGTCGCGGATTTGTTGGGGCGTGATTGCGTGCCGCCAAACCCTGCGTTACTGCAAGCGAATATCATTAATCAAGTGGTGATGGTGACAGGTGCTGGCGGGTCAATTGGTTCTGAATTATGTCGGCAGATTATTTGTTTGCAACCGACGACCTTGGTGTTGTTTGAGGCTTGCGAGTTTGCTTTGTACTCAGTCGAAAAAGAGCTAAGGCATCGGCTTGAGAAGGTTAAAAATGGTCAAGACATTAAAATAATTGCTATTTTGGGCTCGGTGGTTAACAAAGAAAGGCTGGTAAAAGTTTGCCAAACATTTGAAGTCCGAACCATTTATCACACGGCGGCCTATAAGCATGTGCCGATTGTGGAAAAAAATCCTGGCGAAGCTATCTGGAATAATGTTTTCGGGACTTTAAATGCCGCCCAAGCGGCAATCGCTGCCAATGTCGGGACTTTTGTTTTAATTTCTACCGATAAAGCCGTGCGCCCAACAAATACCATGGGCGCTACTAAACGTTTTGGTGAGTTAATTTTACAAGCCTTAAGTTTGGAAAGGGCAAATCAATCCGGCACGCGATTTACTATGGTGAGGTTTGGCAATGTCTTGGATTCTTCTGGCTCTGTTGTGCCGTTGTTTCGTGAGCAAATAGCCAGAGGCGGGCCAGTAACGGTGACTGATGCCAATATCACCCGTTATTTTATGACTATTCCAGAAGCCGCCCAGTTGGTTATCCAAGCGGGGGCAATGGGGCAGGGCGGTGATGTCTTTGTTTTAGATATGGGTGAGCCGATACGCATTTTGGATTTGGCAAAACGCATGATCCATTTGAGTGGTTTAGAAATAAAAGATATAGATCATCCACATGGTGAGATTGAAATTTGTTTTACAGGCCTAAGGCCAGGTGAAAAGCTTTACGAAGAATTGCTGATTGGTGATAAGGTTTGCGAAACCGAACACCCCCGTATTATGCGGGCTGAGGAACAAGTCATTACTTGGCAAGCCTTGTCTTTATCGCTAAGCGCTTTGGAGCAAGCAACCTTAAATGATGACTTTGAGACGGTAAGGTCGATATTTAAAGAGACTGTCGCCGGATTTAATCCCCAATGCGAAATACGGGATTTATTGTGGAAACAAAACAAAAAATAATCTGATACAGAAATCGTGGGCAAAAAAAACCTCCAAATGCCAACTGGCAGAAGGAGGTGAAAATCAAGCAGTATGTTATGAGGAGTTACTGCTTGTGGGTATAACACCAGGAGGTAGTTAAATCGACAGCACCTAACTTTTCAGTTGGGCTCTGATGACAATGTTGCTATAAATGGCAGCACTGGCAAATAATACGGTGGAAACAATGAACTGTCCGGAAATGAAACTCCAAATGCCGGCAATAAACATCAAGCCAATAAGGATGTCTTTTTTGTAGTCGTTCATGGGTAAAGCCTCTAAGATTAATGAAAATCCGTTGTTTTAGGCAGCTATTGCTTAAATAACTTATCGATAGATTGCATCTAGTGCCAACTTGCTGGTTATAATACAGAGATATTTTTTGGATACAATGTCCGTATTAATAAATGGATTATCAATTTTTGTGAAATAATTAAAATGTCAAGAACTTTATTGGTATATTTGAACTAATTTTCAAAACCCCAATACCAGCAGCGAAGACAGGATACCCAAGCAAAAGCGGTGATTTTTGCTCAAATAATAATTAATCGTGGTAACTATTTTTCTAGGAATGCGAGGAGCATAAGTGGACAAACTAACCAGCATGAACGTTTTCGTACGTGTAGCCAAAGCAGGCAGTTTTGCCGGTGGGGCGCGTGAATTGGATATTTCCCGCGCCATGGCGACTAAGCATATTATGCAATTAGAAAGCAGCTTGGGTACGCGCTTATTCAATCGGACTACCCGCAGTTTAAGTTTGACCGATGTTGGCGCATCCTATTTAGAGCGTTGCCAGCAGGTGCTCCAAGATGTTGATGAAATGGAGGCTGCCGTCACGCATTTACAAACTGAGCCGCGAGGCGTGCTAAAAATTAGCGCGCCACCAGTGATTGGCGCAACCCACATCACTAGTGCAATTGCCGAATTTATCAAGATACATTCTGACTTGACCGTCGATTTGATCTTGCAATCCAGCCCAGGCGATATGATCGATGAAGGTATAGACATCGCCATTTACTTGGGTGCACTGGATGACACCAGCATGGTTGCCCGAAAGCTTGCCAGTTCATCAATGATAGTTTGCGGTTCACCCGACTATCTGGCACGTCACGGTATCCCAGAAAAGCCAGAAGATTTATATGAACACAGTTGCCTAGTGAATTGGGCGAGTGCCCCGCGCAATAAATGGCATTTTAAAAGTGATTCGGGCAACGTCACCATCCCAGTTACCGGGCGTATGCAAGCCAATGTCGCCGATGCCTTACGCTTAGCGGCTATCGAAGGCTTAGGTTTGGTGATGTTGGCATCCTACGTAGTCAGTCGGGATATAGAAAAAGGCAAACTAAAACCAGTCTTAGAAAACTACACCTTGCCGCCACTAGACATCCATGCCGTCTATCCTCACAGAAAATATTTATCAGCCAAAGTTAGGCGGTTTTTGGAGTTTTTACAGGTTTGGTTAGGGCCAAGAGTCAGTATGCCTAGCATCGATTCTTGACCATATCTGAATGGATGCGATAATAGGCGGATTACTCTGTTGGCTAGTCGAATTATCTTGCTAAACGGCTGAATCCGCATCATGTTGATAATTAACGTCTTGCCAGCTATCAATTTGCAAACCTAACCGATAGCTAATCATATACTGTCAATTCGCCGCACTAAATACCAAATAGAAATGGCTTGAGCCAATAGCTTGTGTTTTTTCTGCCTAGGTTTTTTGTTGATTGTGTTCTGGCACATCAGCAGTCTAATTTATTTATAACTCTCAAGAGAAATCCAAGTGATTGAAAAATTAAGAAACATCGCCATCATCGCTCACGTTGACCACGGTAAGACGACCTTGGTTGACAAATTGCTCCAACAATCAGGCACGTTCGCCGCACATGCTAAAGTGACTGAACGGATGATGGACTCCAACGACATTGAAAAAGAACGTGGCATTACCATCTTGGCAAAAAACACCGCCTTAGATTGGAACGGCTACCATATCAACATCGTTGACACCCCAGGCCATGCTGACTTTGGTGGTGAAGTAGAGCGCGTTTTGTCGATGGTCGATTCGGTTTTGTTGTTAGTTGATGCGGTTGATGGCCCCATGCCACAAACCCGTTTCGTTACCCAAAAAGCTTTTGCTTTAGGCTTGAAACCGATTGTCGTCATCAACAAAATTGACCGTCCAGGCGCTCGCCCTGATTGGGTTGTTGACCAAACCTTTGATTTATTTGATCGTTTAGGCGCAACTGACGAACAATTAGATTTCCCTATCGTTTACGCTTCGGCAATCAACGGTTACGCAGGCTTGGAACACACCATTACCGGTGGCGACATGACCCCGTTGTTTGAAACCATCGTGTCGAAAGTAAATCCACCGCCAGTTGATATTGATGGCCCGTTTCAAATGCAGGTCTCCAGCCTTGATTACAACACCTATGTGGGCGTAATTGGCGTAGGCCGTATCCAACGCGGCACCATTAAACCCAACCAACAATTGGTGATTGTTAACCGCGAAGGCGTTGAACGTAAAGGCCGTATGCTACAAATTTACGGTTTCCACGGTTTAGAACGCGTTGAAGTCACCGAAGCACGCGCGGGCGACATCATTGCCTTTGCTGGTATCGAAAAATTAGAAATTTCAGACACCATCTGTAACCCAGAAGCGGTTGAAATCATGAAGCCATTGTCAGTTGATGAACCGACTGTGACTATGACTTTCCAAGTCAACAATTCCCCGTTTGCTGGCAGGGAAGGTAAATTTGTCACTACTCGGCAAATTCGTGACCGTCTGGAAAAAGAGTTGCAACATAACGTCGCCTTAAAAGTTGAAGATACCGCTGACCCTGATAAATTTAAAGTATCTGGTCGTGGCGAATTGCATTTATCGGTGTTGATCGAAAACATGCGCCGCGAAGGCTTTGAAATGGGTGTGTCGCGTCCAGAAGTTATCCTGAAAGAAATTGATGGCAAAAAATGCGAACCCTTCGAAATGGTTACTATCGAAGTGGAAGAAGAGCATCAAGGCTCCATCATGGAAAAATTGGGCGACCGCAAAGGTGATTTGACCAATATGGTGCCCGATGGCAAAGGCCGAATCCGTTTGGAATACATGATGCCGTCACGTGGCTTGATTGGTTTCCAAACAGAATTCATGACCGCAACCTCAGGTTCAGGCTTGCTGTACCACGTTTTCGACCATTACGGCCCAATGAAAGCAGGCGAAGTCGGCAGTCGCCAACGTGGTGTAATGATTTCTATGGTAGCGGGTAAAGCGGTGACTTATTCATTGCATCCTTTACAAGAACGTGGCGAATTGTTGTTAGTCAACGGCGATGAAGTTTACGAAGGCATGTTAGTTGGCCTGCATTCACGCAGTAATGACCTGTGTGTTAACCCATGTAAACCTAAGCAGTTAACCAACGTCCGCGCTTCCGGTACAGATGAAAGTTTAGTGCTGGCCCGTATCCAAAAATTGACCTTGGAACAAGCGTTGGAATTTATTGCGGAAGATGAATTGGTAGAAGTTACGCCTAAATCGATTCGTTTGCGTAAGAAGTTGTTGACGGAAAATGAGCGTAAACGCGCATCGAAAAATTAAAGTTTTTGGATAAACCTATGTGGGCGGTTTTCGCCCACATCTTGAGGTAAACCCGCTATGAAACTAAAAGTTGTTATCCATGATGCTGAGGAAGGCGGTTTCTGGGCGGAAGTTCCCTCTATAACAGGTTGCGCTACCCAAGGAGACACTTACGAACAATTGATTGCCAATATTTATGAGGCAGTTGAGGCTTGCTTTAGTATTGATCTTGATTCTTTCTATGAAAGCAGCTGGTGTCGTTGAAAAAGTTTTTAATCGGTGAAACATGAACGAAATAATTTTCCTAGTTGAAGAAGCACCTGAAGGCGGTTTTATTGCTAGAGCTTTAGGCGCATCTATGTTCACCCAAGCTGATGATATAAATGAGTTGCATCAAAACTTGCGGGAAGCGGTAGATTGTCATTTCGAACCGATGAATAAGCCTAAAATCATCCGTTTACATTTTGTCCGTGAAGAAGTGATTGCGGCGTGAAATTGCCCCGTGATATATCCGGTTTGGAATTGGCAAACAAATTAACTGTATTGGGTTATGACGTCACTCGCCAGAACGGTAGCCACATTCGCTTAACAACGCTGCGGAATGGCGAGCATCATATTACTGTGCCCCAACATGTTCCGTTAAAAGTAGGAACTTTTTCGGCAATTTTGAATGATGTCGCCAAACATTTTTCAATAAGCCGGGATGAATTGTTGCAACAATTGTTTTAATTAATAATGAGTTTTAAGCCAAACCATGACCCCACGCACCGCCACCGTAGAGCGCAACACGCTCGAAACCCAAATTAAAATAGCCATTAATGTCGATGGCACAGGCCAAGCTAGTTTTACCACCGGCGTGCCATTCCTTGACCATATGCTCGACCAAATTGCCCGCCACGGTTTAATCGATATGGACATCGTCGCCCACGGCGATTTGCAAATTGACGCGCACCACACCGTGGAAGATGTTGGCATTACCCTAGGCCAAGCGGTTGCGAAAGCCATTGGCGATAAAAAAGGCATTGTCCGTTACGGTCATTCTTATGTGCCGCTGGATGAAGCCTTGTCGCGGGTGGTCGTGGATTTTTCCGGTCGCCCCGGTTTGCATTACAACGTCACTTTTCCCCGTGGCATGATCGGTTCGTTTGATGTCGATTTATTCCGCGAATTTTTTCAAGGTTTCGTCAATCACGCAGGATTAACCTTGCACATTGACAACCTGAAAGGTGTCAATGCCCACCATATCGCCGAAACGGTGTTTAAAGCCTTTGGGCGCGCGCTGCGGGTGGCGATGACTGCCGATGAACGCATGGCAGGCATTATGCCATCAACAAAAGGGTCGCTTTAAGCGACTGTTGATTGTCCACGAAAGCCAACAGTAGGCGCAGTAGGCGACACGAAATTTACGAAAAATGTGCAACACACTAACGCGTTTGCTCTGTTAAACCTTTAAAAAATTAAAATGTTAATTTCGTGCTTTTCGTGTCTTTCGTGGACAAAAATCATCTATAACCTCATCCTTAACTGAGTCGATATGTCATCTGTTGCTGTAATTGATTATGGAATGGGCAATTTGCATTCAATTGCCAAAGCCTTGCAACACGCCTCGCCTGAAACCACGGTCATCGTCACCGCTGACACCCAAACAATTTTGCAAGCTGACCGCGTGGTATTCCCAGGCGTTGGCGCAATCCGCGAGTGTATGCAGGCGCTGCAACAAACAGGCTTGGATGACGTTATCCAAACCGTCGCCAAAACCAAGCCTTTATTAGGCATTTGTTTAGGGATGCAAGCCTTGCTGACCGATAGTGCCGAAAACGGGCATAACACCTGCCTCAATATTTTTCCCGGACATGTGCTGCGCTTTGCTGACGATTTGCAGGATGCTGACGGCTTACGCCTGAAAATCCCGCACATGGGTTGGAATCAAGTCCGGCAAAATCCACACGCTTTATGGCAAGACATTCCCCAAGACAGCCGCTTTTATTTTGTCCATAGCTATTACGCGCAGCCAGAAGATGCGAAAGTGATAGCCGCGACGAGTGAATATCCCACGCCGTTCGCCTGTGCATTAGCGCAAGATAATGTCTTTGCCGTACAATTCCACCCCGAAAAAAGCCAAGCCGTAGGCTTGCAATTGCTAAACAATTTTTTGCACTGGGATGTGTAGCGGCGCGGGTTCCCTACCCGCCGCCGCACTTCCGCCATCCGTGGCGGTCGGCGGTGGGGATTTTCTTGTTTCCACCACCATGCCCGTTTTAACTGAGGAAGTTTTTTTATGTTGTTGATACCCGCGATTGATTTAAAAGAAGGTAAATGTGTGCGCCTGCGTCAAGGCCGCATGGAAGATGACACAGTATTTTCTGATGATCCGGTGGCAGTAGCAGGGCGTTGGGTACAAGCGGGCGCCAAGCGTCTGCATCTGGTGGATTTGGACGGCGCATTTGCTGGCAAACCACGCAATGCCGATGTCATCCACGCCATTGTTGAAGCTTACCCTGGCCTTATCGTACAAATCGGTGGCGGTATCCGCGATGAAGAAACTATCGAAGCCTATTTAAATGCGGGTGTTGAATACGTCATCATCGGCACCAAAGCCGTTAACGAACCTCATTTTGTCCGCGATATAGCCTTGGAATATCCACGTCGCATCATCGTTGGCCTCGATGCTAAAGACGGCAAAGTAGCGATTGACGGCTGGTCAAAGCTTTCGAAACATGACGTCATTGATCTGGCACAACATTTTGAAGCCGACGGCGTAGAAGCCATCATTTACACCGACATCAGCCGCGATGGCATGATGCAAGGTGTCAACGTCGAAGCCACCGCCCGTTTGGCACGGGCCATCAAAATTCCCGTGATTGCCTCCGGCGGCATCACAAATCTGGATGATATTCGCGCGTTAGGCGAGTTCGCCCACGAAGGGATTATGGGTGCAATCACCGGACGCGCAATTTATGAAGGCACGCTGGATTTTGAAGAGGGGCAGAAAATTGCAGAAGCTTATTCATGAGAAATGCGGCTGAAATACAGCAGTTGGCTAAAGCGCGATTAGAAGAGGCGGATATATTGTGCGAGGCTGGTAAGTATGATGGTGCGTTTTATTTGGCTGGATATAGTGTTGAACTGATGTTAAAAGCCAAAATTTGTGAAAATTTTGGTATTGATGCTTTATTTGACGAAAGCTTGCAAAAGCCTTATGGCATTAAAACCGTCAGGGACTCCGTCAAAAAACATGATATTAGGGTGTTGTTCATTTATAGCGGGCTGTTAATTGAATTTCAAAAAGCAAAAGCGCGTAAACAGAAACTGATGACAGCCTATAGTTATTTGATTAAGGCATCAGGACAAGACACAAAAGAAGATACCTTATGGAGCGAACAGGTTAGATATTTGCCCATCGGCTCTAAAAAACAGCAAGAAGTCCAAGAGCTTATTGAATTGTTAAAAGATGATGAAGGGTTATTGAAATGGATAAGAGACAATTAACGTCAGAGCTGGAAGCTTTCAAACAAGCATGTATTCATGAAGGCTGTATCCGCGCAGATAATGAATATGGTTTTGAGTTTGAAGAAACCTATCCAGGCATATTTATTATTAATGTCAACGCTACAAAAGTTTGGTTAGATAGTAAATACAATGTCTCCGCATTAAATGATCTGATCGGATTGCTTTATAGAACAACCGAGCCTGAAACACGAGAAAGTATCCTTACTCTCCGGCTGTGCCAAGAAGACGAATTTAACCCAGTTACCTACGATAGCCTACCACCCCCAAAAGCCGCATGACCCTAGCCAAACGCATCATACCCTGCCTAGACGTAGACAACGGTCGCGTCGTTAAAGGCGTAAAGTTCGTAGACATCCGCGACGCTGGCGATCCGGTTGAAATCGCCCGCCGTTACGACCGTGAAGGCGCGGACGAAATCACCTTCCTCGACATCACCGCCACCCACGACAACCGCGACACCATCGTCCATGTGGTCGAACAAGTCGCCAGCGAAGTGTTTATCCCGCTGACTGTTGGCGGTGGTATTCGTGTCTTGGAAGACATACGCCGTATGCTCAATGCTGGTGCAGACAAAGTTGGCATCAACAGTGCCGCAGTGTTTCGCCCCGAATTTGTCCAAGAAGCCGCCGACCGCTTTGGCTCGCAATGTATCGTGGTTGCCATCGACGCCAAAAAAGTCAGCCAAGCAGGCGAAGCAGACCGTTGGGAAATCTTCACCCACGGCGGACGTAAATCCACAGGCATCAACGCTATAGAATGGGCGGAAAAAATGGTCGCCTACGGGGCAGGGGAGATACTGCTGACCAGCATGGATCGCGACGGCACCCGCGAAGGCTTCGATTTGCCCTTAACCCGCGCCATTAGCGAAGCCGTCGCCGTGCCAGTGATTGCCTCCGGCGGCGTTGGCAACTTGGATCATCTGGCAGATGGCGTTATCCAAGGCAAAGCCGATGCGGTACTGGCGGCGAGCATTTTCCATTTCGCCGAATATACCGTGCAACAAGCCAAAGAACATATGCGAAGCCGTGGTATTGAGGTGCGCTTATGAGCGACGCTTGGCTAGATGAAATACGCTGGACTAGCGACGGCTTAATCCCCGTCATCGCCCAACAAACTGGCAGCGGCAGGGTGGTGATGTTCGCGTGGATGAACCGGGAATCCCTCGCCTTAACCGCCCAAGAAGGCTATGCCGTGTACTGGTCACGTTCGCGCGGCAAACTGTGGCGTAAAGGTGAAGAATCCGGACATCGGCAAAAAGTCATCAGTATCCAACTCGATTGCGATGAAGATGTGATTTTGCTGGAAATTGAACAAGAAGGCGGCATCGCCTGCCACACCGGACGGCAAAGCTGTTTTTATCGGCAATTGGTTGATGGGCAATGGCAAGCCGTTGATCCCGTTTTGAAAAATCCTGAAGAAATATATCCCGCAGCTTGAGTTTGGTGAAAAGCGCACACCAGTAAAATATCAACATCATGATTATTGGTTTAGCAAAGCCAAAGCACTGCGCCATCACCATTTTCAGCAGTTTGCTGATAAAAAAACACCATTTGACGATAGTTTTCCAGTAGATATTCAAGAGCTTCATACCCGTCCCTTACCCAAATACCCGTTGGATATATCTCTGCCGCTTCCATCGCTTCCGGCAAAAACTGTTCACAAAAATGCGTTTCATCAAGTTCAGATAGCGAAGTAGCCACCGCTTTTACTTGCTGTGCTGTTAGAAAACGCGCTGGCCCATAACCGACATCATCACCAACTTCTTCACCACCAAGAACGGCTAAGGCAAACGCCATCTGCTGTTGTCCGATTTGAGACAACATAAAATGGATGCCATGCCAGGCTTTATCTATATCCATATAACCAGGCGGTTCGTAAGCACCGTCGTTTGGATACAGATAATCTTCAATTTGATCAGGATGGTTTTTTAGTTCCAGTAAAGTTTCAGCATTTACTGGTGCAAAACACGCCGTCATCCCCATAAAAAACTCCTAAGTGATTAAATCGCAGATATTAATTATCAAAGTGCTGGTCAATTTCCTTAGCAATGGCTTCTTTATTTATAAAAACCACTTTCTCAGCATCAAACGCCATTTCAATCTCAGTGCAATGCCCGCTTGCTTCAAGAAAAGTCATCGTATTAGTTCGTCTATCTTTCGGCAAAATGCCAATATGTGCTTGGTCGCCAAGTCCCGATTTGAATATCAACGTCTTTTGGCATGCGGTATGAAGTGTTGCTTGGGAAGGTAGCTGTTGGCCTCGCCAATTTAATACAGAAAAAACAGGTTCGATGCTTTTTTCAAGTTCAATAAAGCCGACTAAGGCAAACAATGCCTTATTGCCACTTGGAAGTGCCATAAAAAACAAAGTGCCAAGTGGCTCGCTAGTGCGTATTTTTTTGGGTTTGGGTTTTGATATTTTGATGAGTTTTGGGGCGGGCTGATTGGAAAGTAAACGTGATGCTAATGCGCCCAAGATTTTCTGGCGTGTTTTTGCATCAATTGGTGAATCCCGTTCCCAAACAAACACATCACCACCTTCTTCGATTAATTTCAGTGCTTGGGATTTAAGGCTTTCAGTAAGCCGTCCGTATTTCCAAGCGGTATCTGCCAATGCAAAATAAACTAAGCATGCAATTTCTTTATCGTCTAGCAGCTCGGCATAGTTCAGCAAAATGCGTTCATAAGCTTCGGTATCAGAAAACCCATACTTTAGATTTGATATATAGCTATCTCGCACATCGCAAGTGGTGTCGTCTGAGTAAAGTGCAGTTCCCCATGTACCCATATTTTATGGCTCTATGTTAATTGTTGATTTTAGATTAAATCTGTTAGTAATCGGATTTGAATAATTATTTAAACCAATAAGGTGTTGCTTTTGCCCAAACAGTATCGCTGTATTGTTTTTGCAAAATGACGAACGCTCTTTTTGAACTCGGCCCGTGTCCGGTGCAACCATAACGGGTGGTGCGTACAGCATGATGCAAGTTTGCCGCGTGTTGGTTGCGAATGGTGTCGGGATACCAAAAGTTCCAAGCGAAAGGTATTTCTATTTCCCTGGAAATGACTGCTTCGCTAAGGTATTGCGGGGCGTCCGGTATGCCCTCAAGCTGACTTAGTTCTATTGGATTGACCTGTTGGTGATAAGGATGTTGTTCCATTAAAGCTTTTTGCTTTTCAAGGTAAGGCTTAACTTCTGTTTCTAACTCTGGCGTACCTTTAAAATTGCGGTGATCGTAAGGATTTACACCATCAAAAATTTGATTTCCATAGGGCAAAATCCGCGCTGTTTGAAATAGGTTGTTTTCCAAAGCTTGGCGGTCAAACTGGCACCACCAATTATTGTCCTTGTGGTTATGGGTATCTATGGTGATTAAATCCGCCATATCGTCGTCGGATGCCGCTACATCGGTAAATGGTTGAGGGCGAAAACGGGGCATACGTAGCATAAAATCAACATAATCTGCTTGCTGATGTTGGCTAATGCTAGTTAAAAGATGCTCTCGGATGGCAGGATGATATTTGGCGACTAGCACGGCATACTGGTCAATCAACGCTTTATCCGACTTTAACAAAAATGCCCGTGTTAGTGCGGCTCTGGCTAGAGATTTTCGGAAATATTGAGGAAGCTGTGGGTTGTTTGCCAAACTAAACAGGTCTTTGGATGGCAATAAATTGGCAATTTTTTCCCAAAGTTCAACGCCTTTGCCGGTATCAACTTTCCAATCATTCCAGCCATATTTATCTGGTGTATATAAGGCAGCAACTGTTTCCGACCAGTTGGTCGCCAACAAAATGCGCCAATGATTAAATGCGTGAGGGTTTAGTTGCAAAATAGATTTTAAGAGCTGGCGGGCGGAATCTGTTTCACCTGTGTACACCAGCCAGCGTAAGGATTGTTCCAAGCTTACATCGTGTTTATGGTGAGAACTTGGAAAGTTATTATTTCTCAATAAATCTTTAAAATCAGCGTGCCGCTCTATCAAGGCTATGACGGATAAATAGTCTTTACGCCCTAAATGGATTCGGATTAAATTTTCCCAAAGATCAAACAACCATTCTTGATAAATCTGTGTTTCACCTTGCCATTGGCTGGCTAAATAAGGGTTCGCCGCCTGAACAATTTCTACAGCCAGCGGGTCTTGCGGATGCACCCGTTTAATAGCCAATTGCAACCATTCCCCACCGTCGCCTTGCCGCCAGCGAGACCACGCATGAGCCACAATACGCTGGTTTTGTTGCCAATACGGATGATTTTGCTGGTGCAATGCCCACAGCCAGTCTGAACTAAAAACGTTATAAGCCCAATGTGTCTGAAACCAATCCACTACTTCCAACTGGGGTGCCAGCGCCTTAACCGCTTGCATACGCGGAGAAAGCCCTATATTGCTTTCGGTCAGCCACCAATCGACAGACCGGGATTTGGGATGATACAGCGGAAAATAAACGTCCAATTGTTCTAAAGCATCAAAATAATCCTCGAGAGCCTGTTTTAAATTAGTAGCAGTTAATGGTGATGCTTGTGTCAAGCTGATTAGCCAATGTAAATGCTTAGTGGCTAATTCAGTTGTAAGTGTAATCCCTGGCCAGTCTGAGTCATTCATGATAATGAACTTGTAATTAGCAGCAAGGGTATGAATGGCTTTAAAAGTGTTGTTAGCGAGGATTTTATCGATTTTTTCGTAGGCTTCATTGGCGCGCCCCTGTTTTTTGAGGCTACGTAAGATCATATATGCGGCGTAGGCTTGTAATGGGGCTTTAGGATTGTTTTCTACCTGCTGGTACAAAGCCAGTGCCTCGTCGTACTTTCCGTGATAAAAATGCCAACTCGCCAATTGATAAAGAAAATCGCTTTGCGCCCTTTGCGGCAAATTTTTTATGGCTGCCACCGTTTTTGGCGGCGAAGAGTTTTGACGGCGTTGATCGCAAGCGGAAAACACCGCGTCTTGATTTTTTGCCCAAATTTTTTGGTACGGTGTTGATACGCCTAATTCCTCCCGGATTTGCTGCAAAACGGTCAACGCTGATTCATAGCGGCAACTTGAAAAGCTCGGCCTAGCATTTAAAGGTGCGATATTTTTAATGTCCATGCTTAGCAGCAGCCCATGCCAGATATTTTCTATTTTATCTTTACCATTGAAGTCATAGGGGTCGTAATCTCTGCTTTCTGAATGATTGGCATAAAAGCTTTCTTCAATCAACTTCGGCCTTTCAACTGCAAATGTAGGTGGTATAGCCAGAAAAGTGTTGCTTATGACAATGATTTTTGTAAGTAACTTTATAATTTTAAACATACGAAATTTCTGCCTAATTATCTGTAGTCTATAAGGTGAATTTAGTTGGCAATTTTTTATTTTGCATCTTTAGTATCGTATTAGGCTTAGTTTTTTACAGGCGTGAAACTATTCCGCTAGTGGCATTGTTACATTGGTTATTAAGTGCTCCAGCTTACCACTGGGCATAAATAGAAACCTAAGCAAGTGCTTAACTAATAGATGCCCTGAGTGGATTACTTGTTTTGAGAATAAGTCAAAGTAGCCAATAGCTTTTAGCTTTTAGCCTTTTGCTGCATCAATTGGGAAAACTCCCTGGCTAAGTTGACGAAATCGGACGGCATTAACACGATAGTGGTGGTGTTTTGTTCAGCACCTACTTCGGCGATCATTTGCATGCGTCTTAATTCCAGGGCAATGGGGTTTTCAGCCATTTGCCTTGCCCCGTCGGACAGTTTAAACGACGCTTCCTGTTCCGCTTCGGCTTTAATTAGACGGGCGCGTTTTTCCCGGAAGGCTTCCGCTTCCCTTGCCATAGCCCTTTGCATGGCTTCGGGGATTTCCACATCTTTCATTTCCACCAATTCCACCTCAATGCCCCAATCCTCGGTTGCGCCATCGACAATGTTTTTTAGGGCTTTGTTGATGGTGTCACGGTCTTTTAAGACTTCATCCAGTTGGTGCTGGCCTATGATGTTGCGTAAGCTGGTCAGGGCAATTTGGTGTACTGCCAAATTGTAATTTTCTACTGCAATGATAGCTTTGGCAGGGTCAACCACGCGATACCAGAGCACGGCATCAACTTTAACGGTGACACTGTCTTTGGTAATAGTTTCTTGGCGTTCAACGGTGACGGTGCGGGTGCGGATGTCGATACGTTTTTGCCATTCAAACAAGGGGATGAGCCAATACAGGCCAGGGCCTTTTACATTGGTGAAACGCCCTAGGCGGAATGCCACCCCGCGCTCGTATTCATTGGCAATCCGAAAGCCTGTTAAGGCGATGACAAATATCACAATTACAACTATCAGCATGGCGGCCTCCATTTTTGGAAGTGGTTGGGCGGGTTGGTTTTTCAACCCACCATTTGGGTATATCTATTAAACAACTTAATCTTTCACCCAATTATCCCTTAAGGTCACAGTACGGTTGAAGACCATCAACTCGGCTGTGCTGTCTTTATCCACACAAAAATACCCTGTGCGTTCAAATTGGTAGCGGCTTTCTATTGCGGCACCGCTTAGGCTGGGTTCAACGCGGCAACCTTGCAATATTTCTAAGGAATTTGGGTTAACCACGGTGAGGAAATTTTCTTCATTATCCGGGTTGGGCACGGTGAACAGGCGGTTGTACAAACGCACTTCGGCGGCTTGCGCGTGCGCTTCGGATACCCAGTGGATAACGCCTTTCACTTTGCGGCCTTCGGGGTTTTTGCCTAGGGTGTCGGGGTCATAGCTGCAACGTAATTCAATAATATTGCCTGCGCTGTCTTTGATGATTTCATTGCAGCGGATCACATAAGAGCCGCGCAAGCGCACTTCACCACCTTCAACTAAGCGTTTGTATTTTGGTGGCGGCACTTCGGCAAAATCGTCTTGTTCAATCAAGATGGTTTTCGCAAACGGGATTTGCCGTTTACCCAGTTCCGGCTTTTGCGGATGGTTGCTGACTTCTAACAACTCGGTTTGGTCGTCTGGGTAATTGTCGATTACCACGCGCAACGGTTGTAACACTGCCATCGCGCGTAAGGCATTTTCGTTCAGGTCTTCGCGGATGCAATATTCCAAAACGCCCATTTCAATCCAAGAATTTTGCTTGGTCAGGCCGATGCGTTCGCAAAAATCGCGGATAGCGGCGGGCGTTACGCCAGCGCGGCGCAGGCCAGCGATGGTCGGCATACGCGGATCATCCCAGCCGTTGACGTGTTTTTCCATCACCAATTGATTGAGTTTGCGTTTGCTGACGATGGTGTATTCCAATTGCAAACGCGCAAATTCAATTTGTTGCGGATGGCGCGGGGTTTGTAACTCGTCCAACACCCAATCGTAAAGCGGGCGGTGGTCTTCAAATTCTAAAGTACAAATGGAGTGGGTGATGCCTTCCAACGCGTCGGAAATGCAATGGGTGTAATCGTACATCGGGTACAAGCACCAGTTGTCACCAGTGCGTTGGTGATGGACGCGGCGGATGCGGTAAATGGTTGGGTCGCGCATATTCATGTTCGGCGAAGCCATGTCGATTTTTGCCCGCAACACATATTGCCCATCGGCAAACTCACCCGCCCGCATCCGGGTGAATAAATCGAGATTGTCTGCAATGCTGCGCTCGCGGTCTGGGCTGGCTTTGCCGGGTTCGGTCAACGAGCCGCGATTGGCACGCATTTGCTCAGGCGTGGAGCTGTCTACATAAGCTTTGCCGTCTTTAATCAATTGCACCGCGTAATCGTAAAGCTGCTCAAAATAATCGGAGGCGTGGCGCAGTTCATGCCACTGAAAGCCCAGCCATTCCACATCGCGCATGATGGCTTGCACATATTCGTCACTTTCTTTTTCGGGATTAGTGTCGTCAAAACGCAGATTACAAGTGCCGTTATAAGCAGCGGCAATACCAAAGTTTAAGCAGATGGATTTCGCGTGGCCTATGTGCAGATAGCCATTCGGCTCTGGCGGAAACCGGGTGACGACCTGGCCTTGGTTTTTACCGATTTTTAAATCGTTATCAATAATATGGCGGATAAAATTTACAGGCGTGGCGTTTTCGTTAGTGGTCATGAGTGTGAAGAATGCTGTGGGGTTGGCTAAGAAATTATGCTTGGCAGTCTACTGTAATTGCCAAATTCAGTAAAGCGAGGGGCTTCCTGCCGTCATCCCATCGTATAAAAAGATAAATACGGGCGATTGTATTTTGTCCACTTTTATTTCATGTTATAAGTGCCGCTCTGATACTTAGAAAGCTTTTGTTTTATCAGAAAAACGCCACTTTATAAATCACAAGGGTATTTATGAAAAATGTATTATTAAGTACAGCTATTTCCGCTACGTTATTGAGCGGAACGGCGCATGCAACCATCACAGTTAATGCAGACGGCACGCCCACGGCTGCAACACTAGCAGCGACTACCAGAGTCTACTTATCAGGCTCATCGGCTTACCAAAAGTTAATAGAGAGTGCCTTATTAGATGACAGCCAAAATGGCATTTGCAAAACAGGGACGGTACATAAGTATCAAGATGCCCTGATCGCAGGCAGCAGCAACCAAGTGGCTTACCTTTGTGAATTAAATGTCGATAGCACAACGCCAAATCCCGTGTTAACTAAATTAAAAACCAAACCAGCGACATGGAAAGACAACTTGTTGTTATATAAACGTAACAATGGAGAGTCATTAAAAGGCACGTTCCCTGTTGCCAACAACCAAGCGATTGAGTTTTTAAATGTCGAAGCCAATGCGGGCACTTGTACATTAGCGGGGGTATTTGGTGTTAATTCTAGTGTTACCTGTGATTACAACGAATTATCAAACAGCCAGATAGCTATCCCCGATTTTGGTGTTTCTGATGTAGAGCCTAAAATCTTCACCATTGCCAGTGGCAACGCACCAGCAGGTACTGCCAACCTAGCAACAAGTTATAAAATTTCAACAGGTGTGGCGACGGTTTATGGTGTTGCCGTCACAACCAAATTGCGTAATGCCTTGCAAGAAGCCCAATTTGGCAAAGTTGATGCCTGTATTGGCGCTGAAACCGAGGCATGTATGCCGAGCTTGTCATCAAGGCAAATCGCTGAAATTTTTGCCGCTTATCCTGCACCTACCGCACCGGTGACAAACCCAGTCGTTGGCGCAGGTAAAATCCACAATTGGCACCAATTGAAAGTGGGCACATCTGATTTGTTTTCTAATGCCAGTGTCCAACCCGCTTCCTCGAAGGTGCATATCTGTAGCCGTACTAGCGGTTCTGGTGTTAAAGCCCAATTTGGTATCCGTTTCTTGAACAATGTCTGCAATAGGTCAGGTTCTCAAGTAGTTAGCCAGGCGGATTATGTGGGTTCTAATGAAACGGGGTCTCCGCAGATAACCGAAGTCAGTGTAAGGCCAATCGTCCATGTGATGGCCTCTTCGGGTGGTGTTAATGAATGTATGGATGAGCTGGATTTAGATGCCAACAATATCTCTGGGTCATTTAACAGTAGTCAATATGCGGGTGGGCGTTGGGCTATTGGTTTTTCTTCATTAGACATAAATACGGATAGAAGCAAAAGTTTCCGTTTTATCAAAGTTGATGGCTTTGCCCCAACGATACAAAACGTGGCTAACGGTTCTTATCCTGATTGGGTGGAGTCAACCTACATCTATCGTAAAGGCACGGTTAATCCGTTAATAGGTGATAAATTGACCTTGGTTAATGAAATGATTAATTCGTTTGGCAAACCTGAAGTGGTTGGTAGTTTTAATACGGCTAACGCGACCCACAGTTTTGGTACCAGCGGATTTTTATCTGTGCCTAATGCGCAGCATGCAGCGAATGTGGATGGCTCGATTACTTTAAGTGGCCCTGTTAATCCTTTGAGTTATGCAATTTCCGCGACAAAACCAACTGACAATTGCCGTGTTCCTTTAGTATATTCAACAACTAATAACAACAATCAAGGCTTGCAATTAGTGCCTTAAAATTTGAAATATTACAATATTTTGGTATTGCGATTTGGGTGGGCAGCGTTTTTCTGCCCACCATTTGCCGCATAATCGTTGTACCTAAAGGCAAAAGCTGTAGAGATTTAACCCAAGCCCTTATTTTTTACAGTGGTGTTTTTTGCCGCCAGCCAATCTTATCTGATAAGTCGTGTTGGTCTCTTTGCGGAATACGATTGTGATATCTTCAAACAAAAACGCTCACCTGATGAGAGTGCGATTTTATCTGACCACTTACATTACAACAGTTGCTGCTTGCAAACACAGAGCTAACTAGCATTGCTCCAAATATCCAAGTTACAACCCCACCAAACCCAAAACCAACTCAAAGCAATAGATTGCATGATTCAAAACGAATTTTGCTAAACTGCAAGTCAACCCTTTCTTTGGTTTGCCGACGGCGGCCTTCGCTGATGATCTGACACTATGCATATAACTATCGATAAGCAATTGCTGGTTTTTCTGTTCACTTCCTTGGCATTAATTGTTTTTCCGCATTTTGAGCATTTACCCGCTAGCATTTTTGGCTATTACTACTTTTTGCTGATTTGGCGGTTTGTGGGTATTTGGCGGGTGCAGTGGTTGCCCAACCGCTGGGTGCTGGCGTTGTTGATGGTTTTTGGGATTTATTTAATGTTTAGTCTGCATCAGGGCATTTTTGGGCGCGATGCGGGGACGCGGCTGTTTATTGTCGCTTTGGGCTTAAAGTTGATGGAGATTAAGAGCAAACGGGATTTGTTTTTGGTGGCGTATTTGGCGTTTATTGTTGCCGCATCGCAGTTTTTGTATGAGCAAAGTTTGTTGATGGGCGGTTACATTTTGCTGGTTTGTTGTTTGTTGTTGGCAACTTTGGTGATGATTAATGGTTACAAACTCAGTGCCGTTAAAGCCTTAAAAACCGCCGGGCTTATCCTGATGCAAGCTTTGCCGATAGCGGTGGCCTTGTTTGTATTGTTCCCGCGTTTTGAAGCACCGCGCTGGTCGTTGTTTGACGAAGGTGGGCAGGCGCGGATTGGTTTAAGCGATAGCATGGAACCAGGTTCAATCAGTGAATTGGGCATGTCTGATGAATTGGTGTTTCGGGTGCAGTTTAAAAATGGTTTGCCGCCGCCAGCGGAGCGTTATTGGCGCGGGCCGGTGCTGACTTTTACCGATGGCAGACGTTGGTTGCCAGGTGAAATCCGCCATCCGGTGTTTTTGGATGAACCGCGTTTTTCCGGCAAGGCTTACCAATACACCTTATTAATGGAGCCGCAAAATAAAAACTGGGTGTTCGCTTTGGATATGCCTGCGGAAATTCCTGAGCAATTACGGCAAACCAAAGATTATCGTTTGCTTAGCGATGGCAATCCCGATCGCCGCGCCGAATATCCGCTGGTTTCTTATCCTGAGTTTAATACTGGGCGCATCAGCCGTCTTGAATATAAAGAGACGGTGCAGTTGCCGAAACAGCGTTCCGAAAAAATCACTGAATTGGTCAAACAATTGCATGGTTTTGAGCAGCCGCCTGCGGTATTTATCCAAAATGTCTTGAACCATTTTCGCCAAGAAAAATTTTATTACACCTTAACGCCGCCGCTTATGGGTGGTGAAAATCACTTGGAAGAATTCTTGTTTACCAGCCGACACGGTTTTTGCAGCCATTATGCCGCCGCGTTTGTTTATATGATGCGGCTTGCCGAGATTCCGGCGCGAGTGGTTACGGGGTATCAGGGCGGCGAATGGAATCCGGTCGGTAGTTTTTTAGAAATCCGCCAAGCCGATGCCCACGCTTGGGCGGAAGTGTGGCTGGAAAACCGTGGTTGGGTTCGGTTTGATCCTACCGCTGCGATTGCTCCGGAGCGTATTGAGCAATCTATTGATGTTGGTGGATTGTCTTCGGAAGGCGCTATTCGTTTTGCGCTGCCTGCTAATGGCGCGGTCAGTTGGTTGAAACAAACCCAGCAATTGTGGGGCAAGGTTGATTACAGTTGGCAACGTTGGGTCATCAATTACAACAACAAAAACCAAGGCGATTTTTTGGCGAGCTTGGGCATTATGGATATTGCCGCGATGATGCGCTGGCTGTTGGCGATTGTCGGCACAGTTGTGATGGTGATTACCGTGGTTATGTTGTGGCCTAAACCGATGCAGCGCGATGCGGCGCGTTTGGTGTATACGCGCTTCACCAAAAAACTGGCGAAGTACGGGGTGTTGAAAGCCGATACCGAAGGCGAAAGCGATTTTGCCGTCCGCGCCGCTTTGCAATTGCCTGATAGGGCAGGGGAAATCCAGCAGATTACTGATGCCTTTGTGCGTTTGCGTTACGGGCGCGAGGCTGATGCGGCGGTTATTAAGCAGCTATCACGGTTGGTGTCGGGATTTCGGGTTAAGCATTGAAGGCAACCTAACGATTTGAAGGACGAATAATCGGGTTAGTATGAAGTGTAATTTAATACGAAGGTATCGGAGTCACGAAATCCCGTATTACGCAAGCGCCATATAGGCTACTTTCTTATTAAGCATATTAAAATTTTGTTGCTGAGGTTTTGAGGTTGTTATGGATGAAAGTAATTTAGTCAAAGTAGTGTTTCGGCAAGAATATGAAGGCGACGACGAAGTGGATGTTGAATGCCCTTGGGCGGAAGCTTTAGGAGGCAATAAATATCGGCTAAAAAATTTCCCGTTTTATACCTATGGCATTTCCTTCGATGATGTTTTTGAAGCCGAACCAGCCTACGATGATGAGCGGCCTTATTTAACCAAGGTTATAGAAAAATCCGGACACAAAACACTGCGCTTGCAATTGCCGCAGTCCATACAAGAATCCCCCGAATGCCGACAAATCTTGGATGACCTTAACGCCATGGACTGTGGATACGAAGGTAATGGTCATCGGTTTTTTGTTATCAATGTCCAGCCGCATTGTGATTTTGATGCGGTTGTCGGTTTTATCAATGGCTGTGACCTCGATTGGGAATATGCCGACCCAACTTACGAACAATTATTTCCCAATGGCGAATAACCACATCCCCCAACAATAAGCACACAAAAACCACCGCCGACAAAACCAGCAAGCCGTCAATTTATGCGATAATGCCGCTATTTTCCGTAGCCAAATTGACACGCAAACCATGACCAATAGAAAAATCCTCGTCACCAGCGCGTTACCTTACGCCAACGGCCCAATCCACTTAGGCCATCTTGTTGAATACATCCAAACCGACATCTGGGTACGCTTCCAAAAACAACGTGGTTTGGCGTGCTATTACGTTTGCGCCGACGATACCCACGGCACGCCGATTATGCTCCGCGCCGATAAAGAAGGCATTACGCCTGAAACCTTAATCGCTAAAGTCTGGGAACAGCATTTTGCCGATTTTAGTGATTTCGGGGTTGCATTCGACAATTACCACAGCACACATTCGGAAGAAAACAAACAATTGTCCGCAATGGTTTATACGCGTTTGCGCGATGGCGGGCATATCAGCTCGCGCACCATTACCCAAGCTTACGATCCGGTAAAAGAAATGTTTTTGCCAGACCGCTTCATTAAAGGCGATTGCCCAAAATGCGGTGCTAAAGATCAATATGGCGATAACTGCGAAGTTTGCGGCGCGACTTATTCACCGACCGAATTAAAAAATGCGGTATCTGCCATTTCTGGCGAAAAACCCATCGCCAAAGATTCTGAGCATTACTTTTTTGATCTCAGTGATTTTGCCGAACAGCTGGCAGCGTGGATTAACGCCGACCATTTACAACCGGAAGTCGCCAATAAAATGGCTGAATGGTTACAAAGTGGTTTACAGCAATGGGATATTTCCCGCGATGCGCCGTATTTTGGTTTTGAAATCCCCGATGCGCCCGGCAAATATTTTTATGTGTGGCTGGATGCGCCGATAGGCTATATGGCGAGCTTTAAAAACCTTTGCGCTAAAAACGGCTTGGATTTTGACGAGTTTTGGCAAAAAGACAGCAGCACCGAGCTGTACCATTTTATTGGTAAAGACATCATTTATTTCCACGCCTTATTCTGGCCTGCGATGCTGACGGGCGCGAATTTACGCACCCCGACAGCGATTTTTGCCCACGGCTTTTTAACCGTCAATGGCGAAAAAATGTCCAAATCCCGTGGTACGTTTATCACCGCGCGTACCTATCTGGAACATTTAAACCCCGAATATCTGCGTTATTATTTCGCCGCCAAACTCAGCGCAGGCATTGATGATATTGATTTGAATTTTGACGATTTCAGCCAGCGGGTTAATTCCGATTTGGTCGGCAAAGTGGTCAATATCGCTAGCCGTTGCAGTGGTTTTATTGCGAAACGATTTGACGGTATGTTGTCTGCTCAGTGTGTGGAAACGGAACTGTTTCAGCAATTTATCTCAGCAGCACCTGTTATCGCCGACTTTTATGAAAGCCGTGAGTTTGGGAAGGCAATGCGGGAAATCATGGCCTTAGCCGATAAAGCCAATGCCTATATTGACGATAAAAAACCGTGGTTACTGGCAAAACAAGAAGGCGAAGAGCAAGCCTTGCAAGATGTTTGTAGCGTGGGCATCAACTTGTTCCGTTTGTTGGTCGCTTATTTGAAACCGGTATTGCCAGCGTTGGCACAACAAGCGCAAGTGTTTTTTAACGATGAAATCAGCTCATGGGTTGATAGTTTGCAACCGTTGTTGAACCATAAAATCAACGAATTTAAACCGCTGATGACCCGTGTGGATGCCGATAAAATCGCCGCGATTGTTGAAGCTTCCAAAGAAAATCTGGAAAAATCCGCGACTGTCGCCGCTGTAAAACAATTTGAAGCCATCGCCGATACCATTAGTTTTGACGATTTCGCCAAACTGGATTTGCGGATCGCCAAAATCATCAAAGCCGATCATGTCGAAGGCTCGGACAAATTACTGCAATTGACCGTGGACATCGGCGATGAAACCCGCACGATATTTTCCGGCATTAAATCCGCTTATCAGCCAGAAGATTTGCAAGGCCGTTTAACTTTGGTAATCGCCAATCTAGCGCCAAGAAAAATGCGCTTTGGTGTTTCCGAAGGCATGGTGCTGGCAGCAGGCCCAGGGGATAAGGAAATATGGTTGTTGTCGCCGGATTCTGGGGCAGTAGCTGGTATGCGGGTGAAGTGATTTTAGTGCATCAATATTTAGTAACTAACGATGCCTAATGCAAATTAATAATGAATCGCTACCGCGATGTTTTTTAAATCGGGTTCTCGCACCCGAAGGCGAGCTACTTTCTTTTGCGCCGCCAAAAGCAAGTAGCCAAAGAAAAGGCGGCCCGATCGCCGCTCATGTCTTGCGCTCCTCGCACTTGTGCCCTGTGGGGTATTTTTCGGGGGACGGCAAAAGGGGCTTCCTGCCCCTTTGCCGCCGTGCGGCTTCCCTGCCGCACCCCTTCGGGCTATTCCCGACAAATACTCCGGTGCTCGACGCGGCAAACGGGAGAAAAGCGCGTTACTGCGTAACACCAGCTAGCAGTGTGAAATGATGACAGTATCTGAACAAATCAATGCTTTATTGCCGCAAACCCAATGCGGTCAGTGCAGTTATAAAGGTTGCCGTCCTTATGCGGAGGCGATTGCCGAAGGTAATGCGGATATAAACCAATGTCCGCCAGGTGGTGACGACGGCATTCATGCTTTGGCGGCATTTTTGGATGTGCCGTTTAAGCCGTTGAATCCAGCATTTGGCGTGCATAAACCAAGGCAAGTGGCGTTTATTATTGAGCAAGATTGTATCGGTTGCGTGAAGTGCCTTGCTGCTTGTCCAGTCGATGCCATTATCGGTGCCGCTAAGTTTATGCACACGGTAATCGCCGATGAATGCACGGGCTGTGAATTGTGCATTGCGCCTTGTCCGGTAGATTGCATAGTCATGGAAGCTGCTGATGAATTAGATGTGCTGGCTAAACGAGAAAAAGCCGATTTTGCCAAACGCCGTTTTGAAGCTAGGGAATTGCGTAAATTACAGGAAGCGGCAGAAAAAGCAGAACGCGCTAGGTTGAAAAAAGCGGCTTTGCTGCAAAAGCAATCGGTGTGAGGTATTTAAGAATTTTATTTTTCCACGAAAAACACGAAAAGCACGAAAAAGTCTTAAGGATTTTGTCGGTATCAACTTCACGATGATAAGACCTTTTAGGTTTTAAAAACCTGAACGGCCTGTGGTTTGGGTGATGAGTTCAATCTGTAATTGGAGCAAAAACCGCCAGCATAAGTTAGCAAGCAATAGAAAAACTTTTCGTGCTTTTCGTGTTTTTCGTGGACATATTTCAATACTTACAATGAGGAATAAGTGTGGCTAAAGCGAGTGATTTAAAACGGGGCATGGTGGTGGATATTGACGGTGTGCCGCATATTGTTAAAAACGTCGATGTTAAAAGCCCATCTTCGCGTGGCGGGACAACCTTGTATAAAGTCCGTTTCACCAATATGAAAACCGGGTTGAAGCTCGATGAGTCGCTAAAAGGCGAGGATATGTTTAGGGATGCGGAATTGGTTCGTGCCAAGGTACAGTATTCTTACAAAGACGATAATAATTATGTGTTTATGAATTCCGAAGATTACAGCCAATATACCTTGTCGGCTGAAGATTTGGAGGGGCAGACCGAGTATCTGACCGAAAGCTTGGAAGGTATTGTGGTGTTGTTGATTGACGATGCGCCATTAGGGATTGAGTTGCCGTCAACCGTGGTATTGGAAATTATTGAAACACCGCCGACAATTAAAGGCTCTGGGGCAACCGCACGGACGAAAACGGCAAAGCTATCAACGGGATTGGAAGTGCAAGTCCCTGAATATCTGGAAACAGGTGAGTTGATAAAAGTGCATACTGAAACCGGAAAGTTTTCTTCGCGTGCTTAACACGAGATGACCGAGCAGTTGCTTGAAGTCCCGCAAGGGCAATTTATGCTGCGGCGTTTGCCGGAGCGACCTAGGGAGTTGTTACAGGCTTGGGATGCTGCCGACGAATATCTGTTGGCGCATGTGGCTGCCGCTAAACCTGCTGATAACGCCAGTATTTTGGTTGTCAATGATACTTTTGGCGCGTTGGCGGTGGCCTTAAGCCGTTATCAATTGCAGGCTTGGTCGGATTCATTTTTGTCCCAGCAAGCAACCCGCTTAAATTTGCAAGCCAACCAATTGCCGATAGAGCAAGTAACGCTGGTCAATAGCCTAGCCATGCCAGCAGCACCATTCGATTGGGTGCTGATTAAAGCGCCAAAAACGCTGGCATTGCTGGAATATCAGTTGTTGCAGTTACGGCCTTATTTGTCAGCTAATACCCAGATTGTGGTTGCGGGCATGGTAAAGGCGTTGTCGTCTTCGGTTTGGACGCTTTTGGCGCGGCTTATCGGTACAACCAGTACGTCGTTGGCGAAAAAAAAGGCTAGATTGATTTTTGCCCAGCTGGATTCAAATTTAATTACGCCCGCGAATCCTTATCCTATTTGCTATACGCTAGAAAATACCGCTTACCGAATCGCCAATCATGCCAATGTGTTTTCACGGGATAGTTTGGATATAGGCACGCGGTTTTTTTTGCAGCATTTACCCGCTAGCAATTTGCCGCTAGATGTCATTGATTTAGGTTGCGGTAACGGCGTGGTTGGTTTGATGGCGGCGGTCAGCAATCCAGCGGCGGCGGTGCATTTTGTCGATGAGTCGTTTATGGCGGTTGCTTCTGCACAAGAGAATTTCCACGCGGCATTTGCGGATACGCGGCAGGCAACATTTGTCGTCGGCGATGGTTTAACTGGGTTTACTTCAGCATCAGCGGATTTGATTTTATGCAATCCGCCATTTCATCAGCACAATACGGTCGGCGATCAGCTCGCACAGAGTATGTTCAGGGAATCACTGCGGGTATTGCGTAACGGCGGGGAATTATGGGTAGTTGGCAATCGCCATTTGGATTACCACGCTAATTTGAAGCGCTTATTTAAAAATTGTACTTTGGTGGCTAGTAATGCCAAGTTTGTCGTGCTTAAGGCAAGGCTTATCAGACAATGAAAATGCGGGTGCTAGATAAAACAAAACCTAAAAGCATGATTGCTTTTAGGTTCTGTTAATTTCTGGGGTATTACGCAGGGGTTACATTTTCAGCTTGCGGGCCTTTTTGACCTTGAGTCACCTGCATGGTAACTTTTTGGCCTTCGCGCAGGGTTTTGCGACCAGTGCCGTTAATTGCGCTGTGGTGGACGAAAACATCTTTGCCACCTTCTTGCTCAATAAATCCAAAACCTTTTTCATCATTGAACCACTTAACGGTACCTACAACTTGATCTGACATATCACACTCTTAACTTAAAAAATCGCCAATTGGCTGGCTTACAAATCCCAGCTTTAGAATAAAGCCGGCTTAAACTTTAACTGCAAGCCATAGTAGCACTAAAAATAAGTAAGGGGCAAAAACATTTTAGTTAGAATGAGATTATCCCTAGGCATTTATTCTACTTGGCTTTGCTATTAGCAATTATTATCAAGCCAGCGCATTTTTACCGACAATATTTACTGCCACCCTAGTGTAAAATGATTGCCTTATTAAGTAGGGCGATCATTAAAATGAGTAAACAAGAAAAAACCTTATCTATGACGGTGTTGATGACACCAGACATGGCTAACTTTGCAGGTAATGTACATGGCGGTACTTTACTGAAATTATTGGATCAGGCGGCTTATGCCTGTGCCGCAAAATATTGTAAAAATTATGTAGTTACCGCTGCGTTGGACCAGGTGTTCTTTAAGCAGAATGTCAATGTTGGCGAGTTGGTCACATTTTATGCCCGGGTTAATTATGTCGGACGCTCGTCCATGGAAATCGGCGTTAAAGTGGTTGCCGAACACTTGCGGACTTACGAAAAACGCTACACCACCTCCTGTTTTTTCACCATGGTGGCGATTGATGAAAACGGCAAATCAATAGAAGTGCCACGCCTAGAATTAGAAACCGACGCAGAAAAGCGTTTATATGCAGCAGCACAAATGCGTAAACAACTGCGCCAAGAAAGCTTGGAAAGAAGCCGCGCCCTGCAAGCAGAAATTGATGAGGATGAAATTTAAGTGCGAGTCGCAGAAAATTTTGAACAACTGCCGTTAAAGGATTTTGCCGAAAAAGCTTACTTGGATTACTCCATGTATGTGATTTTAGACCGCGCCTTGCCGCATATTGCCGACGGTCTCAAACCTGTACAGCGGCGTATTATCTACGCCATGTCAGAATTGGGTTTGACCGCCTTGGCGAAATACAAAAAATCCGCCCGTACTGTCGGTGATGTTTTAGGTAAATACCATCCGCATGGCGATTCTGCCTGTTATGAAGCCATGGTACTGATGGCGCAGAATTTCTCTTACCGCTATCCGTTGATAGACGGTCAGGGCAATTGGGGATCGCCAGACGACCCAAAATCGTTTGCCGCCATGCGTTATACCGAATCTAGGCTGACGGGTTACGCCCAAACTTTACTCAATGAATTAGGGCAGGGCACTGTCGGCTGGACAGACAATTTCGACGGCACTTTAGAAGAGCCCTCTTTATTGCCCGCGCGTTTACCCAATCTTTTGCTCAATGGCACGATGGGGATTGCCGTGGGTATGGCGACCGATATTCCACCCCACAATCTGCGTGAAGTTGCGGCGGCCTGTATCCAACTGCTTGATGAACCGGATAGCAGCCTTGAAACCTTGATGACCCACATTAAAGGCCCGGATTACCCAACCGCCGCAGAAATCGTCACCGCTAACGAAGACATCCAAAAAATGTACCTTACCGGTGGCGGTTCGATAAAAATGCGCGCCGTTTACGAAGTGGAAGACGGCAATATTGTCATCACCGCCTTGCCGTACCAAGTGTCCGGCTCAAAACTGCAAGAACAAGTTGCCGCGCTGATGATGGCGAAAAAACTGCCCATGATTGACGACTTGCGCGATGAGTCCGACCATGAAAATCCCACCCGCATCGTGCTGATGCCAAAATCCAAACGATTGGATGTCGATGCTGTGATGTCGCATCTGTTTGCCAGCACCGATTTAGAAAAAAGCTACCGCGTCAACATCAACATGATTGGCTTGGATGGCAGGCCGAAAGTGAAGGGCCTGCGGGAAATTTTGGTTGAATGGCTGGAATTCCGTACCGAAACTGTGCGCCGCCGTCTGCAATACCGTTTAGATAAAGTGCTGGCAAGGTTACATATTTTGGATGGCTTATTAATCGCTTATTTGAATATAGACGAAGTCATCGCCATCATCCGCAACGAAGAAAAACCCAAGCCAGTGTTAATGGCGCGGTTTAATTTGACCGATACCCAAGCCGAAGCCATTTTGGAATTAAAGCTGCGCCATCTCGCCAAATTGGAAGAGATGAAAATTCGCGGCGAACAAGATGAATTGGCGCAAGAACGCGACAGCCTGCAAGAAATCTTAGGCTCCAAAATCTTGCTTAACCAATTGATACGCTCTGAGCTTGCCAGTGATGCGGAAAAATTTGGTGATTCGCGCCGTTCACCGATTGTCGCCAGAGATGCCGCCCAAGCTATGGCAACCACGGCGCTCATCAGTAACGAACCGATGACGGTGATACTCTCGGAAAAAGGCTGGATTCGAGCCGCCAAAGGCCACGATATAGATGTCGCCAGTTTAAATTACCGTTCTGGCGACAGCTTTTTGGATGCCGTCAAATGCCGCTCCACGCAATCGGTCATTATCCTGGATTCTACCGGACGCGCTTATAACTCCACCGTGCATGACCTGCCTTCCGCCCGTACCCAAGGCGAGCCGTTGACAGGGCGATTGAATCCACCAGCGGGCGCGGTATTCCAGCATTTGTTAACGGGAAATGCCGAAGATTGGCATGTCTTGGTTAGCCATATCGGCTACGGTTTTCGGGTGCAATTGCAAGAATTGGCAACCAAAAACAAAGCCGGAAAAACCGTGATAACCTTAAGCGAAGGCGCAAAACTGCTAAAACCCGCTTATCTACAAAATCCTGAAGATTTATTGGCAGTGGTAACCTTACAAGGCCGATTGCTAATTTTCCCTGCCAGTGATTTACCTGCGCTATCAAAAGGCAAAGGCAATAAATTAATACAATTTACCAGCGCAGAATTGACGGCAGGTAAAGATGGCATCGTTGCCGTGGTGGCACTCACTGCCCAAAGCCAATTAAAAGTGTTATCTGGCAAACGTTTCTTAACCTTGAAAGCCGCCGATATAGCGCATTATTCCAGTACTCGCGGCAAACGCGGCCTGCATTTACCCAAAGGATTCCAACGGGTTGATGGTTTGGTGACTGAATAATCTTATCTGCCATAATGCCAAGCAAAGCCTGAACAACGCTTTCTGATGGTTAATGAATCGCTGAACAAAGCCTTCGACAAGCTCAGGCCGAACAGTAACTAATTGATTCCGTTCGTGCTGAGCTTGTCGAAGCATGAATGGAATCAATTAGCTCAGCGATTCCTTAATCCCACAAAATGCGTTTTTACAAGCATCCTTCTTTTTCCTATTAAATACCATAACCGTTATGTCGCTAAAAACACTTGGACACAATCTGCTTTCCCGCTGGGGCAACTGGAGCCTTAGTCATCCTTGGTCAGTGTTATTGCTGGCTGCGATTTTCACCAGCTTAGCTTGGCAATACACTGCCAATAATCTGAGTGTAAATACCGATACCGCCGAGTTGGTTGCCCCAGAAGCGCCATTCCAACAAAACCGCCGCAAATTTGAAAAGCAATTTTCCCAAGACATGCAAACTTTGTTGCTGGTGGTGAAATCGGATTCGCCGGAACTCACCAAAGCGGCAACCAAGCGTTTAGGGCGATTGTTACAAGCAGACCAAGACAATTTTGGCTCGGTATATTTACCCAACGACAACCGTTTTTTCCATAAAAACGGTTTGTTGTATTTAGATGTTGGCGATTTGCAAGAGCTGTCCGATACCTTATCGCAAGCCCAACCATTTATCGGCAGGTTGTATCAGCAAACCGATTTAAATGGCTTTTTCTCTATCTTTGAAGATGCCTTAACGCAAAAAGACAGCAACCAAGATTTACCTGTGGACTTGCCATCTTTATTAGAAAAAGTCGCTGGTGCGTTGCATAAAACCACCAATGGGCACAATGCTTTGTTGTCTTGGGAAGCCCTGATAACCGACAAGAAAAAATTCGCCAGCGATAACGGTTATATCCTCGCCTTACCCAAGTTTGATTACACCAAAATCCGTCCCGCCGAAAACGCCGTTGTTGCCATCCGTAAAGCCGTCCAAGAAATACAAGACCCAAATTTACCGGAAGTGACTGTCACCATCACTGGCGAAGCTGGTTTGGAAGATGACGAATTGGCAGGCATGAGCAGCGGCACATTTACCGCCAGCATTTTCTCGGTAGTTTTAGTGCTGTTTATTTTGCTGTTGGCATACCGCTCGATGATGTTGACGGTGGCAACCTTATTTACCTTGGCGCTAGGCATGGTGTTTTGTGGCACGTTTGCCGCCGTCGCTGTTAAAGAACTCAATTTGATTTCCGTAGCCTTTGCGGTTTCGAACATTGGCTTAGGCGTGGAATATGCCATTCATTTTTGTTTGCGATACCGCGATTACATCTTGAACCATTGCAGCAAAACCCGCGCTTTGCATGGCGCGATTATGGCGACCAGCCCATCTTTGATGTTATGCGCGGGGACAACGGCAATTGGTTTATATGCGTTTATTCCGACCGATTACAAAGGCGTATCGGAATTAGGCTTATTGGCAGGCACCAGTTTGTTTATCTGCGTGGGCGTTACGCTCACGGTTTTACCGGTGTTGTTGCGGATAATGCCTGCGCCATCGAATAGCCTGCCGAATGCCGATAAACCCGGTATGTTGTCAAAAATGCCAATCAAGCTGGCAGCGCTCACTCTGCATTTTGCCAAGCCTATCGTTATCGTTACCGTGCTTTTGGCGATAGTCGCCGGGGTGCTGATGACTCATGTACAAACCGATTTCAACCCCATCAACTTGCGTGATCCTAATTCCGAATCGGTAGTCGCCTTTAAAGAGCTGACCAAAGACAAAGACACCACGCCGATGACGCTGACGGTTTTGACCAAAGAAGCCGATAAAACCAAAGCCTTGCAGCAACAGTTAGAAAAGTTGTCAACGGTAGACCGCACCGTCAGCTTATTTGATTTTGTGCCAGCAGACCAAGAAAGCAAATTGGCGATTATTGAAGAAATGGTGACGGTGATGGGCTTTCAAGCGGCGCGTTTCCCCGATTTAAAAGCCGAAATTGACCCGACAGCCGCAATTGCCCACATGGTGGCAACCATAGGCCGCATCCTGCCAGAAAAAACCAATGCCCGCGAAATTGCTGCATTAACGGCATTTAAAACTGAGTTGCAAGGTTTGTTGCTGGAGTTTGAAAACCGCCAACAACCCGACCGCCGTGTGTTTGTGGAAAAAATCCAAACCACTTTATTAGGTACTTTGCCAGGTGTGATGAACGAATTGCTGACGGGTTTAAATGCTGAAGAAATCACTTTAGATGCTTTGCCGCCAGATATTAAAGAACGTTGGCTGAGCAAAGAAGGCTGGTACCGCATCCAAATCTATCCCAAAAAAGACCTGAACGATTTGGCGAATTTGGAAGAATTCATCACCCAAGTACAAGCACTTGCTCCAGAAACAACCGATTTGCCAGTGATGTATTGGGAATCGATGAAAGAAGTGGTCGGCGCATTCCAACAAGCCATCACCATTGCTTTAGTGACCATTGCGCTGGTGTTGTTCAGCATCCGCCGCAGCATTACCGATACTTTGTTAATCATGACGCCGTTAATATTGGCAGGCTTGTTTACCATGGCGAGCACCGTCATCACCCATACGCCCATCAATTTCGCCAACATCATCGCTTTGCCGTTGTTACTGGGTTTTGGTGTCGATAACGGCATCCACATGGTAGAAAAGCTACGCCATTCCTTATCGGAAAAACAAAACATCTACCAATCCAGCACCGCAAGGGCGATGTTCTACGGCGCACTAACCACCAGCTCCAGTTTTGCAGGCTTGGCGTTCTCACCACACCAAGGCATCGCCAGTATGGGGTTAGTGATTACCATGGGCATTTTCTGGATTATGACTTGTACGTTTGTGATATTGCCGGCTTTGAGTAAGTTGGTGTTGCAGGCTGAATTAAATGTAGAACATCCTGCTTAATTAAAATAATTACTTTTTAGGTTGTAAAAGTAAAAGGTTTCAACCATAATAGTCGGCCTTTAGCCAGTAAAGGCTAAACCATTATGGTGATCGTATCGGTCCTCCCGCAACGATACGCTGCGAACCCCGCCAGGCCCGGAAGGGAGCAACGGTAGCAGCAGATTCGTGTGCCGGGATGTGGCTGGTGCGATTACCGCCCATAAGTACATCTACTTTTGAGCCTGCAATGAAGTATCAGGTTCTCGCCAGAAAATGGCGGCCCCATAATTTCTCAGAAGTTGTCGGACAGGAGCATGTGGTCAAGTCGTTATCTAACGCTTTGCATCACGATCGCCTCCATCATGCCTATTTGTTCACCGGAACGCGCGGTGTCGGCAAAACTACCCTCGCAAGAATCTTAGCCAAAGCCATCAATTGTGAAAACCGCCAGGATTTTAATCCCTGTGGCGTTTGCCCGATTTGTGTTGCGCTAGACGAAGGTCGGTTTATGGACTTGATCGAAGTCGATGCTGCCTCCCGCACCAAAGTTGAAGATACCCGCGACTTACTCGACAACGCCCAATACGCGCCCAACCAAGGCCGTTACAAAGTCTATCTAATAGACGAAGTGCACATGCTATCCAGCCATAGTTTCAATGCCTTGTTGAAAACCTTGGAGGAGCCGCCTGCACATGTCAAATTCCTCTTGGCAACAACCGACCCGCAAAAAATCCCCGTTACCGTGCTATCGCGCTGCCTGCAACTGAATTTAAAACAACTGTTGCCTAGCCAAATTTTTACCCAGATGGCGCATATTCTTGGTCAAGAGGGCATTGCTTTTGAAGACGCGGCGCTGAAAACTTTATCCCGCGCTGCCGATGGCAGTATGCGCGACGGCCTCAGCTTGTTAGATCAAGCCATTGTTTACAGCAACAGTAATATCCGCGTTGAAGACATTAACGCCATGTTGGGCACGGTTGCCCAGCAACCTGTAGAACAATTGCTCGGCGCATTGGCAGACAATAATGCCGCCGCAATTTTTGCCAGCATTGATGAAATAGCCAATTTAACCCCTGATTTTAGCCACATCGTCCAGCAAATCCTGCAAGTATTCCAACGCATCGCCTTATTGCAACACTATCCTGCCGCCGTCACCGACGACTTTGATGCCGACATGCTCGCCGATTTAGCTGCCCGTATTAGCCGCGAAGACGTGCAATTGTTTTATCAAATCGCCCTACTAGGCCAACGCGATTTGGAATTAGCGCCAGACCCACGCAGCGGTTTTGAAATGCTGATGTTACGGATGCTGACATTCCGTCCTGCCAACGTGGCAATGCCCGACAGCATCCAGCCACCCGCTAAGCCCAAACCGCAACAAGCGCCATCACTCGCGCCGACCCCAGCCAAACCCGCCCCGGCAGCAATCCAAGAACCACCCCCAGCAGCACAGCCAGCCAGCGTAAACAACACTAACGGCGAGCTAAATTGGGCGGATATGATTACCGCCATGCGCCTAGAAAGCCTTACTAAACAACTGGCTAACAACTGCGTATTAGAACAATTGGATGATTTAGTCTGCAAGCTATCTTTAGATGCCGCGCACCAGCATTTGCTATCGGCAATGCGCGTAGAAAAACTGCAAAAAGCCTTGCAAGCCTACCGTGGCACACCGCTAAAATTGCACATCAACACCGTAACTGCCATCGCCGATACTCCCGCCATCCAACAAGAAATACAACGCGAAAACCAACAACAAGCGGCGGTAGACAGTATCAACGCGGACCCGCAAATACACGCCATAATCAACCAATTTGATGCCCGAATTTTACCTGGCAGCATAGAGCCAAACTAATCGCTTCCCATGGCTGCCAACCACACCAAAAGGAGACCCTTATGAAAAACCCACTGGGCGCATTGATGCAACAAGCCCAAAAAATGCAAGAAGACATCAAAAAAGCCCAAGAAGAAATCGCCGCCTTAGAAGTGCATGGCGAATCTGGCGGCGGCCTAGTCACCATCATCATGAACGGCAAACGCGAAGCTAGAAAAGTCACCATCGACGACTCCTTATTGGGCGAAGACAAAGACATGTTAGAAGACCTCGTTGCCGCCGCCATTAACGATGCCGTCAACAAAGTCGGCAAATTAAAGAAAGAAAAAATGTCCGCCTTAACCGCCGGTATGCCCTTGCCCCCTGGATTCCAAATGCCGTTCTGATATGCAAAAAAAAGGCTTGCTAGGTCAATTAATATACAGCCTATGCTGCCTGCCAGGCGTAGGGCCAAAAACCGCCCAACGCATGGCGTTCCACATATTGCAGCGCGACCGCAACAGCGCCAAACACCTCGCAGAAACCTTATTGGCAGCCATAGAAAAAATGGGCTACTGCCAACAATGCCGCACCTTAACCGAATACCCCCTATGCGAACTCTGCCAAGACACTAGCAGGGAAGGGCAGAGCTTGTGCGTAGTAGAAAGCCCCGCCGACGTCTGGCTAATCAACCAAGCCACCCAATTTAAAGGCCAATATTTTGTCCTGCACGGGCGGCTATCGCCCTTAGACGGCATTGGCCCCGATGAACTTGGGCTGGCGCAACTGGAACAAAAACTCGCATCCGGACAAATCACCGAACTCATCCTCGCCACCAACTCCACCGTAGAAGGCGAAGCCACCGCCTATTTTATTGGCGAATTGGCAAAAAAATACCAAGTGCAAGCCAGCCGCATAGCCCACGGCGTCCCCATGGGCGGCGAATTGGAATTTATCGACAGCGGCACCTTAGCCCATGCCTTCAACGGGCGAAAAGTTTTATAAGTAGCCGGGCAAGTTGGCTTTTCAGGCGTGCAAAACATGTTTTGCACGCTTAAATCAAAGTTCTTCAATAAGCGTTATTGTTAAAAAACGTTTGAATGGTTGGAGAAGCCTAATACGTAGTCATTGTTGAATTATCGGTATTCTGTTCGTGGCGGCGAGCGGCTGCTCGTCTTTTCGTAGCAGAATTTTGCACGCGGTTTTAAAAAAGCGGACAGCCGTCCGCCCCTACAGGCTTGGATTAAAATTATTATAGTTCCCATGCTCCGGCGTCACCGCCATTAAATTAATAAAATTTATTTTAAAATCAAATTGTTAAGGATTTCGCAAAGCACCTATTTTAGGGTGCAATAGGCGATAGCCGTATTGCACCGCATGTTGGATTTCAAGCATCCGGAGCATTACGCTATCGCTAATGCGCTCTACAATATTCTTATCTTTTTGAAATTAAAGGCATAAATCCTTAACTTAACGTCATTGACGCCGGAGCGTAGGAACGGTAGTCAAAAATCAATAAAAAACTACGCGCAACAAACCCTAAGACTAACGGAGATGAAAAAATGAGTGATTGTTTATTTTGCAAAATCGTCGCTGGCAGCATAAAACCTGATGTGGTTTTTGAAAGCGATAACATCCTGGCATTCAGAGACATAAACCCCCAAGCGCCCACGCATATCTTAATCATCCCCAAAACCCACATAGCCAGTTTAAACGAACTGCAAGACCCGCAATTGGCAGGCGAATTATTACAGGCAGCCAGCCACATCGCCCAGCAACACGGCCTAGCCGAAGATGGTTACCGCACCGTCATCAATTGCAACCAAAATGGTGGGCAAACCGTTTACCACTTACACCTACATTTATTGGGCGGTCGGCAACTGGCTTGGCCGCCGGGTTAATTTCAGCAATGCTTGATGGCGAAACATGAAAGCCATTAAGCCCAAGCCTGTTGCGGAGTAAAAAAACAGGTTTTTTACGCTGTTAAATTTCCGGTAATGGTAAAAATCAACGTGAAGTTGTTTTTCAAAGATCCCATCAAAAAACATGTTTTTTGACTCCTCTTACGTGCGATCACTTAATTTTTTACCACTGCCATGTAGATAAGATTACAAACCAATACGGTTAAGTTGCAGTCGAGGACGAACGGAAAAATCCTCAACTTAACGGCATTGGGGTACAAACTTTTCCAGCATGATATTACATCACCCAAAGTAGGATGAGCTGAAGCTAGGAAGCCCATCAAAATTAGTGGCCTAATGATGGGTTTCCTAACGCCAACTCATCGGCGATAGTATTCAATTTTAAACAGGGGTATTGGCTATGGCATTGAGTAGACAGGAGGTTAAGGAGCGGTTACAGGGGATGCCGAAAGATAAATGTGCGGCATTTGCTGTGCGTTCGGCTATGCGGGTGTTGCCTGTACTGGCGATTGACAAATCGATCCAATTGGAGGTGTTCCCATTCTGGAAAAAGCAAGATAAGGAAAAATACTTATTGGCTATTTTTCAGGTTTATGGAGGGGTAATTGCCTATGCGATCAGTGGCCATGCTAGAGTTTACCTTGGCTCTAGTTACGACAGAGTCGGCGCAGCTGCAAGTCTAACTTACTCTGCAAATCCTATTTATCCCCTCTATGTGATTTATGCACTGATCTACGCAGCATCCAACGACGCGCCTTTCGCCGTCCACGCAGCCAACGTTGCCGCAAATTATGCGTTACCTGAAATCCTCCAAGATTTATCCGATTTACCCCATTTATCAGCAATGGAATTACTCAACAAACCACTTTGGTCAGGCACTGCCCCATTAGAATGGCAACAGTTACTCAGCGATTTTAACCAAGCCGCCTTAAGTTTGGACGCGGGTTTTGAAGTCTGGTTGGCTTGGTATGAGCAACGATTATTGGGCAAGCCTATTGATATTGATTTGTTACAGCAATGGAATCGGATTCCTTCGGAAATTAATGCCCAAGGCCCGGTAGCCATTAATGCCTATCTTAAAAATATTTCCGAGAAAACCGCCACCCGCCCGTTAAATCGGGTACGCGCTATTTTTATAGGCTATGGCGAAGCAGGCAAGACTTCCTTGGTTAAGGTTTTAAATGGCGAGCCAGTCACCGAAGACTGTGTGGATATGACCGCAGGCATCGACATCAGCGATTGGCGAGTTCCAAACACCGAGATTAACGCGCATTTTTGGGATTTTGGTGGGCAAGTGATGGCACATGCCACCCACCAATTTTTTCTGCGGGAACGCTGTTTGTATGTGTTGGTTTTAAATGGGCGCAGCGAAATTAACGGCACAGAACAAGCCGAATATTGGTTGGAGCATGTAAAAAGTTTCGGTAAAAATGCCCCAGTGATGATCGTTGCCAATAAAGCGGATAAGGCTAGGTTGAGTGTCGATATGGGCTATTTAAAAACCAAATACCCCAGCATTATTGATTTGTATCCGCTGGCTTGCACCCAAGTAAAGGGCGCTTTTAAAGCTGAGTTTGAGCGGTTTTTCCGGGATTTTTGTCAGCACCTGCAATGCGTAGACACCCATAATATGCTGTTTACCGAACAACAGTTTGCGGTGCTGGAAGCTTTGCGGGTTTATTCGCCACAGTCGGCGTTTTTAAAGCAACAAGAATTTGCCGCTATTTGCCAACAGCAGGGCATAGGCGCTGACGGAGTACAAAATCAAGCGTGGTTATTGGATATTCTGGATAAATTAGGCTTGGTAATCCATTTTCCCCAGCTGCCGTGTTTGGAAGAATTTGTGTTAAATCCCCGTTGGTTAACGCATGGTGTGTATACCTTGATGTATGGCGGACAAGCCAAACTCAGCGAAGCTGATGTTATAGAGCGCTTACGGAATAAATCTATTAGCGATGAAAACGGCATTAGATTGGAATACCCTGCCGAGAAATGCCGTTTTATTATGGATGCCATGCAGGAATTTAAGTTGTGTTATCCGTTACCGAATGACCGCAAAACCTTGATTATTCCTGAGTTGTTGCCCACCGATCAGCCAGCGGCAATCTCTTTTAATAAAACTGGGGCGTTGGCGTTTGAATTTGTGTTTCGCGGCTTTTTACCCCGCAACATCATGCCGGAGCTGATTGTTAACCGCCATGAAGAAATTGTTGAGGAGACGGTATGGCAGCGCGGTGTGTTGTTGGCGCATAAAACCGATGCCGCCCAAGCCTTGTTGCAAGTGGATTATCACGAGCGGGTGCTATCGATTTGGGTAACAGGCCACGATGCCAAAGATTATTTGTATCTGTTAAATAATGCGGTGTTAACCATCATTCGTCGATTGAATTTGGATTGTGAAGAGCTTGTTGAACTGCCGCTATCTGCGTGTATAAATCAAGATGCGGTTGTGCAAATACCGGAAAAAGTGGACTATCGGCAATTACTAAATAGTTTTAAAAATGGCATTACTAATTTTCCTGCAAAACATAATATTTATGATTTACGCAAGGTATTGGGTGTCATCATGCCGGAAAGCAAGTTGGCAGAAAATTTATTCATAGGTCATATTGGCGACAAAGTAAGGGAGAAACACATGATAAATATTGGTGATGGTAATCATATTGGTGGTTCTGTTGTTGCGGCAGGAAAAATCGAAAACAGCTTTAACCAGTTGGGGCAATCCAAAGCTGATGAGGGTGTTAAGCAGTTACTGGCTGACTTACTAAAGGAAATCGAAGCGTTAAATGCCAAAGTGCCTGCTAGCCAACATCAAAACCTTGAAGATATGACAAACGATGCAGAAACGTTGGTGAATGAAACTAAGCGCGAGTCGCCAAGAGCGGCGTGGTATCAATTAAGCCTGACAGGCATTAAAGATGCCGCTATTGCCTTAAAAGAATTCGGCGAGCCAGTTTATGAAATGGCAGAAAAGCTTTCACAAGTTTTGTTGGTTTAAGAAGCTTAAGGCTGGAGTCAAAAAACAAGTTTTTTGAGTAGGTAAGAAAAACCGTTGGACTTGAAATAGGGCGAAAATAGTTTTAAGGGATTAATAAGCGTCGTTGATGCCGTTATAATCCCGCGCTTTGGTGTGGCGATCCATTAGGCATAAAAAAACCCGCTAAGCCTTATGGCTTGCAGGTTTATGTACTTCTTTGCATTTTCTTGAATGCTTAAATGGCGGAGAGGCAGGGATTCGAACCCTGGGAGGGGATCAACCCTCAACGGTTTTCAAGACCGCCGCATTCGGCCGCTCTGCCACCTCTCCAACAAGCCCGCTATAATAGCTTAAAACGCTAAAAAGGCAATGACTATTTTTATTGTTTTAGTTTTGGATACTATTACCCGAAATGTAGTCGTAAACGCAGTCTGTTATTTTTAAGCGGATAGGGCAGGGCGACATGGTTCATTGTTATGATAGAATCAGTGGAATTTAAACCATGCCTGTTGTATCTGTGCAATCATCAAGTAAAAATACCCCATGGTCTATGACGCTTTATTAAAGAACTTGCAAGATAAGGGCAAGTTATCACTGTCGGAATTAAAAAAAGTCGAACGGGTTAAAAAAACCGCGATTGCTGAAAGCTTTCCGCAGTTGTTGGTTAAGCTGGGTTTGTGTTCGGAATTGGATGTTGCCGATGCCTTTGTGGAAACAGGTCGGTTTGAAAAAGTCATCGCCGGACAGTATCCGCTAGAGCCGCAATTGCCAGAATCAGTTTCCCTACGTTTTCTTAAGCAATACCATGTGATTGGTTTGGCGCAAGACGAGGGTAATATTACTGTCAGCATGATGGATCCGGAAGACCATTTTGTGGTTGATGCGTTAAAACTGGCGACAGGCAAACAAGTGTTGACCAAAGTGGGTTTGTTGTCAGAAATTGATAATGCCTTGGAAGTGCAATACGGCGAAGGTCGCTCGCAAATGGATAAGCTGGTTGATGGCTTGTCGATTGATGATTTGGGTGAGGAAGATTTAGAGCATCTGAAAGATTTAGCCAGCGAAGCGCCCGTTATTAAGATGGTCAACTTGATAATGCAACGGGCGATTGAAACCAAGGCCTCGGATATTCATATTGAACCGTTTGAACAAAGCCTAAAAGTCCGATTACGTATCGATGGTGTCTTACAAGAAATTGATGCCCCGCCTGTCAAATCGACCGCCGCTGTTATTTCCCGTATAAAAATCATGGCGAAGCTCAATATCGCCGAACGCCGCTTGCCGCAAGATGGGCGTATCAAAGTACAAATGCTCGGTAAAGAATTGGATTTACGGGTTTCTACTATTCCCACCATGTACGGCGAAAGTGTCGTTATCCGGCTATTGGATAAAGAAAACACCGTGCTGGATTTTACCGCACTGGGTTTTGCAGGCCGCCATCTGGATGCGTTTTTGGATGTGTTGGCGATGCCGCATGGCATTATCCTGATTACAGGCCCTACCGGTAGCGGTAAATCCACCACCATGTACGCGGCCTTAAAACAATTAAACACCTCGGCACGCAAAATCATCACCGTTGAAGATCCGGTTGAATACCAAATGGAAGGCATCAACCAAATTCAAGCCAAGCCACAAATTGGCCTTACCTTCGCTTCCGCGTTGCGCTCCATTGTTCGGCAAGATCCTGACGTTATCATGATTGGTGAGATGCGCGACCTTGAAACCGCGCGTATCGCCGTACAATCAGCGCTTACCGGGCATTTGGTGTTGTCGACCTTACACACCAATGATGCCGCTGGCGGTGTTACCCGTCTCTTGGACATGGGCTTAGAAGAATATCTGCTCACCTCAACCGTTAACGGCATTTTGGCGCAACGTTTGGTAAGAAAGTTATGTGTCGCTTGTAAAGAAGCGCATCCAGCATCGCCAGAATTGGTGGATAGCTTGCGTTTACGGCGATTTGCCCCCACTGGCGATATTACTTTATTCAAGCCGATAGGTTGTTCTGCCTGCGGCGGTACGGGTTACCGTGGACGTATGGCGATTATTGAATTTTTGCCGATGACCGACCCTATCCGCAAACTGATTATGGCGCACGAAGAAGCCGGAAAAATCCAGAAACTGGCGATTGAAGAAGGTATGCAAACCTTGTATGAAAATGGTTTGGTGAAAGTTGTGCAAGGCATCACTACCTTAGAAGAAGTGATGCGGGTAACCACGGAAAACTGATGCCGTTATTCACTTATAAAGCCATCAACAGTTTGGGCGAAACCGAAGACGGCGTGCGCGATGCTGCCGATGAAGCCCAATTGCTAGCCAGCTTGCAAGCCGAAGGCTATCTGCCGCTGAAAATAGCCGCCGCCAACTCCCGGTCTTTTTTGGGTTTGGCATTAACGGGCAAACAAAAAAAATTGTCCGGTAAAGATATTGTTTTGTTTACTGGGGAATTGGCGACGCTGTTGGAATCCGGCTTACCATTAGATAAGTCATTATTAGTGTTGATGGATTTGACTGAAGACAATCCCCGCTTAACCAAGCTGATCGCCAAGGTGCTGGAAAAAGTTAAAGGCGGCTCATCCTTGGCGGATGCCTTAGAACTGCAAGCGGGCGTGTTCACTAAGTTTTATTTAAACATGGTACGCGCAGGTGAAGCAGGCGGCAGTTTAGGTGAGGTGTTGACGCGCTTGGCGGAATATCTGGAAAGCGCCCAAGAATTGAAAGATACCGTTAGCACTGCGTTAATTTACCCCGCTATTTTATTGGTGATGTCGCTGGCGTCCTTGTTCATCATGCTGACTTTCGTGGTGCCGCAATTTACCGAAATGTTCGCCAGTGCAGGTAAAGAATTGCCCGTTTCCACTCAGATTGTGGTCGGCATGGCGGAATGGCTGCAAAGCTATTGGTGGATTTTATTAGGCGGCGGCCTAGCTATCTCTAGCTATATGAAAATGCAGATGGCAGACCCGGTACGCAAGAAAGTCTGGGATGGGCGGTTTTTAAAACTGCCCTTGTATGGCGAAATTTTGCTCAATAAAGAAACCGCCAATGTCAGCCGTACACTGGGAACTTTGCTGGGCAATGGCGTTTCCATTGTCTCGGCGATGATGATCGCCCGCGAAACCGTGGATAATTTGGTGATTGCCGATGCCATCGCCGATACCGAAGAGCAAATTAAACAAGGGCGGCATATCTCCGATGCCTTGTTGGAAAAAGCCATTTTCCCCAAAATGGCCACGCAAATGATAAAAATGGGCGAAGAAACCGGACGCTTGGAAGAAATGCTGTTGCGGGTGGCGGGGCTGTACGACAAACAATTGCGGGTTGCCATCCAGCGGATGCTGGCCTTACTAGAACCCGCGTTAATTATTACCTTGGGCTTGATGATAGGCGGCATTATCGTTTCGATATTACTGGCTATTTTAAGCGTCAATGATTTGGCTTTTTGAAATATGACTACTTGGCGTTACGCAGTAACGTTTTTTATTCCCGTTTACCGCGCCGAGCACCGCAGATTTTGTCGGAAATAGCCCGAAAGGGGCGCGGCATGGAAGCCGCGCGTCAGCAGGAGGGCAGGAAGCCCTCTCTGCTGACCTTCTGACAAAATCGAGGAGCACAGGGAGAAGCGGTAATCGGGCCGCCTTTTCTTTGGCTACTTGCTTTTGGCGGCGCAAAAGAAAGTAGCTCGCCTTCGGGTGCGAGAACCCGATTTAAAAGTGGTCGCGATAGCGACACATTATTAATATTTTTAATCGTAGAGAATATCTGCTTAACATCAGTGACTATGGAAAACTCATGAGAAAACTAAAACACGTTGCACAATCCGGTTTCACATTATTGGAACTGTTGGTGGTATTAGGCATCATCGCCATGCTGGCGGGCATAGTTGGCCCACAAGTAATGAAACACATGGGCGAATCTAAAACCAAAGCCGCCAAAGTGCAGATTGAAGATTTATCCGCCACCATCGATATGTACAAACTCGATGTCGGTACTTACCCAACTACCAATGAAGGCCTAAATGCCCTAATTGAATCGCCAAATACCGCTAAACGCTGGAACGGCCCTTATCTACAAAAATCCAAAGTGCCGTTAGACCCATGGCAAAACGAATACCATTACCTTTCACCTGGCGAACATGGCAAATTTGATCTTTATTCTTATGGCGCTGACGGTAAAGAAGGCGGCGAAGGCGAAGATCAAGACGTTGTCAGCTGGGAATAATATTGCCCAGTTTGGCATCCATAAAAGCGCGGCACTAAAGGCGGTTTTATGGTGCGCCTAGCCGCTAAGCAAATCCAAACCACTATGCCAGCCTACCAACAACGCGGTTTTACCCTGATTGAATTGATGGTGGTGCTGGTCATTATTGTGCTGGGTACTTCCATCGTTGCCATCAACTTTGCCTCTGGTAATGATCGCGCTGAGCTGAAAGCCGCTGCCCGCGATGTGGTGTCCGCGTTACGCTATGCCAGAGGTGAAGCCTTGATGGATCATCAAGAAACCACGGTTGATTTTGATTTGGAAAGCAACAGCTATACCGTCAGTGGCAGGGAAAAAACTTATGGCATCCCCGAATCGGTCGCCTTAACCATTGTCACCGCCGAAAGTGAATTGACCGGACAAGACCAAGGCAGTATCCGCTTTTATGCCGATGGTTCTTCCACAGGTGGACGCGTTAACTTAACGGCGGGTGCGGCAAAATGGCAGATAGATATTAATTGGTTAACCGGGCATATTAGCCTTAACGATGCCTCAGACGATGCAGAAAACTAAACAACAGGGCTTTTCCTTATTGGAAGTGTTGGTGGCATTTGCCATTTTGGCGGTCTCGTTAGGCATTTTATTAAAGATTTTTTCCGGTGGCGCGAACACTGCCTTGCTTGCCGAAGAATATACCTCAGCGGTACAAATTGCCGAGTCGTTAATGGCAAATGAAATGGCAAAAGCTGAAATGCTGCCAGGAGAAACGGTTGGCGATGAAGATGACCGCTTTCATTGGCTGCTGTCGGTAACAAGAGCGCCCTTTACCATGGAAGACATTGATCTGGAAAAACTCAACGCAGAGTTTTTCCGCGTCGCGGTCACAGTCACTTGGGGCGACGATGGACGTGAATTGCATTTAAGCACGCTGAAATTACTGTCCAAAAAACCTGATGAAAGCAAAAATGAAAGCCAATAAGGGTTTCACCCTGATTGAAGTGCTGATTGTTATGACTTTGCTGAGCATCATGGTCGTGCTTTTATTTGCCACTATTAAAATTAGCGCGGACAGCTGGGAAAAAGGCGAAAACAAAATCGCCGATGTTAATGAAATCGCGACCGTATATAGCTTTTTTCAACGGCATTTAAGTACCGCCAAGCCCGTGTGGGATGACTTTAGTAATAATCAAGAACGGGTTTTTGGCTTTCAAGGCTCGGAAACCTCCTTGCAATTTGTTTCTGAATTTCCAGCCAGTGCGGCAAGGCCGGGATTGCAATCATTTGATATTCGCTTAAGCACGGTTGAAACCGATACCCTAGTTATTACCACAAAAGCGTTTTTTCCTAGTGTTGAAGGCACAAGCTTTCCAGAAGAAAAAATCAATTTAATCAGTCATATTAAAACCTTTTCGATCAGCTATTTAGGCCAAGATACCAGCACAGACGAATTACTTTGGCAACAGGAATGGATAAACCGCGAGCAACAGCCAGAGCTGGTAAAAATTCATATCGGCTTAGAAAACGGCACATTTTGGCCTGATATGATTGTGCCGATAAAAATCGCCACGGCAGAGTTTTCTGAGGCGGCATCTGCATCGCCAGCGATTATTCAGGAAGAAACCGATCCTGAATCGGAAAACGGCGAAGGTACAGAGCAATGAAGCCTGCTGTATTTGGCGGTTCTCGAAAACAGCACGGTTTTGCGTTAATACTGGTGCTGTGGGTATTAAGCTTAATGATAATTATGGCGGGCAGTTTTGCCCTGAGTATGCGCCGCGAAGCGGGTTTGGTAAGCAATATAAGAAATACCGCGCAAGCCCTAGCTATTGCTGAATCGGGTGTAAACATCGCCGAAATGATGTTGTTATTGCCAGATGCCCTTAAACGCTGGCACACCGACGGCAGCATTTATCAAGTGGACATGGAAGAGGCCGTCATACGGATAAAATTATTATCAGAAAACGGCAAGATTGATATTAACAAAGCCGATGAAAAAGTCTTGAAAGCTTTATTATTAGCCGTGCCGAGCTTAGATGAAAAAGCCCAAAGCAAATTGTTAGGGGCGATCATGGATTGGCGCGATAGTGATGATTTGTTACATATTGATGGCGCAGAAAAAAAAGAATACCAAGATGCGGGCTTACGTTACGGGCCGCGCAATAAACCTTTCCAGTCGATAGACGAATTGCGTTTGGTATTAGGCTTTGATGAAGACATCTTTCAATGGATGTCGCCATTAATTACCGTGTATGGCACAGCCAAAGTTAATCAACAAATGGCTAGTGTGGATGTGTTACGGGTATTGCCCGATTTGGACGAAGAGTTGATTGATGAATTTGTGGCGGCGCGGTTAGATAGCGCCAGAAAAGATTTGCCAGTACCGGCATTTCCCAGTGCAATCACCCCGCTGGTACCGATAAAAAATGCGCCGCAAGTGCAGAACACCCAGGCGACACCTAATAACCAAGTGATTACCGTTATATCGGAAGTGTTATTGGATGATGGCACAAGCGCTTCGTTAACCGCTGTTGTACAAAACGTCTCAGGTAGTAAAACCCCATTTCAACTATTTAATTGGCAACGTAATGCCGTAAGTCACCAATCTTTATTTGCTGAGTCAGAAACCGATACCACCGCCGAGAGCGACTTACCTGTAAAACATTATGCTGAATCTGAATTCTTCCATTGATATGGATTTTAAAACGTTTCTACGTTGGTGGAAGCGTGAATTAAGCCTGCTGATGCCGGAAAAACTTCGGCTGTTGGTCAATAGCCAACAAGGTTTTATCGTCGTCAAGCCGATAGCAAACCAGTTTCATATTAGCTATATCAATAATGGCGAAAGCCAAGCGCTGTGCCAATTATCGCGCACTGAGCTGCTGCCGCAGTATTTTCAAGAACTGCTAGCCAGTGACGAAAAATTCGCCAAAGCCAGTGTGCTGTTGCGCTTAAGTGGCGCTGATGCGTTGCTTAAAGAAGTGCTGCTGCCCATCGCTGCGAAAGATAATATCCAGCAAGTGTTGGTTTATGAGTTAGACCGTTACACGCCGTTTAAAACTGAGCAAGTGTATTTTGCCGTCAAACCACTGGAAACCTTGGCAGATCAGGGCTTGATACGGGTTATGCTGGTGCTGACCACCCGTGAGCTGTTGGATGGCGTTTGTGAGGACTTAAAAAGCCTAGGAATTGCGCCGATTTTTGCCGATTATGATGCCTTTGCTAATGACCTCGATTATTACCACGGCGGCTATAATTTATTGCCCGAACGTTATCGGCAAAAAACCGCGAAAACCCCTGGTTTAATCCAATCTGGGCTGATTGGCTTAACGGCATTATTGGGTATTTCTGTATTAGTGTTGCCGTTATGGTTTCAGCAAAATACTGTCAATACGTTAACGGAAAAAGTCCTGCGTATAGAAAAAGAAGCTAAGAAAATCAAACAAATGCAAGCCGAAGTGGATGCCGTCATTAAAGAAACCCAAGAGCTGCTGGCTGAAAAAAACGCTATGCCGCCTTTGGTTGTAGTGTTGAATACTTTGAGCACTATCATTAAAGACGATACATCCTTGGCTTATATGCAATATGCCGATGGGCATTTGCAAATCCAAGGCGAGTCGCCAGCGGCATCAACCTTGATTGGTGTACTGGAAGAATCAGAGCTGTTTAATAACGCCCGGTTTGTGTCACCCGTTACCCAAGACACCATCAGCAAATTGGAACGCTTTCAAATTACTGTCGATGTAACCAAAAAAGGCGGCGGGGACAATCATGGACAATAACCAAAAAATGCAACGCTGGTTGGCGTTAGCGTTATTGATTTTAGTCATCGTGCTGGTCGGCTTATTGGTGATTATGCCAATTGCCAATAAAGCCTCGGCATTGTCGGAAAACAAAAACGCCCTAGCATTTAAACTGCAACAGTATCAGCGCATATTGGCGAAAAAAGATACCGTGGTGGCCAGCATGGAAAGCATTACCGGGCAACAAGCCGAACAAGGCTACTTTAATGCCCAAAGCACCGACGCCTTGGCCTCGGCGGATATGCAGGAATTTATCAAGAAAGCCATCGTGGAATCCGGCGGGCAACTGAGCAGTACCCAAGCCACACCAGTAACCATCAAAAACGGTTTTGGGCGTATTACTGTCAGGGTGCGGATGACGGGCAACAGCGAAACCTTGCGGGCTGTGCTGTATAAAATAGAAACCTCAACGCCATTGATTATGATCGACCAATTGGATATTCGGCCTATTCGTGGTCAGCACAATGCCATCACCCATCAAATGGATGCCAGCAATAATCTCAGCATCAATTTTCAGGCTGTCAGTTTTATGAGAAAGCAACCGGATGAACAATAAACTTATCACCCTGTTAGCGGCAATTTGTGGCGTATTGATGCTGGTTATATTGGCGGAATGGGGTTACGCGCAATATAGCGGTCAGCAATTGTTATCTGAAGACCTAGGCAAGCAAGCCAACGCCGCATTAGATGAGATGCCAACCGCCAATTTAACCGAGCAGCCGGAAGACAGTTATCAAGATATGGTCACCAGGCCGTTGTTTATTTCAGGTCGTCGGCCCGTGAAGGAAACCTTGTCAGGCGTTAACTTGGCGAACGCGGTGGCGGTGAAGTTTGATTGGGTATTGATTGGTGTTTACACCAGCGACCAACAGCTTCATGCCTTATTAGTGCGTACCACCCTGATTCCCAATGTCGAATCCAAACAAAATTACCGCCGCTTGCTGGTCGGTGCGGATTTGGATGGCTGGAAATTGACAGCAATCGGCACTGATAAAGTCATCTTTAACCAAGAAGGTACGGAAAAGATTTTGCCGCTTAGAAAAGCCAAGCCAAAAGCGCCGCCGAAAGTACCGGAAGCAGGCGAAGAGCAGCCACCGCCAGACGGTGTTGTACCTGATCCGAATGTATTAGACCCCGCATTAGAACCTATAGAAGAGCCTATAAATGAATAATTTTACCAAATCAACGACTGTCTCTTGTTTAGTGGCGGTCGGTTTAACGCTTTCCGGTTGTGAACTGATTGGCCCTAAACACAGCCAATTGTTGCCGTTAACACCTGTCAGTAAACAAACTGAGAAATCGGACGCCTTTAAGGATTTGCAAAATAAACCCCAAAGCCAAGAAAAACGCCCTAAAGCTGAGCTTTATCCGGGGGTTAATCGCGTTGTTACGCCATCATCTAGCCAGCGCAAAGGCACAAAAAGCAGTTCTAAAGACCAATACACCTTCAATTTTGATGATGCTGATCTTGCCGAAGTCGCTAAAGTGATTTTGGGCGACACTCTTAAAATGAACTATGTGCTTAACCCGAAAGTGGCAGGCAAAGTCACTTTACAAACCACACAAGCACTCAGCTACGAAGAGTTGTTACCTACCTTGGAAATGGTGTTGCGGATGAACAATGCCGCGTTGGTAAAAGATGGCAAGATTTATCACATAGAACCCGCAGCCGATGCCTTATACACCTCCGACGTTAACGGTACTGGCGGCGGCTACCAAACCCGCATCATCCCCATCGATAATGTCGCCGTACAAGATATTGTTGAAGTGCTAAAACCCTTGGTGCAAGAAAAAACCATACTCACCGTTGATCCGGCACGGAATATTTTGGTGGCTTCCGGTACGCCCGACGAAATGGATCGGGTGCTGGATATGATCGACACCTTTGACGTTGATATATTAAATGGACGCTCTTTCGGCCTGTTCCCATTAGTGCATTCCGAACCAGAAAATATCGTTGAAGAATTGGAAGGCATTTTTTCCGAGAAAAAAGACGATTCGGATTTTTTCCGTTTTATCCCGATAGAGCGCTTAAATTCGGTATTGGCGATAACTCACCAAGCCAAATATTTGCATGATATTGAAAACTGGGTGTTCCGCTTAGATAAAACCAACACCGCATCCGGTGGCGGCGTAAATGTTTATAAAGTGCAACATGGCGATGCCGAAGAGTTGGCGAATACCTTAAACGATATTTTCACGGGTAGCAGCAGTAGCACCGATAAATCCGCCAAAGTGGCTGCGGGTAAAAAATCCTCAGAAATTGGTAATAAATCCGCCAGTGGCGATAACAAATCAACCAGCCAGCCAGCCGCTGGCGGCAGTAGTAGCAGTAAAAAATCCTCAGCCAGCAGCCGACGTTCCGGTTCAGGCGGTGGTAACACCAATGCCAAAGTTGCCAACGTTGATGAAGTCCGCATTATTTCCGACAAAGCCAATAACGCCTTAATTATTGTCGCCACCCCGCGAGAATATGAAGTGATCTTGCCAGTGATAAAACAACTGGATCTTTTGCCGCTGCAAGTGCTGATTGATGCCACCATCGTCTCCGTTGACCTAAAAGATGACTTGAAATACGGCATACAATGGAAGTTAACCCATGATGGCAGTCAGTTAAGCAGTGGCTTAGACTCGCCTTCCATCGGTGGTAGTTTGTCAGCCAGCACTGCCGCGTTTGCCACAGGTGGTTTGAGTGCTTTATATAATTCTGGAACAGTCAAAGCCTTGTTGGCATCGCAAGCCAGTAAAAACAATATCAACGTGATTTCATCGCCATCGTTAATGGTGTTGAACAACCAAGAAGCCACTATTGAAGTCGGTACGCAAATTCCGACGCTTTCCAGCACGTTATCGGGCGCAGGCATTACATCCAGCGGCAGCGGCAGCACAGGTTTAGTGACCAATAGCCAGATTCAATACCGCGATACCGGTGTCAAACTGGAAGTAACGCCACGGGTTAATGCCAATGGCATGGTGATTATGGAAATTAAGCAAACCGTCAGTGATCCGGTGGAATCCACCATTGGTGTCACCTCATCGGCGGCAATCGCCAAAAAAGAAATTGAAAGTTCGGTGGCGGTACACGATGGCGAAACCATTGTTCTAGGCGGTTTAATCAAAGAAAACAACACCTACAACAAATCCGGCATTCCGCTATTGCACGAATTGCCTTGGGTTGGCCCGCTGTTTGGCAATACCACTAACAATAAAGACAAATCCGAATTGGTGGTGCTGATTACCCCACGCGTGGTGAAGAGCAAGCAAGATTCAAAAATGATTTCGGAAGAGTTTAAACGTAAGTTGACGGGGATTTACCAGCAAGTGCCGGTATCGACTAAGACTTACCGATAGTTGGGGATAGTTAACGCTTTCGGCAGTAATCCGGAGCGTTTGGGGCAGGGCAGTAACGGGGGATTTATAGCAAGGTTTGGATGCGTTGAAGATATTAATAGCAACGCATCCAAGTTTTGACAGCGATATAACGTATTAGAAAGTAACGATTTCTTCGCCTCTGCTGACCAACACCACATCCGCAGGACGGGCAGAAAACAGGCCTACGCAAACCACGCCAGTAATATTGTTGATGATTGCTTCCAATTTAGTTGGCTCAAGAATATTCAGGTTATGGACGTCAATAATGTGGTTGTGGTTGTCGGTTACGCAGTTTTCGCGCCAAACGGGTTGACCGCCCAACTTAACGATTTCTCTCGCCACATAGCTTCTTGCCATTGGGATAACTTCAATCGGTAATGGGAATGCGCCCAACACGTCTACACATTTTGAACCATCAGCGATACAGATAAATTTATCGCTAGCAGCAGCAATAATTTTTTCCCGCGTTAATGCCGCTCCGCCGCCTTTAATCAATTGTTTGTTTGGATTGATTTCATCAGCGCCATCAACATACACTTCCAATGTACCAACCGCATTTAAATCCAATACTGGAATGCCGATTTTTCTGAGCAACTCAGAGCTGGCTTCAGAGCTAGAAACCGCGCCTTCAATATCGGCCTTAAAATCACCCAGCAATTCAATAAAATGGCGGGTAGTTGAACCAGTGCCTATGCCAATAATACCGACGCCTTTAACATAAGGAATGGCAGCTTCCGCCACTTTGCGTTTCAATTCATCTTGTGTCATTTAATTACCCTGTCCGTTGATTAATAAAAGGTGTGCGATAATAACCCAGAAACTCACAATCTTCAGCCGATTTTTACTTAAAGTGCCGCAAAAATACCTCGAAAAAATACTTCGCGCCAAAGTTTACGATGTCGCCACAGAAAGCCCTTTGGACTTCGCCCGCTCCCTTTCCGAACGCCTGCAAAACCGCGTGTTGTTAAAACGCGAAGACTTGCAATCGGTGTTTTCGTTTAAGCTGCGTGGTGCCTATAACAAAATGTCCTTGTTGGATGATAGCGCCAAAAGCCTTGGCGTTATTGCCGCATCGGCAGGCAACCATGCCCAAGGTGTCGCCTTGGCAGCCAACCGCTTAGGCATTAATGCCTTAATCGTTATGCCCACCACCACGCCGGAGATTAAAATCAAATCGGTTAAGGCGATGGGCGCAGAGATTATTTTGTTCGGCGATTCTTACAGCGAATCTTACGTCCATGCCCATGAAGTCGCCCAGCAGACCGGGCGGGTATTTGTCCATCCCTATGATGATCCCGACGTCATCGCCGGGCAGGGAACAGTAGCGATGGAAATCCTGCGCCAACAAACTGGTGACTTACACGCCATTTTTGTTCCCGTTGGCGGGGGTGGCTTGATTGCAGGTATTGCCGTGTATGCCAAATTCGTCCGCCCAGACATCAAAATTATTGGTGTTGAACCTGATGATGCCGATTGCTTAAACCAAGCCTTAATCGCCAATGAGCGGGTGGTTTTGGCGCAAGTCGGCCTATTTGCCGACGGCGTGGCGGTTAAACAAGTTGGCGAAGAACCGTTCCGTTTGGCGAAGTTGTATGTGGACGAAGTGATTACCGTCAACACCGATGAAATCTGCGCCGCCATTAAAGATATTTTTGACGATACCCGCTCAATTACCGAACCCGCTGGCGCATTAGCGGTTGCAGGCTTAAAGAAATATGTCGAACGCGAACAAGTCACCGGGCAAACCTTGGTGGCGATAGACAGCGGTGCCAATATTAATTTTGACCGACTACGCTATGTGGCGGAACGCGCCCAAGTCGGCGAGCATCGGGAAATTTTATTGGCGGTCAGCATTCCTGAAATTCCCGGCAGTTTCCATCAATTTTGCCAATTGTTAGGCGGTCGCAGTATCACCGAATTTAATTACCGCTATTTTGATGCCGCGCAAGCGCAAGTGTTTGTCGGTATTTCCAGCAGTGGTTTGGAAGCCGATAAAGCCACGGTAATCGGGCATTTGCAGCAACAAGGTTTTACCGTTACCGATATGACCACCAATAATTTGGCGAAAGAACATATGCGCTATATGGTCGGCGGTCATGCCCCTTGTGAATTGGCTGAAGTGGTCTACAGCATTGAGTTTCCGGAGCGCCCCGGCGCGTTATTGAAATTCCTCACCGAACTGGGCGGACGCTGGAATATCAGCCTGTTCCATTACCGCAACCACGGCGCGGCCTTCGGCAAAGTGTTGATCGGCCTGCAAATACCGGAAAACCAACGGCAGGCGTTTATCGCGTGTTTGGAAAGCTTAGGCTTTGCTTATCAGCAAGAAACCGATAATCCAGCGTATCGGTTGTTTTCTGGTGGGATGCGGTAAATAATTTTAGGAGTCCAAAACATGTTTTGGACTCTTAATGTGATAGTGGATGAGCCCGGTAACATCAGGTTTTAAGCTATTCCAACGCCAAGATAAATTCCCATTCCGCTTTGCTGATTGGCATAATCGATAAACGGTTGCCGGGCCGTAGCAAGGCCAAATCGGCTAACTGGGTTTGTGCTTTGAGTTCTTTTAAGCTGATGGTGCGCGATAGGGTTTTTACATATTTCACGTCAACCATGATCCAGCGCGGTTTTGCGGGGTCGCTTTTCGGGTCGTAGTGTTTGTCGTCGGGGTCGAAGGCGGTAAAGTCGGGATAACCTTCTTTGGCGATTTCCATAATGCCGACAATGCCGGGTTCGGCGCAGTTGGAGTGGTAAAAAAATACCTGATCGCCAAGCTTCATGTCATCACGCATCATATTCCGCGCTTGGTAATTACGGACACCGTCCCAGTGTTCGGTTTGCAGCGGCCTGTTGATTAGGTCATTTATGCCGAAAGTGTCCGGTTCGGATTTCATTAGCCAGTAGTTCATGGTATCGGGGTGTTTATGTGGGTTGTGATATTTATTGTCGCGTTGTTGGTAGTATTGGGCAATGCGTTACTGCTGTTACGTTCAGCCAAAGCACCGAAAATCCCGGAAGGTGTCAAACCCAAACCGTACGATGACGATGCCAGTGGTTGGTAATTTTTAGATAGACAAGACAATTTTACCCACGGTATGGCCTTCTTCAATTAAGGCATGTGCTTGTGCGGCTTGTGCCAAAGGCAATATTTGGCTGATTTCTACGTTTAACAGGCCTTCATCGATGTAATTGGTGCAGTGTTGCAAGATTTGTACATGCTTGTCGCGGGCTTCGGGCAAATCTTTTAACATCGGTGTCAACATTAGCTCAAAACCAATCAGCAAGTTGCGTAAGCGTGCCAAGGCTAGGTTTTGTTCGCCGGGATCAAGTAAGGTTATCAGGCGACCAAAATAGGCGGTAGCGGTGATGCTGTCGCTAAATACCGCCGGGCTGACGGTATCGAATACCACATCCGCACCTTTGCCATCGGTCAGACGATTGACGGCATCAACAAAATTTTCTTCGGTATAAATAATGGTTTCATCCGCGCCCCAATTTTTTGCCAATTGGGCTTTTTCGGCGGAGCTTACGGTGGTGATTACCCGCGCTTTTTTGATTTTCGCCAGTTGTATCGCTACATGGCCTACGCCGCCTGCACCCGCGTGGATTAATACGGTTTGTCCGGCTTGCAATCCACCACGATCAAACAATGCACCCCAAGCAGTAATCAGCACCAAGGGCAGGGCGGCGGCTTGGCTGTAGCTGAGTTTATAGGGCATGAGGCTAGCCCAGCGCTGGTCTAATACCGTGTATTCGGCGTAGTTGCCTTGTTCTCGGCCTAAGCCGCCATGACAAAACCAAACTTTATCGCCGACAAAAAACTCGGTGACTTCCTCGCCGATTGCGACGATTTCCCCGGCGCCATCACAGCCTAATACCGCTGGCAAAGGCAGATCGTACAATAAGCCGTTGTGGCGGACTTTGGTATCCACGGGGTTGACGCCTGCCGCATGGAGTTTGACTTTAATCTCAGTAGGCAGCTGAATTTGAGGTTCGTCAATGTCTTGTAGGCTTAAAACCTCAGGCGTACCAATAGCGGTCATCAGTATGGCTTTCATAGAAACTCCGTTGGGGGTGGGCGAGAATTTTTGATAATCCACCAATCATAGGTGAACGCTGGCGTTGTATGTACGGGTGAATTACAGGAATAGTTCAATCGGTCACATTTTTAGTTTTTGTGGCGCGGTCATTTTGATTGCAACCGGGCGGGCAGGATGCCCGCGCTCCTTCGATTCCGACGAAATTTTCGTGCCCTTTCGTGCCTTTCGTGGACAACTAGCTATCCGCCAACCACTGTTGGCGATAATCTTCATAGGCATAGTGTTTGGCTTGTCGCCATTGCCCATCGCGGTGTAGGTAAATATCTGGCAGGTTATAGCCGTTAAAGCGGCTGGCTTTTATCAGGCTGTACGCGCCCAAATCTTTAAAAACCACTTGCTCGCCGATTGCCAATGGCTGTTTAAATCGGTATTCGCCAAACAAATCGCCCGCTAAACAGGTGCTGCCTGCCAGTATGGCTGAATAGTCGCCATTGGCTTGCTGTTCGTGCAATTCGGCTTGGAATTGGTATTCAAACACTTCGGGATGATGGTTGACCGAGGTATCCAGTACGGCGATGGTTTTTCCGTCGCTGACGAATTGGTCGATAACTGTTGCCAGTAAATAACCCGATCGACCTACTACGGCTTTACCCGGCTCTATGTAGACGTTCAATCCGTATTTGTCGGTCAGGCGTTTGACCAAATCAATAAAAGGCTGCTGGTTGTTGATTTCGTTAAATAAATAACCGCCACCTAAATTTAGCCACTCCAAATTAGCGAACTGCTCCCGTAAAAACAATTCAATTTTTTCCACGGTTTTGATTAAGGGCGTGTAATCAGTACCGGAAAAATTATTGTGGACATGTAGGCCGCGTAGCTTAGGCAAATGCTCGGATTGCCATAATAAATCAATATCTGTCCCCAATTTGGAATGTTGGCGACACGGGTTGTAGCGGTCATCGGCGACAAACGACAATTTAGGATTAACGCGCAAGCCGACTGAGCAATCCGTGGCTTCAGAAAAACGCTGGTATTGGTGCAGGGAATTGAAGCTGATGTGGCTACAGTATTGCGATAATTTCGCTAATTCATCAGGCCGAATACCGGGGGTAGTCAAATGCACTGAGCCAGAACCCGCGAGGATTTCAGACGCCAAGCGGGCTTCAAATAAAGAACTCACCGAAAAACCATCAACATAAGGTTTGGCTAAGGCCAAAACAGCGGTAAACGGCAAGGATTTTATAGAATATAACAGCTTGCAACCGCTTTTTTGGCGTAATTCCGCTAAAGATTCTAATGAGGCAAGAATTTCGTTTTCATCCAACACCAAGGCAGGTGTGGATAAACGCTGGGATTTTAAGGTTTGTATATCCAAGGAGGGCGTAACTCGGTAAAGAAAGCTGTTCGGGCAATGTTAAAGGAATTAGGTGCAAGGCGAAAGGCGAATGGGGGATTTTGCTTTTCGTCTTGCGCCTTGTGCCTATATGACGTTGTTCTTATCGCGTTATTTCTTTTATACTTGCCCGATAACATTAATAAGGAGCAAACATGGAAAAGCCATTTATTTTACACATGCTGACTACAGCAAAAAACTTAAGCCCATTTGATGTCAACATGGCCTTGGACGCGGGTTGGTTGACGGCATTACCGTACATCAACGTTGAAGCCAGCGAAGTGCAAGGTTTGGTGCAAGATGCCATTTTCTCGCGCAGCACCAAAAACCTGAAACGCACCGGGATTTTTATCGGTGGACGCGATACCAAACAAGCGATGGATATGCTGAAAACCGCCAAGCATTCTATGGTGCCGCCTTTTGAAGTTTCTGTGTTTGCTGATCCTAGTGGTGCATTTACTACCGCAGCTGGCATGGTTGCTGCTGTAGAGCGTGAGTTACTGACTAAATTCAACACGACTTTAGAAGGCAAAAATATTTTGGCTTTGGGTGGTACTGGCCCAGTCGGTCAAGCGGCAGCGGTTATCGCCGCGCAAGCTGGCGCAAATGTCATGATTATTGGCAGACAGTTAGAAAAAGCCCAAGCAATTGCTGATTTGTGCAGCAATGAATTTGGCGATGGCAAAATTACCGTCACTGCTGGCGCGGATGCTGATAAAGCCGAATACATTAAAACTGCTGATGTGGTGTTTGCCACAGGCGCAGCAGGTATCGAATTATTGAGTGCCGAATTGATTGCATCTGCCCCACAACTGAAAGTTGCCGCCGACGTGAATGCCGTGCCACCAGCGGGTATTGCTGGTGTTGATGCGTTCCATAATGGTACGCCGATTGCAGGTTCAATCAGTGGCGCTGTCGGTATTGGTGCATTGGCGATTGGTAATGTCAAATATCAAGCACAAAACAGCTTATTGAAAAAAATGTTGAATACCGAAAAACCGGTTTATCTTCATTTTGAACACGCATTTGAAGTAGCCAGAGATTACTTGAAAGCCAACGCTTCTTAACCAACCTGAGGTTCCGATGGAAAAGCGCAGTATCCTCCACATGCTGGACCCTATGCCCCACAACAGCCCATTCGACATCAACATGGCGATGGATGCTGGCTTTGAGGTGTTGATGCCGTATAGCAATGTCAAATTGGATAGCGTCTATGCGTTAACCCAAGATGCCATTTTCTCCCGCAGTCCGGCAGGTGTTAAACGCACTGGCATATTTATTGGTGGTCGTGATTTTGCTTTGGCGATGGATATGCTGGATGCCAGCCGCCAAGCGATGGTGCCACCGTTTGAGGTATCAGTATTCGCCGATCCTAGCGGCGCATTCACCACGGCAGCGGCCTTGGTGGCTTGTGTGGAAAAAGAGTTGCTTAGCCATCATGGCAAAAAACTGGAAGAATGTACGGCATTGGTGTTTGGCGGTACAGGGCCAGTGGGTATCGCTACTGGCGTAATCGCCTCACTGGCTGGCGCAAAAACCACCTTGGTTGACCATTTGTCGGCGGAAACTGCCCAAGAAGTGGCTAAGGCTTATAACCGCCGTTTTGGTTCTACTTTAGATGGTAATTGCGCCCGCAATGATGCCGAAAAAGCCGAGTTGGTTGCTGATACCGATATTATTTTCTGTACCGCAAAAGCGGGTATCCAAGTGATTAGCGGTGCTGTGTTAAAAGCGGCTAAGCAATTGAAAGTGGCAGGCGATGTTAATGCCGTACCACCATTGGGTATTGAAGGCATAAAACGTAATGACCGTGGCGTACCGTTACTGTTAGCAGAAAATGCCCAAGGCGCGGTTGGTGTGGGATCGTTAGCGATTGGCAATGTGAAGTACCAATTGCAAAATACCATGCTCAATCTTATGTTGACCACCGACAAGCCTTTGTATATGGATTTTCGCCAAGCGTTTAGTAAAGCTAGGGAAATCGCCTAAAAAATCGGCCTTAACAACTATGTTAAGGCCGATAAGCCGCTACATGGCGGCAACAAAAACTGCCGCCATTTTTATAATCCTTCATTATTCTGTTGCTAGGCTACCTTTTATTAACTCTAATGCCGTCTTACTATGAGCCGACCCGACAGAATCCTCTTTGCAGGTGATCCCCATGGCAATTTTCAGCCGCTAATTAAGGCCGTCCATAAACATAAGCCAGAGGCTGTGGTTTTATTAGGGGATTACGATTTAGAGGAATCTCTGGAAGTTTATCTGGCAGACATTATCGGCAGCACTAAAATTTGGTGGATTGCGGGTAATCATGATTTTGAATCCCCCAGTAAATATAAAAATCTATTTGATTCTTCCTTGGCGGATAATGGCTTGCACTTGAAAGTTACGGAAATTGCCGGACTGCGTATTGCGGGCTTAAGCGGGATATTTTTGGGGCGGGTTTGGTATCCGCCACAGCCGCCAAAGTGGGACAGCAAACACCATTATCTACAACACCAAAACGCACACGTTAAATACGCCGACATGTCCCTAAAATATAAATCGGCGATTTGGCATGATGAATTCCATCTGTTAAAAAACCTAAAAGCCGATATTTTAGTCTCACACGAAGCCCCAGGATCACATCGCCACGGCTTTTCAGCCATTAGTGATTTAGCGGCGGCAATGGGCGTAAAGCATGTTTTTCACGGACATCTGCATGAAAATTATGCCCGGATCATAAAAAATAATATCCATGTATTTGGTGTCGCCAATATGACCGTGGTTGATTTACATGGTGTAAAGCTCAGCGACAACTAACCCTTACAAAAAAATGACTGATTTTATTCCGCCGTACCCAAAACGACACGCCAAAATCCCAGGCCCCATTGATTTAATCAAAAGCATTAGTGACGATTTATTGGCTATCTGGCCTGAAGGTGCATTTGAACGGGCGTTCATGGACTTCAAAATCTTCAAAAAATCGATTTTTGTCGCCAATCACCCAGATGCGGTTAAGTATGTTTTGGTCAGCAACCAAGCCAATTACAGCAATAAAATTTCCCTAGTCAGCAAAGCCTTGTCGCCATTAATTGGTGATAGCTTGTTTATTAGTGACGGTGAATTTTGGCAAAAGCATCGTGAATTGATGATGCCGCTGTTTACCGCAGAACGCATGGGGCAGTACAGCCAATCGATTATCACCGTTATTGAGCAACGCTTGCAGCAGTGGCAAAGTTTGCCGTCACCTCGCCCGATTGCCATGTTTCCGGAAATGCTGTCACTCTCCATGCAGACACTTTGGCAAATCGTTTTTGGCAAACCATTAACCACCAAGCAGTTTGAGTTACTGAATGGCTATTTTGCCCATTATTATCAAGTTGCCGGACAAATTGACCTGAATAGTTTTTTTGGTTTACCCAGTTGGTTATCAGGCAATAAATCCAGTAAGTTAGAACAAGCCGCGCAAGCGATACAGGCTATTTTTGATGACCATATTGCTGAGGCAGAAAAAAATCCGCAAGCAAACAGCTTAGTGGCGGATTTTTTAGCATTAAAAAATGCCGCAAAATTAACCAGCAATACCGAAATCCGTCACGAATTGATCGGCTTATTTATGGCAGGCTACGAAACCGCCGCTAATAGCTTGGCTTGGTCTTGGTATTTATTGTCACAATCGCCAGCGGTTGAGCAAACCTTATTCAACGAAGTGGATACGGTCTTAGGCAAAAGCCCAGTCAGCATCGATGCAGTCGATAGCTTGGCTTATACCCGCGCAGTAATCCAAGAAAGCATGCGTTTATACCCGTCCATGCCATTATTGCTACGCGAAACCAAAGCTGCTGATGTTATCCGTGATAAGCCGATACCCGCCGGATCGATCATGCTAGTGGTGCCGTGGTTGTTACATCGGCACAAAAAACATTGGGATAAACCCGACCATTTTATGCCGGAACGATTTTTAATCAGCGCCGAAAAAACTCCCAACCCGTTTGCGTATATTCCGTTTGGCGCCGGCCCTAGAACCTGTATCGGCAAACACTTGGCGATGGTACAAACCACTTTAACTTTGGCGATTTTAGCCAAACATTTTCGCGCTGTTTGCCCAGCGGGTACACGGCTAGAACACGAATGCCGTTTAACCTTGCGCCCAAAAGGTGACTTACCTATGCAGCTGATTGCCCGCTGAAGCGTAAGTACTATTTGAAGTTACGCAGTAAAGCGCTGTTCTCCCGTTTGCCGCGTCACTGCCTTAAGTTAATTATTTTTACCTTTAATTTCAAAAAGATAAAAATATGTAGGGCGTGTTAGCGATAGCGTAATACGCCGGATGTTTGAAAACCAACATGCGGTGCAATACGGCTATCGCCTATTGCACCCTACAAAAGGTGATTTCGGATTCCTCAACAGCATTGAACCCCATTCCCATTCCCCATTCAACACGGTCAAACTTATGATAACTATCGGAAAAATAAATACCTTGAAGGTAACGAAACTGCAAGGCCGGGAGATTTATTTGGAAGGTAGTGATGCCAGAAAAATATTATTGGTCGATAAACGACCGCCCGCGAATTTGCAACTAGGTGCTAGCGTCAACGCCTTCGTCTATGTCGATTCGGAAGAGCATCTTGCCGCAACCTTACACATGCCTTTGGCGCAAGTGGATGAAGTTGCTTGGCTAAAAGTGGTTTCCATCAATTATTACGGGGCGTTTTTAGATTGGGGTTTAGCAAAAAACTTGCTGATTCCCTTTGGCGAACAATTGGCAGAAATGGAAGTAGGGCGGTTTTATCTGGTCAAATTGTTTATGGACGACAAAGGCCGCATTGCCGCCACGGCAAAAATTGACAAATATCTGGCTGAAGAAGCCGAAGACAGCGACGGCTTTGAAGTCGGGCAAAAGGTTGATTTGATTATCGCCGAAAAAACCGAATTAGGTTTTAAAGCCATTATCAATAACAGCCATTGGGGCTTGCTGTACCAAAACGAATTGTTCCAGCCGCTGATGAAAGGCCAAAAGCTTGCTGGTTATATCAAGCAAATTAGGGAAGATAAAAAAATTGATTTGATCTTAAACCAGGCCGGTTATGGCAAAGTTGATCCAGTAACGGAATTGGTGTTGAACAAATTAAAAGCCGCTAACGGGGTGTTGATGGTCAGTGATAAAAGTCCGCCAGAAGTTATCTATCAAGAATTCGCCGTCAGCAAAAAAGTTTTTAAACAAGCCATCGGTGCTTTGTATCGGCAGCAGCTAATTGTGATAGAAGACGATTCTATCCGCTTGCCTTAAGTTGTTTGAAACTTGTAGTTGTAAAAAATTGTTTTGTGTAGGTTGTGTTACGCTCTTTCACCAACCCAACCTATAAAACTGCCTACTTTCTTTTGCGCCGTCTCGATAACTGTTCTTGCGTTTCTCTAACTTTTGCATCCAAGCAGTCAAAAAACAAGTGGCCAAAGAAAATGTGACCAGATTGCCATTCATATTCTTTGCTCCCAGCATTTGCTGCCGTGGAGTATTCATGCCAAGTCCTCTTAGTCTTTTGGGCGTTTCGGGCTATTTCCGACAAATACTGCGGTGCTGATGCGGCAAACGGGAGAAAAGCGCGTTACTGTGTAAAGTCAAATTTCAGGTTTTAAAAACCTGAAAGGTCTAATCCATTGGGAATGACCAAATCTTAAAGGCTTTTAAGGCCGTCTTGCGCCAACAAAATGCTTTTGCCAATACGGTGTGTTTAAGTTGGAAACCATGACTTTGCCAGTGCGTTGGCTAGGTGCGTGGATAAAGTTGTTATTTTTAATATAAATGCCGACATGCGAATAGGTTTTGCCGTTAATATCAAAGAATACCAAATCACCCGGTGTTATTGCGTGTAAGGGAATTTCAGGCAAGGTTAAGGCCATATCTTTGGCATTATGCGGTAGATTTATTCCATTTTTTTGGTAAACATGGCGGACAAAACCACTGCAATCAAAACCGTCTCTAGGATTGTCTTTACCGTAACGGTAAGGTGCACCTTGTAAGCTTAAAGCATAGTTGACCACTTGCGGATGCGGGCGGGCTATCACTGGTACGGGTTGGTTTTCCGGTACAGTTGAGCAGCCTGTGAGTAAGGCGATTACCAGCAGCAGCGGAACAAATAAAGCCATTGATTATGCCAATTAGGGCTGGAGTTTATACAAAGGGATTGTGTGCTTGCCGCACTTTTGGGGTTTGCGGACGCAATGCTGAATTTACGTCTTTAGTTTTTGGATGATGTTAAATGCTTATCCAAAAATACGTTTGTTTTTTGTTAGGAGTCCAAAACCTGTTTTAGACTCCTAAATCAAAAGCTAGTTAACTGTATACAGGAAAACGCGCACAAAGGTTGGCTACGCGCTCGCGTACTGCGGCAATGACAGATTCATCTTCCAAATTATCCATCACATCACACATCATATTGGCAATTTCAGTGACTTCCACTTCTTTAAAGCCACGGGTAGTTGGTGCAGGTGTGCCGACACGGATACCGCTGGTAACGAACGGCGATTGCGGGTCGTTTGGCACGGCATTTTTATTGACGGTGATATGGGCGCGGCCTAAGGCGGCATCGGCGGCTTTGCCGGTAATGCCTTTGGCAATTAACGATACCAACATTAAGTGGTCGTCTGTGCCGCCAGAAACCACATCATAACCGCGTGCCATAAACACTTTCGCCATCGCTTGGGCGTTTTTAATCACCTGTTGCTGATAGGCTTTAAATTCCGGTTCCATCGCTTCTTTGAAAGCCACGGCTTTCGCGGCGATGACGTGCATGGACGGGCCGCCTTGAATGCCAGGGAAAATGCTGGAGTCGATTTTTTTCTCAATCTCAGGATTGCTTTTGCAGACAATCAAACCGCCGCGTGGGCCGCGTAAAGATTTGTGGGTGGTGCTGGTGACCACATCGGCAAACGGTACTGGGTTTGGGTATAAACCAGCAGCAATTAATCCGGCGACGTGTGCCATATCGACGACAAAATACGCGCCGACTTTATCGGCAATGTCACGGAAACGTTGCCAATCCCACACGCGGGAATAGGCGGAGAAGCCTGCAATGATGAGTTTGGGTTTGTGTTCTAAAGCTAAAGCTTCAACTTGGTCGTAATCGATTTCATCGGTTTCCGCGCTCAAGCCGTATTGGATGGCGTTGTAGATTTTGCCGGAAAAATTTGGTTTGGCACCGTGGGTCAAGTGACCGCCGTGGGCAAGGCTTAAGCCTAAAATGGTGTCGCCCGGTTGGATTAAGGCCATGAATACTGCCATGTTGGCTTGTGAGCCGGAATGCGCTTGCACGTTGGCGTAATCAGCAGCAAATAAGGCTTTGGCGCGGTCGATAGCGAGCTGTTCGACTTTATCGACAAATTCGCAGCCACCGTAATAACGTTTGCCTGGGTAGCCTTCGGCGTATTTGTTGGTCAGTTGTGAGCCCATGGCTTCCATGACGCGGGGGCTGGTGTAATTTTCTGATGCGATCAGTTCGATATGGTCTTCCTGACGTTGCCGTTCTTCTTCCATCGCGGTAAAAAGTTCGTCGTCAAAACCAGCGATGGTCATGGCTTGGGTAAACATGAATTTCTCCTTAGGTAAATGAGTGTCAGGCTAGCAATCGTTTTTGTATGTGCATAGCTTGATGGCGAATAAGCAATCGCACATTATCTTGAATAACTTGTGCTGTTATCAAGGCTTAATCAGCAGTATTTGTAAATCAGCGACGTTGGTGCCAGTTGCGCCGATAACGATGAGGTCTTGGGCGTGTTGTAATGCTGGGTAAGAATCGTTGTTTGCTAGCAGTGCCAAAGGCTCGCAACCCGCTGTACGCATACGTTGCAGGCTATTTTTGTCAACCAAACCGCCTGCCGCATCGGTTGGGCCGTCGCGTCCATCTGTGCCGCCGCTGAGGAATGCCCAGTCACCGGATAAGTTTTCTTGTTCAGCCGCCAAGGCAAACGCTAAGGCCATTTCTTGGTTGCGCCCGCCTTTTCCCGTACCTTTTAAGGATACCGTGGTTTCTCCGCCTGCCAATAAGGCGACTGGTTTTTTACAATTTTTTGCAAAACGCACCCATTCCTTAGCGACAGTTCTGGCTTCCCCACAAAGTTGGTGGTGATAAATTTCGCTGGTGTAACCCAGTTGCTGGCTGTGTTGCTGCATGGCGGCAAGGCTAATGGCGTTACTGCCAATTAAAGTATGGCTGTTGTTCTGAAAGATAGTATCTACGCTTTTTGGGGTTTCTGGTAAGTCGCCGTTTGCGCCCTGTTCTAAGTGCTGGCGGATGGCTTCAGGTGTTTGTTGCCAAATGCCGTGGGATTTTAATAGGTCGATGGCGTCTTGGTAGCGGCTGTCGTCAGCTACGGTGCAACCACTGGCGATTGCGGTGACATCATCACCGAGCACATCCGATAAAATCAGTGCATGTAAATCGGCAGGGGCGGCGAACTTGGCTAAGCCGCCGCCTTTGAGTTGCGATAAATGTTTGCGGACACAATTGATTTCATTAATGGTTGCGCCGCTGGCTAAGAGCAATTGGGTGACGGCGATTTTTTCCGACAAGCTGATGTCTGTGGCGGGGTAGGGGATTAATGCCGAACCGCCGCCGCTCACCAGTACCAACACCAGTTCCCCAGCTTTGGCGGCAGTGGCGTATTGCGCCAATTGTTGGGCGGCGGCAAAACCTGCGGCATCGGGTAGCGGATGGCCTGCGCCTATTACGGGGATATTGGCGACGGCTGTGACGTTTTCATAATTGGTGATGACGATGCTGGTTTCTGCCAGTAAGTCTGCCGGAATGGCCGCTTGTGCGGCTTTTGCCATGGCGCAAGCCGCCTTACCAAACGCGAGCAGGTGGATTTTTTGCCAATGTCCCTCACGTTTGCTGCCATCCTTTAGTAATAACGACAACTTATCGCCGTCAATAGCCAGACAGTTTTTGACGGCAAGGTAAGGGTCGGCAGCGGCTATGCCAGCGGTAAAAATGCTTAACGCATCGCGCCTTAATTGTTCGGTAGTGGATGGCATAAATTGTGGGTTATGCCATTTCTTTCGCTAAAGCAAAGATGTTTTCGGCATCTAATACCAGTTTGTTGTCTTCAAACAATTTGGCGATACAGGCGCGGTGTAAAGCCAGTTTTAAAGCGCCAAAGCCAATTGCACCCCAGATGATTTTGCCGTGGCGTTCTATGCCTTTGTCCAGCATGTCAGTGCCGCCTATACCTAAAGGCGGGGTGGCGTTGGCATCCGCCATAATTTCGATATTGGGGTTATTTTGCCATTGTTCGGCGGAAAGCAGTTGTACACCTGCTGCACCTGCGGCAACCACAATTTGGGCATCGGCAATGGCTGCTGCCCGCGCGTCGCTATCGAAGGCTTCAATCGGAGTCAGGTCAACATCAAAACGTTGTTTCATGTTGAGGCAAGCTTGTTCTGCGCGCGCCATTTGCCGTCCGGTTAAGGAAACCTTTGCGCCTTCTTGGGCTAGCATTACCGCCGCGCGTTGGCCTACCGGGCCTGTTCCTGCCAATACTACGGCTTTTTTTCCGGCTAATACCGAGCTGCTGGCTAATTTGGCGATAGCGGCGGCGGCTGTGGTGTTGCTGCCGTTGCTATCGAGCATCACAGAGACTTGAAAGCCAGGGAAAAAATGGCTTTGTACCGCTGTAAACAGTGTTTGCCCGGCAATCATGTCGCTGCCGCCAACGAAAATGGCGGTGTTTTTTTTGTCTTTTGGGGCGCGGGTAAAAATAGTGCCTTCAACTAAGGGTTTGATGTTTTCAGGGGATAAGCCACCGTAGCCGATAACGTGGTCTGCACCGCCGTCATAGCCGACAACGGTATCGAAAACCGACGGGTGAAGGTCGGTGTCAAATTGAAATAACAATTTTTTCATGAGTTCTATAGAAAATGTAGATGGTGTAATGAATTCGGGGGCTATTATAACGGAATGTGTAAGACGAATTGGCTTAGCTAACAATTAAGGCGGTTTTTATTTAAAATACCGGAATATCATGTAGCATTGTGGTCTGAATAACAGTTTGGAACGTTACCGATGACGGTTTAGAGCTCAAAACTTGTTTAATTAGCTTATCCGTTACATCTTGAAAAATTACAAAAATAAAGAATAAGGAAAACAGATGAAAACGCCGGTTTATATTGCAGTCACAGGCGCGGCAGGACAAATTAGCTATTCGTTGCTGTTTCGCTTGGCGGCGGGCCTGTTTCTGGGGCCGGATCAGCCTATCGTGTTGCGGCTTTTGGAAGTGCCACAGGCTATGAAGGCTTTGCAAGGCGTGGTCATGGAATTGAATGATTGCGCTAGCTCGCTGCTACATCGTATCGAGATTACCGATGACCCTAGGGTGGCGTTTAAAAATGTCGATTATGTGTTTTTAATCGGCGCAAAGCCAAGAACAGCGGGCATGGAGCGCAAAGATTTGTTGACGGTAAACGCGCAAATTTTTGCTGAGCAGGGCAGGGCGCTGAATGAAGTTGCCAGCAGAAAGGTGAAGGTTTTAATCACTGGTAACCCTGCCAATACCAATGCCTTGATCGCCATTAAAAACGCACCGGATTTAACACCGGAAAATTTTACCTGTATGAGCCGATTAGACCATAACCGTGGCATTAGCCAGTTGGCGGAAAAATGCGGCGTCTTTGCTAGTGACATCAAAAATATGGCGGTTTGGGGTAATCATTCTGCCAGCCAGTATCCAGATTTACATTATGCCAAAGTGAAGGGGCAAGATGCTTTGCCGTTAGTCGGGGAAGATTGGTTTAAAAACGTGTTTATCCCTACTGTGCAACAACGCGGTACTGAGATTATCAATGCCCGTGGGCAATCCAGTGCCGCATCTGCTGCCAATGCCGCTATCGATCATATGAAAAGCTGGGTATTTGGTACAGCGGATGGTGATTGGGTCAGCATGGGGGTTTTATCTGACGGCAGTTACGGCATTGAAGCCGGGCTGGTGTATTCTTTCCCGGTAACGGTTGTGGGTGATGCTATTAATATCGTTAAAGGCTTGGATATTAATGAGTTTAGCTTGCAGCACTTGCGGCAAAACGAGCTGGAATTACGTCAAGAAAGGGATGAGGTAAGGTCGCTTTGTTAATGAATCGCTGAATTAATTGATTCCGATCATGCTTCGACAAGCCCAGCACGAACGGAATCAATTAGTTACCGTTCAGCCTTTGTCGAAGGCTTTGTTCAGGAATTCCTTAAGTACGCAACAACCTTAGAATTGTGGTTGCAAATAATGCAGCAGATTAATAACCCTAGAGCCGGATTGGCTTAATCCGCCTTAACGTTGTCTTTAGTTAAGCCAATGCCGTCATAACTAAAGCCAGTTTTTTGTAAATCAAATAAGTTATATTTTTCGGTTAAATACTCTTTTAACCATTCATCTACGCCAATAGCATTCCTATTGGCTCTGCTGTTCTCATCCAGCTTCATCAGCCGTTGCTTTAATAAGTGTTGCGGCATCAATAACAATTCAATATCCGACATGGCGACATATTTGTCTGGGTGCAGATTATTGCCATTGATAATCTTCTCTAGCTGATGGCGTTTTAATCCTAGGGTATGGTTAATTTCTGAACGAATTTCCAACATGGCAGGTAGTAAATCACTACCTGTGCAGCTGTCATCAAACAAACAATTAAAACGGTTAAGCAAATAATTGATGGCAAAGCGATACACATCCGATTCCCTAACAAAAAGTCGGGCAGCGATTGCTTGAATGGCAACTCTGTCGCTATCTACCAAGCGTAGAGAAATCATTTGTTTTAACTCGTTCAATGGGTCGCTCCGTTTGTCTATGAAGTTAACTGATGTTTTTAAAGGTTAATTGATGAATGTTACAGAAATTTTACGGGCTAAGGTGGCTTAGTGATATTTCGATAATTTTTAGTTCCATTGAAGGAATCAGCCGATTTTTCTGAAAAATGTTAGCGGTAAAAGTCGGTAAATGGTGCCGGGTTTTTATTTGGATAGAAAATAACTTTTTATTTCATAAAGATAGCGTGCTGCTGAAAATTCAAAAATACGCTTTAAGCAATGAATATCCATAAAAATGAAATTCTTTTGTATTTTATATGTATTACATTACACGGAATTTTAATGTTTTTGTCATCATTTAAGCAAATTAGATATGAAACAATAAGCGAAGTTAAGGTAATACCTACATGCTTTGTTGATATTAACGAAGATGTAGAGGTGCTGAAAACAGGGAATGGCAGTGCGTCAGATTGAAAGTATAGGGGCTAATAATTAAGAAAAGGATTTTTTTAAATCATTTGTGATTCACTTAAGTTCGGGCGGCATGAATGGCTTTGTTGTTCAGTGGGTTGCCAGCTTGTTTTTACCAAACAAAAATTTACGTTGTTAATTAAACCAAAAGAGGAAAACATGAAAAAATTAATGTTGACTGCAGCTGTGTCTGCAGTGTTATTTGCTGGTGTAGCAAATGCTGCCATCACTGAAAACGGTGCTGGCTTGCCATTGTTAAACCTATCTGATACTGCTCAAGTTTTCGTTTCTGGTGCTTCTGCTCCAGGAAACTTTATGGATCAGTTGTTTACAAACAATACTATCCCTTCTGCAAGCAGACTTTGCGATACTACAAAAACTATCTACAGATTCCAAAGTGCTTCAGGTTCGCCATTAGCTGCAAACTCAGACCAAAGAGCTTATTTGTGTGTATTAAACACTGGTAGCGCAGCTGGTGCATCGGTTGCTGCAGGCGCAAAAAAGAACGTGATTGTTTATAAACGCAATAAAGATGGTTCTGCAATGGGTGTAAACCCATTGGTAGTCGGTACTGAAGGTGATTTGGTTTCTTTCTTGAATGCTGACGTAACTTCAAACACAGGTTGTGTTAAAGTTGGTGCTGCAGTAAATAACGTGGTTACTATCAACTGCCCTTGGGTTTCTGGCGCCCCTGCATCTTCACAATCAGTTGTTTCTGATTTAGGTGTTTCTGACGTTGAGCCTATTTTGTTCCAAGGTACTAATGGCGTTGCCGGTACAGGCAATCAACCAACTGGTTTTGCTACAATGGATGCGGCTTCTGTTGCAAAGTTGACTGTTAAGCCAGCTGCTACACAAGTATTTGGTGTTATTGTTAACACTAAATTACGTAATGCCTTGCAAATGGCGCAGTTTGCTCCAGCAAATGCTTGTAATCCACTTTCAGGTTCACCTGAAGCAACTTTAGGTTTGGCTAAATGTCAGCCAACATTGACTTCTGCTGATATCACAAGTATTTTCACTGGCAAAATTGCTAGCTGGAAACAGTTGTATTTGAAAACAGCAACCGCTTCAAAATTGAACCTAAATGTATTCGATAACGTTCCAGCTGCTGATGTTAATAAAGCAGATTCTGACCGTGTCCATATTTGTTCAAGAACTAGTGGTTCAGGTACAAGAGCGTCTTTCTCTGCGCTTTTCTTGGAAGAAGTTTGCTCTGATACTGGTTATGCACATCCAAGTGATACCACTACTACAGTGGAATCTACTTTGAAGCCACAAGTACATAATATGTCTTCAGGTGGTAACGTTGGCAAATGTATGAATGAATTGAACAATGCTTCATACCAAGGTACTGGTACAGTGCTAACTACTTCTAACACGCCTGCTATGACTGGCGATCGTTGGGCTATCGGTATCCAAGGTACTGAAAACAACATCAGCAATAGCGACGAATATCGTTTTATTAAAATTGACGGTGTTGAACCAACATTGGCTAATGCAGCGAGTGGTAGATATAAATGGTGGTCGGAGTTGACTTTCCAATATAACACTATTCACTACAACAATATTGATTCTGACACTAGAACTTTGATTGATTCAATCGTTACAGAAGCCGGTAACAAAACTGTAGCTGCTTTAACCAACCCTACTGCGAAGCATTTGTTTGGTCAAGCAGGCTTTATGGCTATTCCACAAAATACTACTGCTCCACAATTTGCGATTGTTGATTTAACTCAACCAGTTAACCCATTAAGCCGCAGCGTTGGTGGTCAACCAAGTACTTGCCGTTTACCAACATTGTTCAACCCAGGTGCAAACTTCTTAAGAGGCTTGCAAATGAACTAAGACTTTATAAGTCTTAACGTAAAGGATTACACGTAAAATACAAAGCCAGTCGTTTTAGGACGATTGGCTTTGTCCGTTTATGAATACTGATGTTTCTCTGTTTCTAATAATCCCTTGCTGCTTGTAATAAGAAAGTAATATTGCTTTAATACAATGCAATAACCATCCTAAATAACTGCCGTGTTATTTCCAAAGTTTAAAGCTAGTTGCTATAAAATACCTTGGTGTTACGCATTAGCTTTCAAACCCAATAAATCAAATTTTAATGATAAACATGTCTAAAACAGTTCTTGGTCAAAGCAAGATTTTACTTTCACTCGCTTTGGGTGTTTTATTAGGGATATCTACAGATATTGTTTTTGCAGAAGAGTCTCAACCAGCCGATGATGCCCATTTTGACCTAATGGAATTACGGGTAAAAGGCAATACCTTGTTGGAGCGTACGTTGTTGGAACGTACGGTTTACGCATATTTGGGGCCAAAAAAGACTATAGATACTGTAGAAAAAGCCCGCCACGCTTTAGAAGAAATATATCGGGAAAAAGGTTATCAAACCGTTGTTGTTGATATTCCCGAACAAGATGTAAAAAATGGTGTGGTTTATCTGCAAGTGATTGAAGGCAAAGTTTCCCGGTTACGGGTCAAAGATTCCCGCTATTTTTCTTTAGGCAGTATTAAGGCAGGCGTGCCTGAGCTGGCTGAAGGCAATGTGCCCAATTTCCCTATTATGCAGAAACAGTTGGCCGAATTAAGTAGCCAAAGTCCTGATCGGAAAGTAACACCGATAATACGGGCTGGCGAACAGCCTGGTACTTTAGAAGCCGACCTTAAAGTCAAAGATGAGTTGCCGCTTCATGGACGGGTTGAGTTAAACGGACGTAACACTTCATCCACTAGCCGCCTACGTTTGGTTTCTACGTTACATTACGACAATTTGTGGCAGAAATTGCATAGCGCATCGGTTATGTATCAAGTGTCTCCTGAAAACCAAAAAGAAGTGGATGTTTGGGCTGGTACGTACACCATGCCAATTCCAGATACTAATGCAAAATTGGCATTTTATGCAGTAAGTTCATCTTCGGATGCGGTCGCTTCAGGGGCTGTTTCTGTTATTGGAATTGGTGAAATTTATGGTGCTAGGTTTGTTAAACCATTCAAGAGTTTAGATAAATATTCCCATAGCATGATTACTGGTGCTGATTATAAAAATTTCAAAGAAAACCTTAAAATTCCTGGCGGCGATAATACCCTTTCAACAGTTAGTACACCCATTGACTATATTCCTTTCATGGTGCAGTACAACGGCTCATTAAGGGATAAGGTCTATATGGCATCTTTCAATGTAGGGGTAAATTTTGCTGTACGTGGTTTAGGCAACGAACCTGGTGAATTTGAAAATAAGCGCTTTAATGCAAAGCCCAATTACGCGTATATGACCGCAGGATCAAATTTTACCCATGATTTACCCTTGGGGATGGAGTTTGCCAGTCGGGTAGCGGCGCAATTGGCGGATTCGCCTTTAATCAGTAATGAGCAATTTTCCTTAGGTGGTATGCAATCAATACGCGGTTATTTCGAAACCCAAGCGTTAGCCGATGATGGGTTTACTGGCTCACTGGAGTTGAGGTCGCCACGTTTACTGCCATTAAGTGTCGATTATATAAATAAGCTTCAAGCAATTGCTTTTATTGACGGTGGACATGGCTGGGTTCAACAAGCATTACCAGGAAATCCAGCTAGCTTTGCATTGGCAAGTACTGGCTTAGGGATGCGGTTTCAAATGTGGAAGTACTTTAGTGGCGTATTGGATTTAGGCTTCCCGTTGTTGGATTTGAATACCATAAAATCTGGCGATCCTAAGCTTCATTTTAATATCGCGACAGAGTTTTAAGCTTAGTCTTAGTTGTTAGTAAAAAATCAAATCATTTAATTAAGAAATTCTCCTGAAGTTATTTACTTCACTGCAAAAAGGCAAGTTATGGCTAGTAAACATAAACCGATACAGCATATCAATACAACAGAACTGTTTAAGTTAACGCCGATGTCGGCTTGTGTAAGGATGGCTATAGCGGGCGGTGTGTTTATCAGTTCAGTAAATCCAACTTATGCTGAATTACCTATCCCCGCACAAACTTGGGTAACTATGGGTCAAGCCACAAACCAAGTTTTGGGCGATACCCTAGTAATCAAACAAGAATCTGATCGTGCTATTTTAAATTGGGATAGCTTCAATGTTGGCGCACATAATAAGGTAGAGTTTGATCAAAAAAGTACTTCATCTATCGCTTTAAACAGGATTTTTCAAGAAAATCCTAGCCAAATATTGGGTACTGTGACCGCAACAGGACAAATCTATTTATACAATAAAAATGGATTTGTATTTCATGAGGGTTCCACAGTTGATGCCAATACCGTTGTGGCTTCAACACTTAATGTTTCCGATTCGGTTTTTAGTAATAGCGGTATAGTTAACACCTTTAACAATACGGGTGAAGCTGCGTTTAATGGTAAGCCCGGTGAAAGCAAAACGATTCCATGTGTTGGTGAGATTTGTGTAGAAAGCGGTGCAAGAATCCACGCAGGTGAAAATGGACGGATTATTTTAGCGGGTAGCTCAGTTACCAATAAAGGTAATTTAGAGGCAGATAAGTTTGGTCAGGTTATTTTGGTTGCCAGTCGGGACAAGGTCTATTTACAGCCATCAAATACAAGCCAGTTTTCTGGTTTATTGGTAGAAGTTGGCCAAGGCGGTCAAGTTACTAATAACGGTAATATATCGGTAAGACAAGGCAATATTACTTTGGCGGGTTTTGCAGTTAATCAAAATGGCTTGGTCAATGCGACAACTTCTGTAAATGTTAATGGTTCAATTCGTTTGTTAGCACGCGAGGGTCAAGGAACGATAGGTCAAGTGTTGACAGGAACTAATACGATACGTCAGAGGGATTTGAAAGATGGATTAGGAAAGGAGTCAAAAGTAACTTTTGGTGCGGGAAGTAGTACGCGTATTGTTGCTGATTCTGAAGGAGGTAAAGCAATTGATGAGCAAACCCAACCAATTTCTTATTTGGAAATGTCAGCGCATACCGTGCAATTACAGTCAGGATCATCTGTGGGTGCTGCTAATGGGTTGGTAAACATTGTTGCAACAGATAATTTGCTTGATCCCACCCAAGGAACGAAAGGTCGTATTATCCTAGAATCCGGCGCATCAATTGATGTTTCAGGAAGTAAAAATGTCAGTGTTTCTAGTAAACGCAACGTCGTTGATGTGCCAGTACAAAGTTATGAATTAAGGGACGCACCTTTACAAAAAGGCGGAGTGTTGCAGGGACAAACTATACGCGTCGACATCCGTAAAGATACCAAGATCATTGATGTAAGTGGTGGCTTGGCAAGGATAGAACGCTCTCTTGATGAACGTTTAGGTAAAGGTGGTGTAATTAACCTTACCTCAAGTGGTGACGTTATTGTTAATAGCAATGCCAGTATCAATATTTCTGGAGGCTCTATTAGTTATAAAGAAGCCTATCTGCAAACCACCAAGTTAGTGACCGATTACGGAAAAATAGTTGATATAAGCGATGCAGACCCTAATCAGCATTATCGATCAGTTTACGGTAGCTATAAAGAAGTCCATGAAAAATGGGGCGTAAACAGAGTTTGGCAGGCAGATGGATTAACCGGTAAAGGTGTATATCAACCTGCTTATATACAGGGATTGGATGCAGGTAAATTAAACATAGCAACTAAGGATTTATTTTGGAAAGGTGATTTAGTTGCTGGTGCGGCTAGTGGTTTATACCAGCGTGAGGCAGCAGATTTGGCATATGGTGGTGCCTTTAATATTGATACGAAAGTATTTTTATCATCACAAAATGTCTTGTTCGAAAGTCAAAATAATAAAGCCGATATTGGTGTTAATGACAAATTTCCTACCCAGGGTAAAGATGGGTCTCCTTCCGATTTAGTTATTTCAACCGATGCTATTAACAGATCTGGTATACAAAAGCTCAGCGTTAAAACCTTTTTAGGTAAGGCAACCATTGATACTGACGCCAGTTTGGTATTTGGCCTTGGTAAGGAAGGTACGGTTAGATTTGCTGACAGAGCAATTTCTGACAAAAATACTGATAGTGTTAATGGCAGCCAGTTCGATTTAATCGCTAATAATATTACAGTGAAAGGCGACGTTGATGCCGTTGGCGGTCATATAAGATTTGGTGCCAGTTACGATTTCGACGCTGATGTAAATAAGGTTTTTAGCGCTGGTGGTGATTTAGTTTTGGCATCCACCGCCAAACTAGATGTTTCTGGTCGGTGGGTTAATGATTTTGCACATGGATTGGATTTCACACCTACTGAAGCGGTTGCTATAAATGCGGGTTCGGTATTGTTAAGATCTGCTTTGGATTTGACAACTAAGGCAGGTTCAACAATTAAAGCCAATGGAGGGGCTTGGTTAGACCAAAATCAAAAGGTAACCACTGGTTCTGCTGGGAGTATTAGTTTAAGCGCCAATGGAAATATTGGCGCTAATATGAATTTGAAGGGTGGCTTTGCCGCTTATGGAATAAATGACGGTGGAGCGCTTTCCTTGGATAGCGCTAAAACAGTCATTGGAAATAATGTGACTAATGAAGAAGCTAGCGGGGCTTTTGTCATCGGTGTTAATGAGGGTCACTTGGATTTTCGTAACATAGAAGGCTTTAGCAAAATTAATATAAGTAGTAATTTTGGCGAGTTGATTGTTAAAGAAAATACGGCGTTATCTTTAATTCAAAAGAATATCCTGTTGTCAGAAAGCCTTAGGGATCAGGTTAGTGGAAGAAATATAAAAGCTACATTTAGCAATATAGAATTGTTGCCAGAACAATTGCGTAATGCAGTGGATCTGAACTTGTCTGCTAAATTTGGTTTAAAAATAGGAACTGGCAGTAGCATTATTGCGGACAATAAAGCCCAGATTGATATTAATACTGAGTCTGGTAGTGTTTTTGTTGATGGTGCAATAAAAGCTCCTGCAGGTGTCATAAATTTAAGTATTACTGCTGCACAGGGAGATATTGCATATGATTCTAAACAAGCGATTTGGTTAGGTAAAAATGCCCAGATTTCTGTTGCAGGCACATCAATAAATAACCCAATAGATAAAGCTGGCAGGCGTACTGGCGAAGTACTTGATGGCGGCTCCATTAATTTGGTAGCAAACAGAGGTTATTTGGTGCTGGAAGAGGGGGCTTCATTAGATGTTTCTGGGACAAAAACAATTTTAGACCTGCCTGTAAGTAGTGGAGGTGCTATCCAATATAATGCCGTAAATGTTGGTTCAGATGCTGGAAAAATCACCCTCGCTTCAGCAGAAGGAATTGTTTTGGATGGTCAGTTGAAAGGCAATTCTGGTACATCGACAAATAAATCTGGTCGTGTTGATGTCAGTTTGAATCGCTTTAATCGTAATATTGCAGATGAAGATATTGGTGCGACTTTTAATTTCTCCCCATTGACCATTGATGTAGTTCAAAATAAGGTAAAAACATTAAACGAATCAATAGCTTTTGGTGCCGATCTAGATGCTTTAGGTGTAACTGGCAAAGCTAAAGTTAGTGCAGATGGTTTTTCTGAAGGTGGCTTTAATGATGTTCGTTTATCTGTCTTTGGTGTCAGCAAAACTGCCACCGGTTCTGAGTTAGATAAAATCAATTTTATCGGAAAGGTCAGTTTGAAAGCTGATGAGCGTATTGAGCTTGACGCCCCAAGCATCACTTGGGAAGGCTCAAGTAATTTAAATGAAAAAGATGTTAATTTAAGTACGGCCTATTTCAAAGCAGGTTCTTCAATAATCAGAGATACAACTATCAATCCTGAGTTAGGTGAGGGATCAATTACAGTTGATGCAAACTGGATTGATTTACAAGGAGGATCGCGCTGGAGTGGCTTTGATAAACTAAATTTTAATAGCGCCCATGATTTGCGAACTATTGGCGTGTTAAATATTGACAGTCGAAAAGATGGAAAGCAATCTAGTGATTATGTTGGTAGTTTAAAGTCAGCTGGTGACATTAACTTAACGGCTAGCCAGATTTATCCTTCAACACTCACTGAGTTTTCTTTTGCTAATGTCAATAATCCTAATGGCAAAATTAACATCAAATCTAGTGGCAATAACGATGTTTCGCCATTATCAGCAGGTGGCGTATTAAGTTTTTCAGCACCAACAATTAATCAGGATGGTGTTTTAAAAGTCCCATTTGGCACTATCAATTTAACAGCTACTAATGGTTTAACATTAGGGGCAGGTAGTAAGACTTCCGTTTCGGGTGCAGGTCTATTAGTTCCTTTTGGTAATACTTTCGGTGGTTTAGATTGGTTGTATCCAATAACGTCTAATAACAAATTTGTATTTACTACGCCACCAGAAAAGAAATTGGTTTTGTCTGCCCCGCAGATTGATTTGAAGAAAGGTAGTGAGGTTGATATAGCTGGTGGTGGTGACTTATATGCTTATGAGTTTCAGTCAGGTATTGGTGGTACATACGATTATTTAGCAAAAGGTAGCGCTTCTTATAATGGTGGTTTTGCCATTGTCCCTAGCTTAGGTTCGTCGATAGCCCCTTATGATCCATTACAGGCACAAGATTATGGCGATATTATGGGCGAGCAGGTCTATCTTAATGGTACTGATACCTTAGCTGCTGGTTTTTATACGGTATTACCCGCCCATTACGCGCTGTTGCCTGGCGCATATTTGATAACGCCTCAAGCAAACAGCCAAGATTTTGTCGGTAAAACAGAGAATGCTGCAGGCCTTCAAGTGGTATCCGGTTACATGGCTACTGCGGGTACTGATGTAAAAGATTCCAGAACTTCCGCATTCTTGATAGAAAGTGGTTCTGATATTCGTAAGCACTCTGCCTATGATGAACATAAAGCCAATGAGTTTTATGTACAAAAAGCAGCTCGCGATGAAACCAATTTAGCGCTTAGACCGATAGATAGTGGGCAGGTAACGATTAAAGATGCCCAAACTAAATTAATTTTGGAAGGTGCTTTTAACGTTTCCAAACCAACGGGTGGTAGAGGCGCGCGTTTGGACATTGCCGCAAACCGCCTAAAAATTGTCAATCAATTAAGCGCTATACCAACTACTGGCGTGCTTGAAGTTCTCGCTGATGATTTAACAAACCTAAAGGTAGATAGTTTGTTCTTAGGTGGTCAGCGTAGTAACGATATTGTCACAGGTTCAACCAATTTAGATGTTACTTCGGAAGAGGTGGTTTTTGATAATAATATTAATCTGCATGTTACTGATTTGATTGCAGCTGCTACCAGTGACGTCGCTGTAAAAAATGGCGCTCATTTAGAAGCATCAGGATCAGTGAATACAGGTGATACTTTGCTGACAGTAAAAGGAGATGGTGCCTTATTAAGGCTCTCTGCTGACAACCAAGTTGCCATAAACCGTACGGGTTCTGTGCTTGGTTCTACAGGGGCGTTGTCGGTTGAGGCTGGGTCTGTATTAAAGTCATCAAAATCCATGTTGTTGGATGCCACTAAATCAACAGCAATTGATGGCGATATTCAAATGCAAAGTGGCTCATTAAACTTAAGTGCCAATTCAATAAATATCGGTGAAGTCAGTGGTGTTGGCGCGGGTGCACTTAATTTATCCAATGCCAAATTATTGGGGCTTACTGTTGATGAATTGATATTAAATAGCCGCGATACCCTTAATTTTTATGGCAATGTCGGCAAGTTAAATCAGACAGGTTCATGGGATCCAATAACCTTTAAAACGCTGGTAATTAATTCAGCGGGATTTGCTGGATTTGGTTCGTCAGATAAAGTGGCGAATTTGCAAGCCAATAAATTGACAATTGAAAATACTACGAACAATACGCCAAGTACGGTTGGTAACGGCCTAGGCCAATTAAATATATCGGCTAGCGACTATATTCAAGGCGCCAATACCGTATTGTTCAATGGCTTCAGAAGTACTAACTTTAATGTGGCGAATGGTTTTACCACTTCAGGAACAGGTGTCTTGAAGTTAGATTCTGATTTCAACCTGACAACAGGTTATTTGACAGCAGCGGCAGGTGGCTCACTGCTGATTGACGCAGGTGTTCATAACGTCTCAATTCAAAGTAACGGTTCAGATAGTAAGCCGTTAGGGGATGATTTCGGCGCATCTATTGGCGTAAATGCCGCTAGCATTAATTTTAATGCACGGGCGGCATTGCCATCAGGGTCATTAGCTTTATACAGTTCAAGTGGGGATGTGGTGGTTGGCTCAAAAGCTGCCATTGATTTATCAGGCAAAAAAGTACGGTTTGCTGATACTCTCGCATATACCTACGGCGGTACATTTAGCGCCACAGCTGATTTTGGGAAGATCGTTTTTGCTAAAGACTCAACACTTGATCTAAGTTCGGGTGGTGGTAACGCATCAGGTGGCAAATTGGATTTGCATGCCATTAACAATAATGTTGATTTATCGGGGCAAATTACTGCCAATTTAGGTAGCGCCGTTATTGATGTCGCAAATTTTAATGCCAATGGTGGCTTTGATAGTTTAATTAATACCTTAAATGTTGCTGGTATTAACCAATCCGTTTACATACGTTCTCATCTGGCTGATATAAATGAAGGCATTGATGGCAGTCTGACAGCAAACCGCATCACCCTTGTTGCGGATAAAGGTGCAATAAATGTATCGGGTAAGTTAATTGCTGATGCTAGCGATGCGGGTGGCACAATCAAGTTATTTGCAGCCGATAAGGTAAGTTTATTAAACGGGGCATTATTATCAGCAAAAGGTCTTGGCGATAATGCTAAAGGCGGCAAAGTATTTATATCTTCAACCGATGCCGATGGTGATAAGCAAAGCGGCATTGAGATTAATGGCGGTTCTTTAATTGATGTCAGTGGTGGTGCGAAATCGGTAGGTGGAAAAGTTTATTTGCAGGCGTTAAGGACAGATACCGATAATAATGGCGTTGACGATAGTGTCGAAATTGCGCCAATAGCTGGTACCGTACAAGGTGTTAGCGAGTTCTATGCGGTAGCTGTTAAAAAATATACCAACGATACTTTTGGTAATGATGGTGAAATTAATGCTGCTGATATCAAAACCATTAAAGATGATGCCGATGCGTATATGCTGCCAGCAACCATTCAGAATACCAATGCTTTGCTAGGTAAAGGCGTGCAATTACAAGCGGGCATTGAAGTTGACTATACTGGCGATCTTACTTTAAAGGACAAATGGGACTTAGTGGATTGGCGCTATGCTAATTCGACAGGTGTTGCTGATCTTCCTGGTGTATTAGCTATTAATGCCAGTGGTAATTTCAATGTTGATAATACGTTGACAGATGGTTTTAAGTTAGAAGATTTACCTGGTATTTTTGGTAGAGAGATATTGCAAACAACAAACTCTTGGTCATATCAAATTGTAGCGGGAAGTGATTTAGCTAGTGCCGATAAACAATCCCTTATCAACGAAGCTAAAAACGTTAATTTCGCAAGTAATTCTGTAATCCGTACCGGAACTGGTGATATCGATATTGCCGCTAGTGGCAATGTGATTTTCCAAGATAAAACATCGCATTTGTATATAGCCGGTAAAGCTGAAGAAGGCAATCGTTATGGTGTGTTGAGCAACGATACAGTTGCCTCTTTTTATGGCGATTACCCATTATTAGGTGGGGATTTAACCATAAATGCAAAAAATGACATTAATGGTGCCAAAAATCAGTCGGTTACTTTCAGTGATTGGTTAATTAGGCGAGGACTTTGGGATAAAAACGATCCTAATTCCAGAATAGGAACTGCTTGGGCGGTAGATTTTACCCAGTTTTCACAAAATGTCGGTTCATTTGGTGGTGGTAAAGTTGTTGTCAATGCAGGGGGAGATATAAGTGATTTGGCGGTTATCTTGCCAACTACGGGTAAACAAATTGGTAGTAAAGTCGACGATTTTAATTTTATTAAAAACGTAGTTCAAGAATTGGGTGGCGGTGAGTTATTTGTAAATGCAGGTAAAGATATTGCAGGCGGGATTTACTATGTTGGATCTGGCGAAGCTAGTTTGACTGCTGGTCAAAGTATAAAAGGCAGTAATAGTGTGCCAACAGTATTCCATAATACTATAGGCGATTTGTCTAAGGGACCGGCATTTTGGTTGGGGGACACCAAGATGACTTTAAATGCAAATAAGAGTGTTAGTGTTTCTTCTGTTTCTGATCCGATGATTTTAGGCAGTATAAATTACGATGTTAATTTTTTCAGTTATACAGCAGACAGCTCCATATCTTTAAATTCCCTATCTGGTGATGTCCGTTTAGCATCGGATATTAGTACAGTAAAAAGATCTCAATCACTGAGTTTGGGGCAGGATTACCTTGCGGCAATTTATCCCGCTTCTCTTAAAGCCACTGCGTTTGGGGGGAGTGTCATCGTAGATGGTGTAGATACCAATATAGTGTTATTTCCTTCAGCAAAAGGTAATTTGAATTTATTGGCTCGCGATAACATTACGTCAAGTACTGTCAGCAATGTCAAAATAGGTATGTCGGATTACGATCCTAAATTATTGCCAACTGCAACTACACCATTGCAAGGTGTTTTGTTGGCAGATGACGCTTTCAATAATATAACGGCAAAATTAAAGCCATTTACTGATAACAGTTCAGTACATGCCCAAAAAACATTACATTTAAATGATGAAGAAGCTGTGAGAATTGTTACTCAGCAGGGTGATATTAAAAGTTTAAGGTTTAGTCTGGCAAAAAAAGCTATTGTTTCTGCAGGAAGGGATATCAACAGTACTTCTATTGATATACAACATGCAAGCCCAAAAAATGATGTCTCAATTATAAGCGCAGGAAGAGATATTCGTTATTTGGCCACTCGCGATGTTGATTTTGGTAGTTTGCAAACAGATATAAATAGAATCTATGTCTCAGGTTCTGGAGACGCATTAATAAAAGCTGGGCGTAATATAGATCTAGGTACTTCAGTTGGTATTGCGACAGTTGGAAATACTTACAATCAAAATCTTTCAAGTAAAGGTGCAAATGTTACGGTATTAGCGGGTTTAAATGGTTCAGTGCCCAATTATTTAGGCTTGGCTAATTTAAGTTCAGATATCTTGAAATATGCTGATAACTATAATAAATATCAAGAATTAGTACGGGATTTTATGCGTGAACGCAGCCAAAATCCTTCGTTAACCGTTAAAACAGCTATAAATGAATTTAACGCGCTTGATCCTAAGGAATATGCAGCATTACAACCTAAATTGGATGCGTTAGTTAGCAATAAGTACACCGGATTAATAGCAGCGATAAAAAATGAAATTATTGGTTTTGTAAAACAATATAAAAACGATGTTAGCTTGACTGACGATCAAGCGTTGAAAGCGTATGCCGGATTGAGTGATGAAGAGACGTTATCAATTCAAACTCAATTAAGCACTCTAGCGGACAAAATATTATTTTCAGAATTGAACCAAACAGGTTCGGCATCAGCAGCTGACCCCACTGCAGGTAATGAGCGTGGATTTGCTGCAATCAACGCGCTATATCCTGGCAGTGATTGGAACGGCAGTTTATCACTCTATTTCAGTAAACTTCAGACTCTGATGGGCGGTAATATCAACTTGTTAGTTCCTGGCGGTGATATAAATGTGGGTTTATCCGGAGCAAGTGGCTTGAATAAAGCGTCTTCTGACTTAGGAATAGCAGCTCAAGGAAAAGGCGACGTTAATGTCTTTTTGAATAATGACTTTGTTGTTAATGAGTCAAGGGTATTCGCACTAGGAGGCGGTGATATTTCCATTTGGTCATCCGTTGGTGACATAGATGCTGGACGAGGCGCCAAATCTGCCCTCGCTTCTCCTCCACCAGTAATTAGTTTTGATAGTTCTGGTAATTTAGTCATTACTTTCCCGCCTGTCGTATCTGGTAGTGGTATCCGTACCTCAGCACCAATAGGCAAGCGACAAGGTAACGTTTCCCTGTTTGCGCCAGGCGGTGTGGTTAACGCGGGTGAAGCGGGTATTGCCGGTAAGGACGTTACCATTTCAGCAACCGCTGTTTTGGGGTCAAACAATATTCAAGTGGGTGGTGTCGGTAGCGGCGTACCTGCGGCGTCTTCAGGTAGCCTTGCAGCAGGGCTTACAGGTGTCAGCAATTTAACTGCTAACGTCAGTCAAGTAGCGCAAGCGGCTGCGGACATTAGTAAAGATAATGAAAGCACAAACAAAAGCTTAAAACTTGGCACTATTACCGTAGATTTAATCGGTTTTGGTGAATAAATCCATTCATATAGGCTTTTTTAATATTGCCTAGCGTAATAATGTTGTAACTAATTTTTGTAATAATCGACCCTTAATGATATGAACTTGAGATTAAAAATGAAACGGTTAGTTTTTTTATTGATGCTATTGACCATGATGCCAACACTGGCATCCGCATGGTGGAGTGATGATTGGAGTTTTAAGAAAAAAATATCACTGGATATGGCTAAGTTAAAACAAGACGGTGTTTCAATACCAGAAGACGGTTTTGCTTTAATTAGGCTACATACAGGCAATTTTTTATCATTCGCTGAATTGGCAGAAAATGGCAAAGACATCCGTATTCTTGGTGATGATGAAAAAACACCGCTTAAGTTTTATATTGAAAAACTTGATCCAATCAATGAAATGGCGCTTATTTGGGTTAAATTACCTAAAGAGCTAGCATTAGCTACCGAGCCAAGCATTTGGATTTATTTTGGTAATCAAGAAGCAGTCGATGCACAAGAAGCAGGTGCAAGTTATGGAATTGGTCAGGTTTTAAGTTATCAATTTCAAGGTAATGGCGTTAAAGACTTAACTGCCAATGCTAATAACCCATCCGAAGCAACCGCCACCAACGCTGAAGGCGGGTTAATTGCAGGTGCTGCCGTATTTCAAGGCACGCAAATTATCCGCATACCGTCAACGCCATCATTGGTTATGTCACCAACGACAGGTTGGACATTTTCTTCATGGGTAAAAATAGATCAAGCTCAGCAAAACACTGTGCTGATGCAACGGACTGGTTCAGTAAGTAGCTTTACCCTATCTATTAAAGATCAAAAACCAAGTTTAGAAATATTGGATGTGGCAGGAAGCAAGCAAGAATTTGCGGCTCAGGGAACAATTGTTCCTGGTGCATGGCACGCGGTCAGCGTTGTAACTGCTGCTGATGCGGTCACTATTTATATTGACGGTACAGCGTCAGGTAGTTTTCCGGTAAAAATTGGCGATTTAACCAGTGATATTACTATCGGTGCAGATGCAACAACTGCCCGTGGTTTCGTCGGTTCGCTAGATCAATTAGGCATTTATAAGGTCGCACGTGATGCCAATAGCATTAAGTTTGATTATGACATGCAAGCAGCCGGGTCGGCGTTATTGACTTATTCTGATGATATGACCCCAGATAGTGAAGAAGGCGGCGAGTCTTACTTCATGGCAACATTAGATAACGTTACCATAGACGGCTGGGTCATTATTGGCATCTTGGCGGTTATGTTCGTTATCAGTTGGATGGTTATGATTGTAAAATCAATCGTCATTAACAAAATCCATTCTCAAAACAAAAAATTTGAAGAAGCCTTTGCTGAATTAGGTTCAGCCGATATTGATAAATTGGATTCAAAATTTAGCAAAGACGATGAAAGCTTTGAAGATTCTCCATTACTGTTTTCTCTAACAAGCCATCACGATTCATTTTCTGGTTCATCCATCTACCGTATCTATCATGTCGGTGTTGAAGAAGTTAACAAACGCTTAAAACCTGCTAACGCCTCAAAAACTTTAAGTGCTGGTTCTATGGCGGCAGTAAAAGCCTCTATGGATGCAGTAATGATTCGTGAAACACAAAAACTGAATTCCCAAATGGTTCTGTTAACAATCTCTATTAGTGGTGGTCCATTCTTAGGATTGTTGGGAACAGTTGTGGGCGTAATGATTACCTTTGCGGCGATTGCGGTAAGTGGTGAAGTTAACGTTAACTCTATCGCGCCGGGTATTGCGGCGGCGTTGACCGCGACAGTTGCGGGTCTTGCGGTGGCTATTCCTGCATTGTTTGGTTACAACTATTTAGGTAGCCGTATTAAAGTCGTTTCTGCCGATATGCAAGTATTTGTAGATGAATTTTTGGCAAAATTAGCGGAACAACACGGCTAACGTCGTTTGGGTGGTTTCTCAAACTGATAGATAAGAGATAAAAAAATGAAAGTTCAAGAAGAAAATGCGGCGTATGACGAGATTAACGTCACGCCGATGTTGGATTTGGCTTATGTACTATTAGTTGTATTCATTCTTATGTGTACAGCTTCGGTGCAAGGTATTACCGTAAACTTACCAAAAGCTAGCGATACACCTAGCTTAGCCAAGCCGCAAACCAAAGCTATTACAATCACCGCTGATGGTACGATATTTTTGGATACCTATCCCGTTACCATGGAACAGCTAGAATCGACATTACAGCAATATAAAGCGGTAAATCCTGCTTTACCTGTGGTAATTAAAGGTGATGCCAGTGTCCAATATGTCAATATTGTTAATGTCTTAGCGCTATTGGGTAGGTTGGATATTACCCAAATTGGATTAGTTACTCAAAACCTCGTTAAATAAATCTGAAATGACGACAAAGCATAAAAAAAGTTTTCGGGTTTATTTACCTATTATTATTGGCTCTCTGCTTTTAATCGTGGCGGTCGTCTTTATTGTCCGCTTTATTAGCAATATGGAAGAGAAGCCTGCAAAAAAAGAACGGAAGATCCAAGCTATATCATTAGCGCCACCTCCGCCTCCGCCGCCTCCGCAGCCAAAAATTGAAAAAGTACCAGAACAAGAGCCTGAGCAAAAAATTGAAGAACAAGCAGAACCTGAGCCAGAACCAGAACCAATGCCAGATGTGGCACCGCCAGGTGATTTAGGTCTTGATGCCGAAGGTACAGCTGGATCAGATGGCTTTGGACTTGCGGCAAGAAAAGGCGGCAATGGTTTATTCGGTGGCGGTGGTGGAAATCCATTTGCATGGTACGGAAATTTAGCAAAAAGCGATATTCTCGAACTGTTGTCAGACAAAGAAGAGCTGCGTCGCAAAGGTTATACAGCCGTTATCAAATTATGGGTTGAAACAGACGGAACGATTAAACGTTTTGAATTAGGGAAGGGTAGTAATGATCCTGAAATTGATGATTTGTTGGTTAAGGTAATCAGCAAATATAAAAAAATTAATGAAGCTGTTCCTCCTGGTATGGAGCAACCGATAAAGTTAAAAATTACTTCGAGAATTTAATAAAGTGCAGGTAACAAAAATGGATAAAAAGAAGCAGCTAATAGCCTTGGCTCTTTTCGGATTGTTTGGTGTCGCTCAAGCAGGTGAAAAAGAAGAGCTGCTCAAATTGCGTAATACAACCACAAACCTTATAAAGGAGTTGGTTAAACAAGGCATTTTGACAGAGAAAGTTGCTAATGAAATGATTAAAAAAGCAGAAGCCGACGCAGAAAGCCAGTCGCAACTGCAAAATAATCAGCAAGCAATGGAAGCACCGGAACCTGGTGAAGTTAGGGTTCCTTATGTACCTGAATTTGTAAAAGATGAAATCCGTAAACAAGTACGTGCAGATTTACGTCAAGAAGTCGTTGGCGATGTCATGGAAAAAGCCAAGACTGAAAAATGGGGTACGCCTGATGCGTTACCTGATTGGGTAAACCGCTTCAAACTTTCTGGTGACCTTCGTTTACGCTCACAAAGTGACTACATGGCCAACGATAATGTTGAGGGTTTTTATTCAGACTTTTTGGCAATTAACCAAGCGGGTGGCGTAAGTGCCGCTGGTTTAGATGGCTTCCTTAATACTACCCACGACCGTCACCGTTTTCGTGAACGCTTACGTTTAGCGATTGATGCTAAAGTTGCCGATAACTTGCAAGCAGGTGTGCGTTTAGCGACAGGAAACCAACCAGATCCCGTATCGACCAACCAAACATTGGGAAATACCGGAAGCCAGTATCAATTTAATGTTGATCGAGCTTTCTTAAAATACGATGCAGTCAAAGATTCAGGCTTTAAATGGCTAACTGTTTCTGGTGGACGTATTGCTAACCCTTGGTATGTCGGTGGTGGCGAGTTCACTGGTGGTAGCGAGTTGGTATACGATACCGATTTGTCATTTGAAGGTTTAGCGATAACAGCACGTCATAGCTTTAATGACGACCATAATCATGGACATAGAGCGGAAGATAATCATGTGCCGCATTCTGTCTTTGCGACTATTGGTGGTTTTCCTTTACAAGAGACAGCTCTCAGCTCCCACGACAAATGGTTATTTGGTGGTCAAGTTGGTGTCGATTGGGGTTTCAACAACCAAGACGCTTTGAAAGCGGGTATTGCTTATTACGATTACCGTAACGTACAAGCAAAACCTAATAGTAATAATCCACGAACTTGCGACACCAACTTACCATTAAATAACTTTTCAGCGCCGCAATATTATCAATTTGGTAACAGCGTTGCCGTCATTTGTAATGATTCGACGAATACATTACCAGGCTTGTACGGCTTAGCATCTGATTACGACATTATCAATGCGAATATTGCTTACGATTTCGCTATGTTCGCCCCTTATCATGTAATTGTTGGTGGTGATTTCGCTAAAAATGTTGGTTTTAATAAGCAATCCGTTCGTAATCTTACTAGCACAACAATTGGCGACCAAACCAATGCGTGGCAAGCTAGGGTTGATATTGGTTTCCCAAAAGTTGACCGTGCAGGGCAATGGAATATTTTCTCTTTATATAAGTACGTAGAAAGAGATGCAGTATTCAGTGCGTATACCGATTCTGACTTCCATCTTGGTGGCACTAACGCAAAAGGTTGGGTTGTCGGTGGTAACTATGGCTTGATGAAAAACGTCTGGTTTACTGGTAGATGGTTAAGTACTGACGTTATTACTGGCCCGAAATACGGCAATGATGTATTGCAGTTAGATTTGAATACCAAATTCTAAGAGCCAAAGGGATACGCGTAATGAGATCATTAGTGTTTTTTATTTTGGCGATTAATATATTGTCATTGCCATCTGCAAATGCGGCTAACAAAGAAACGGGCAGTGCAAAAGCCATCAGCAAGCTACAGATGATGGTCAAAGAAGCCACAACTGAACGCGATAAGCTGAAAGCGGACAATGCCAAAATTGCCGCTGAACTTGAAGATGCCAAAAAACAGCTGGAACAAGAAAAATCAGCCAGTGCTTCGTTGGGTGACAAACTGAATACTGAGGTTGCCGCCCAGAAAATGGCTGTTGATGAAACCCGTGGCCGATTAGAAACCACTACCGCAAAATTAAGGGAAGTTGTTGATAAGTATAATGCCCTCAACAAAGCTAAAAATGAATTAGCGGTTGAGCATAGCAACTTACAAAATACCCAGCAGTCGGTTTCTGCGGAATTGAAATCTTGTGAAAGCAAAAATATGAAAATGTTTGAAGCCTCAAAAGAAATTATTGCAGGTTATCAAGCTTGCCAAAACAAAGGTTTCGTTGATACCTTGCTAGATTCTGAGCCTGTTTTAAAAATCAATAACGTTGAGTTTGAAACCATTCTTCAAGAATACGAAGATAAATTGAATAAACAGAAAGTTATCAGCAAACCTAAAAAGTAAATCTCTTCGGGCTATTGGCAATGCGTTAATAGCCCGACCCTCTATAGCAATAAATCTATTGCCTCCTGCTTTTGCCGTTACAATCTAGCCATTTTTAGTCTTGTGTCTTCATTTTGGCGCAACAAATCGAATACCTATTCCTCAAAATATATTCCAGTAAGGACTTTAACTATGCCGTTAATTAATCGCGGTTTTAGAAATGTATTGTTAATCAGTGCCATAAGCTTGTTATCTGCTTGTGATAGTGAGCAAACAAAAATTACTAGCCATATTGCCGAAGGCAAACAGTTTTTTAAGTCAGGTGATTATCAACAGGCGAAAGTGTTTTTTGATAAAGCCTTAGCTGTCGATCCAGACAATAGCCAAACTTATTTGCAAATAGCTGATGAGCTTAGCAATTTAGGCGCGATTCAAGCGGCAGCAAGTTATTACCAATTGGCGGCAAAACAAGACCCCACACAAGTGACGGCGCGTATTAAATTGGCGCAAATATTATTTTTGGCTGGCAATATCAATGGCGCAGAAAAATTAGCTAAAGAGGTTTTAAGCGTCGATGCTGAAAATAATGAGGCAACGATATTAATGGGCGGGATTTTATCGGCGCAAAACAATACCGATGCAGCCTTTATGAAAGCCGAGCAAATCCTAAAAAATTCCCCGAATGATGTCGCCGCCAATTTATTGCTGGCGTCGTTAAACGCGAAAATTGGTAAAAGTGACAAAGCCAAAGCGGTATTGCTAAGCAGTATTGAAAATAATCCAAAAAATACTGCTTTACGCGCCATGTTGGTCAATCTTTATAGCCAAACGGGTGAGGCCGATAAAGCCCGCGAATTATTGACAGCCATTATCAGCATTGAGCCAAACCAGTTTTATCATCGTCAACAATTGGCGGCTTTTTTTATAAAAACCAAGCAACTGGATAAAGCAGAAGACATTTTACGGACAGCCACAAAAGATTTGCCTGACGATGAGCAAGCAAAATTGTCTCTGATTGAGTTTCTGGCTGAAAAACGTTCTACAGAAGTGGCAATAGCCGAATTGATCCCGATGCTGGATCAGCAAAAACAACCAAATTACACCTTGCGCTTTAAATTGGCAGATTTGCAAATGGCGCAAAAACATTACTCAGAAGTGGAAGAAATATTAAAAGAAACCGTTAATTCCGCGACCGAAAACTACCAACGTATAAATACCTGTAATAAATTAGCGCAATTTTATTTAGCGATAGGCAAGATTGAAGAAGCCAAAGCGCTAATAAATACTAATTTGACCGATCAGCCTAAAAATTCCGATGCCTTAATCTTAAAAGCGAATATTGCCTTGGTCGATCATGATGCCAACAACGCCATTGCAGGCCTGAGGGCGCTATTGGCGGATGAGCCCGATAATATAAAAGCCTTAACCTTATTGGCTTCCGCACATCAATTGAATAATGCGCCATTATTAGCCATAGAAAACTTACAGAAAATTATTGATAGCGCGCCTAATAATGAAGATGTCCGCTTAGAACTTATCAATTTGCAGCTCAAAACCGGCAAGGCCGAAGCCGCTGAAGAAAGCATTAATACCTTATTTAAACTAAATCCAGGCAGCAAAAAAGGCTTGGATGCCTTATTTAAAATCTATCTGGCACAAAATCAGTGGCAACAAGCGGTACAAGTCGCCAAACAATTGCAGGCCAATTATGCCAATGATGCCTCTGGGTTTTATTTGGAAGGCTTGGCCTACCAAGCGGAAGGTAAATTTGCCCAAAGCCTAGAGCCTTTGCAGTTGGCTTTACAAAAACAACCGGAAGCTATCGAACCGTTAAGCCATTTGATTACTGGTTATCTGGCATTAAAACAAACGGATAAGGCAGTGGCTAAACTGAATGAAATTATTAAAGCGACTCCTGAACATTTCTTTGCCTATAACCTATTAGGTAGCATTTATGGCAATAACAGTAAGTTTTCCGAAGCCGCTGCCGCTTATCAAAAAGCCATAGAATTGAAACCGGACTGGTCGAAGTCTTACCGTAATTTGGCGTTAATTAAAAGGGTGCAGAACAAGCCAGAAGAGGCGATTGCGTTATTAAATAAAGCCATTGATAGCGTCAAAGACAGCTCCGAGTTGGTCAACGAGTTGGTGCAAATTTATCTGCAACGTGGCGAACACGATAAAGCTATCGCTGTTTACGAGAAAATTCATAAACAACATCCAGATTCCTTGATTGCCATCAACGATTTGGTCGGTTATGTAGCTAACTATGCCACTAGCGCCGAGCATTTTGTTAAGGTAAAACCACTTGTAGATTTATTGTCGAAAAGTAATAACCCTTATTTATTAGATACCGCAGGCTGGTTTTTTTATCGCCAAAACCAATATTCGGAAGCGCAACAAACATTGCTGAAAGCCCGTGATTTAGGGGCGAATAGCGCAATCAGCCAATTCCATCTTGGCATGGTTTACCATAAATTAGGTGACAATGTTGCCGCTAAGTCGTATTTGCAAAAAGCGGTCGATCAAAAAGTGGAGTTTAATGGCTTAAAAGCCGCTAATGATTTACTGAAAAGTTTGTCATCAAAGTAAACTGGTCGATTTAATTTAGGTAAACCCATTATGGACAATCAAACCTTTGCCGAACGCGATCTAGCTGTACTTTGGCATCCTTGCACGCAAATGAAGGATCACGAGCATTTGCCGATGATTCCGATAAAGTCAGGGCAGGGTGTTTGGCTAGAAGATTTTGACGGCAACCGCTATCTTGATGCCATCAGTTCTTGGTGGGTAAATATCTTTGGACATGCCAATCCACAAATCAATGCGGCAATAAAAGCGCAATTGGATACTCTTGAGCATGTTATCTTTGCTGGCTTTACCCATGAGACGGGCATTAAGCTCGCCGAAAAGTTAGTAGAAATTACCCCTGCTGGCTTGAGCCGCTGTTTTTATGCAGATAATGGCTCGGCTGCTGTTGAAGTGGCTTTAAAAATGAGTTTCCATTATTGGCTAAACAGCGGGCAGCCACAAAAAACCAAATTCATCACCTTAGAAAACAGTTATCACGGCGAAACCTTAGGGGCGCTGGCGGTAGGCAATGTGGCGTTGTACAAAGAAACTTATCGCCCGATGTTGATGGATGTTATTACCGTGCCGGGGCCGGATTGTTATTACCGCGAACCAGGCGAGTCTTACGCCGATTATTCTAGCCGCCGTTTTGCCTTGATGGCAGAAGTGCTAGCGCAACATGCTAATGAAGTCTGTGCCGTTATCATTGAGCCTTTAGTGCAATGTGCTGGCAATATGCGTATGTATGATGCCGTGTATTTAAAGCTGCTGCGAGAAGCTTGCGATCAACATAATGTGCATTTGATTGCTGATGAAGTAGCGGTGGGTTTTGGTCGTACAGGTACTTTATTTGCCTGCGAGCAAGCGGCAATTAGTCCAGATTTTTTGTGTTTATCCAAGGGTTTGACAGGCGGCTATTTGCCGCTTTCGGCGGTGTTGACCAGCGATAAAATTTATCAAGCCTTCTATGATGATTACGCCAAACTGACGGCATTTTTGCATTCCCATAGTTATACCGGCAATGCGTTGGCGTGCAGTGCCGCTTTGGCGACGATTGGCATTTTTCAGCAGCAAGCTATCATCGACAGTAATCGCCGCTTAATTGCCAAAATGGCGGAAATCGCCACGCGCTTTACAGAGCATCCCCATGTTGCTGAAGTCAGGCAGACAGGGATGATTTTGGCGATAGAAATGGTGAAAAACAAACACACCCGCGAAGCGTTTGCTTGGCAAGAACGGCGCGGCATGAAGGTTTATCAATATGCGTTGCGCCAAGGCGTTTTGTTACGGCCTTTAGGCAATGTGATTTATTTTATGCCACCGTATGTGATTACTGAGGCAGAATTGGAATTGCTTGGTGAAGTCGCCTGGCAAGGCATCAATCATGCGGTTAACAATTAACCGTTATTTCAGTTACTTATCTTAGAATTCCCCATGCGCGTTTCCCGTCTCTATGTGCCATCACCATTAGCTGAAAATACCGCTATCCAATTGGATGACGATAGCAGCCATTATCTTCGCTCGGTATTACGCTTAAAAAAAGATGATGCCATTGTTATATTTAATGGCGAGGGCGGCGAATATTTGGCAAAAGCGCTAGAAGTGACTCGTAAAGCCGTCACGCTTGCCGTTGGTACGTATCAATTTCGTAGCGTTGAATCGTCGTTACAGTTGTCTTTAGGATTGGGTATTGCCCGTGGCGATAAAATGGATTGGTCGATACAAAAATCCGTGGAGTTGGGCGTTAACGTGATAACACCGTTATTGACAGAGCGTTGCGTGGTGCAGTTTAAGGGCGAAAAAATGCCGCAGCGCTGGCATCATTGGCAAAAAATTATTCAACATGCCGCCGAGCAAAGTGGGCGTACGGTGTTGCCTACTTTAAATGCCATTGAATTATTGTCGGATTGGGTAGGGCAGCAGCAGGGCTTAAAGGTATTTTTAGACCCTTATGCCCAAGCCTCGCTAAACGCGTTAACGCCGGAAAATAATCAAGTGACCTTAATGACAGGGCCAGAAGGTGGTTTTGCCAATCATGAACGGGATGTCGCAAAAGCCGCTGGTTTTGTACCTGTGCGTATGGGCAGTCGGGTTTTGCGTACAGAAACCGCCAGTATTGCCGCGCTTTCGGCGTTACAAATGTTATGGGGAGATTTTGTCGGCGAATGAAATGGATTTACGGGCTGTTGCCATTACTGATTTTATTGGTGTTTTCAATTGTGGCTTGTGTGCTGGGCTATGCGGTTGTCCAAATTGCCGATAATTGGTCGCTAAATAAAGTCATCAGCAAAATCACCCTGATTTTTTTGGTGTTGGCTATTTTTCCGGCAATGGCTTATCTGAAAATAGATAGGCATAGCTTAGGATTTACAGGGAAATGGCGCTTTATAAAGCGATCTGGGCAGGGATTTTTGCTGGGGATTGCCACGCTTTTTCCGGTATTGCTGGTTTTATACGCCTTAGATGTCAGTGTTATCGATCAATCAAAATCCTGGACGGCAGCCGTCATAATCCCTAAATTGCTTGTCGCATTATTACTGTCAATGCTGATTGCCTTGCTGGAAGAACCGTTGTTTCGAGGGGTTTTATTGGCAGGCTTAAGAAAGCAATTTTCCTGTATCACCGCCATCATCCTAAGTGCGGTTTATTACGCAGCCTTGCACTTTATCAACACCAAAACAGTCATCAAAAGCGCCGATTTGCAGTTTTCGGATGCTTTCCGCCTCTTGCTTGAGGCGTTTGCTAATGTTTTTAATCCTGTGAATTTCTCTGCTTTGCTTGCCTTGCTAGTCGTCGGCATTTTCTTAGGATTATTGAGAAGCCAGTATAAAGACGGCTTGGCTTTGTGCATTGGTTGCCACAGTGCTTGGGTTTGGCAAATAAAAATGGGCAAAGAACTTTTTAATAGCAATGCCAATTCTGAATTTATTTATTTGGTGAATCCTTATAACGAAGTGATTGGTCCGTTGGTTTCTGTTTGGCTGTTGCTATCCATGTTGTTGTATTGGCTTTTTCGGCAGCATCAGGCAAAAAAACCAACTGCAAAATAACTTCAGCAAAAGCTAGCAAATTTTATTGAAAGCAAAATAAGTCTTTAAATTCAATTAAATCGCATCATTTTTCTGTAAATTTTAAGAAAATGCGGTATACTTGCATGTTAAATGAATACTTCTAAGCGCATCCGCGCATTCTCTTTTTCCTACAGGTAAATCCATGCTCAATGATGTTTCTACATTACCCTCTTTTCGTGATTTGGCACTGATTGATCCGGTGCTTAAAGCACTTGAAGATGTCGGTTATGAAACACCTTCGCCTATTCAGGCACAAGTTATTCCCTTCATGTTGCAAGGCAAAGATGTATTGGGACAAGCGCAAACAGGAACAGGCAAAACCGCTGCGTTCGCATTGCCTATTTTATCGCGTATCGATCTTAAACAAAAAGACCCGCAAGTTTTGGTGTTAGCCCCGACGCGGGAACTGGCTATTCAGGTTGCTGAGGCATTCCAGCGTTATGCCGCGCACCTTAAAGGCTTCCATGTTTTGCCTATTTATGGCGGACAAGATTACAGCACCCAATTACGTCAGCTGAAACGCGGCGCCCATGTGGTTGTTGGTACCCCAGGCCGGGTGATGGATCACATGCGGAAAGGCACTTTGAACCTGACTGGATTAAGCACCTTAGTGCTTGATGAAGCGGATGAAATGTTGCGTATGGGCTTTATTGATGACGTTGAATGGATTCTTGAGCAAACGCCGGATGAGCGCCAAATTGCGTTGTTTTCTGCGACTATGCCGACAGTGATCCGTAAAATCGCCAACGAATATTTGCATGAGCCAGAACAAATTACCATCAAAGTGACCAATGCCTCGGCGGAAAACATTCGCCAGCGTTATTGGGTGGTCAGTGGTGTTCATAAACTGGATGCGTTGACCCGCATCTTGGAAGTGGAAACCTTTGATGGGATGATTATTTTCGTTAGAACCAAAACTGCAACGGTGGAATTGGCTGAAAAATTAGAAGCGCGTGGTTATTCCGCCGCTGCTATTAATGGCGATATGTCACAAGCGTTGCGTGAAAGAGCTATCAATAACCTGAAAAACGGCAAATTGGACATTTTGATTGCCACCGACGTTGCTGCCCGTGGTTTGGACGTAGACCGTATTACCCATGTGGTCAATTACGATATTCCTTACGATACCGAATCTTACGTGCATCGTATTGGTAGAACAGGACGTGCAGGACGTACAGGTGATGCGATTTTGTTTATCGCCCCTAGAGAACGCAAGCTGTTATTAAACATTGAAAAAGCTACCAAACAAAAAGTTGAAGAAATGGGCTTGCCTTCAACCGAAGTTATCAACAATAAGCGTATTTCTAAGTTTAAACAAAATATTACCGATACCTTAGCTGCCGAAGAATTGAGTTTTTTCAGCCAGTTATTGGAGCAATATCAACAGGAACACAATGTATCTGCAATTGAAATTGCGGCGGCATTAGCTAAGTTGGTGCAAGGTGATACGCCATTGCTAATGCAAAATCCACCTAAAAAAGCCAAAGAAAAAGAATTCGACCGTCCTGTAAGATCAGATCGCAATGATCGTGACCGCAATGACCGCGACCGTGGTGATCGGCCAGAGCGTGAACGCAAGCCGCGTCGTGCCTTTGGCGGTGCTGATATAGAAATGGAGTTGTTCCGTATTGAAGTCGGTCATTCCCACGGTGTAAAACCAGGCAATATTGTTGGTGCTATCGCCAATGAAACGGGCATTTCTGGTGAGCATATCGCCCGTATAAAAATCGAAGACGATTACAGTACCGTTGAATTGCCAGCGGGTATGCCTAAGGAATTGATAAATGAGCTGAAGAAAATCCGAGTAGTCGGGCAGCCATTAAATATTTCTAAAATGGATGGCAGTATGCCAGCGGAGAAAGCGAAGAAGAAATTTGCTTTACCACCAAGACGTACAAGACCAAAATCTGAATAAAGCTTTTGGTTAAGCGTTAAGCGATAACAACAGGGAAGCATAGCTTCCCTGTTGTGTTTTAAGGCTATGCTTTTGGTAAAGTGACGCCTAATTGGCCTTGGTATTTACCGTTCCTGTCTTTATATGAGGTGTCACAAACCTCGTCCCCGCTAAAAAACAGCATTTGCGCGACACCTTCGTTGGCATAAATTTTCGCCGGCAGTGGGCTAGTGTTAGAAAACTCCAGCGTCACATGGCCTTCCCATTCGGGTTCTAAAGGCGTTACATTGACAATAATCCCGCATCTTGCGTAGGTTGATTTACCTAAGCAGATGGTCAAAACTTCCCTTGGTATGCGAAAAAACTCCACGGTTCTTGCCAACGCGAAGGAATTAGGCGGGATGATGCAGACATCGGACTTAACATCGACAAAGCTATTGGAATCAAAGTCTTTCGGATCAACAATGGCTGAATTGATATTGGTAAAAATCTTAAACTCATCGGAACAACGGACATCGTAGCCATAACTTGATGTCCCGTATGAAATCACTTTTCCGCGTTCAGACGTCTTCACTTGATTGTGTTCAAAAGGCTCAATCATCCCGTGTTCTTCCGCCATCCGGCGTATCCATTTATCTGATTTAATGCTCATATAGCTCGACCTGCTTTAAAAAATTGCCAAATTTTAACATAGTTCAAGCAATGGCTTGTTGGGATCGTTAACGGAAAGGGTTTGTGGGGTGTTGTGCAAGATTTGCCGTAAAAACCCAGCCATTGTGTGGATTTGCTGGATGTTCGCACAATAGAGCATCAAATTTAAGCATTTTGGAAGGGATTTGCATTGATATGGTGCGCTGGCTTCGGTCAAGTATTTTGATTAATTGGCAATAAAAATCGGTTTTTATAATGCCTTCAATAACTACAAATAGCGATTAATATCATGCTATTAACCACCGATTGTAAACAACGCACATCAATAATTTTAGTGATTTTCTTGGCAGAAATAGTAGTTATGGACTATGGTTATATGGCGTGTTTCTTGCATATCCTTATTCAAGGGTAAGCAATGAGCCACAACACATACATTGGTTTGGCTGCTGGGTATTCCCCTGCGTATCCTTTGTTTAGTGAGGTGTCAGTTGTATGCCATTAGCGGTTTATAGGATTTTATTAGCCAGGGGGCGATATGCAAGCGAATAATTTATATCAACCACATCAGGATACGGACGAGCAGTTGGAAGCAGAAGCGTTGGTAGCTATTTTAGGTTTTGGTGCGGGCATTGAAGAAAAATTCAAGCTACTTTTTCAGCAAGATCGGCTAGGTAAAAGGCGTTACAAACTGGCTACTGCTAACGATCAAGCAATTGGTATTTTACTGGTCAATTTTGACAACCCCTTAGCCGTAAGAAAAAAAGACATTCTCTTGAATGGCGTATGCGCCAATGCAGAAGTCGTTGCTGTAAGCCAGTTGCCTTTGCAAGATGCCCCTAAATACCATATACGTGGGATGTTGACTGCTTCCAGATTAATGGCAGTATTCGATAGCATTGCTTTCGCTACGCCTGCCAAATCTTTACCTACAGCGTTGCTGCCTACCAATCTTCAACCACCTAAGTTGGAATTGGTACAAGCTTTGGTTAAACCTGCTGTTAAAGATGAAACTGTTAAAGCTGAAATCGAGCAAGCCACTGTTAGTGCGGCAGTAAAACCTCAGGTCAGTTCAGTTAAAAAATACCGAGCTTTAGTGGTCGATGACAGTATCGCCATCCAAAAATCCTTAGAGCTAAAGCTAGTAACATTGGAACAGATTGGCGAGATTGATTTCGCAGAAAGTGGCGAGGCGGCTTTAGCTATGGCGGCTGAAAATCAATATCACCTTATTTTCTTAGATGTCATGATGCCAGGCATGGATGGCTATCAGGCCTGTACAGAATTGCGGAAAAACCCGTTATATAAAAAAACCCCAATTATCATGGTATCCGGCAAAACCTCACCGTTAGATGAGGTAAAAGGCATTATGGCGGGATGCACAACCTATCTTACCAAGCCCGTTGAAGAAACGGCTTTCCAAAAGTTAAGTTTGCGGGTGCTAGCATGGCTATCCGACAAACATGTGTGAATTAAATAATAGTGAAAGGCTATATTTTGCCTATTATTGATAGCGGCGTGTCAGCGTTTACTTGCTCTGTTGTTAATAATTGAATTTAGTAAGGGAATTTTATGGCAATTCAAAAAATACTTATCTGTGATGACTCACTCACCGATCAAACCAATTTAAAAAATGCGCTTAAAGACATTATGTGTCTCATTTTTACAGCAAGCGATGGCGAAGAGGCCATCACCATTGCCAAAGCAGAAATACCCGATTTGATTTTTATGGATATTGTCATGCCAGGCATGGATGGCTACGCTGCTTGCCGTAAATTACGCGATGATCCTGAAACCAAAGATATTCCGGTCATTTTTGTCAGCTCGAAAAGCCAGCGGGCTGATCGTCTCTGGGCACAAATGCAAGGTGGCAAAGATTTGATTGCCAAACCATTTGAGGCCAATGAAATTACCGCCGTGTTGTCAGCATTTTAAAATGGATTGAATATGGACACAGAATATGCCGATTTAACCGGGCATCATGCAGTAAATCAGTCGTTGGCAATGCACAATAAGCCCGTATTGCCAGCAGAAAATCAAGCTACTACCGATGAAATGCAACTCGGTTTCCGAATTGGCGCTATCGGTTTTTTACTACCTGTTAGCTTACACTGTGAAGTCATAGAGCGTTCCGTGATTAACGCCATCCCCAACGTTAAGCCTTGGTTTTCTGGCTTACTAAATAATCGCGGCAATATCATTCCGGTTTTTGATTTAAGTCTGTTGTTAGGTGAATCAATCAACCCATCCCAAAAACGTTATTTATTTGCCATAGATCGTGGCGATAAAACCATTGCCTTATGGATAGATGGCTATCCAAAGTTGTTAAACGGCATAGGCCAGCCTGTGCAAATGTCGCCATCCTTACCGGAATGGCTGCAAAATAATGTCAATAACGCCTATCAGCATGAAAACCAAGTGTGGCTGAAAGTGCGCTACGAGCAATTATTTGCCAGCTTAGGAAAGCAAGTTGCCATTAAAGGGCAAATGCTATGACAGAAACATCGCCAATAACCCGTGATGTCGCAGATGAAGATTTAATTGTTACATCAACAAGCCTAGAACAATGCCTTGAAGCCATTGCCGCATTAGCAGAACATGCGGGAAGTGAAGGCTATTACGGTTTACAGGATGTCGGCTTACTGATGATAGAAGCGTGTTCGCAATTATCGACGACAGAATTGTTAAGCGCACCATTACAGCCAGAACTAGCCCGATTACCTATCTTATTCGCCGAATATCTTTCCGGCGCTTCCGATGCCTGCCTAAAAATTTCCCATACACTCAGCCTTGATGGCTGGCAACTTGGATTGCTTCCCGAAGAGTTAGGGCAACTAAGCGAGCAACTGGTTAATGAATCCCCAGCAAATGTCGCTTCAATGACTGACATAGCCATTGAAACTAATGCTGATATTGATTTTCCTGAAGCGATTGAACAGGCTGAAATATTAAGCCTAGGGCAATGCTTAGATGCAATAACCGTAATCACCACAAACACCGAAAACCCCTACTATGGCTTGCAAGATGTGGCATCGCTGCTTGTTGAAGCCTGTTCGCCATTGTCTGAAGAATTGCTATCGGCTGAGTTATTAACGCAATTAAATTGCTTGCCTGCCATATTTTCAGACTATTTGGCAGGATCAACCGAAGCCGCAACTGCCATCACCTCTGTGCTTGGCCTTGAAGAATTGCAACTAGGTTTGCTCCCCGAAGAGTTAGAGCAATTAACTGCCCAGCTCATCAGTGAAATAAGCCCAGATGTTGTCATGATAGATGATGATTTGTTGGCATCCGCCGATGTTGAAGAAAATCTACTTGGTGATGGCGAATTTCATGAGCCAGAATTGATGATGGATTTGTTGGCATCCGCCGATAGTGAAGAAAATCTTCTCGGCGATGCTGATTTTAATGAACCAGAATTTGCAATGGATTTGTTAGCTGATGATGACTGGCTAATGGCGGACACTTCTATTGAACTAGGCAATGACGCAGCCGAATTCTTAGAGTTGTTAATCATGGAGGCCGATTTAATCGAGCAGCGGCTTTCGGTATTAAGCGTCGAACCAGCGGCTACCGATAGTGCTGGTTTACAACAAATAACTGAAGACCTGCAACGCTTTATAAATCTCTCCCAGACCGCTGGATTTAATGGTTTAGCATTAATTTGCGGACATGTTGAAGCTAATTTCCGCTGTTTTACTGACAGTGAAATGCCGTTTACGGAAAGTCACCAAGCAATCTTAAGCACCTGGATTGCCAATGTTAAAAGCTATCTGGATGACGTCGAAGATACCCAAGCCAGTATGCAATTATTGGCCCAACTAGGTGTTACTGATTGGCCTTTAGAGCTGGATATGGAAACGGCGGCAGCCATATTAATGCAGTTGCAAGGTGCTGATGCAGATAGCCTGTTTAATGAAGCGGCGCAGTTAAAGCAAATAGCCGAACCAGAAGATGTTTCGCTGGATTTACCGAATGACGTAAACCAAGAATTATTGGACATCTTGTTGCAAGAATTGCCTATTCAAACCCAGCAGTTTTCCTCAGCGATTCAAAATTTACAAAACCACGCCAACTTAGCCGATCTTGAAATTGCCCAACGGGTAGCGCACACCGTAAAAGGTGCGGCGAATACTGTCGGTATTAAGGGCATAGCCCAGCTTACCCATTATCTGGAAGATATTTTAGTTATTTGTAGCCAAGCAAAATTATTGCCTACCTCCGCGTTGTTAAATGTCTTAATCGATGCCGCAGATTGCTTGGAAGCCATGACAGAAGCGGTGACGGCGTATATGCCAGCGCCGCCGGATGCGATCAATGTCCTGCAAAATGTGTTGGATTGGGCGAATAAAATCAGCAGCCAAGATTTTGATATAGCTACCATCTGTGTTGAACCTGGCGTAGTAGTTGCTGCATCCGAGGGCATATCGGTGGCATCAATAGATTTAGCCGTAAGCTCGCAAAGCGATGACACGCCAGAAATAGCAGAAAAACAGCAAGCCAATTTCGTCAGAGTTGCCGCCGAACAGCTCGATGAACTGTTCCGTGCCGCTGGCGAAAATATTATCTTCAATACCCAAGCCAATGAGCGATTAAAGCGGATGAAAAATCATCTGCAAGCCATGGAAAAGCAATTCCAATTATTAAGGCATCTGTCTGATGAATTGGAGCAGTTGGTTGATTTAAAAGACTTAGCAGGTAAATTTCTCAATCAAGAAAGCGCTTTTGATACCTTAGAAATGGATCAATACAGCGAATTGCATACCGCCAGCCGCCGCATGGTTGAAGCGGCATTTGATGCCAGGGAACTTAGCTTAGATACGGGCAGGGAGTTGGAAGAAATGGGCAGGTTGTTAGAAGACCAGCAACGTTTAGTCAATGAAACCCAAGAAACCATCATGAAAACCCGGTTGGTGCCGGTTTCTTCTATCAGCCAGCGCTTACAAAGAAGTTTACGGCAAACGTCGCGGTTAACGGGTAAGCAATGCCAATTACAAGTTTCAGGTGAGCATTTGCTGGTCGATGGCGATACCTTAAATAACTTGATAGACCCGTTGATGCACTTGTTGCGTAATGCGGTTGACCACGGTATCGAAGATGAAGACAGCCGCATCGCCTTAGGCAAATCGGCACATGGCAACATCGCTATCAGCTTTGATCGGGATGGCAACAATATTGTGGTGCGTATCCAAGATGATGGCAAAGGCTTGGATTACGCCGCCATCCGCGCCGCTGCTGAACGTCGTGGCGCAATTGCCCCCGACCAACAAGTGTCTGAAGATGAATTAAAACGCTTGATCTTAAAGCCAAATTTTTCCACCCGCACACAAACCACCCAAACTTCCGGGCGTGGTGTCGGTATGGACGTGGTACATCACCAAGTGCTTACCCAAGGCGGTACGTTAAGCCTGCAATCTGAGTATGGAAAAGGCCTTGACGTGGCAATGAGTATTCCATTGCCACTTAGCCGCGCCCATGCCTTGCTCACCCAAATTGGTTCGTATCAAGTCGCCGTTTCCAGTAAAGGTATCAAGCAAATACTGTTTGTTGCCGCTGATGCGCTTAGCTTGCACGATGGGCGTTTCTATTTACAGCTACAAGATGACAATTATCCCGCCGTGTATTTGGCTAATTTAATGAATATTAGCGTTCCAGATAGGTCGGCAAAAAAATTACACACTGTGTTGTTAGTACAAAATAACGAGCAAATCACTGCGGTGTTATTAGATGCCATTACCGACAGCTTAGATGTCATTATCAAAAACTTGGGGCATTACATCAAAAAAATCCCAGGGTATACCGGCGCGGCAATTATGGGTGACGGCTCAGTTGCTCCAGTGTTGGATTTACCCGAATTGATTCGCACAGCGGATGCTAGCCTTTATGCCAACCAAGACCTGAGTGACGATAGCTTCATAGCAAGCCCGGCCTCGCATTTGCCCACCGTCTTAGTCGTAGATGATTCACTTAGCCAGCGCCGTGCTTTGGAACAATTATTGGAAGATGCAGGCTTTCAAGTAAAAACCGCACGGGACGGAATGGACGCTGCTGACCAGCTCGTTGAATTTATCCCCGATATTGTCCTGACCGATTTGGAAATGCCGCGTATGAATGGCCTTGAACTCGCTACCCATATCCGTAGCCGAGAGAATATTAAACACTTGCCCGTCATTATGATTACCTCACGCACCACCCAGGCACACCGTAAATTGGCAGAAGAAGCAGGCGTTAATGCTTATTTGGTAAAGCCAGTGCGTGAAGATGATTTGCTGGAAAACATCCAAATGGCATTGGCAACTCCGGCAATGGCGTAATGCTGAGCGCCTCAACACACATTTTTAGCGAGTAGATAGACCTAATCACCTATTTATAGCATTTAAGAATCACTTTAATACAAACCAAGAGTTTCCATCATGACAACTGAAACTACCAATCCATTTAGCCGATTATCGTTAGGGCAAAAATTTTTCATACTGGCGGTGCTAATGTTTGCACTGGTTGGTGTGGCGTTTTATTCCTACGTTGATAATCAACAACAAAAAATAGATGTCATAAAACGGGAGCAGGCTGGCTTAAAACCCGCAAAAGCCTTATTGGTATTGTTACAAGCCATACCCAAGCATCGTGGCTCTTCAACGGGATTGCTAAACGGTAATACCGCCATGGCATCTGAAGTTGGCATCAATAAAACCTTGGTTGATGAAAGTATTCATGGCTTTGATGAATTAACAAAAACCATTGATGATCCTGAATTAATAAAAAAATGGGAAGTAATAAAGCAAGATTGGCCAAAAATCACCCAAAAATTGGCAGCGCATTCAGGCACTGCTACCGAGAATTTTCAGGCACATACGCAATTGATTGCTAAAGTCTTAGAAGAATTGGATTTATTAGTCGATGACTACGGCTTGTCATTAGACCCAAATGCAGAATCCTATTTTCTGATGCGGGCAGTGGTGGTTGATAGCCCCGTTTTGACAGAATATTTAGGTCAAGCTAGAGGTTGGGGCGCAGGCTTATTGGCAAAAATCGCCAAACAAGCAGCGGTTAAAGAAAAAGATGATACTGCGCCGACGTATTCCCTCAGCTTGCAAGATAGAAGGCAATTAAGCTTGATGGTCAGTATTGCCGACACCCATTTATATTCGGCAACCCGCGATTTTGATAAATTTCAAAAAATTAACAATAACCAAGCAACAGGCTTACAAAAACAGCTAACTGATGCGACGGTTCTGGTTAACAAAGTCATTCAGCTTTCTGAAAATGAAATTATCAACAAAACCTCACCCAGTTATTCATCCAGCGATTACTTCAAGGCTTATACCCAAGCCATCGATGAGATGTATAAAGTCATGGATACCGGTATCGTTGAATTGGATAACATTTTTAGCGAACAGATCAAAGAGGATAATCAGAACTTAATTACCGTATCAATGATTATCTTGGGTTTGATTCTGGTGTTCTTTTTGGTTGCCTTGATGATTGTTAACTCAATCACCCGACCAGTGGGCTATCTGGTCAGCGTTATGCAGAAATTAAGGGCAGGTGACAATAGCGTACGGGCAAATTTAGCCGGTACTGATGAAATTGGGGTTTTGGGTTCGCAATTTGACCAGATGATGGATCAACGTGAAAGTGCAAGACAAAAAATTGAAAAGGAAAATGACCTGTTAAACAACTCTATCGTTGATTTATTGATGTCGGTGGCGCAACTGGCGCAAAAAGACTTAACCATCCGCGCCGAAGTGGCGGAAGACGTTACCGGGCCATTGGCGGATGCCTTAAACCTGCTGGCGACAGAGATTGCTAAAGTGATGGGCAGGGTTGTACAGATTGCCGAAGAAGTTGCCCAAGCGTCGCAACAAGTGCAAAGCCAATCTGGCGTGGTTATTGACGTGGCGGCAGAAGAAAAACGCGAAGTTGAACGCGCCGCAGCGGAGTTGAGTGCGGCATCTACGGCAATGACAGGGATTTCTAAGCTGGCGGCTTCCTGTAACGATGCAGCGGAAAAAGCCATTAAAAACACTGATAAAGCTCAAGAAACGGTATTGGATACTATCCAAGGTATTAACGCGATTCGCGACACCATTCGCGAGACAGAAAAACGTATTAAACGCCTAGGTGAGCGTTCCCAAGAAATTGGCGGTGTGGTTAATCTTATCAACGACATTGCTGAACGTACTCACATCCTCGCGTTAAACGCCTCCATGCACGCGGCATCTGCGGGTGAGGCAGGTCGTGGATTTGCAGTGGTTGCCAACGAGGTACAAAAATTGGCGGAAAACTCCCGCGAAGCAACCTCCAAGATTTCTGAGCTGGTCAATAATATCCAGGTAGAAACTGCGGATACTGTCACCACCATGAACAACGCCATCAGCCAGGTGGTAAAAGGTACCGAGCTTGCCCAACAAGCAGGTGATGAAATGCGCCAAACCCGCGATACCACAGCGGATTTGGTGCAATTAGTACAAACCATCTCAACAAATTCTACTAACCAATCTGAAGTTTCGCGCCGCTTGTTAGATAGAGCCAAACAGATTCAAAAAAGCACCGAAGACACTTACGACCAGTTGCAAGACCAAGGCGTACAAACGCAATTGCTGGTGAATTTATCGGAGTTGTTGGTGGCATCGGTAAGCGTATTTACCTTGCCGAAAAGTTGATATGGCTTAGGGAGCGTTCTCAACCAATTCTAAACAAATAAGCCCTATTGATGTGTTCTAATATCCATTTGCCTTGGAAAAATCATGGATCGAACTGTTTTAAGGGATGACCAATGGGAACGTATAAAAGATTTTTTACCCGGCAA
>CAIYRS010000116.1 GCA_903928685.1 uncultured Methylococcaceae bacterium
GCGTATTGGTATTAATCTGGGTAATATCGGTAAAAACCAGGGTGATGTTGCCGAGGAATTCTTTTTTCAAAGCCTGATAAAAGACAATCACTTAGGGAAAATTCACTTCGATGATGTGGTGAAAAATATGGAAAAGCATCGGGGTCAAATTCAGGAAGAATATGATTTAGTCATGACCAATGGTGATGCCATTGCCGTTGTTGAAGTAAAGTACAAAGCGCATACCAATGATCTGGACAAGTTGGATCGTAAAATGAGAAATTTTAAAAAGTTATTTCCAATCTACCAGGCATTTAAGCAATATGGCGCTATAGCTGCCTTCCACATTAATGATGATGCCAAACAAGAAGCGTTAAGACGCGGTTATTTTGTTTTGCAACGCAGTGGTGATTTGGTTCATACCGAAAGTAGCGATCATTTAACCGTGTTGTAAAAGTGACCAGGAACGCCAAGCCCCAGCTTGGCATCTTTAAAAAAGCCGAATCGGCGCTCCCTGTTTATTTCTCCAAGCCAGCTATCTATTGCGCCTTAAATTCACCCTGGTGTTCAACAAACCAGCGATAGGTGCTGGCCAAGCCATCGATCAGCGTTATCTGCGGTTGCCAATCCAGTGATTTTATTTTGCTGACGTCCATCAACTTTCTGGGTGCTCCATCCGGTTTGCTGCTATCCCAGATAATATCACCTTGATAACCCGTCACTTTCTGAATGGTTTCCGCCAATTCACGAATGGTCACGTCTGTGCCGGTTCCGACATTAAGATGTGACAGCATGGGTTCGGTGCAAGCTTGATAATGTTCTTTGCTTAAGCCCAGCACATGCAAGCAGGCAGCGGCCATATCGTCTACATGCAAAAACTCGCGCATGGCGGTGCCGGTGCCCCAAAGGGTAACGGTGGGTGCTTGGCTGGTTTTGGCATCATGAAACTTTCTGATCATGGCGGGAATAACATGACTGTTTTCTAAATGAAAGTTGTCATTTTCGCCATAAAGATTGGTCGGCATCACTGAGCGATAATCGGTGCCGTACTGACGGTTGTAAGATTCACACAGTTTGATACCGGCAATTTTGGCAATGGCATAAGGTTCATTGGTGGTTTCCAGGGTGCCGGTCAACAAGGCACTTTCTTGCATGGGTTGGGTGGCCAGTTTGGGGTAAATACAGGAGCTGCCCAAAAACAGGAGTTGCCGGCAACCGATCGCCCAGGCTTGATGAACGATGTTGGCTTCCATCATCAGGTTTTGGTAGATAAATTCAGCAGGATACGTGTTGTTGGCATGAATGCCGCCCACTTTGGCCGCCGCCAAGATTACTTGCTGCGGCTGTTCTTGCTGCATAAAATCACGCACAGAGGCTTGGTCGGTTAAGTCCAGTTGGGCATGGGTGCGCACGACGGTGTTTTGATAGCCTGCGTCATGTAACTGCTTAACAAGGGCGGTTCCCACCATGCCACGGTGTCCGGCAACATAAATCTTTTGTTGTTTATCAGTCATGCGGTTATTCCCGACTAACCGCAACGTTAAAGCCTTGTTCTTTTAACAGGGCATGTTTTTTGGCTTCATCAAGATCACACTCAACCATTTCAGCGATCATTTCCTGCAAAGTAATTTGCGGTACCCAACCCAGTTTTTCTTTGGCTTTGCTGGGGTCACCCAACAGGGTTTCTACTTCAGCGGGTCTAAAATAACGGGGATCAATGGCGACGATGGTTTGTCCGACGTTTAAGCCGGGGGCTTTGTTGCCTTGAATCGCATCAACAAAACCTTTTTCGTCAACGCCTGTTCCTTTCCAACGAATAGTTATTCCCAGTTCGCCGGCGGCCATTTCAATAAACTGCCGTACCGAGTATTGCACGCCGGTGGCGATAACAAAATCTTCGGGTTGTTCTTGTTGCATCATCATCCATTGCATGCGCACAAAGTCCTTGGCGTGTCCCCAGTCTCTGAGTGAATCCATGTTACCCATGAATAAACACTGCTCCAGACCCATGGCGATATTACTGAGTCCACGGGTTATTTTGCGGGTAACAAAAGTTTCACCCCGGCGTGGCGATTCGTGGTTAAACAGCACGCCGTTACAGGCGTACATGTTGTAAGCTTCACGATAATTAACGGTAATCCAGTAGGCGTATAGTTTGGCGACGGCATACGGCGAACGCGGATAAAACGGCGTGGTTTCTTTTTGCGGTATTTCTTGTACCAGTCCGTAAAGCTCTGAGGTGGAGGCTTGGTAA
>CAIYRS010000117.1 GCA_903928685.1 uncultured Methylococcaceae bacterium
CCCGCTAGTTGCGGGCAAGATGCCCGCGCTCCAAAAACTGAAAGGTTTGTATAGGAATCGCTGAACTAATTGATTCCATTCATGCTTCGACAAGCTCAGCACGAACGGAATCAATTAGTTACCGTTCGGCCTGAGAGCTTGTCGAAGGCTTTATTCAGCGACTCCTTTAAAGAATCAATCCCACTGAACGATACGACGAGCTGCTAAAGGATGGTCGGCATAAGCTTGGTGGTATTCCAAGCCTTCAAAAAGACATTTTCCGCCTTTGCCTTCGTAATCGTGTTGGAAATCGTGGAAGAATTCCATCACCGAATGGTCCAGCATGTAAGCGTTATTTAATTGGAAAGTCACGGTTTTGCCCGCTTCGATTGCCAATACCGCATCTTTTAATTTCAACATGTTAGAGAAAATAGCCGCGCCGCTGATTTCTACCATTACTTGGTCGGCGCTGGTTTTGCGTACTTCAAAATCTATTTTGAACAAGTTGCTCAGCTTAACGCCGCGCACTAAATGGATGATGATTTTAGTCACGATACCAATCGCCACACCCACCAATAAATCGGTGGCTATCACGCCAATAATGGTGATAACAAAGATCAGCATTTGTTCTTTGCCCAAATTTAACACCTTGCCGAATTCCTTCGGTGACGCCAAACGGAAGCCAGTAAACACTAACAAAGAAGCTAAGGCAGCCAAGGGAATGCTGTGGATTAAGCGAGGGAACAAGGCCACGAACAACAATAAAAACAGGCCGTGGAAAAAGTTCGCCCAGCCAGTTTTTGCGCCATTGCTGACGTTGGCAGAACTACGGACAATCTCGGCAATCATCGGCAAGCCGCCAACCAAACCCGCTAATAAATTACCGGCACCGACGGCAGTCAAATCTTTATCTAAATTGGAATGGCGTTTGTAAGGGTCCAATTTATCCACCGCCATCGCACTTAATAAACTTTCTAAGCTACCCACTAAACAGATACTGACCACGGCTTCCCAAAATTCCAGCGTGGCAAATTTGGAGAAATCAGGGAAGTAAAAGCTGGACATGAAATTATCGGAAATGGCGACCAAAAATTTCGGGCCAACGGTGGCTTCGTGATGCGGTAAAAAGCTGGCATCCGGTAAGAACAAGTACATATGTTCATGTTCCAAATCAAAATAATTGCCCAAGCCAATACCCACCAAAACCACCACCAACGGCGCAGGAATCATTTTTAACAACGGGTTTTTCAGCATCGACCAGATAATCAAAATCACCAAACCAGTGCCGCCGATAATGGCAATTTCTGGGTTTAAATTCATCAAACCTTGCGGAATTTGCGCCATGGTTGAAAACAAGCTGCTGCCTTTTTCTGGCGAGCTACCCATCACCACAAAAATCTGTTTAGTCATGATGATGATGCCAATCGCCGCCAACATGCCGTGTACAACCGATGCCGGAAAAAATGAGCTTAAGCGTCCGGCTTTAAAAAAGCCCATTAAAATCTGGAAGACACTGGCGACCACGATAGCCGCCAAGGTGTAGCGGTAGCCCGCCATGGCATCGCCTTCGCCCAGCGATTGTACCGCGCCCAAAACCACCACAATCAAACCCGCCGCCGGGCCGTTGATGGTGACGAACGAGCCGCTTAAACGTGATACCAAAATGCCGCCGATAATGGCAGTGATAATCCCGGCAGAAGGCGGAAAGCCGGAAGCCATGGAAATGCCCAAACACAAAGGCATGGCAATTAAAAACACCAAGAAACCGGACAGTAAATCGCCCTTCCAGTTTTCTTTTAAACCTGCAAATCCGGTTTTTGGTAATGCAGATTGGCTGCTAATACTCATCATTTATCCTCTAATTAAGGTCAATTATTGACTGTTTATGCACTGTTGTTGATAGCAGAGAACGCTGTTTGCAGTGATTAACTAAGCATTAAAGCAATTGCCAAGCCAACTTGTCGTGCTTAAAGCAATATCCAATGCCTGTAGATAACAGATTGAAAAAAATGGGGATTATTTTTTTCTATGGACGCGGTGGAAACAAACGGGATTATTATGGCAAGGCGAGGGTGGTTTAAATAAACCAGCCCTGGTGGATTTCAACCGCTGGGATTGGTGGCGGTGGTGGTAAATTGGTTGTTGAGGTGATTCGGTTAATCGGTTCGCAGAGTGCTGGCGTTGGTATTGCTGTGAAAAATTGTTTTAGACGCGTAGGTTGGGTTAGGCGATAGCCGTAACCCAACACATCGAAGCCACCAATTTGGCCTGCCTAACTCAACCTACAAGGACTGGGTAAAAGGCAAAAATCTGGCCTGTGATAGAATTGTTTTCGTTAGTTCCCAACATACGGCGCAATGCCCGTTGGTTATTGCGCGCTTCGGGCTAGCGCGCTAAGCGAATATCAATTTCACGTTCAACAAATTGCCATTCTTTTGTTGCCCGTAACTTTTCAAGTAAGTTATTAAATAATTCCGTATGTTCTGGTGCAAATTCAAACCATGTTATGAAATCAAACGGTTCGCCAAGGTCACGCGAATGGTGAAGTTGACGGGCAATTTCGGGAAGATAACCTAAACCGATTTCAGTATGATGCGATTGTTCTTCAAAAATAGCCCTACGTTCATCCTGAGACATAGACCACCATGCTGCATTTTTCTTGATGGGAATAAGGGCGGCGCACACGGATTCTTTTCTATTTAAACCCTCTTGTACTGATTGGAGCTTAATAATTTCATTTCGATTGGCGTAACGCACATTACTTGTAAAACCTTGTAATGCCCAGATACCTCGCTCAACCAAATTATTAAGCGGCGCGTTAACCACTTCAATTCTTTGCACTCGTTCAAGTGGGGATCCAATTATTGTATTTTGGTCAGTCACGCTCCATGAGCCTACATCACTTCCAACAAATGAATAATAATTTTTCATAACTCCATTTCCATCTATGCCTAACTTAAATATAAAAGCCTAGTGTGGCTTTTCGTTGCTAGGACGGGTGTCGTGTACCCAAGCTTTTGCTTGGCATTTGTGTTCGCTAAGCCCAGCCATAACGCGATAGGACGCAATAACCAGCGGGCATTGCACCATATGTTCGGGGTTCTATGCGGAGGAACAAGCTGCGCTATTTTGCCCACTTCGCTACTTCGTTTATTTTTTCTTCGCCTTTGGCGCCGCATTTGCCTTCGGCTGCTTTTTCGGCAGTCATGTAGGGTGGGCAACGCTTTTCTGCCCACCAATCAATCATGCCGCAAAAGGTGGGCAGAAAAGCATTGCCCACCCTACACTCGATAAGATGCGCTACATAGGATGCTGTATCCAAAGGGCATAAAAGGCACAATGTGAAAAAACCTGTTTTTTCACTCCGGTGCTGTATCGCTCCTACCTAACCCTCACGTATCGCCTTAATATGCCCGCTTTCATCAAAACTTACGGTGACTAACTTGGCAGCTTTACCTCGCGCCAACTGTTCAGCATCAATTTGGAAATAGCCGCAGAGTTGTTGGTTATCAACGACAGGCTTAGCGTTGGCGGCGGGCGGCTTAACGAACTTTCTTAACAAGCTCCAAACAATCCACAACAACGCAATCACTCCAACCACCCCGCCGTAAATCTGCAACAATTCCAGCAAAGTTTTGTAGCCGCCGAACCAGCGGACTTCGTTGGACAGGCTTTTTACGCCCATTAGCCAGCCAGCCAAAGTCAGCAGCGGTAACAAAAAATACAGCCAAAGCAGCCAGCTGAATGCGGCGACGCAAAAAGCGCCGCATTTTTGCAATTTGGATTGCAAATGCGGTTTATTGATGATGAGTTTTTGCATGATCTTTTAAGCCTCTGTCCAAAGTCACCCAAACCGCGCGTTGCCCGCGTTTTTTCCGCACGGCTTTAATGAAGCCATTAACCGCTGTGCCGATGTTGATTAGCCAATACACAATCGGGTACCAAATAATCCAATAATAATATCTGCCGCCGGATTGCTGTTCGTAGCGGGCATCAATGCTGAGGCTGACGGCAAATTGCAGCAGGCAGGTGATGCTTAATAACATGCTGGTCCAACTCGGCGATAAATCGCCCAGCATGGCTTGTGGGTTGTCCAGCCAGACATGCAGCGGAGCGAGCAGTATCAACAGCAGCACCGTCAATGACCACAGCAAGCTGATGCAGCATTCCAAATACAAAGGCCACATCGGCAAGGCGCGGCGGTTAAACAGCGAGGAAAAATAGCGTATCAGCACTTCCACTCCGCCTTGCGCCCAGCGGCTGCGTTGCCGCCACAGGCCGTTCAAGGTTTCCGGCATCAGCACCCAGCATAAGGCTTGGGTTTCAAAGGGGATTTGCCAGCCCGCCAATTGCAGTTTCCAGCTGATGTCGATGTCTTCGGTAATCATGTCTGGACTCCAATAACCCACGTCATGCAAGGCGGATTTGCGGAAGGCGGCGATAACACCGGAGATGGTAAAAATGCGTCCGTAGCTGCGTTGTGCGCGTTTTATCATGCCGACAATCGCCGAAAATTCGCCGACTTGGATTTTACCGAGCAAGGTGGAGCGGTTGCGGATGCGCGGATTGCCTGTGACAGCGCCGACTTTCGGGTTGCTGAGAAAATGCCGCAACATCCAGGCGACGGCGTTATCCGCCAGCAAGGCATCGCCATCAATGCAGACCAAATATTCGCTATTCGCCAGTAAAGCGGCGGTGCGTAAGCCGACCGCTTTGCCTTGATTGCTGGCTAAATTCACCACCCGCACTTGCGGATGTTGCGCCGCCAATTCTTGCAAGATTGCCAAAGTGTTGTCTTTGCTGCCGTCATTAATGGCGATAATTTCGTAATTCGGGTAATTCTGGTGCAGCAAATGGCTGATGGTTTCGCGGATGTTTTCGCCTTCGTTATAACAAGGGATGAGGATGGACACGGGCGGGTAGTCGGGCAATTCCGGCGTTGCGCTGAGTATTGCCGGATTGCGCCATTCTTTGCGGAAAAAATACAGGCTGCCGCCGATCATCCAAATGTAGGCCATTATCAACGGGTAATAAAAAACAAACAGCGATACCGCTTCTTCAAGCTGTTGCCAAGGCATGGCTTCCAGCTGTTCTTGCCAAAACCACCACTGACTGGTTAACCAGTGGTTAAGCGAATCTACCCATGCGCCCATTGTTTTAATTGTCCGTCACGATCACGGAAAACGCGGGTTGTAAGCGTTTTAATTCCGGTTGGTCGTTAAAAAAATCGTCGGGGTAATAGCCAATATGCTTCGCCCCCAGTTTTTTCAACAATTCCAGTTGGCTGATGAAAGTATCCATGGGGATTTTCTGCTTTTTCTCCCAATCGGTGGTTTGCAATTCAAACACCATTTTTTTCAAACCGTCAGGATATTGCGCGGTTTTTTCCACCAATTGCTTTAGCCATTGCTCAGGATTGCTGGCTTTTTCCATAAACGGCATGGCTTCGACGGCGACATAATCGTAATGCGCCAAAAACACCGGAAACGACTGGGCAAACCATTCTTCACTTTGCGGTTCTAGCAAGGGCAAGGCGTAAAAATTGCGCGCGGTTTTAATGCCAGGACGGTAATAGCGGACTTTATCGGTCAAGCTGTCGGTGAATTCGGCGAGCAAAGCGGTTTTGTGCTTTCCCCAACGCAGCCGTAATTCCGGCGATTTTTGAATGCTGGCGACATCGGCAGGCAAACCCCAAACGTCGTGGGTGAAGTTCATCGCCAAATCGGATGCGTCTTCAAAGTCCGACAAAATGCCGTCGTCATGAAACAGCAAACCGTCAAAACTGCAATATTTCGCCAAGTCTTCGTAAATTTCGCTGATGAACTGGCGGGCTTCTGGATTGAAAGGCGAAAGCCGCGTGTAAATATGCTGCGGCACTTGGGCTTTACCGTCGCGCCATTCTTTTACATACCATTTCGCGGGGATGTTGCCCTGATACGCCAAAATCGGCATCCAGGCATACACTTTCATTTTGGCGATGGACTTAAATTGCCACGCCACGCGGTTGAACAAATCCCGCCGCACTGGCAAATGGCGATTCGGGAAATACAAGGCATCGGCATTGCCGTCGCCATCGGGGTCGGCATAGGCTTGCAGATAAACGGTGTTAGCGCCGCTGTGCAAAATGCGTTCAACTTCGCGCGCCAAATTGGCTTCGGTCTGCTTTTCGTCCGCGTCGTAAATGTAATCCAAATCGACATGCGCCACCCGTAACTGCCGCGACAAGCGTTGTTTGGTCATCAATTCGGCAAACTCATGGCTATTGGGGTTGCCATAAATCATGATGCGTTTGATGGTGTTGATGTCCGCCAAGGTATTGCTGCCGTCTTCCAAGTTCATGGTGATGCCCAAGCCCGCCATTTTTGCCGCATCAACGGCGATAGCGTTGTATTCGCCATAAGGCCAGACCATCACCCGAGGCCGCACGGCCAAGTTCTGGAAAATGAAATCCGCGCTTTTGCCGATGTGCTGGAACAGCCGTTGCCGATAAGCATCATCTTTTTCGTATTCATCATATTCGTTGTCGTAAATCCGCGTGCTGACCGCCGCCTGTTCATTGCCTTGCGGATTGGCGGTGACACCATGATGCAAATCGTCACTGTGCGAAGCAATCTCCACCAAACCGGAAGCCACCACTTCGCGCACTTCAGGCCAGGTCATCAAGGCTTGGCTGGGGCGATTGCTTTGGGCGTTGTTGCCATCCATCCACGCGCCGACTAACGCCAACGTTGCCGGATACTTATATTTTTTCAACAGCGGAAAAACGTATTGGTAAAAACTTTTATAGCCGTCGTCAAAAGTCAGCATTATAGCTTTGTCGGGCAACGGCTTACCGCCAGCGGCAGCGTCCAGCAATTGTTGGGTGCTGATGATGGCGTAATGGTGGCTTTTTAACCAATCCAGATGGTCAACGAAATTTTTGATGCTGACGGCAATGCTGTCTGTGGGGTCTTGGCTTTCAACAATGTCGTGGTAATTGAGGACTAAAAATTGATTGTTTGGCGATTGCGAACTGGCGGGGAAGGCTAACAAAAACAAGAAAACGACAACAAACGGCCTGAGTAAATACATGGTGACGATAATCGCTGTAAAAATTCGCTTATTGTACCCAATTGTTATCAGATAAGTGCTGGTTTAAAAATCCTGACAGTGTTTGTAGGTTTTAAATAGTGGACATAGCAAGCGGGACTGTAAGACCATAATTGCCGATGGGCTAATGGCGCGGCGGCGGGGAACTTGGGCTAAAACCGCCATCTAAGCCAGCACTGATTTTTTAACGGGACACGAAATGAAGCGCGACAACAACGATTTAAGCCACCACATTTTGCCGAATTCGGCGACCATGATCGGCGTTTGCATTATGGTTATCAGCATCGTTAAAAGCCAACCCTCCGATGTCGTCAGTTATCTGATTGATAAAGCCTTGGCGATAGATAGCCTGCTGTTTATGTTAAGCGCGTTACTGTCGTTTTTGTCCATTCGTCTGGAACGCAGCACCGCCCGCTTTGAACGCTGGGCGGAAGTGATTTTTATTTTCGCGTTAGTCACCATGACGCTGATTGCCGTGGTGTTTGCGTTTGAAATTGTTTGAGGGTTTTCTTGTAATGATATAAAAAGATAGGAAAAACAGTGATGTAGGTTATTTTCGCTGATAGGCAAACCCCATCTTTTATACAATTCTATGGCTTCGAAATGGTGGATTGCTGGCGCGAATCCACATTACGAGTTGATAAAAAACCTAAACTTCAAAACCGCCAACGGGCGGCGCGTTCCTTTGACCGACTTGTTGGGCTGGATAGTAACGGCAAGCTTAAACAACAACCAATCATAAATATCGATTCCGATTGAGCGATGTTAGAGTAGCACGCTTACAATCTTCCCCGTGTGGACTGTCATTTGAGCCTGGTCGGCGTAGACGGCACATATCCGCATGGAGTGCGAAAAAATCTTCGTTCTGCCCAAGCGCATATTGCACAAAAGCGACAATCGCTTTTCCTTCTCTCTCTGCCATTTCTTCGGCTGTCTCACCATTTTGCCCATATCGCCAGACCATCCATAAGGCTCCGAGATCGCCATCGATTCGGATAACTGCGCTATGAAATTCATCGTGGTCTCCGCCGTACACCATTGCTTCACAGACCATTACTGCCTCGCCCGGTATTTGCGGTAAAGGGCGGCGCGGTTTGCTATCGTCGCGGCAATTAATCGTGCCACGAGTATTTCCGACCTGCAAACGACGCAGATCTACTAACTGGAATCGATTGGCGGGAAGCGCCTGTTGGATGGCAGCCCAAGGATTGTCACACACAGACCGCGCCCATTCGCGGGTTAGCAACGGACACACTCGTATATCGCCGGCATCCCCTCCATATGTTCTCACAACCACAGAGAGACTATCGAGTGCCAATGGTTTTTTGGAGTCTGCCGAATTGTGCAGAAACTGGTTTAACGCTTTTTGAGCCCGTTCACCGTCGTCCTTCCGGTTCAAAGAAAATGACAGTTTTTGGTAGGCGTAATCATCTAAGGCAACGAACGGAAGAACCAATGCGTGTTCCGCGACTGAGATCTGAATGTCAGTTGAAAGCAATCCCGTATCGATCGACGAATGTTTATTCTCTCCGCATGAGGCGAGGATAATCGGAAGACTGGATAAAAAAACGAGTAGGAGAAGTGTTCGGATCATGCCGCCCAACGTTAAGTAAAAACCTTTTAAGGTGTGATAAAAAACCCAAAAAACGGCGTATATTTTTCGCCTACCATTTTTTTTGAAGCAAGAAAATAACACCTTAGTTTTCTGTTAACAACCTTTTTACCCAAAACGCTACACACCTAAAAAATGCTGCGCTAACAATACGGTCATAATCTCCAAAAAATTGACATAGTTCCCACGCTCCGGCGTACCCTCTGTGGCATAAATGGGAATTCATCCATCAACGCTCCAGCGTTGTGAATCGAATAAACGCAAGGCTGGAGCGTCACTGCCATTAAGTTAAGGAAAAAATAATATGAACCAGAGACTTAAACCGTTCGTGCTGAGCTTGTCGAAGCATGAATGGTTTAA